>JBBRCE010000001.1:0-325938 GCA_038205115.1 Pirellulales bacterium
TAAGCTAGCTGACTTTCGGCCCCCCTTTTTTTCGGACTCGGCTTTTTGCCGCATCCGTGGGCAACTGCTCGATGTCTTCGGCGCCCTGGCGAATGGTGTGCGGATCGCACTGGAACAACGCGGCCAGATACTGCACGCCGCCATGCCCAAGTTTCTCGCATTCCACCGCTGCGTAACGGCGGCGATCCTTCTCCGAAAGCGAACGATAAAAATTCGACATGTGCCGCTCGACCGCAGCCGAATACACCGTTTCCATCACTTGGCCCTCCGACTTGAACTGGATACCTCACCTTAAGGTATCAGGCAGCCAGGAAAAGGGAAGTTATTATTCGGTCGTTCCTAAGGAACGACCGAAAAATAACTTCCGTTTTTCGTTCGGGTCGACGCGCGCTATCACGAGCAGCGGGCGTCTCACTCAGAGGAAGTTATTTTTCGGTCGTTCCTAAGCCGGATATTTTTTGACTTCGATCTCCCCGACAGGCGTGTAGGCGGGAAATCCCTTGGGCATTTCGGCCTCTTTGATTGGCTGAAATTCCTCGCCCTTGGCTGTCTCACTGCCGGAAAGTTGCATTGTCAGCGTCAACAGCGCGAAGCTGGTAAAAAGGCCGATGTTCGTGATTGTGTTGAGAAGTCTTCGCATTATTCTGCTGCTTATAGTTTTTTGTTAATCGCATCGTTGTTCACTTAAACGCAACAAACGTTAACGGTTCAACCCCGTTCGCTAAACCGATTTTGTCAGGCGTCATTGGTCTCATTTCGACCTCTCCAGTGGCCGAATCCACTGACAATCGTCGGCATGTAGATGACCGCGATCACAACGAGCAAAACCAAATCGCCTGCTGCCGCCCCCGTCACCAGCAAAGCGACGGCAACAATCAAAGCAAGACCGCCGAGTATGCACAACCATAAACCGACTGTCGCTCACCGGCCCTCAATCCCTTGCAGAGCCTAACGAAGCCTCGGCCTCACCTGCCGTTTTTGGCTTCAAACTTCGTCAGAAACTCAACCAGCGCATCGACTCCGGACTCAGGAAACGCGTTATAGATGCTGGCCCGCATTCCTCCGACACTACGATGTCCCTTCAGGCCGTCAAAACCTGCCTTCGTTGCCGCCGAGCAAAACTTTGCATCGAGATCCGAATTGCCAGTCACGAACGTGACGTTCATTTGCGACCGAGTGTCTTTCGCCGCCGTGGGCATGAATAGCTTACTCTTTTCCAGGAACGCATAGAGTTTGCCTGCTTTTCTGCTGTTGGTTTCGCTCATCGCGTCCAAGCCACCGGCCTTCTTGATCCATTTCAGCACTAGTCCGACGAGGTAGATCGCAAACGTCGGCGGCGTGTTGTACATCGAATCGTTCTTGGCATGTGTCCGATACTGAAGCATAGTCGGCAATTCTTTCGAACCTCGGTCGACCAAGTCTTCGCGTACGATCACCACCGTGACCCCCGATGGTCCTAAGTTTTTCTGTGCCCCGGCGTAGATCAGCGCGTGCTTGGCAACATCGATCGGACGAGAAAAAAGATCACTGCTGGCGTCGCAAATCAGGTCAATGTTTTCGGGCACTGAAGGCCGGTCGCCCCACTGGGTGCCGAAGATGGTGTTGTTCGACGTGTAGTGGGCATAGATCGGATTCGGGCTGAAAACGCAGTACTTCGGAATGTAGCAGTAGTTCTTGTCCTGACTGGAACAGGCGAGATGCGTCCCGCCAAACTGGACGGCTTCCTCCAACGCCTTTTCCGACCATGCTCCCGTCACCAGGTAATCGGCAGTCCGATCACGAGGCAGAAGATTCATGGGGATCATAAAGAACTGCGTCGAGGCGCCGCCTTGCAGGAATAGGACCTTGTAGTCTGCAGGAATTTTTCCAAGTTCGCGACAGAGGGCTTCGGTTTCTTCACAGATCGCGAGAAATGCCTTGCCGCGGTGCGAATGTTCCAGGATTCCGATACCCGTGTTTCCCAGCGAAAGCAGGTTCTCACGTGCTTCTTCCAAAACCGACTCTGGCAACGCGGCAGGGCCTGCCGAGAAATTCCAAATTCGCTCGGTCATGCGTTGCATTCCTCTTCAAAAGACTTGATTTTGGACGGCAGGCGTTACAGAAGCAATCCAAGATTTCGCAATTAAACTGATCGGTGGTATTCCGCTCGCGGGTAACTTGCTAGTTCTGCCCGCAAAACTGGAACATGTTTCGGCGCTTCGATGCCGATCTTGATTCGGTCGCCTTGGATTTCAGTTACGACCACTTCGATGTCGCCTGCAATTCTAATTCGCTGTCCGATTTTCCGAGAAAGAACCAACATGGCTTAGAACTCCTGGGCCTCGTTCCAGTTCACCTGGACTCGTGACAAGATGATTTTGTGGTAATGAACTTCAATGCGCTTTGGAGCCGGATTTCCTCATGAATCTTACCCAGCACAATCACGCCGGAACCCCCCAAGCTATAAAGTAGGAAAAGGTCATGGCTGGCTCCGATAAGCCAGCCATGACCAGCATCTGACGTACTACTCCTTGGGCACCAGAACGGTGTCGATCACGTGAATGACGCCGTTGCCGCACTGGATGTCGGCCTTCACGACCTTGGCGTTGTTCACTTTCACGCCATCTGTGGCATCGATCACTACGCTCTGACCTTGCACGGTCTTGGCCGATTTGAGTTTCACGACGTCGGCCGCCATCACGCTGCCCGGCACGACGTGATATGTGAGTATGGCCGACAGCTTCGCCTTGTTCTCCGGCTTGAGCAGGGACTCAACCGTGCCGGCTGGCAATTTAGCAAAGGCTTCATCCGTGGGAGCAAAGACTGTGAAGGGCCCCTTGCCCTTCAATGTATCTACCAGTCCGGCAGCTTTGAGTGCGGCGGCAAGTGTCTTAAACGAACCCGCTTTCACCGCAGTGTCGACAATATCTGCTTTGGACTCCTTTGATGTGGCGACGTCAGCGGCAAACGACGATGAAGCCAAAAACATGGCGACAATAACGAAGGCGGCGGACCATTTAACTGCAATCGACATAACACGCTCCTTTTTCAACACATGAGACGGGGACAGAATAAATTGGATCAACAGAACGATCTGATGCACTTTGTCATGACGACGGACGCAACCCGGGACTGCGGCCGAAAGATCGCCAAGGACTATTTGATTAACCCTTCAATATCGCGGCACGACATAAATTCGTTCAAATCGCTCAAGCAGTTTATTCATGAAGGAACCCACGGTCAACGTTAAATTCGTTCAAATCATTCACAAGGTAGCGGCTCGGAAGCTGCAAACACCCACAGCGTATGTAGTTAATTACGCGAAAGAAATCCAAGAATCCCGCGTGGACTTGGCCCTTCGCACGGGGTAAAATTCAATCATATCGTTCACTCGGCGACTATTTGGCCAAAGAGCTTGCAGCATTCGTGAAAAACCTCGTCACTCCCAAACAAGTTGCGCAGGCAATTAACATTAGCGAGTCGTCGGTAAAACGCTGGTGTGATCGAGGATTATTGAGCACGATTCGCACGGCTGGGGGCCATCGAAGATTGGCCGTTAACGACGTGCTCCAATTTCTCCGAACGTCCGGACAACAGCTTGTGCGCCCCGAACTGTTGGGGCTCCCATCGAACACGGGGCAAGGAGCGACCGTCGTTGCCAGGGCGCGTAAACAACTCGTGCTCGCACTCCTCGCTGGTGACGAAGACCAGTGTCGGCGGATCGTGTTCGACCTGTACCTTGGTGGGCAATTGGCCTACGAAATTTGCGACCGTATAATTGCCCCAGCGATGCACGAAATTGGCGATCGCTGGGAGTGCGGGAAAGTGCCCATCTACCAAGAACGACGCGCTTTGGAAACGGGCTTGAAAGCGCTGCAAGAGCTGCGCATGGCGATGAAAGCTCCGCCGGCAGATGCCCCTCGAGCAATCGGCGGCACTCTGGAATTCGATCCGTACCGATTACCAACTTCAATGATCGAATTGGTATTATGCGAGCTGGGCTGGCAAGCCACCTCGCTCGGTTCGCAATTGCCAACCAGCACGCTGGCGGAGGCGGTTCGCGACATTCGCCCGAAATTGCTCTGGGTCAGTGTTTCGTGCATTGAATCGGTTCCAGAATTCTTAGAAGAATACGCGTTACTATACCGCGCGGCGGTGGAAACTGGCGCGACGGTCGTCGTTGGTGGACGAGCCCTCACCGCAGAGACCAGGCGAGAAATGGCCTATACTACTTACTGCGACACGCTTAGGCATCTCGTAACGTTTGCTTCATCGATGCCGTTACCTGATATGCAAAGCAACTCACATGGCGCATCACTTGGTTCCAAAGCCTAATTGCGTCGCAAACTCAACTCAAACGAAAAACGAACGTTTTTTCATCGCGTTAACTGCTGCCCTGGGTAATCGGCCTCGGGTTATCAGGTCAGTCGCATTTCGGAAAACCTCCGTAAATGAACAGGGCATTAGCGTAACAATTGACTTGGTGCATGAGCTTGAGGTCTTTTTCTGATCGCGGGTGCCCGTTGTGCCTACGCGAGATCGCTTTTATTGCGGCGTTGGGACCGTCAGGGCAAGATTCGGTTTGGGTGATCCCGAACAAGTCGCTACGCTCGCGGCTAAATTTCTTGATCCACGAAAGAATTGGATTATTGGCCAAGTCATTGCTTTCGATGGCGGATTATCAAACCTCCGGCCTACACGCCAACCGTCCAAGTGACCTGGTTAGCCCGTGCGAACTCCGCACCGCTCATTCGCTCACGATTTTCTTCAGTAAACTCGTGGCACGTCAATCGACACCGGCCGCACGCGATGGTTGGCAGATTGGATAGCCGGAATCTACGTGCTCGGCAAGCCGCAATTCGGCCAACAACGCGTCCGCCTTGCTAAATCGAAGCCGCTCTTCTCAGACGTCGACAATTGCCGCGAGGTCGGCTTCGAACGTAAATATTTCAAAATCTCAAAGAAGTCGTGTTAAGTAGAAGCCAAAGTCGCTGTTTGTACTGTGAACGATTTGGACGTTTTTCCGACGGACATCGTTTTGCGAAACCCCACCTTTTCAAAGGAACTCTTCAGATGAATGACATTGTAGACACCGCCGTTGCCGCAGGCTCGTTCAAAACCCTTGTGGCCGCCGTTAAGGCTGCCGACCTGGTGGAAACGCTCAAAAGTGCCGGCCCATTTACCGTCTTCGCACCAACGGACGAGGCTTTTGCAAAGCTTCCGAAAGAAGTCGTTGACGATCTGCTCAAACCCGAGAATAAGTCAAAGCTCCAAGGTGTACTGACTTACCACGTGGTGGCAGGCAAGGTTTTGGCGGCCGACGTGCTCAAACTCAAGTCCGCGAAGACCGCTCAAGGCCAGCAACTGACGATCGACACCAAAGATGGGGTCAAGATCGATGGCGCCAATGTCATTAAGACCGATATCGGTTGCAGCAATGGCGTTATTCATGTCATCGATTCAGTTGTGCTTCCCGCGTAATTTCCCAAATCCGTGTCTTCTGCAGGTGTCCACGGGACGTTGCCGATCGTGGACACCTGCCTACATTTGGATGTGCATATTTATCCGCAGCTATTTGTTGGCCGGGAACTCCTAGCGACCATTGCAATTTTGCTCAGGTCAAGCATCTTAATCGGCGTATGAAAGGAAATGGAAGTATGAACAAAATTGCCATTGCCAAGATCGGGTTCATCGTTGCCGCCGGCGCCTCTTTCTTGTTCTCTGTCTGCCTGTGGTTCTCTGGTAGCAAGAATGAAGGAATGTTCGTGGGGCTGTGGGTACCATCGATCTTGAGTTTTGGAACCCTCGTTATAGGAAGAAAATCCAATGGATGAACGGATATTCCTAATCTTTGTAGTTGGCTGCGCCGTATTTGCTATCTCCATTAGCGCTGCCTTTCTCGCGCTGATCGCGAGTGACCGGCCGGAAGATCCGATGTAGTGGACCTTGCTGTAAATGCGATTGTCGTTTCTTGATAAAATCTTACTCAGGAGATTTTGATAACTTCGGAACACATCTCAAATTGCTCCGGCCTCGCGATCGGTTATTTCGAAAGATCGACTGGTCGCAATGCCGAGATCGCCTACAAGTTTGTAAACATGCACATCGGGAATGCGAGTGTCACTGGCCCTGATGCTGATCATGCCCGCGTGGATTTCAGAGATGCGGTTAAAAATTCCGCGACCGATAATGGCCAATAGAAAAAGCTAAATTTAGGTGGCCAGCCGACTCGATCGTAGCGGCCGATTGGCCGGTGAGCCTCGTGGAGATTTACAATGCTAACGCGTTCATTGCAGAAATTCCGATTACGGTTCTTAGGTTTTAGAGCGGCAGATACATGATCCCTGGCAACTCTCCTGGCGATTGCTGAGCGGGAGGACATTCGTATTTTTGTTCACACAAAACGGTCCGGCAGAATTCGAGTATTTTTGAGTTTGGGTTGCTTGGACAGGCTGTTTATTACATGAACGCCGTCACTGGTTTTACTTAGTGAGTTTGCTCGTGGCTAGAATGCACTGATACGCATTGAAGTTTTCGAAGTGATGACCACGAGTCATTCGGAGGGAACCACGCATGTCCGGATTGATATTATTGACCGGTGCCACGGGGTATGTCGGCGGCCGGCTGCTTACAATTCTGCAAGATCGAGGCTTAAATGTTCGTTGCCTGTGCCGTCGGCCAGAGGTTCTCGATGATCGTGCTGGGCCGAACACTGAGATCGTATCGGGAGACGTGATGAACCGCGAGTCGCTCGCTGCAGCACTCGTTGGTGTCGAGACTGCTTATTATCTCGTCCATTCGATGGGAGCTGATCGAGATTTCGAGCAGGAGGATCGAGTTGCGGCAACCAACTTCGGGCAGGCTGCGGCTGTTGCGGGAGTGCGTCGCGTCATTTTTTTGGGTGGTCTTGGGAACCCCGACCTGAAGCTTTCCAAGCATCTTCGGAGCCGGCATGAAACTGGGGACGTTCTAAGAGCGCATCACCATCAGGTGATCGAGTTCCGCGCCTCGATCGTGATCGGTTCGGGTAGCTTGTCCTTTGAGATGATCCGTTCGCTCGTGGAGAGGTTGCCCATCATGATCTGCCCCCGTTGGGTGCAGGTAGCAGCTCAACCCATCGCCATTGAAGATCTGTTGGCTTATCTGATGGCCGCTATGGATTTGCCGGCAGGTAAATCCCAAGTCTACGAGATTGGCGGACCGGATAAGGTCTCCTATGGCCAAATCATGCAGGAGTACGCTCGCCAGCGGGGCCTCACGCGGTGGATGATTCCCGTCCCATTGCTCACACCTTATCTGTCCAGCCTCTGGCTGGGCTTGGTCACGCCACTTTACGCTCGGATCGGCAAGAAGCTCGTCGAAAGTCTGAGAAATCCGACGCTCATTTCCAACAATCTGGCCGAAACGACCTTCTCAGTTCGGCCGCGCTCGCTGTGTGACGCCATCGCCCGAGCGCTAGTGAACGAGGATCATGAGTATGCTGAAACGCGTTGGTCGGACGCTCTGTCTTCCGCCGGAAGACCGAAGTTATGGGGCGGCTTACGGTTCGGTTCTAGGCTCGTTGATTCACGCACGATCACGGTTACTGTACCAGTGGAACAAGCCTTCGCGCCGATTCGCCTCATAGGCGGCCGAACAGGCTGGTACTACGCTAACTGGCTCTGGTCTTTACGCGGTTTCTTAGATCTACTCTTCGGGGGAATTGGCGTGCGACGTGGCCGACGTGATCCGGAGAGTTTAAGAGTGGGCGATCCGCTCGACTTTTGGCGAGTTGAACTTTATGATCCGCCCCATCGACTGCGACTGCATGCTGAGATGAAACTTCCCGGGCGAGCTTGGCTTGAATTTGATGTCACCGCATGTGAACACGGCAGCAACATTCGCCAGACAGCGATTTTTGATCCATTGGGACTCATGGGGTTGGTCTACTGGTTTGGAGTTTATCCACTTCACCAAAGCGTGTTTGCCGGCATGTTAAGAAATATTGCCCGTGCTGCAAGGGACTCGGAGGAGTTGGCTTCATCGGGTCCAGCCGCTGATACAAGCGGTGTGTCTCAGAATTCGAAGTCTCACTCGGAGCTGAGCCGGTGAGTGCGAGAAACGTGTGATTGTCACAGCAGGACTGGCTGGCCTTTAGGAACGACCGAAAAATAACTTCCGTTTTTCGTTCGGGTCGACGCGCGATATCACGAGCAGCGGGCGTCTCACTCAGAGGAAGTTATTTTTCGGTCGTTCCTTAATGCGCTCCACGACTGTTGCAAGTTGAAGTGTCTTGCCTCAACTGAAAGTGGACAATTTATCTTAAGTCAATATGGCCAATTGATTTAACTTGACGCCCCTGCAAGTGTCAGGTGTGGCCAGGTTGGCGAAGGTTGGTCACCTTGGCAAAGCCAGGCAAACCCAACGTGCTAAGTTAAAGCTTTGCCACAAAGAGAGTTAGGTTCACTTTGCACAAATCCGGTGGCGGAGAGGGGGTGCAGTATATATTGTCCGCACGGCGAGCCGACTTGAATGGCCTGACGCCTGAGAAGCTGTCGGCAATGGCTGGCGGCAATAACGTCCGGCATGGCCAAATACCGGCATGGTCTGCGAGAGAGTATTCAAAACCATCGTCCAGAGCGTCCGTATCGTCCAGAAATGGTTACCATCGCGGACGCTCCGGACGATGCGGACGGTCTTTTTGCAAAAGTATTCTGTGCCTTTGGAAAAAACGGCCAGCCGCAAAGAACAACTATGGCTGCGAAACTGTTCCGGAAACCGTCGTCCGGATCGTCCGTGCCGTCCGACAGGGCAATCCAATTACGGACGATGCGGACGACACTTTTCGCGAGAGTCGCCGCACCATGAACCAAACGCCCACCGACGTCCCGCCCAGCGGGCGAGACGCCAGCGGGCGAGACGCCAGCGGGCAGGTGATGAATCCAACTTCTATCACGCCGCGTCCGGCAGTCCCTGGAACTGTTCCCAGGACGCCTGCAACTCGCGCCGCAATTGGCTGATCCGCCCGGCCGTCACGCCAAATTGCTTGGCCGCGTTCATGGTCGATTCACCGGCGGCCAACACTTTGGCGATTTTGCGAGCGCGACGGGGCATGGTCTTGAACCAGGCGGCCACATCGATCCGGGCAGCGGCAGTGTCGGCTGGTGACGCGTGACGGTCCTCAACCAAAACTTCCCGCCACTGATTCGTTTTACGATCACGCTGTTCCAACCGCTGGATACGGATGCCGTGGACCCGTTGGGCGTGCTCAGCAGAAATATCGCGGACGTTGCGTTTTGAACCGACACGGCGCCCGTCACGAATCTGGCGAATTGCGTACCAGGCCAAAGGAGTTTGGAACGCGACATCTTCCTTTCCTTGTTGGACCAGCCGGACGAAGGCGCAATACGCATTGGCGATCACTTCTTGCACCAGTTCCGCGCGGAGTTCGGCCCGCAGCTTTCTGAATGCGACCAGAGCCTGCGCACGAATTTGCGGCAGCATGGTCAAGAAGCGATCGCGGGCGCTGTCGCTGTTACAGGTTTGTTCAGCCAATCGAATTGGGGCAATCATGGGAACGATCTCCTTGAGAAATGAGACCGCCCCAAGCCGGAGCGGTCATGTTGAAAAACACAACCGCCCCGCACACGAGCGCGAGGCAAAGAATGGACGCGAGTTGTTGAAACTAGAGCTCGGTGGCCGGCTCAAGCTTGGCTAGCCACCGCTGAAGACTTTCAGGCGATCAGGTCAGACCCTCTGACGCCTAGCACACAAGCGGTCTAAACGGCGAACCGGTCTAAAAAAACGCCGGTTCGACGGTCGAGATTCGGTCGCCAAAGGCCAAGCTGACCGGCACGCCGCGCGGTTCGCGAATGTATTCGGTTCTCGACCAGTATCAAAAAGAAGGCTACCAATCGCTGATGCACATCGCCCGCCGTCATAACGGGGCGTTTCTCTGCGACGGCGTCGGTCTCGGCAAAACGTTTATTGGCCTGATGGTCATCGAGCGGTTGATTCTGCACGAAGGCAAACGGGTCGCCCTATTCGTGCCTAAGACCGGCCGCGTCGATGTCTGGGAACGAGCCATCAAAGACTATCTGCCACACATCGGCAGCGGCGATTTCAGCAGTCTGGCGATTTACAACCATACGGATCTTGGCCGCGAGGGCGACTTCCCCGAGCGGATGGAACGCCTCAAAGAAATGGCCGATGCCATCATCATCGACGAGGCCCATCACTTCCGCAATCTTGGCCGCCGCGCCGAAGAAAGCGCGGGCAAGCCATCTCGTTACTACCAGCTATTCGACCTGATCGACGGGCCGCGCGGTCCTAAAGAACTGTTCTTGTTGACGGCCACTCCGATCAATAACAGCCTGCACGACTTCCGCCACATGGCCGAACTGTTCACACGCGGCAACGACAATTTCCTGGCCCGTTATGGCGTGCATTCGCTCCGCGGTCACTTTGTAGGCTTGGAAAAGAAGTTGCTCAACGAGTCGTCCGGCACCACGGCCGAATCCCAACTTACCATGTTCGAAGCGGACAAGCTGATCACCACCGATACGGTATTTCGTGAATTGGTCGTTCAGCGCAGTCGCTCGTATGTCCGTCAAAGCCAACTCCAGCAAGGCGGCAATTTGGCCACATTTCCCCAGCGGAAACCGCCCCAAGTCGCGGCCTATTCGGTAAAGAAAACTTACGGCAAGCTTCTGGATATGGTCGATGCCGCTTTCCGCCGCGAAAAGCCGCTTTTCGTGTTGGGCATTTACTATCCTTTGGCGTATCCGTCGCCACAGCACGAAGACGACGACAAGGTTTTCGATCCTTGGATCGAGAATCGTCAAAAGCAAGTCTGCGGTCTGATTCGGACTCAGTTTCTAAAGCGTTTCGAAAGCTCGGCCCATGCGTTCGAGCAATCGTGCAATCGCCTGTTGGTCAAGTTGCTGGCCTGGTCCATTAAGCACAGCGAGACAGCGGACGAAAAACGTCGCTTGGAACGCTGGCAAATCAAGAACGCAGAGTTGATCGGCTACGTTCACGAGCGTCAGCTTGAGTTGTTCGGAAGTGATGAAGTCGAGGACGCGGACGAAGATCTGGTTTCGCCAGAAATGTTGGAATCGGTCGAACTGCTCGACCGTGAAAAATACAACATCCACCAAATCTTGGAAGACACCCGCGACGACCTTGATCAACTGTCCGACTTTCTCAACGAACTCAAGAAATTCCAGATCAAGCACGACGACAAGCTCAAAGCTTTGGTCAAACTGCTCAAAACTGACCCGGTGGCCAAGCGCCATAAGGTGCTGATTTTTACCGAGTTCGCCGAAACGGCACGTTACCTGAAAAAGCAACTGCAACTCGCCGAGATCGACGGTGTCGAGCAAATCGATAGTGGCAGCAAGCTCAGCCGGCACGATGTCATCCGTCGCTTCGCTCCTTACTACAACGGTAGCAGCAGCGGCGAACTAGTCGAGAAGAACCGGGCAGAAATCCGCATTCTGATCTCGACCGACGTCCTGTCCGAAGGTCTCAACCTGCAAGATTGCACGCGACTGATTAATTACGATCTGCACTGGAACCCGGTGCGATTAATGCAGCGCATCGGCCGCGTCGATCGACGCATGAATCCGAACGTCGAGGCCAGACTTCTGGCCGATCATCCAGATCAACAGCCGTTGCGTGGCGAAATTCAGTTCTGGAACTTTCTGCCGCCGGACGAACTCAACGAACTGCTTACGCTCTATCGTAACGTGGCGCATAAAACCCTCAAGATTTCCAAAACGCTCGGCATTGAAGGCCGCCAACTTCTTACGCCCGAAGACGAATACGAAGCACTCAAGGACTTCAATGAATCCTATGAAGGCCAAACCACCACCGACGAAGAAATCCGGCTGGAACTTCAGCGGCTGTTGGATGCCGATCCGTCTTTAACCGACAAGTTGGCCGCGTTGCCGGGTCGCGTGTTCAGCGGCAAGCGTCACGCAACGCCCGGCACGCAAGCGGTATTCTTCTGCTATCGGCTGCCGCGGCCCGATCATACAGCCGGTGGCAACGACAAAGAATTCCCCTGGACCGAAGAGGCCGGCGAAACTCGCTGGTATTTGCACCGCCTGTCGGACGAAAAACTCATTGAAGATTCGACAGCCATCGTCGAAGCGATTCGCTGCCTGCCCGAGACGCCGCGGCACTGCGAGGTTTCGCAGCCCACGCTGGCCGCCATTCGCGCCAAGATCGAAAAGCACATCAAAAATACCTGGCTCAAACGCATGCAGGCCCCTGTCGGCGTCAAGCCGATCCTCAAGGCTTGGATGGAATTGAACTAATATTTTCGAACGAAATAGGCCTAACCCAATGCCTGCTCGCCACCCACTGCAAGACATCAAGACGTTTCCGTCATTGGTGAAGTATCTGCGCGACGAGTTGGATTGGCCGGTCGAGACCGAAAACTTCGATGATTTGACATTTGATTTCGCGCCGGAAGAACTGGGCCTCAAGCCCGATGAGGCGGCCAAGGTCCGCAACATCAAGCAACTCCGCCCTTTAGCTTCGAATCAACCCTGGGGTATCTTTTTTGTCAACTTTGAGCCGAAACGTCTGCCGATCGTACCTGGCAAAGTTGCCAGAGTTTGAGTTCCTTAAGGAGCCCGGCAAGCTGCCGACCTACGTGCTACCAGAGCACTTTACGGCGATCTACCAAGCAGCAGACAAGGCGAAGTACCCCAGTGGTTTGCCGTATCCACCAGGCGATTGGTGGCGCGGCTTACTGATGTTTGCGTACATGACCGGATGGCGCATTGGTTCGATGCTGAGCCTGCGGTGGGAAGACGTCGATTTGGACGCCGGAACGGCCGTTTCGCGTGCGGCCGACAACAAGGGCAAGCGCGATCAGCTTATTCCACTTCATCCGTCCATCATCGAGCACCTGCGACGTCTGCCCAGCTTTAGCCCGCTGGTGTTCCCGTGGGAGTATTACATTCGGACGTTATTTGTCACGTTCCACAAACTCCAGACTGCGGCCAACGTCAAGCCAGCGGGACCGGGCAAACACTACGGTTTTCACGATTTGCGACGTGCTTTCGCTACCATGAACGCAATGAACTTAACGCCAGATGCCTTGCAGGCCCTGATGCAGCATCGCGACTATCAGACGACACAGCGGTACATCAATATGGCACGGCAATTGAGCCCAACTGTTCAAAACTTGTTCGTGCCGAAGACCAAGAGCGATACCGCGGCGAGCGCGTAGCGGAATGCCAATTGAGTGTTTATTGAGTGTTGGCGATCAAGCGAATAAAAAAGGAACTGGGGCATTGTGCCGCAAGTCCTTTTCTCATGGAGACTTAATGAAAGTGGACAGAGCGGGAGTCGAACCCGCGACACATGGATTTTCAGTCCATTGCTCTACCAACTGAGCTATCTGTCCCCGTCAACTAACCCGGCTCGGTAATCCGTACGCGGAGCGGGAAATACCGCCGCTACCAATGCCAGCACTGACGCCGGCAATGCCCCTGGGGCAACCGCCGCAAGGTTGTTGAGGGTTTAAGTTTAACAAAAGATATTTCGCATGCAAGGGCGAGCCCAAAGCCGGTTGAGCCGCGCATTTCCCAGGATTTTCGTCGCCGCGGCCGCCCCATCACCGCGCCTGTCCGCCCGACACGGTGCGGCGCCACATTGGGCGATCGGCCGCTTGTCGGCAGTTGGTACGCATCGCTGAGGCTGCGGGCCGGGCGCTTGCGCTCAGCGCTGCACGAACGGCCATCCCCTTGTGTTCCAGCCGAATTTGACGTAACAAAAGGCTATCCAAAATTATGCCACCGTGGAGCAAAGACAATGTCCGCATACGACGACATGCACCAGTTGACCAGCAGCCTCAAGGTCAAAAACGTCACCAAAATTGTCATGCTCGTGGCCGACGGTCTGGGCGGATTGCCACTGGAACCCGGCGGCAAGACGGAACTTGAGACGGCTCGCACGCCAAACCTGGACGAACTGGTTCGCACCGGCGTTTGCGGCGGCAGCATTCCGGTCAAGCCCGGCATTAGCCCTGGCAGCGGTCCGGGCCATTTGGGTTTGTTCGGTTACGATCCACTTAAGTATTTGATCGGTCGCGGGGCGCTGGAAGCCACTGGCATTGGCTTCGAACTTGGCCCCAAAGATGTCGCGGTGCGCGGCAATTATTGCACGCTCGATGATTCGGGCTGCATCACGGATCGCCGCGCGGGGCGCATTTCGTCGGCCGAAAGCGCGCCGCTGGCTGACAATCTCAACCAAATCAAAATTCCCGGCGTCGAGATCTTCGTCCGCCCCGTCAAAGAGCATCGGTTTGTGGTCGTCTTCCGTGGCGACGGTCTGGGCGGCGACGTTCACGATACCGATCCGCAGCAAACCGGCGTGCCGCCGCTGCTGGCCAAAGGCGCCAACCCGGCCAGCGAGCGAACCGCCGATATTGCCAAACAGTTTGTGGTCGAAGCCCGCGCGGTGCTGGCCGGCGAAACCAAAGCCAATGGCCTGACGCTGCGGGGATTTTCCGCGCGGCCGGCGCTCCCCAGCTTTGATGAAGTTTACGGCTTGCGCGCGGCGGCCATTGCCGTCTATCCGATGTACAAAGGGCTGGCCCGCCTGGTTGGCATGCAGATCGTCGGCAAAGCGCAAACGCTCGAGGAACAGGTTGCTGTGCTGAAACAGCATTGGAGCGACTTTGACTTCTTCTTCTTGCATTTCAAATATACCGACAGCACTGGCGAAGACGGCAGCTTCATGGAAAAAGTCGGCCGGATCGAAGAACTCGACGCGGTGATGCCCAAGATTTCCGCCCTGCAGCCGGACGTGCTGATTGTCACCGGCGATCACAGCACGCCCAGCCTGATGAAGAGCCACAGTTGGCATCCCGTGCCCACGCTGCTCAGCGCCAAAGTCTGTCGATCGGACAGTTGCAGCACGTTTGGCGAGTCGGATTGCGTTCGCGGCGGCCTGGGACAGTTCGAGTCGAAGTACCTCATGCCGTTGGCCTTGGCCAACGCGGGGCGGATGGGCAAATTCGGCGCGTAATTTTCCTTCACGCACACGGCGGCGGGCGAGCTGGCGCCGAACCGCACTGGCAGGTTGACGCAACCAATCTAGCCGCTTATATTTGCGCCGGTGAAGCCTGCCCCATTGATCCGGCAGGCGCTGGAATGACACGCAGACGATAGCGAGCGAGACGATGAGTATTGGCGAAGGCTCCGGCATCGGAATGTCGACCATCCGTGGGCGAAACTACCCCACCATCCGTCAGTTCACGGTCTTCCTGGAAAATCGCGTGGGGCAGTTGTTGGAAGTTGTTCGGCGCTTCGAGAACAGCAAAGTGCGGATCGTTGCGCTATCGATTGCCGACTCCGCCGAGTGCGCCTTTGTCCGATTCCTACTTAGTCATCCCGAGCAGGGCCGCGAAATTCTCGAACGCGCAGGGCTGGCGCTGATCGAAAGCGATCTAATCGGCGTCGAACTGCCCGGCGGTGACCAACCGCTGCTGCGCGTTTGCACCGCGTTACTGCAGGCCGAAGTGAACATCATTCAGGCCTACCCGCTGTTTGGTCGCCCCAACGGTCGGCCAGCCGTGGCGCTGATGGTCGACAACATCGAGATGGGGCTCGACACGCTGGCCGCCAAGAATTTTACAATGATCACCGAAGGCGATCTTTCTTCGGACGACTAGCCGTCGAGCAGGTACCACCCCGCGTGATCACCGATGAACTGAGCGCCGAATCGATTCTCGCCTCAGGGCAAGCGCGCAGCGTCGAAATTCACGCCGAACTGGGCTCCACGCAAGATCGCGCCCGCGAGTTAGCGGCCGACGCGGCCACCAAACTCCCGGCGCTGGTCGTCGCCGAGCGGCAGTCGAGCGGCCGCGGACGTGGCGAACATCTCTGGCACACCGCCGTCGGCAGTTTGGCGTTCAGCCTACTGCTGGACGAGAGCAGCATTCAATCGGGTCCGCGCGATTCCAGCCGCTTGTCGCTGGCCGTCACCACCGCGCTGGTGCGCGTGGTGCAAACCTACCTGCCCACGCGTCGCGTTGGTTTGCATTGGCCCAACGATGTGTTTGTGGGAGACCGCAAACTGGCCGGCGTGCTGATCGAACGGCTGGCCACGGGCCGATTGCTGATTGGTGTTGGGCTGAACGTCAATAATCGTTTGGCCGACGCGCCGCCCGAACTGCACAGCAAATTAACCACGCTGGCGGACTTACTCGGCGCGGCCAGCGATCGCAACGAAATCCTGATCGCGGTTGTCGCCGCCATCAATCATCAGTTGCATCAATTGAGTCACACCGCCGGCAATCGTTTCGACGAATTCTGCCTGCAGCGGGGCGCTACGCTCACTGTGCAAGTTGGCGACGAGCAAATTTCCGGCGTCTGTCTGGGCATTAGCGACGACGGCGGCCTGCGAATCGAAACGCCCAGCGGCGAGCGAATTTTGCACACCGGCAGCCTGATTCAGTAACCGCAACGGTTTGCCGCTCTGTGAAATTAACTGGTCGGCTTGACGCCGCGCAGCCGCGCCTTGGGCGCGTCGCGGCTCAATTGCACTGCGGCGGGCGTTTGCACGGACGTGACGTTGCCGGCTTCGTCGCAAACGTCGAGCTTGAGCAGCACGCTGGCCGGCATGCGACTATCCAGCCGCCAATAGTAAACGCCCGAGTTCTCCGCGCCCGCCAAGATCGTCGACCAACTTCCGCCGGGGCGATCCGTAAACGACAGGGTGATCGGCCGCGGAGAAAGATGTGCGTCGCTGGCTTCCCAGCGAATGACGAGTTGTCCGACATGCTCGCCGCTGCCCATCTCGATATTCTTGATCGCGGCTTGCGGCTTGGTTAAATCGACATCGACCCAAATTTCGGGCAGGTCGCCGGATTGCGGTGGCGTTCCGCCTTGGCCGGCATTGTTTTGCACGATGATCCGAAAACCGTAAATGCCCTCGCCTGGCACCGTGACTTGAATGGGGCTGCGTTTGTCGGCGTCTTCGCCGAAGCTGGCCCACGTGCGACCGCCGTCGCGCGTGCCCCACATTTGCACTTTGCCCACGCCCGACGGACCGACGCCTTCGGTATCGTACTCCAACTCGAACGTGCCGCGGTTTACCATCCAGGGTCGCTCGCCAGGCGGCAAGATTGGCGCGCTCACATCGCGCGGCGGAGTGTATTGACTGCGAATCGGCGGACTGGTTCCGCTGGGCACTGCCGGAAATAACTCCGGCCCGCGCGGTTCGGAGCTTTCGCGGCGAGCCAACAACTCCGTGGCTGGCGGGCCGGATGTCGCCGCCACGACCGCGCTGGGCTTTGTGAACGGATTACTGTTGGGCGCTGGATTGGCAATGGCAACTGGCGGTTGCCAAATCGATCCGCCGCTTGCCGCCGGCGCCGCAGAAGCCGCCACCGTTGCCGCGCTGGGCTTGCTTTCGAGCGGCGTCACCTGCGCTACCGGCATGACATTCCGCGGCGCCACGGTGGCCGTCAGATCGGTATGGCCACGAGTCACGCCGGGTGGCGCCGCGGGGTGGTCGGGCTGCACGGTGACTTGCGACGCGGCCGGGTTGCCGGCCCGGTCGAAGATTTCTCCTCGCACTGTAATCGGATTCACGACATCATCTGGCCAGAAGATCGCTTCGCCGACACGCGCGCCGCGGTCCGCCGCGCCGACGGGCGGATCGATGGCCACGCGTCGCCAAGGACCGTTGCCGGCTTGGTATTCGACGTGCAGGCTTTCCGACTTCAAATTCGGATCCACGGCCTGAAACCTGACGTGAATTTCGCCATTGGCGCCGCGCGTGGCGTTGACATCCAACCGCGGCGGCACCGTATCGACCATCACCCGCAGCTCTGGCGGCGGCTTGGTGTTGTTGTCGGGATGCAGCCGATTTTGGCGATCGACGGTGCGAATTACAAACCAATATTCGCCGTCGTATGGCGCACGAAACGCGAATCCGCCTTTGCGTTTACTGTCGGTGTCGGCCGCTGGCGGCGCCAAGCGACCTTCCAGTCGCCAGTTCGCGCCTTGATCGGCCGAGACGTAAAGAATGACCTCGATCGGATCGTTGGCGGGATCTTGCGCCGCGAAGATTTCGAACGGAATGGTGAATTTCGTCTGCCGCGTCACCACCAAATCCACAGTTGGCGCGCGGTCGCGCGGCGTCGCCTCGGCCCAAACGGTCGAGACCATCGCGCAGCAGACGACAGTAGCTAATGCCCAAAAGCGCATGATCGGCGTCCCCCCTTCAACGTCAATCGCGCGTGCAATAGCCCGGCGCCGACGTTGCCCATCGTGGGTATCGGAAGTAACGGTCGTAAAGCTTGAGCCGAGGGTTCGCTAGAGATAAGCCGGGCAGTTTTGGCAGGCGCGCGAAGCCGTTTTTACGATCCGCAAGTCGGAATCGATGAAAGCCGAAGCGCTCTTCGCAGACTCGATCAACCGCGAACAACGTTTAACCGCTCCGCAAATCGCAATTTTGGCCGCCGACGATCAGGCCCGCTCGGATCGGCGAAACGGCTTGACCACTTCGACAAATTGCCGTGCCAAATCCGTAATCCGCTGCATGTTGCCAGCAGCCACGGCCGCCGGTTCAACCAGCGGACTGCCAGCGCCCAGGGCGCACGCGCCGGCCTTCAGAAACTCGCTGGCCGTTTGCAAATTGACGCCGCTGGTGGGCATCAACCGCAACTGCGGCAGCGGACCATGCAACGCTTTGAAGTAGCCCGGCCCCACAAAGTCGGCTGGAAACACTTTCACAATGTCCGCGCCGGCTTCCCAAGCCGTGAGAATCTCTGTCGGCGTGAGCGCGCCAGGCAAGACCAGCGTGTCGTAGCGGTTGCACAATCGGATCACGTCTAGATTGAGCGTAGGCGAGACGATGAACTGGGCGCCCGCCAGAATGGCCGTTCGCGCCGTTTCCGTATCGAGCACCGTTCCGGCCCCAATGAGCATCTTGCCGGACAGTTTATCGACGACTTTTTCCAGCACGTGATGGGCGCGTGGCACGGTAAACGTCACTTCCACAATGTCCACTCCGCCGGCCAGCAACGCCTCGGCAATTTCAACCACCCGCTCGCCGCTGGGGGCACGAATTACGGCCATCAGTTTGGTGTCGAGCACGCGTTGTAGATCGTCGATTTTTGCCATGGCATTCACCCGTACAAGGTCAATGAAAACGTGCGGAGGCCGCTTCACGGCCGGCGCCTTGGGCTGCGGTCGGCCGGCCCCGACGATGTGTCCGCGAAAAAAACGCAGGCGCAGCGTGATCCAAGCTGGACTCAAGATTGTGGAAGGTGCATAATAACTCAGTTTGAAACGATCACAACCGTTTTAAACCCGAGCTACGGCCTGATCGCCCTGCATCGCATGAACTGGTTAACCTATCATGGGCCTTCGGCAGTCGGTTTGCTGGCGCAGCTAACGCCTGCGCAGCAATCCAATGTCACGTGGTCGGTAATTTGGGTTGCGGTTGCGGTCGGTTTGGGGCTGGTGTCCTACTACTTGGTGGGAAGGTTGCGCGATCGTACGGATGCCGCCCATCCGCCAGCGAGCGAATTGTTATCGAATTATCGCGAACTGCATTCGCAGGGTAAGTTAGACGACCAAGAATACCGAACTATAAAAACACTGCTGGCAGCGCGGCTTCAAGACGAGTTAAAGGATACCGACGAAAAGGGTTAAACCAACTTTGCCTGATTGGTGCGCAAACACCGTCTGGCCAAAGTCTGCTCAGTCTCCTGGCTGGGCAGGCATTTCGGGTGCCTTTGACAAAACATGATCCAAAAACATTTCTGAGCGAACGCTGTTGGCCGTGCGACCGTAGAACGAACACCCTGTGATGGCTCGACCCCACGTGTGGAGAAGGATGCCCCGTGGCCAGTCAAGCGGCGCCCGCCGTTTGATTGATCGAGCGACCTAATGGACTATCGCTGGGCTTTTTGCCGCAAGAATGCGGGAGAGCCCCGGCGGATGTATCGATAAAGGAGTAGGCATGCCTTCGGGACGGGAAATCAACACGGGTCGACGCGGTGGCGGCACGACCAAAAAGAACGCATTCTGTTCGTTCTGCCGCAAAAGTTATCGCGACGTGGGCCCGCTGGTCGAAGGACCGGGCGATGTCTACATCTGCGGCGAGTGTATCGAACTCTGCCAGTCGATCCTCGATCAAGAACGCAAGCGTCGCGGCGCTAGCAAGCAGCTCTTTTCCCGGATTCCTTCGCCGCGTGAAATTGTCGCCCAATTGGACGACTACGTCATCGGCCAGGAACACGCCAAAAAAGTCCTGTCCGTCGCCGTTCACAGCCACTACAAACGGCTGACGCTCGGCAACGAGGGCACCGACGTCGAAATCGATAAATCCAACATTCTGATGATTGGCCCCACGGGCTGCGGCAAGACCTTGCTGGCCAAAACGCTGGCCAAAATCCTCAACGTGCCATTTGCCATTGGCGACGCCACCACCCTGACCGAAGCCGGTTACGTGGGCGAAGATGTCGAAAACCTGCTGCTCAAATTGCTGCACGCGGCCGACTTCGATCTGGAACAAGCCCAGCGTGGCGTGCTGTACATTGACGAAATCGACAAAATCGGCAAGACCTCGCAAAACGTCTCGATCACCCGCGACGTCTCGGGCGAAGGCGTGCAGCAAGCCCTGCTCAAAATGCTGGAAGGCACCATGGCCAACGTCCCGCCGCAAGGCGGACGCAAGCATCCTGAACAGCAATACATTCAGATGGACACCAGCAACATTCTGTTCATCTGCGGCGGAACGTTTGTCGGGATCGACAAGATCATCGGCAAACGCCTAGGCAAGCGCTCGATTGGTTTCAACCAGCAGGGCGAAATGCGGGGCGAAGGCACGCTGGCCGACCTGCTGCCGCAAATCGATAGCGACGACGTGCTGGAATTCGGCCTGATCCCTGAGTTGATTGGCCGTTTGCCGGTCATCTCGGCGCTGCAACCGCTCGATACGCCGGCTTTGGTCCGAATTCTCCGTGAGCCCAAGAACGCGCTGATCAAGCAGTATCAGAAGCTGTTCTCCATGGAGAACTCGGATTTGCAGTTTACGGAAGGTGCGCTGAATGCCATTGCCAAACGCGCGCAGGTAAAAGAAACCGGCGCTCGTGGCCTGCGTTCAATTATCGAAGAGGTTATGCTCGATATTATGTATGAGCTTCCTGAGCACAACGGCAGTAGCTATGTGATCTCGCAAGATGTGGTCGAAGGCCGCGAACGGCTGCTGCCCATCCCGCCCGTTGCTCAAGCCAAAAACAAAAGCGCGTAACGTTCAATCCCAAGCCGGTTTACGCCCGCCTGGGGGTAGAGTTCGCGCTGAAAATAAATGCCCAAGATCGGACAATCGCGTCCGGTCTTGGGCATTGTCTTTTGACAGCCTAGCTAAACCACTGGCGGGCCCGCAGCGGAAATCTTTCCCGCGCGATATTCCCATATTTCTGCAAACGGTTGGGAATAACTGTCCACCGGCCAGTCTCTCATAGGTGGCGAGCCAATTGTCGGCCGCCACACCATGAATTATAGTGGCACGCGGTTGCTAGCAGCCCGGTATGTTGCCCGGCTGATTGTTCACAAGTTGATTGAGGGAGAAACTCTGATGAAGCGCACTTTGGGAATTTGCAGCTCGGTTGCTGTCGCTCTGGCCATGGTTTTCGGTAGCGCTGGTTGCGCCGATACCACCAAGACCACCGAAACCAAGAAGCTCGACACCCCGAACGGCACCGTTGAGAAGAAGGTGACCGAAGAAGTCAAGAAGACGGGCGACATGAAGGACGACAAGGCCATGGAACCCAAGAAGTAGTCGTTGGGTCGTCTTTGCAACCTTGCAAGACATTAAGTGCCGAGGGGAGTTATCCCCTCGGCATTTTTATTGCGCTCGCGCTTCGCTCCCCAGCGAAAGCCGCTCTCTTCGATTGTTTTTCGAATCATCGGCCGGCGAAACGATTTCGCCCTATCTGCCGCACGCTTTTTCTTGACGCTAGCGAGCCATCGCGTTAGCATCAGCATCTGTTTAGCAGGGTCGCCCAACAGATGCTCGTCGGAGTTCGTGGCAATGGCCGGAAAAAAAGTTCGAATTGCGATTGTCGGATTGGGATTTGGCGCGGAGTTCATTCCCATCTATCAAAACCATCCCGACGCGGAGATGTACGCGGTTTGCCAGCGCAGCCCCGAAAAACTCCAGCAGTTGGGCGACGCATTTGGCGTTGCCGTGCGTTACGCCAACTATGCCGATGTGCTCGCCGATCCCAACATTGATGCCGTACACATCAACACGCCCATTCCAGATCACGCCAGCCAAAGCCTGGCCGCGCTGCAAGCCGGCAAGCATGTGGCCTGCACGGTGCCCATGGCCACCACCGTGGACGAGTGCCGCGCGCTGGTCGCCGCACAACGCGCCGCCAACAAGAATTACATGATGATGGAAACCGTGGTTTACAGCCGCGAATTTCTGTACGTCAAGAATCTTTACGACAACGGCACGCTGGGCCGCCTGCAATTTTTACGCGGCTCGCACCAGCAAGAGATGGGCGGTTGGCCCGGCTACTGGGAAGGCTTGCCCCCCATGCATTACGCCACGCATTGCGTCAGCCCTTGCTTATGCCTGGCGGGCAAGCTGGCGGAATCGGTGGTTTGTCATGGTTCCGGCAAAATCAGCGAGCAACTCACGGCAAAATACGGCTCGCCGTTCGCCATCGAAACGGCCACCATCAAAATGCGGGATTCCGATCTCTGTGCTGAAGTCACCCGTAGCTTGTTCGCAGTGGCGCGGCAATATCGCGAGAGCTTTGACGTTTACGGCGACAAAGTTTCGTTCGAGTGGCCGCAGGTGGAGCACGAGCCGTGCATTTTGCATCGCGGCGAGCAGCCGGAGCGCGTCGAAGTGCCGGACTTCGCCGATCGCTTGCCGGCTGGCATTCGCCGTTTTACGTCCCGTGGAGTGTACGACGCTGACGAGACGCAACATCTTTCGTTTTTGCAAGGCAGTGGCCACGGCGGATCGCATCCACACTTGGCGCACGAGTTTTTGCGTTCGATTGTCGAAGGCCGCGCCCCGTTGCCGGATGCAGTGACCAGCGCCAATTGGACCATGACCGGCATTTGCGCCCATCAGTCGGCGATGCAGGGCGGCGAGCGGGTGCAAATCCCGCAGTTTTAAGCTGGCAAGTTACTCGTGTGTTCCGCGATTCACAAAACGCTGCGCTGACAACACGTGTTAGCGCAGCGTTTTCGATTTTTTTTGCTGATCAAGTAGACCAAGCGTCCGCCGTCGGAATTAATCGTGCTTACCGCCCTGGCAATCCGCCGCCCATAACTGCCACCATCACATTGCAAAGGATGCCGACGACGATGGCGAGCGTCCAGCCCATCACGATATTTTTGATGCCCCATGCATCCGCGTTCTGCCAACCGACGACTAACGCGATCAATGGTCCAATCCCGCAGATGATGAGCACGATGGACGCGATAGCTAAGGAACGACCGAAAAATAACTTCCGTTTTTCGTTCGGGTCGACGCGCGCTATCACGAGCAGCGGGCGTCTCACTCAGAGGAAGTTATTTTTCGGTCGTTCCTAAACCAGTTTTGTCGTTTTGAAACATTTTGATTACAACTAAAATGTAGCAAACTAAGCTAATGATTCCGGCAACTAATCCCAAAATCTGCAGTAGGGAAATCATAGAATGCTCTCCAATTGTTGAATGTACTTCGTGTTCGAAAAACCGTCATTCGCCCGAATGAACTGCTCAAGGTTTTATGCGGTTAGCCGCTGACAATCAATATTCAAATCCCGAATCTCACAGATTTCTTTCGTCTCCCAGGTAAGTCGCAAGTAAGTTCAGAGGTCCCTTGCGTTACTAAAGACCACGATTAACTGCCGGCTTTCATTGCCAGCGCTTACTCCGGCAGCGGATGGCCTTTGGTTTCTGGCGCAAACGGCAGCACCAGCAGGCCGGCCAAGAAGATGGCGCACATGGTCATGGCCGCGTAACGCAGCGGCAGCGAAGGATCTACTGTGTAGCCGCCGAAGACCTCTTTGGTGAGCGTGGCCGAAAAGAAACTGCCGGCGGCCGCCGCAAACCGTCCAAAGTTGTAACAAAAACTCGTGCCTGTACTGCGGAGCGTGCTCGGAAACAGCTCCGGCAGATAGATCGCAAAACCGGCGAAGACGCTCAACTGCGCCATGCCCATCAAAAACATCATCCAATAAGCCGCTGGCGGGCCGGTCAGTTTCCAGTACACCAAAAACGTGACGATCATCGCCGCCGAAAATCCAATCGCAAACGCCAACTTGCGACTGACTTGCGCAAGCCGCGCAAAAATCCACATGCCGATTGCCGCGCCAAACATGTTGTACAAATAGGCGACGGCAATCGCCCAATTGACCTCAGCTTTGACTTGTCCGTCGAAGGCTTTCGTTTCTTCCGCCTGCTGCTCTGCTGTTTTCGGCGTGTCGGCTTTCTGCTCCGAAGCTATCGCGGTGCCGGCGATTTCGAGTTTGGCTGCGGTGCTCGCCATGCGGGCTTTCACGATCGGCTGAAAGTGCTGTTTGAAAACCACCTTTTGCAAATCCACGGCGTACTCGCCAATTGCCCACAAACCGACCACGCCGGTGCTGGCGATGATGGTGCCGACGATCAGGTTCTTTTTCCAGCGTTTGTCGGCCAGTAGGCGGCTATAAGGGGCAAAGATGCTGCCGCGAGGGAGCAAGCCTTGCTGCTTGAGTCGCAACCAGGGTTCCGGTTCTTTGAGAAACCTGGCCGTAAAGATAATCATGCAAGCCGGCAGCGCGCCAATCAAAAACATCCAGCGCCAGCCGTCGCCAGCCGCGATCACTTTGTTGTATTCCAACTGATCGATGCCCATCTTCACAAAGCCGGCCGTCACGTTGCCGATGGTCGAAAGAATTTGTAGCAGACCCAGGCATTGCAACCGCGCGCCGCTGGGCACCGTCTCGGCAATCAGCGAAACGGCCAGTCCAAACACGCCGCCTACGCCCACGCCGGTCAAAAAGCGGGCAATGGTAAAGTCCAGCGCCGTGTGACTCAAAAAGCTCAGGCCGGTAAAGGCCGAATAAATCAAAATCGTGATCGTCAGCATTCTGGCGCGGCCGAACTTATCGCCCAACGAACCAAACACCATGCCGCCAATTCCCCAGCCGATCAGAAAGCACGCGGTTACGATCTTTCCGTACGCTTGCAGATCATTGTTGCTGGCGTCAACCAACGGGCCGGTATGCCCCGGCCGCATCAACTCTTGTAGCGCCGGCACCCGCGCCAAGGAAAATAGCCGCTGGTCCAGGCAGTCGAAAAACCAAGCCGCCGAAGCCACGGAAATCACAAACCAGTGATAACCGGTCAGCAGTTTCGTCCAACGAACCGTGGCGGAACCGGAGGCAGGCGTAGACTTTGAATCAGTACTCATCGGCGGGATTCCGGCACTATTGGGCGAAGTCGGTTTGCCAGCATCTGGCACCGTCGCATGATAAGTCCAATGGCGGCGTAAATCCAGCAGCGCCGCAAATGCGTCGTCCGCTGGCGGTTGCCAAAGTGGCCGCTGGCAGCGCCCGATTATGTTGCAAATCGCCTTGACCCATTCTTGGCCGGCAGGTACCTTACGCGACCATTTTTGGGCCAAGCAAGCCGCGGCGGATTGCCTCGCCCCGGAACCCATCACCCTTTGACCAACCGAGCTGTTTCATGGCGCGCCTTGCGATGTCCGCTGGGATTGCGCTGCTGCTGTGCGCAGGCTGCACGCGTTGGTTGGAGCCAACGCGCGCCGTGCGTTCGCCGCTGAGCCCGGTGGAGATTGCCACCGATACAGCGACGCTAGACGTGATTTTCTCGCGCGTGGCCACCACCGACGAAGAAGCCGCGATCAAAGTTTGGGCGGATATCGACGAAACGCTGATCTCGCCGGCGCTCCGTCACGAACTGGCCCAGCAAGGCTTTCGCGTGGGCATCGTCGGTGGGCAAACGCCCGCCACGCTTGCCAAACTGCTGGACGCGACGCCCAAGCCGGTCAGCGGCACCGAGGTGGCCGATCAGCTCGAATCGAATCAGCCCATCCGCAAACAGACCATGCAAATCCATACCGGTCGCCGCCAAGAGATCATCGCGTCGGGCGTGTACGAACAGTGGCCGATTCTCACGCGTGAAGATGGCGCCATTCACGGCCGCACGCTTTCGCAGGCCCAAGGCTGTTTGGTGCTCAAAGCGTATGCCCAAGGCGATGGCCGCGTGCGTCTGGAGATCAAGCCAGAAATTCAACACGGCCAAATCCGCACGCAGGTCGTCGGCGACGACGGCATGTTCCGGATGGATTCGTCCAAGCCCAAGTTGGCGTTCGAAAAACTATCGCTTGACGTCACGCTGTCGGCTGGCCAGACGCTGGTGTTTGCCGAACTGCCCAACCATCCCGGCAGCCTCGGCCACTATTTCTTTTCCGAACCGCAAAACGGCCGCGCACAGCAAAAACTGGTCGCCATTCGCTTCACAAAAACGCAGTGCGACAATCTGTTTAACGACGCGTCCGGCAAGTAGCCACGGAAAAATCGATCGACGCTTGCGGCGCAGAGTCGACGGGCGTCAAAAAAAGGCTGCGCGAATCCCCATCACCAGGGTCTCGCGCAGCCGCCTGAATGCTGCGTAAGCGACGATCGGAATCAAGCGCCGCCGGATTTTGCGTTTGCCGCAGCGGCCAGCACGTCTCGCACCGCAAGCTCACTGGCCTTCAAAATCACCTGATTTGCGAATGCCCCGGACATTGTCGGGTCGGACCGAATCATTGCATCAACGCGTTGATGCGTGAGTTGCGTGGCGCGAACATGCGCATAGTCGTGCAACTCCGTTTGGTGCTTCACGCCGCCGCTGATCTTTCGCCGCACACTTTCCCAGAGATCGGGCTGCACCTCGCCGGCTATGGTTTTCGCAACCTGCTTGACGCGACGCGCAGACCGCCAGCCGAAGAATACGTTGACCAGCGATTGTTTCCAGTTGCTCATGCGGCGTATCGGCTCACCACGATCTCGGCCGACTGTTGGCGCTATGCGCCAACGTCGGCCTGACAAAAAGCGGCGACCGCTTATTGTCCCAGCATTTTGGCGACGATGAAGATCACAATGGCGCCAATAAAACCACCGCCGCCCAGCAGGTACACCAGTGAGTAACCCGCGGCGGCCAGCGGCATAGCGGTCATTAACAGTTCCATGACACATCCTCCAGAAAAATTGCGCAAATAGTAATGAGATCGACCTTCGACAGAACTCTAATTTCCCAACGCGGCTTTGGGATCTTTGGCATTGAAATCTGCCCGCGTAGCCCGGCCCGTATCACGATCGTACAAGATGTACGATGTTGCATCGGCCCCTGCGTGGAATTCGTAACGCTCCGGCTTGGCGATTTCCGCCGACATGATCATCGCCGCGCCGAGAATCAGCGAGCTCACAAACAATGCCGCTGCAACCTTATGATGGCCATGAACCGAACGCTCGACCGTTGTCGTCTGCATGTGTGACTCCGCCTAAAAATGGTTAAACAAACAATCCATCACGAAAACATCGGCTCGCGTTCCCAAACGCGATGTTGGGCAATCAGCTTAATAAACGCGTCGCCCACTTTTTTGACCTCACCATCACTGGCCAGCACCACGCCCAGCGCGGAAAACACTCCGCGCGCCTTGGCGTCAAAGCCGCTCAGCGCCTGCGAGACCCGCGTCTGTAGCAAGAAATCACTCGCCGCGCCGGTACCGGCAATTGCCTTGCAATGTTTGAACGCTTCTTCGACGAACTCGACGGCCCGCGGCGTGGCGCTCAAGATCGTGTTGCTGGCTTCACCGCCCGGAATGAAGACGGCGTCGAACAACACCGAAGCCACGGTTGGCAGCGCATAGTCTACTGCCAAACTCTTGCCGCTGGAACTAACCACCGTGCCGCCGTGCGGAGCGATGATCTTCAACATTGCCCCCGCGGCGGTTGCCGCCTTTTGCATCCCTTGCATTGCGGCATCGTCAAATCCCTTGGCCAGCAGCGCGGCAATCTGTCGCGATTTGGCCGTGTTTTTGACGGTACCCTCCATACTCAACGCCGGCGAAATCACCGGCTGACCGCTGAACTTTGCCGACTGAAAATCGCGCGGATTGCCATCGGCCGGCACGCTCATATTCAGCGCGCCCTCGATCTTGCGCGGCACGTCAATGCCTAAACCGGCCGCAACCTGCTCGGCCAGATCACCGGAAACTTGCGACAGCAAATACACCATTCGCTCGCGAATCGCCGGCACGGTGACTTTGCCAAGTTCGAATCGCAAGGCATTGACAATATGCGTCTGCTCGGTCGCCGACTGACTGGCGAAGAACATGGCGGCCTGGCTGAAATGATCGAAGAAACTTTTGCTCCGGCCGCGAACTTTCGCGGCATCGATTCGCTCGTGGTAACTCACAAAACCACCCTCCGCGGCCGGCGCCTGAGCGGGATAGTTCTTGCCGATCGAGTTGGGCGAGTACGAAACATGCCCGCGATTGATCATCTGCCGCATGTGGCCGTCGCGCTGATTATTATGCAACGGCGCGATCGGCCGGTTGATTGGAATCTCGTGAAAATTCGGTCCGCCAAGCCGGATCAATTGCGTATCGGTATACGAAAACAGGCGGCCTTGCATCAACGGGTCATTCGTAAAATCGATGCCCGGCACCACATGCCCCACATGAAACGCCACCTGCTCGGTTTCGGCAAAGAAATTGTCGGGGTTGCGATTCAGCGTCATCTTGCCAATGCGTTGCACGGGCACGAGTTCTTCGGGAATCAGCTTCGTCGGGTCGAGCAAATCGAAATCGAATTTGTGCTCGTCCTTTTCGGGAACAATCTGCACGCCCAAGTCCCACTCGGGGAACGCGCCGCTCTCAATGGCGTCCCACAAGTCGCGGCGATGGAAGTCCGGATCGCAGCCGGAAATGCGTTGGGCTTCGTCCCACAGCACCGAATGCATGCCGAGCCGAGGCTTCCAATGAAACTTGACAAAGCTCGATTTGCCGTCGGCATTCACCAGCCGAAACGTATGCACGCCAAATCCTTCCATCATCCGCAGGCTGCGCGGAATGGCCCGATCCGACATGACCCACATGACCATGTGCATCGATTCGGGCATCAACGAAATGAAGTCCCAAAACGTGTCGTGCGCTGAAGCCGCCTGCGGAATCTCATTGTGCGGTTCGGGCTTCACCGCATGAATCAAATCCGGAAACTTCAAAGCGTCCTGAATAAAAAACACGGGCATGTTATTGCCCACCAAATCGAAGTTTCCCTCGCTCGTATAAAATTTGACCGCGAATCCGCGTACGTCACGTGCCAGGTCCGAAGAACCGCGCGAACCCGCCACGGTCGAAAACCGCACGAAGACCGGCGTTTTGGTGCCCGGCTCTTGCAAAAATGCGGCGCGCGAAAAATGGGACAGCGACTCCTCCAGTTCGAACACGCCGTGCGCGCCGGAACCGCGAGCATGAACAACCCGCTCCGGAATCCGCTCGTGGTCAAAGTGCGTGATCTTTTCACGCAGAATGAAATCTTCCAGCAGTGAGGGGCCGCGATCGCCCGCTTTCAACGAGTTTTGGTCGTCATTGATCCGTACGCCATGATTGGTCGTCAGAATTTGATCGGCGCCGTCCTCTGTCTCGCTGGCCAAATCGGCGATCTTGGCGCTGTCATGTTGCGACTGCCCGCGCGCTGGTCGCCGGGCTCGTGGGGTATCCGCCATGTTGCTATCCTCATGTCCTACGCGTACGCGTGGCTGGTGTGTTCCCTATTCGCGGTTAGCATTCTGTGTGCCAAAGCAAAACAAATTATTGAGACGCATTCCGCGCTTTGGTCGCTGTGGCGAAAAGACTTGCCGTGTAGCGAGCGAACGAGGGGCGAAACGATTGCGATTCGCGGCATCTTCCGTGAAAATTGGCGACTCGCCGTGGGCCGCTGACGTCGCCTACCTCGCTGCGTACTGTGGGCAGACGCAGTGCTCCGCCAGCCGCCGGAAATCGCTCGGCTGGCTGCAAATCGCTCAGCCGCGCCGGGGCGACGATTCTTTGCCAATCACCAGACAACGCACCGCAGCCAAGCGGATCATTGAGCAGCAGTCCATGCGCTCCGATGCACCTTCCTCAATCACATTCTGCCGCCCGGTGCTTCTGAACCATCTGCGTCCTATCTGCGTCCCATCTGCGTTCATTTGTGTTCATCTGCGTTAACTTGGCTGCCTACTTAAACCAATCGCTGCAGCACCAACGAACTAGACTCCATCTTTGCCGGTAGAACGTCAAGAGGACACGGATGAACGCAGATGGCAACGCATGATGCCGGGCCGTTTTTGCGCCGTTGACTTTTCGGCGGGAATACAGTATACTAATGTCCACATATCTCGCGGGCGGAGGGTCCGCCCAACGCGGGACAACGGATTTGAGGCCAACCCAGGGCTCTGACAACTCAGCGTGCAAGGGCAGGCGTGACACTCCAGCGAGCGAGCGAACATTTTGCCTCGATTGCTCGCCGGGCAAACAGCCGGCACTTGCATGAGACTGGTGGCAGGAGATGTCGCGTGGATGGTTTGCTAGACAAAAGTAGATTCACCGGTGCGCTGGTGAGTCGAAATCGAACTGACACGCGGCCGCAGTAAATAGCCGAATCCCCGTTGAAGCTCTTTGACAACTGAACCGGCGGTCGCCTGCGCCTCTGCAAGCCTAGCGACCGCTCACACACTCCGATTTGCGAAAGTGCGATTCGGCGGGCAGCGCTTTGCGCTTGCGCGCCGGGGGCAGGGAGTTCGCAGCTTGCCCAATTCGTAGCCGACGCAGCCTGCGTCGGTGGATTCACCGGATCTCGCTGAATAGCGCGTTTAACTGTGGGCGGTGAACGGCAAGCCAGCCGCGATTGAGTCTCAACTCAGCCGACGCTGGCAGCGTCGCCAACGACTGAGTCTCACGGCACGACCAACGCAAAAGCGAAATCGCAAATTGGAGTGACGAGCCTGCGGTCCGCGCCGCGGTGATCGAAAAACGGCTACCAGCAACCGCTCTGTCCTCACTGTCCACCGACGTTTTTGCACGCATCGCCTAGCGTAAGCCGATTCAAAATCCGTCTTTACGTTGGCGAGCCGATCAAGCGGGCCGCGATTTTATTTTTTTCGCGCCACCGACTCGAACTGCTAGCGATAAAAATCGCCGTCGGTGGCCACATCGGCGGTGGAATCGTGGTCGTAGAAGTGCCGGCCAATTTGGTCGGCCAGCTTGATTACGAACTGACGTTGGAACTCTTCCTGCGGCTTGTCGACTGCCGGCATCGGAGTGCCGGGCGGATACAGTGTTTCTGGCATCGGCTTATCGAACACCTTTTTGCCGCCGTCCTTAATGTCGTAAACCGTCACGCGGACCGTGGCCTTCCCGCGATACAGCGTGGCACCTTCGTAGAGGCTGAATCGTTTGAGATCCAAGGCCACAATCATGTCCACGTTGAGCGCTTTGCCGATCTGCACGAAGTCTTCGGTGTTATTTTCGTCAGAAAACTTGGCGACTTGCATCTGATCCAGCACGGTGATTTTTTTGACGCGGGTCTTCAGGAGTTCGCCGACGAATTCGGCCAGCTCGCGCGGCACCTGGTTGCTTTGATATTTGAGCGAGGGCTCGGTGTGGCAAACCACGGCCACGCGTTTGTGTTCCAAGCCGGCGTATTCGGCTTTGACGTCGCGGTTATCGACCACGTACATCATGCTGGCGAACAAGCCGCAGCCGGTGCACACCAGACAGACCTGCCCGATCAAGACGATCAGCGCGGCAATTTTGTAGCTACGATGCGCGGTTAAACGATCCATCGTTCGATCCTTGTGTGGATGGCATCTTGCCAAAACAACTTAGCGAAATATCAAGCGGGCCGTCCAATCGGACAGCATCACAATCATCAGTACAACCACGAGCGCCGCCAACACGCCCTGGCTCGGCACGCGCCACAACCAACGCCCCATAGCGGCCGAAATCAACAGCCACGGCCCCGCCAAAGCTCCGGCCACGGCCAACAGTGTGCCCGCCACGTTCGCTCGGAGTGCGCTGGGCAAACGCCCCCGCACCACGTTCGACCAGGCGGTGGTCATGCCGCAAGCCGGACAGCGGATATTGAACAACATCATGAAAGTACAAGGCGGCAAGCCCAGTTGTTGGTGCGTGCCCTGGCCGCGCGCGTCAGGTTCGAGCCGCAAGGCAATGAAGCACACCGCCAATAAGCTTGCACCCAGCACGGCCGCGACCAGCCGTAATCGAAAGGAAATTGCCGTCGCGTCGCACTGTGGATTTGGAATCACGTTCGAAATGGAGCGGGATGTTAACGGGAGCCAGCCAGCCATGCAAGACAACTTTGCAAAAAAACCACAATCCAGCATCGTCAAGCCCATGCAGGCAACGTCATGATGCAAACGAATCGACCAACCCTCTGGCGACCAACGCCTGCCAGCAGCAGCGGTGACCGACAACCGGGCAGCTCACTTGGCCACCAATTTTTCCAACTCCACCGCGTCAAGCTCGTCAACCATCACCCGGCGAATGCCCGTGGCGCGACCGGTTTGGGGATCGACGTCCACGATGGTGCCGGACAGACGGGCGTCGTTTTCGGCCACGTCAAAATGTGTGGGATTAAACGTCAGCGTGGTGGCCAACACGCGATCGATCCGCCGCCCGAGAATGCTCTCGTAAGGACCGGTCATGCCGACATCGCACTGAAACGCCGTGCCGCCGCGAAAAATCTGTTCGTCGGCCGTGGCCACGTGCGTGTGCGTACCCAGCACGGCGGAAACGCGCCCGTCCAAATAGCGCCCGAGCAATTGTTTGTCGCTGGTGGCCTCGGCATGAAAATCCACCACAATCACTTTCACGTCTTTGGGAAGTTCCGCCAGCACGCGATCAGCCGCCTTGAACGGACAATCCACCGGCCGCATGAACACGCGACCGAGCAAACTGATTACGGCCACTTGCACTCCGCCGCGCGTCTTGACCACCATCGCATCCAAGCCGGGCGCTTCGGGCGGAAAATTGGCCGGTTTGACGATGTTGGTTTTTTTCTCCAGTATTTCGTTCACTTCGGCGCGGCGGTAGATGTGATCGCCCAGCGTGATGGCATCCACGCCCGCAGCCATCAGCTCGCGATAGATCGACGGCGTCAATCCGGAACCGGCGGCCGAATTTTCGGCATTGGCAATCACCAGGTCGAGTTGTTCGCGGACGACCAATCCCCGCAGCGCGCGGGCGATGATGGTTCGCCCCGGCTTTCCGACCACGTCGCCAATCAACAGAATTCGCACGTCAACCTGCAATCGCTGCGGCCCAATCGATCAAGGAACTTGCCCCGTCATTGTACTCAAACGCGTGGCTGGCGACAGCTTGAGCGCCAAGATCCGCGGGCGACAAACTTCGTCTGCGAGCCCGGGGGTTCAGAGCGCTTCGTAGCGATCGATCATTTCGGCCACAATTTGCAAACTGCCCCGCCAGAATTCCGGCTGGGTGATATCCAGGCCGAACCGTGCGGCCAGCGGCGCGGCGTAATCTTGGCCCGTGGCGCGGAGCAACTCGCCGTACCGCGGCACGAATGCGGCGCCTTCGCGGCGAAAGATGGCAAACAGTCCCAGGCTGAACAAATGCCCAAACGCGTAGGGGAAGTTGTAGAAATTATGATCGTGGGCGTAGTAATGCGGCTTCCAGAGCCACATGTAAGGATGATACGTCGAGGCGTCGATCCCGTCGCCGTAGGTTTCGGCTTGCGCCTCGGTCATCAGTTGGCAAAGCTGGTCGGCGCTGAGTTCGCTTTCGGCCCGCGCGGCCATCACGCGCGACTCGAACAAAAATCGCGAGCTGATATCCAGGCAAACCTGCGTGGCGTTGGCCAATTGCGCTTCAAGAATCATCAGACGCTGGTCGGCGGTCGCCGATTGCAGCGCGGCGTCGGCGACCAGGGTTTCGCAAAAGATGCTGGCCGTTTCCGCCAGCGTGGCCGGCGCACCGCGACGCAATGGTTCGAGCCCGGTCTGACAATGATTGTGGAAGCCGTGCCCCAGTTCGTGAGCCAGCGTGCTGAGTTGTTCGAAGCTGCCATCGAAGTTCGCCAGAATCAAACTCTCGTTCAGCGACATCACCGGCATGCAATACGCGCCGCCACGTTTGCCGTCGCGCGGGGCCGCGTCAATCCAACGCTCGTCAAAGGCTTGGGCCGCGTAATCGCCCATCTCGGTGCTAAAACGATGGAACTTTTCGACAATGAAATCCCGCGCTTCGCTCCAACTGAAATGGGCGTCGGCTTTGCCAAGCGAAGCAAACAGATCGTACCAGGCCAGTTTTTGGCCCTGGGGATAACCGAGCTTGACCGCCTTGGCGCGGAGATATTTGCGAAAGCTCGGAAAGGACTCGCGAATGGCCGACAGCATGGCGTCGAGCGTGGGACGGCTAATCTTGTTGTTGTCCAACGAAGCGTCGAGGACCGACGCGCGCCCGCGCCGTCGCGCCAAAGTGATGGCCGTGCCTTTGACGCCGTTCAAGCAGGCAGCCACGGTGGTGCGAATCGACTGCCAGCCTTTGATTTCTGCTTCGTAGCCACGCCGACGAAGATCGGCATCCGGGTCGTAACAAAAGTTATGCACCACGGTGATCGGCAGCAATTCGGTTTTTCCGTTGCGGGCGAACGGAACTTTGAGCTGGCTGGTTACCGTGCCTTGCAGCTTGCCCCAAGCGGTGCCGGCATCCAAACACAAATCGGCGGCCAGATTTTCCAGCTCTTCGGACATCAAAAAATGGCTTTGCCGGGCCGCATCGCGAAAGTAAAACTCGTGAGCCTGCAACTCCGCGCGACCACACAAGGCATCGAGTTGCGGCTGCGACAAACTGCCCAACCAACCTTGCACGCGGATCGAGAGTTTGGATCGCTCGCTGCCGAGAACTTCCAAGCGCGACGTTTCTCGCGCGGCGGCCGGATCGTAACTGTTGGTTGTCAGCAGCGCGTGCGTAAACGCGCCCAGTTTGTCTTCCAGCAGCGCGGCCGCATTCAGTTGGCCAATGATCTTGCCGGCGGTTTCGGCCAGAGTTGCCGCGTCGGCAGTCGGCGGTGCGGCGAGCCGGCGGACCGCGTTATCATCGAGCAACCGCTGCAGTTGCTCGATGGCGCGGCTCAATGCACGAAAGTCGGCCGCGTATTCCGGACTGTCGAATCCGGCGTACAGTCCGCTCAAATCCCAACAGGGCAGTTCTGTGGTGACCGTGGTCGACATTTCGAATTTCCCTCTGTGATTCGCTGGTCTGAGTGTTTTTGTTGCCCGTTGCCGACGACCGGCGGGCGGACATTATTTGTCGTTGCGCGGCTTGCTGTTTTTGTCGTCCGTATTTGGTGGTTGGCTGGCTTGCCCCTTGGCCGCTTTGGCCGGCAGCGTTTGCACGCTGAGGTTACGGACGGCCGCGCCGGTATTCCAGGTGGTCAGACCGAGCGGACGCATCGACTCCATCGAACTGTAGATGTCGAATTTGTGCTCGTCGGTATCGAGATCGATGATTTGTTCTTGATCGATGAACAGCGAGATGTTTTCTGGTGTGACGCGCAGCCGGATTTTATACCACCGATCGTTTTCGAAGGTCATGCCGTGCGTGGCGGTATTTTCCGAAGCGTTCATGCCATCGATATTCGAAAATCCGACGACCGAACCGCCCCAGCCACCAACGATCAGCGTCAGCGGCGAGTCGCCCACCGGAAACGTCAGCCCGCAGAAAAAGTCGTCGCCTTTGGTGCGTTTGGCCTCCAGCGCGATTTCGTAATTCGTCTTGGGAAACTTGCCACCGTAGACAATGCCCGAATAGGGATCTCCGTGACCAAGGTGAATCTCGCCATCGGCGGCCGTGATTTTGCCGTGATCCTTGAAGCTGAGTTCGTCGACAATCTTCCAATCGCCGAGTGTCTTGCCGTCGAACAGCGCGCGCGTGTTTTTTGCGTCACGCTTTTCGTCAGCTTGTTGAGCGGCTTTTTTCGCGGTGGTGTCGGCCGCGGACGCATTGACTTTCACTTCGGGCTTGGCAGGCGGCGTTTGCTTTTCCGGCGAGGGCGTAACTGCCGGCTTGGCGGCCGGCTTTGGCGATGCAGGATCGGCCGCCAATGATAACGTGGCAACCAGCAATGCCGGCAACAGCAACAGGCGAGTTTTCATGGTGAACTCGAAGAGCGTGGATCAACGTTGGAACAGCGGTCGCCGTGATTATAGCGCTTTCGCTGGTTGGCAGCGACAGGCCAGCGCGGTAATTTGCAACGATTCGTTCCGCGCCGACTGCTGGTCGTCTCGGAATGGCTTTCAATTTCGTTTTGACGCCAGGTCAATCATCATGCCCTCTGCGCAGCGCGATGTGATTCTGTTGCACCCCGACGACAATGTCTGCGTTGCCATCCGCCCCATTGCAGCCGGCGCGACGATCGCCTGCGGCCCGCGCGACATGCGCTTGCTCGGTTCGATCAAAGCCGGACACAAGATCGCCACGCGCCATTTGGCGGTTGGTCGAACCGTGATCAAATACGGCCAGGTGATCGGGTTTGCGACGGCGGATATTCAGGCCGGCGATTGGGTTCATTCGCACAATCTGGCTGCTGGCGAGTTCCAGCGTGATTACGCCCGCGCCGAGCATACTCCGGCGGCCCCGGCGCCGCTGGTCGGTCGCACGTTTGCCGGGTATCGCCGCGGCAGCGGACGCGTCGGCACTCGGAACTATCTAGCGATTATTTCGACCGTCAACTGTTCGGCCGCCGTCAGCAAAATGGTGGCGGCGAAATTCACGCCCGAAGTGCTCGCGAAATTTCCGAACGTGGATGGCGTGGTGGCCTTTACGCATCCCGGCGGTTGTGGCATGCAGTACGACGGGCAACACCACCAGATTCTCAGTCGCACGCTGGGCGGAATTGCCAGGCATCCGAACATCGGCGGATATCTGATCATCGGCCTGGGCTGCGAAGTCGGCACGATTGGGTATTTGCTCGAGGATCAGAAGTTGGTGCAAATCGAAGGCGCAACAAGTGGCCAGTCGGCCAACGTACGGCGGTCGCTTGTCATGAGCATGCAAGATATAGGCGGCACGCTGAAAACCGTGGCGGCGGCCACCGCAGCCGTGCAAGAAATGTTGCCGCGCGTGAATCAGTTCCGGCGCGAGAGCGTGCCAGCTAGCGAAATCGTACTGGCCCTCAAATGTGGCGGTTCGGATGGCAACTCCGGCATCACGGCAAATCCGGCGCTCGGCGTGGCTAGCGATCGGATTGTGGCTTGCGGCGGCACGGCGATGCTCGGTGAAACGCCAGAAATTTACGGAGCCGAACAGTTGCTCACGCGTCGCGCGCGGACGCCGGAAGTGGCGGATAAACTGATCGCGCGCATCGCGTGGTGGCAGCAACACACGGCGTTTTTTGGCGCGTCGCTGGACAACAATCCTTCGCCCGGCAACAAGGAGGGCGGACTGACTACGATCTACGAAAAATCGCTCGGTGCCGTTGCCAAGGCCGGCAGCACCGCCATGAACGACGTTTATCTGTACGCCGAGCCGGTCACCGCCAAAGGCCTGGTGGTGATGGACACGCCAGGCTTCGATCCCGTCTGCGTGACCGGTATGGTGGCCGGCGGCGCAAATGTGGTGGTCTTTACCACCGGTCGCGGCAGTTGCTTCGGTTGCAAGCCGGCGCCATCGATCAAAGTCGCCACGCACACCGCGCTTTATCAGCGGATGATCGACGATATGGACTTCGACGCCGGTCCGATCTTGCAAGGCGCGGCGATCGACGCCGTTGGCCAGCAACTGTTCGAAGAAATTCTCGCCGTGGCTTCCGGCAAGAAAACCAAGAGCGAACTGTTGGGACTGGGCGACGATGAATTCGCGCCATGGCATTTGGGACCGACGCTTTGAAAGGCCGGAAATTGCAATTTGAATATCGAAAATTGGCGCGGCGCGGCGCGAGTTGGCTGATGATTTGTGATTGAACGTTGGTCTGCGGTTTTGCGCAGTGCGGTGCGGGCGCGATGTCCGATTGTGACGGTGCTGGCGTTTATTCGGTGGAGTGGCTTCGGTCTTTGCAAATGGGGCAGAGTTTTACGGCCTGCCGCGTCCGGTTAGGCAAGGTATTCGCAATGGTGACGAAAACATCTCCGCTGGCGACTCACTTTCCGAATCAAGATATTGGACAACCATTGCCGCGATTCCCATTGCGGCCCGGTTCAGGTGCGAACATGCAACAACACATTGCTGCGACCAGTGCGGCCGAAAAAGAAAAGCTGCGCCTACAATTGCTCCGTATGATCGTCAAAGCCGAATCCCAACGGAAGGCGACGAAGCGGGTGCCTTAAGCACGACGGGGGTCGGAGATGACCAAGCTGCTGCGAATTCTTCTCTGCGGCATCGCGATCAGTCGTTTCGCCACCGTGGCCAACGCGCAGTACGCCTGGCCACTGTCGATCGCGGCTCCGCGAGCGGAGACTCCGCTGCCAAACGTCGTGCGCATCGCGGCGCCCAATCGCGACAGTATGTCGCTGGGCTCGGGATCGCTGGTTGCCGTCGACGCCCAGCATGCCCTAGTGCTCACCAATTGGCACGTCATTAACGAAGCGGCTGGCGTGGTGCGGGTGATCTTCCCCGACGGATTTCAATCTGGCGCGGTCGTGTTGGCGGCCGACAAAGATTGGGATCTGGCGGCGCTGGTGATCTGGAAGCCCCACGCACAACCGCTGCCAATCTCGCGCGAAATCCCCAAGCCGGGCGATCCCTTGACCATTGCCGGTTACGGCGCCAACAGTTATCGCACGGCCAGCGGGCGCTGCACGCAGTACCTCTCGCCCGGCACGAATTTTCCGAACGAGATTATTGAGCTATCGGCCGCCGCGCGACAAGGTGATTCCGGCGGACCAATTTTGAACGCTCGCGGCGAATTGGCTGGCGTGCTATTTGGCACCGCAGGCGGTTTGACGTCCGGCAGCCACTGCGGGCGCGTGAGCCAATTTCTGGCGAGCGTCGAAACGCGTTTTCGTAATCCTTCGCCCGAAGGCGCGGCGGCGGCGGCAGCCAATTCGCGCAGTACGGATTCGGCCGGCGGTCGGGCAGCCGCTTCGACGGACATGCAGGCGGTGAACCCCGCGCTGGGCAGCGCATCGCCCACGACAACGGCCAGCGCGAATCCAAACGATGCGAAACCACCAGTTGCGGGTGATGATGGCCTGGCGCTACGCGGCGGAGTTGCGGCCGTCAGCACGGCCGTTGACATTGCCGCGAAACCCCAAGATCCGCTTGCCAGCGTGAATCGCGCACCCTCGTCGCTGCCCTACGATCCGCTGCCGCCGCTGCCGGCGGGCGCTGGGATCACCACCAACCCGCCGCCTGCGGCGAACAGTGCGACTTCAACGGTGGATTCGTCGGGCTGGGACGATTTGGTAGGTCACACGCGGTTCGAGCAGTTCAAATCGTTGCTGGCGGCCGTCGGCGCGCTGGCTGTGATCTCGCAAATTGTGCGCCTGAAGCAAACGTCGACGGTGGCAAAATCTAACGGCGATTGAACGTCTGACTGAACGGCGGATTGACCAGCCTTTTCAATCTTCGCAGGCGTCAATCCTCGCGCGGCAATCAGTTGCCGCGCCGCAATGTGAAACCGGTGTAATGCAGGCCGGTTTCGTCGTTGAGCAGCACGCCGCCGCTCGGCGCGAGATACTTTGCAATGACTTCGAACGGTGGCAGTGGATTGTCTTCTAGCGCCTTGTTTAGATTTTTAAATAGCGGGTTGTCGGCGTTTTTCATGCGATCGCGAATCGAGTCCGCGCCCGACAATTCGTACATCAGTCGCATGCCTTCTTCAGGCCGATCGAAGGCAATCAGCGACGGCTTCGCTCCGCCGGCATGTTTGAGAATCTTGCTAAAAATCAACTTGTATTCCAGTTCAGCGGCCAGCGACTTGGCCGGGTCCAGCGGCGAACTGAAAATCTTTTCCAGCAGCGCCGTGCGATCGCTCACCATCAGGTAGCCATCAAAAATGCCAACGCAGGGCGTGGGTTGCGGTTGATTCTCGGGTGCCGGAGGAACTTTGAATTTGTAGTATTTCACGCCGGCATACGTGGCATTCTCCATGATTGCGGCTTGCTTTTCGGCGATCACAATCATGGTTTTCTGAAAGGCATCCGGATCCTTAAGCTTGAATGCAAACAGCGAACCGCGACTATTAAGCGAGACCGGCTTCATCACATAGGTGATGTGAGAAATACGCCCCTCGGTGGCCGCGATCAGCTCATGCTCGAACTCGACACCGACGTAATCGGAAATCCGCTCTTTGACGACGCGGGCAAAGGCACCTTCGCCCTGCAGGCTATCGAACAGTTTTCCGCCTTTGGTATAGGTCTCGGCCAAATCCCAATGCATGGTCATGTAACTGGCCGCATCGCCCGGCACCCAGCGTTCGGGCGCGTAGGTGCCTGGCTCAAGTTGAATCATGTCGATCACGCCGGCCCGCGGTTGCTGCAGGAGGATGTGGCCGTGAACGACCATATCGAACTCGCCTTGTCCGAACGCGATACTGCCGCCGAGTCCCTTGAGCCCGTCGAGCCCCAGCACGGGCAGCGCAGCCAGCGCCAAACTGGCGCCGGCGTTGCCGCGCGTGTAGGCGCTGACCGTGGCAATCGGATCGATGAAGGCTGCGGCTTGGACGTCGGCATCGTGCTCGGCTTTGACACTGCGCATCATGGCGGCAAACGACGGATTGTCGGTGATCACGCCCTGCGGATCGTCTTTGGCGGGCTTTTCGCCATTCCAACGCGCGACAATCGACTTCAACGGACCGGTGGCTGTGGCAATCACCACGGTTCCATCTTTGACGCCAAACGCCAATTGCGTGCCACGGCGGCGCTCGACCTGATAGACGGTCATTTTCAGATCGCCAATCGTCTCTTCCGTGCGGGGCGCGTCGCGCTTGTCGAGTTCGGCAGCCGCGCGATCGAGAACTTTCTGCGCGGAGGGCAGATGGTCCTTGACGTCGATCATCGCCACCAGCGCCGGTTGCCCGTCTTGTTGATCGACCAACGCCAGCAGAATTTCGCCCTGCGGTATGGCCAGCAGTTCGTCCAGCGGCACATCGATTTGGGTTTTCAGTTCCGACCAGGCCGTTCCGACCGCGCCGTAAACCTGCTTCACCAAGGGCGCGAGTTTGGGATCTTGGCTCATCTTGGCCAAGGCCGTATCTTTGAACCGCTCTTGCAGTTGATGAATGTCCGGAATGCGCGCATAGAACAACGTTTTTTGCGGCAACAGTCGCGTGGCTGTCGGCCGCTCGGCACGGACCAAGGCAGCCTGGCTGAACAAAACGGTAAACAACAGGCCGCAGCCGAGCGGACGCAGATAGTTGATTTGCCTGGAAAGAGCTAGCACGGTAAACCTCCGCAAACCGGGACGTCGTAAAACGATTCAGCCGATTGTACCCAATCTGACGGCCGAAAGTTTCAGGCGCGCGGTGTCGCGGCGATTTTGCCGCAACCGAGGCACCGGCCGCAGGCGATGAAGATTAGTGCCAGCAGCAGTCCGCAACCGTCGCCGAAAATGGCGAAATTGCTCGCCAGAAGATCGTTGCGTTTTGCGGTTTGCGGCTATAATTGAAAGACCGGCCGCAGTCTTACGACGCGACAATCTGCTTGAGAAACGCCAAACCGAAGAGTCATTCACGATGGCAACCCGCATCACGGTCGACCGCTACGCTCGTCTTGGCTTCCAGAGTTTGCGATGCGGGTTGACGATTGCCGCACTACTGAGCGCATCGATTTGTTGGGCTCAATACAGTGGCGGATCCAGCAGTGGTGGATTTGGCGGCAGTAGCGGTTCGTCCGGCGGTTTTGGCGGCAGCAGCGGCTCGTCCGGAGGATTTGGCGGCAGCAGCGGTTCGTCCGGCGGATTCGGCAGCAGTTCGGGCAGTTCGTCAGGCAGCAGCGGCGGCTTGTTTGGCAACCGGCAGCTCGGCGGTACGCTGTCGGCCGGAAATCGCTCGCTCACCGGCAGCAATGCGCCCTCGCTGCAGAATATTGGCAACAACGCCGGGCAACTGACGGGCAGCGAGCGGTTTGTTCGCGGTAACCGCCAGTCAGGTCAGTTCGTAGGAGGCGACCAGAGCACATCGCCGACAAACTTTCTCAGTGCGCTGGGCAACAACCAACAGAACAACAACAATCGCAATCTGCGTAACAACCAACAGTCGCGTCCGCAGTCGGCCAATCAGCAGGATAACTCGCTGAGCCCCAAGATGCGCGTCACTTACACGTCAGCCATCGAACTTCCGGCCAGCGACAGCGTGAAGAGCTCCACCGACATTGCCTCACGGCTGAACAAGTCTTCGCAGTTGAAGACGAAGTTGCCGTTTACGGTGTCGATCCAGGAGGGGACTGCGATTCTACGCGGCGTGGTGGCAAGCCCTCATGACCGCGCTCTGGCGGAACGAGTGGTGCTCCTAGAACCCGGGATCTCGATGGTGCAAAACGAGATAGAGGTTGTTGCCCCGGTGCCGAAGCCGAGTTCGCGCCCGTAACACCGGCTTTATTGGCGGACTGTTGCGGCTGATTTTGCTGCGCGTTGTTTTGCGCGGCGCCATACAGGGCCGCGAGTTGCAGACTCTCGGCCGATACGTCGGACGTTGGCGCACGCTGCCCAAACCGCGCTGGCAGGGCAATTGTCGACGTCTGCATCTTCCGCGGATCGGCGGTTGTGATGTTTGTCGTGGTACCACTGCCTGACGGCGTGTCCGTGTTCGTGGCCGCAGCGCTACTGACTGGTTGGTTGTAGCTGGTCTGCGTGACGCCACCGGTGACCTGGCCGTGCTCGTCCACAACGCTGGTCTCGCTGGTCTTTGTTTTCAGGCTAGTTTCCGAAATCAGCGGAGCCTTGCCTGGCAGCAGTTGTTTGATCTGTTCGCTGGCGATGTTTGGGCCTTTTTTGGGCGTGAATCGGCAGAGCAGCGTGATTTGCTTGGCTTCGCCGCCGGCTTCGTCCCAGGGGATCCAAAAGCTGTACGAGTTGCCGGCTTTGGACTTGCTGTAATGCTGTTTGAATTGATCGGCGTTGAACACGTACTTGCGATCCGGCACCGCGTTGGCCGGGTCGCGACGACTTTCGTCAAAGGCGTAAACCACCAACATGCCTTCCACCTTTTGCGGATCGGCCCCTTCGCAGTCGAAGAAGGTCAGGCGGCCGCCGAAGCCACGCATCGGCGGATTGTTGGGCGATTGCATGATCGTGTCGGTCCAGATCACGTTCACCTTCTGCGGCGCTTCGAGCGTGCCTTCGCCCCAGGGAATGTTCTTTCGCAAGTCAAAGGCCGACATGCAGCCCGACGCGGAAAGCAGAACCAACGGCAACAGGCAGCGTAGTATGGTTTTCATGGCAGTTGGCGAAGTTTGAATTCTGGACGTTGAAATCGAAGTCATTGCGGCTTAGTTTCTTTTACGGCACTATTGAGCAGAGTTAGCGACGCGGTTCCATGTCGGAATCATGCCACGTGCCGGGAGCCACGTAGCCGCCCGCGCTGAACTGGCTCGGAATCGCTTGGGCTGGCGGCGATTGCTGCGGAGCACGCTGATTACCTGGCGTCGCTTGCGCGGCCGCTGGCGGAGCATACGGCTGCTGATAGCCGCCTTGATAGACCGCCTGATATCCACCGGCTGGCTGTTGAGCGGAGGCAGGCTGCACGTATGCCGACTGTGCCGGTTGCGTTGGCCAAGCCTGCGCGTTGGCTGCCGGCGGTTGCGCACTGTATTGCTGTGTGGCGGCCGAATAACGTGGATCGTAACCGCCGCGCGACGCTTGTTGCGGCAGGTCCGGCCCGCGATCCGGCGCGGCGGGCGCACTGGCAGCGTTGGCGGGCATTCGTGCTGGAGTGGGCTGCCGACTGTCTTGATTGAACGCGGGCGTCGAGGCCGGCGTCAGCGGCCGTGGCGGCGTGACCAGCGGCCGGGCCGGTGTTGGCATGCCGTCCGGAATGATCAGTTGCGGTTGCGACGGATCGATTCGCGGGCGCACCACCTGCGGCTTGGGCGTCGGCGGCAGCGGCAGCGATTCGGCCGAATGCGTGCCGTCGGTCCTTGGCCTGTCTTTGGGATCCTTGTCCGGTTCGCCCAGAATCAATTCGGGCACCACGATGCGCCCGGTGGGATCGAGATCGGGATAGATCACCGGCGTTTCCGCATCGGTCCAATCGGCATTGCGTCCCCGCAATCCGGAAGGGCCATGCAGTTTGATCACATCGGCCAGGCACCAATTCATTCGCGAAGCTTCCACCTGCTTGACGAGTTCGGCGTCTTGCTCGGTGCGGACGATTCGCGGCGTCATGATGATCAGCAACTCGTCACGTTGGTTCACGACGTTGTCGTAACGGAACAGGTTGCCCAACAGCGGAATTTCCGAGAGCACCGGCACGCGGCGATGCACGCCGGTCTTGCTCTTGGTAATCAAACCGCCCAGCACAATCGTCTGGCCGCTGAGCGCGCTGACCGTGGTTTGCGCCACCGTGGTGTCGATTCGCGGCGAGCGAATGACCGCACCGTTGGCCGAGACCGAAATCGGGATGCCTTCCGCCTCGGGACCGACGGCCGATTTCTCGGCATCAATTTCCATCACAACCAGGCCTTCAGGACTGATTCGCGGCGTGACGCCAAGAATCAAACCCACATTGTCTAGCGTCACCGAGTTGATCGTCTGGCCGTTGGTGTTGGTTGACGTGCTGTTGATCCGCGGCACGCGCTGGCCGACTTGGATGTAAGCCGGTTGATTATCGAGCGTCATGATCTGCGGACGGCTAAGCACGTCGATGCGGCGATTTTCGTTGAGCGCTCGCAGCAAGAAGCTGATATTCTCGCTACTGGCCGACAGCACCAAACCGCCAAAGCCCAGCGTGCCGTTGGTACGGCCAACGCCAAAGTTGGTGATTCCTTGACCGCCCGTGGATGGCGCGGTGGAGATCGCCTGCGTGCTGCCGCTGTTGCCCAGTGGGTCGCCGTTATTGAAATTGAAACCGGGCGTGTTGGTGGCGCCGACGATATTCTGCGACTGCGTAGTGGTGGCCGGGTTGCCAAACGTGGTGGTGGTGGTTTGCGTGACCAGGTTGCCGAGCAAGCTGCGATCGAACAGCACGCTGTCTTGCAAGCCGAGCTCGATGCCGAACTCGTCGTTGTTGCTCAATTGCACCTGCGCGATGAGCACTTGAATCATGACCATCGGCGGGCGCTCGTCGAGCTGCTCGACGATCTTTTTGATCTCGTCGAAGTACCGTGCCGTGGCGCTGACGATCAACGCGTTGCTGACAATTTCCGGCACGACCACAACTTCTCGTTCGAGCTGTTCGAACGGGCTGGTCAAGCCGGGGCTGAGCTGATTGACCTGCCGCTCGCTGGTCAAAAAGGCATTGATGGCTTGAGCAACGTCGTTGGCCGGCGCGTTCTTCAGCCGGTAGACAATGCTCTTGCGTTGGCGAACGTCGCTGTCGTCGAGCCGCAATAAGATGGCTTCGACCACGCTCAAGTCGCCCGTCGTACCGGAGGCTACGATGCTATTGGTGCGGGTATCGGTGGAGAAACGCAGTGGCACAATGGTGCTTTCGCCTTGCACCGAAGCCGATTGCACCTGCGCGATGTTTGCACCACCGCCAAAGGCGCCAAACGGATTGATATTGGCTTGGTTGGCTTGCTGGCCGCCGCCGCTGCGCCCAAACAGGTTTTGCAACATTTGCACCAGGCTGCCGGCGTCGCCATTTACGATGGTAAACACTTTGATCTGCGCCTCGGCGCTGGGCAGTTGATCCAACTGTTTAATCAGTGCCGCAATCAGATCCATGCTTTCGGCCGGCGCGGAGACCAACAGCGCGTTGGCCCGGGGATCCGATGTGATCCGCACGTCCGACAAGATGCCGGACTTCAATACTTTTTGGCCGCGATTATCGATGGTGATCAACCGCAGCATCGGGTTCTTGGATTGCGCGGCGGCGCTCGTGCCGCCGACGGCACCGGCCAAGGCTTGCGGATTGAACTGCTGCGGCGCCGGAGCGCCCGGCACGTTCTGCTGTTGGTTTTGCTGTTGGTTGCCGGTTCTCCGCGCGGTGGCTGCGCCTTGTTGACCGCTGATGGCGGATTGCAGCAGCACGGCCTGATCGTCCGAATTGGAATTCACTAATTTGAAAACGCGAAGTTCGTTTTCGGCGGCGCTGGTGGTTGTGTCGAGGCGCTTGATGAGCAATTCCACTTCTTGCATGTCGCGTGGCGCGGCCTGAACCAACAACGAGTTGGTGCGCGGATCGGCCGTGACTTGCACGCGGGGCGAGAGTCCGCCGCGATCGACGAAGAACTCTTGAATGGTGCCCTGGATGGACGAAGCCGTGGCGCTCTTCAACTGAAAGACTTGCGATTGCGTTGAAGCCGACTGCGGCACGTCGATCCGCTGCACCAGTTCGATCACGGCTTTGATGCCGTCGTCGCGGCCGATCAGCAGCAAGGCGTTCGGTTTAACCAGCGGCGTAATCGAGACGCGGCCCTGGCGGGTGGAGAGGATTTGCTCGTACATCCGCGTAACCAGCGTTGCCGCTTGTTCGTTGTTGATGTTGCGGAGCGGATAGATTTCGATGATCGGCTTGGTCTGCGCGCTGATCGACTCGATCTCGGCGATCAGTTTCTGAACGCGCTCCACGTCTTGCTTGTGACCGCGGATGATCAGTACGTCGTAAGCTTCCAGATATTCGATCTGTACCGGGCCGATCATCGCGCCTTCTTCTTCGGCGACCGCGACTGGACCCGCGCCGCCGGCGTTTTCGCCGGCCGCTTGTAGCAGGGCCAACGTCTTTTCGACCGATGGCGCGCCTCTGTCCATCGCAGGCGCTTTTGCATCCGACGCGCCTGCGGCGATTGCCGCTTGGCCGGTGCGAACAGCCAAGGCGTCACCGTTTTGCACGGCGGCGACGAGCTTATTCATTGGCCCCGCTCCTGTCTTGCGGAGCGTTACGATCCGTGTGCTGCGATCGGCGTTGGCCTGTTTGTTATCGAGGCTTTCCATCAGTTTCTGCCAGGGCTCGAGTAGTTTGCTCGGGCCTTCGAGCGTGACGGCGCCGGCCACGCGATCGATGGCAACCGTAACCGCGCCGCCGCGGACGTCGATGTTATAAACGGCCACTTCGCCATTGCGCTGCGTGCTGCTGGGCTGTCGTCCGCTGGCTTCGCGCAGCGCGGCTTCGAACTCCCGCCAATCGGCTTGCCGCAACGTGAACGTCCGCGAGGCAATCACATTAGCGGGCGCACTGGCCGCCGCGGATTGCAGCGGCGAAGTAACCGCGGGCGCGACGCTGGGAGCAACTGGTACGACGGCCAGCAACTTGCTGATCTGGCCGTGAATGTCTGTGGGAGCAAACACCAACACTTGCGAAGTGCGGGCGTCCGGCGCCACACGTACATTTGCGTTGCCAGCATATTGCACCTGCAGCTTGGCGACCGTGTCGGCCAGACTGGCAGCAGGCACGGTGTACGCTTGCAGAATCAACTGTCCGCCGCTGGCAGCGTCGCCCGTGGCGTCGGTGGTCGGCGATTGCGCCACGGTATGATAGACGGCCAGCGTGAGCAGGGCAGCAATGAGCAATCCCGCCAGCACGGTCGAAGTCCGCGACCGTCGTTGTATTTGTAGCCAGTATTTCATAGTGACCATTGCTCGATCAGTTGGGAGGGGAACCCAGTTGCTAGCGGCGCGTAGGCACCGATAGAGTTCATGCAGAACGAATAATCGGAATATCTTGCCACGCCATGTAGTAAAATCGGCGAAATAGCAAAACATTGCCGATTATGCCGGGGCGACAGCAGCGGCGGACGCAAATTTCGGTTCGCAGCGGCTAATTTTCAGTCATGCTAGGCCGCATGAAAATTCTTGCCCGCCGCACCACCGGAGCTGTCTTCCCAGCACGGACAGCGTGGCACGCCAGAATCAGCGTGTTTCAGCGACGGCGGCCGCCGGTTCACTTCGGCCGGCATATTTTCTTGGCCAAAAATTGTGTATCGCGAGCAAACCGGTTAAGTTAGACGAAGAGTCGCCGGCCCGATTTGTCGGCAGTAAGGCCCGAACTCAGCGATACGCATCAATGCTTACACACGGAGAATTCTGACGATGAGCGATTCAACTTCTCGCCCCAGCGGTTTGCAGCCGACGCGGCGTGACTTCATCCGCAACACCTCGGCCATTGCGGCCGCTGGCGCACTTGCTGGCACGCTGGGCATGGGCAGCAATGCTCACGCGGCGGGCGACGATACCATCAAGATCGCATTGATTGGATGCGGCGGTCGTGGCAGCGGCGCGGTCAAAGACGCTGCCAATGCCGCCAAGGATGCTGGCGTCAAAATCAAGTTGGTCTGCATGGCCGACGCGTTCGAAGACCGCTTGGCGAGCAGCCTGAAAACTCTTAAGGGCGAGTTGGGCGATGTCGTCGATGTTGCCAAGGACAAGCAGTTTGTGGGCTTCGATGCCTACAAGCAAGCCTTGGATTCCGGCATCGACATGGCATTTTTGGCCACCCCGCCAGGATTTCGGCCCATCCATTTCGAAGCCGCCATTAACGCCGGCAAAAACGTGTTCATGGAGAAGCCGGTCGCAACCGACGCGGCGGGCGTTCGCAAGGTGTTGGCAGCCGCCAAGGTTGCCAAGGAAAAAAATCTGGCTGTTGGCGTGGGGCTGCAGCGGCGTCACGAAGCCGGTTACATCGACACGATCAAGCGTTTGCACGACGGGGCGATTGGCGACATTACCTCGATGCGCGCTTATTGGAACGGCAGCACTCCGTGGTGCCACACGCGTGAAGAGCTGACCAAAAAAGCCGGTCGCGAACTGCCTGAGTTCGAATACCAGATGCGCAATTGGTATTACTTCACCTGGATCTGCGGCGATCACATCGTCGAGCAACACATCCACAACCTGGACGTGATCAACTGGCTCAAGGACGGCTACCCGGTCATGGCGCGCGGGATGGGCGGTTGCCAGGTTCGCAAAGGCAAGGACTACGGCGAAACGTTCGATCATCACGCCGTGCAGTTCGAATATGCCGATGGTTCGATTTGCTACAGCGAATGTCGCCACATTCCCAACACCTGGACCAGCGTGACCGAGCATTGCGTTGGCACCAAGGGCAAGGCCGACATCAGCGCGCACAAAATCAGTGTCGCTGGCGGCGAAGATTGGAAGTCCAAGGCCAAGGGCAAGAATCCTTACGTCCAGGAACACGAAGACCTGTTCAAGAGCATTGTCGCCGGCAAGCCCAACAACGAAGCTGAGCGCGGCGCGCTGAGCACCATGACGTCCATTTTTGGTCGCATGGCCACCTACAGTGGCAAGCAACTGAAGTGGGAAGACGCGTTGAACTCCTCCATCAGCATCATGCCCACCGCGTTTGCCATGGATGCTCCGCCGACCGTCAAGCCGGGTCCAGACGGCATGTATCCGCAACCGCTGCCAGGTATCACCAAGGTGGTGTAACTGGCGGCAATTTCCGCTCAGGCGGAATCGATTTTTCAAACTCAAACCGGTTGCCAGCCATTGTGCTGGCAGCCGGTTTTTTTTGTTATCCTGTTTCAATTGCTTTCTCGCGGCGCGCTTCCGGAAAATCAGGCCATGCTGATCGTCGATGCCCATCTCGATCTGGCGATGAACGCGCTGGATTGGAATCGCGATTTGACCCGCCCGCTGCAAGAAATCCGCACGCGCGAGGCGCAACTGCGCGACAAGCCCGACCGCGGCAACGGCACGGTTTGCTTGCCGGAAATGCGTCGCGGCAAAGTTGGCCTGTGCGTGGCCACGCTGATCGAACGTTACGTCAAGCCGGGCAACAAGCTGCCGGGTTCGCATAGTCCGGAAATTGCCTGGGCCAAGACGCAGGGACAACTCGCCTGGTATCGCGCCATGGAAGACGCGGGGCAAATGGTGCAAATCGTCGACGCCCGGCAATTGCAACAGCACGTGACGCTGTGGCAAAACGATCCGCCCGTAGATGCCCCCATCGGTTACATCCTCAGCCTCGAAGGCGCGGATTCGATCCGTTCTCCGCGACACTTGCAGCGCGCTTACGAGCAAGGCTTGCGCGCCATCGGACCGGCGCACTACGGACAGGGCACCTACGCCCAAGGTACGCACGCCACGGGTGGATTGGGCGCGATCGGCCGCGACTTGCTCCGCGAGATCGACCGCTTGGGCATGATTCTCGATGCCACGCATTTGTGCGACGATAGCTTTTGGGAAACGCTGGAACATTTTCATGGCCCGGTGTGGGCCAGCCATAACAATTGCCGTGCGCTGGTGCCTGATACGCGGCAATTGAGCGACGAGCAAATCCGCGCCCTGGTGGCGCGCGGCGCGGTGATTGGCGCGCCGCTCGACGCTTGGATGATGACGCCCGGTTGGATTCGCGGGCAGACCACGCCGCAATCGGCCGGCGTGACACTCAACACCATGATCGATCACATCGACCATATCTGCCAGTTGGTCGGCAAAACACAGCACGTGGCGATTGGCACAGACCTCGACGGCGCGTTCGGCCGCGAGCAATGCCCAAGTGATTTGAATTCGATTGCCGATCTGGCGACGCTGCCTCGGCTTTTGGGCGCTCGCGGTTTTTCAGCGAGCGACGTAGCACTTATCATGCACGGCAATTGGTTGCGATTTTTAAGCGACGCCTGGCAATGAGCCGACGATCAGCGAACCGACGGTCGGCCGATTTTTACAACCGCTTAAAACTACGGTAATGGTCGGGCGTGTACCAAAACTCCCCGCCTTTTCCCGTAATTACGCGCTGCGGTCCTGGCCCCGACAACTTGGGCGTGGGATGCACAAACTCATGGTAATAGCCATCATCGTGGCCTGGCAGGCGGCCCTCGCGATTCTGAAACACGATGCCATCATCGCGAAATTTCAGAAGTTTTCCGTTCTTGATTCGCTCAATCGTTGGCGTTAAGTCCACTGCGCCGGTGTAGACCACGTCGCCATCGAGGTTCTTGATCGAAACATTCGAGACGCGGTAGGACTTCTCGTCCGCCGACTTCTCGTCGCTGGCGCGCGGTTCGACATTCGGCTTGCTGAGGCTCGGTTTGGCAGGACGATCGGCCGATTTTTTGGGCGCGGGATCGGCCGTAGGCGTATCTGCGTTGGGCAACGCGTTGGGTTCGGCGGCGTCCGACGGCTTGCCGTTGCGCTCGATTGGTGGCTTGGATTGTTGCGGAGCAGGCGGTTTGGTTTCGTGCTGCGCGATGGTTGCCGAGTCGGACTTATTTTGCGGAGGCGGGCTGTTCCGCGACGACCAATATTGCAACGCCCCGAACACGCACAAAATGAGAATCAGCGCCACGTATTTGCGTGGCGAGAGTTGCGATGTGCCAGCAGGCGGCGAATTTTGGTCAGACATGGAAAAGCTCAACGCAGAAATACCGTGGGACAAAGCAACTTTTGGCATACAGGCAGCCGGTACAGCAATGCGACGACTTGCTAGCCCGCACCACTAACTTCGTATTTATCTTACTCCAATGCAATCGCAGCCAAGTCCAATCGCTACCAGACGCGGGCCATTTTCGCTGGTTGGCTCGCAGTGCTCAAGTACACCGCCATACTCCGATTCTCCGCAGTGCCCCGACTGACATTGACCCCTGCTTGACTTTCACTAAAATATTGCGACTGCTCAAGTTAAATTCGCTATTCCGAGATTTCGCCGCCTCCCACTTCGCGGCTTCGCCGCTGAACATGTCCAACGACCCCGTTTCGCCTACGCCAGAAGTCAGTCCGAGCGAGCTCGAAGCGGCCCGTCGTAAAAAGTTGCAACGCCTGGAAGAATTGGGCGTGGATCCGTGGGGGCAGCGGTTTGACGATCATCAATCGATTGCCGGAATTCGCAATCGCGCGGCTGAGATCGTGACCGAACCGGCCGATGACGGCAAGCAACCGCATCAGCGCGGCCCCAAAGTTCGCGCGGCCGGCCGAATAGTCTTGCTGCGCGATGGCGGCAAGCTGGTTTTTCTTGACATTCGCGATTGGTCCGGCCAAGTGCAAGTGATGCTGGGCAAAAAACAGGTTGGCGAGCTGGGCTGGGAAACCGCCCGTTGCCTGGATCTGGGCGATATCATCGGCATCGAAGGCGAATTTAAGAACACACAAAAAGGCGAGCCCACCATCTTTGCCGAAAAGTTGGTGTTCCTCTCCAAATCGATCGAGACGCCGCCCGATAAGCATCATGGCATTGTCGATCCGGAATTGCGTCAGCGGATGCGTTACGTGGATTTGGTCCATACCGACGGCGCGTTGGCGCGGTTTTTGAATCGCACCAAGATCGTGCAATCCATTCGCCACACCCTGGCCGGCGAGCGGTTTGTGGAAATTGAGGGCCCCACGCTGCATAGCATTGCTGGCGGCGCGGCCGCGCGACCTTTCAAAACGCATCACAACGCGCTCGATATGCCGCTGTTCATGCGAATTGCGCTGGAACTGCATCTCAAGCGGTTGCTGGTCGGCGGCATCGAACGCGTGTACGAACTGGGCCGTGTGTATCGGAACGAAGGCGTCAGCCCGCGCCACAATCCCGAATTTACGATGCTTGAGGCCTATCAGGCTTACGGCGATTATCGCACGATGATGGACCTCACCGAGGAAATCATCGTCGACGCGATCGCCGCCACCGGTCAGCAAACCGTGCTGGCCTGGGGCGATAAGACCATCGACTTTACGCCGCCCTTCCAGCGCGCCACGTACGACGAACTGTTCGAGCGGCACACCGGCTTGTCTGCCACAGACGCCACAGGCATTGCCAAGTTGGCCGAGCAGATCGGCTTCAGCACCGACGGCAAACATCCGGACGTGATCAAAAGTGAAGTCTTCGAAGAAAAAGTCGAAGACGCGTTGGTCGGCCCGATCTTCGTCACCGATTATCCGGCCAGCATTTGCCCGTTGACCAAACGGAAGCGAGAGAATCCCGCGGTCGCCGAACGTTTTGAACTCTTTGTGCATGGCATGGAAGTCGCCAACGCCTATACGGAACTCAACGACCCGGACTTGCAAGAACAATTGTTTCGCACGCAACTCGGCGGTCAAAAAGAAGAAGATTCGATGGCCAAGATGGATCACGATTTCATCAAGGCGTTGCGTCACGGTATGCCGCCGGCCGGCGGCCTGGGCATTGGCATCGACCGCCTGGTGATGTTGCTGACGAACGCGCAGACCATACGGGATGTGATTTTGTTTCCGTTGTTGCGCGACGTGCATTAGACAAGTCATTTCGGTTGACGGATGAGTTGGACGCGGTCGGACGGTTTTTGAAAATTGTCATGCAACGGATGCATGACCTGTAGGACTCTTGTTGCCAAAGGATTGGCCATGTATAAGTTGCTGCTCTGCTGGCGGTATTTGCGAACGCGCTATATCGCCCTGGCTTCAGTCATCAGCGTGATGCTGGGCGTGGCCACCATGATTTTGGTCAACAGCGTCATGGCCGGTTTCGCGCATGAAATGCGAGACCGCATCCACGGCATCCTTTCCGATCTGGTGTTCGAGTCGCATAGCTTGGAAGGCTTCCGCGATCCGCAATGGCATATGGATCAAATTCGGCAGATTGCGGGCGACGACATCGCCGGCATGACGGCCACCGTCCATGTGCCGGCCATGCTCAGCTTCCAGGTCCGCGGTCAATGGATCACGCGACAAATTACGCTGATCGGCGTAGACGAACACACGCACTCCAGCGTCAGCGACTTTGGCAAATTCTTGCAGCATCCCGACAATCAAAAAGAACTTAGCTTTTTGCTGCGTGAAAACGGTTATAGCAATCACGGCAGCGATCCGAACGCCACAGGCGTCGTGCGTCCCGGCGCGGAGCGTTGGGGCTGGGATTATCGACGCAATCGGGCCATGTGGGAAAAAAGCGTCCGCGAATCGCAAGCGCAAATCGCCGCGCCGGCCGCGCCCAGCGACCAGCGCGTGCCGCGCCAACCAGGCGCCGCTGCGCAAAACGCTCCGCCGTCCGCCACCGCCGACGATCCGCTGGCCGGCGCCGCACGTTCGGCAAACACCGACGCCGCGCCCGTCGATCCATTTCAGCAACATCAACCGCAGGGCACCGTGTTCGACTCCAGCAAAGATCAACATTGCGGCATCGTGCTGGGCATCGCGCTGTCGGCCATTCGCAGTCACGACGGCGTCGATCATTTTTTGGTTGTGCCCGGCGATGATGTCAAAATTTCGTTCCCCACGGCAGGCACTCCGCCCAAGATTGCCAACGACAACTTCACGGTGGTCGATTTTTACGAAAGCAAAATGAGCGAGTACGATTCGAACTTTGTCTTCGTGCCCATCCGCCGCCTGCAAGAACTGCGCGGCATGATCGATCCTTCGTCGGACACGGGCTTCGCCACGTCGATCCAAATCAAAACCAAGCCCGGCGTCGATGCGCAAAAAGTTCGCGATAAAATCCGCGCCGCCTTCACGCCCGAACTGTACGGCGTATACACCTGGCAGGACAAGCAAGGTCCGCTGCTTTCGGCCGTACAAATGGAAACCTCCGTCCTGAATATCCTGCTGTTCAACGTGATTGCCGTGTCGGGGTTTGGCATTCTGGCGATCTTCTTCATGATCGTGGTCGAAAAAACCCGCGACGTGGGCGTGCTCAAATCGTTGGGTGCTTCCAGTCGCGGAGTGCTCAGCATCTTTTTGACCTACGGTATGTCGCTGGGCGCGGTGGGCGCCGGATCCGGCATGCTGCTGGGACTGCTGTTGGTTCGCTACCTCGATAAAATTCGCGTGCTGATCGAATGGATTACCGGCGAGCGGGTTTTCGATCCGGCGATTTACTACTTCTATAAAATCCCGACCATCGTCGATCCGTTTACGGTTGGCTGGATTGTGTCCGGGGCGTTGATTATTGCCGTGCTGGCCAGCGTGTTGCCGGCACTTCGCGCCGCAAAACTTCATCCGGTGGAGGCCTTACGCTATGAGTGATGCCAGTAGCAGCCCAGCAACCATTCGCCCGCTCCGCCGCGACGCCGCGGGCCAGCGTTTGCCAACTCCACCGCAGCGACCGTTTGCCATCGACGCACTCCTTGAGAGCGTCAACGCGGCCGCGCTGCAAACACCGCCCAGCGCAGCCCCGGCCACCGAACTCGCCAAAAAATCCGCGACCGCGCCAATCCAACTTTCGGCCACCGGCTTGAAAAAGAGTTATCGCAAAGCCCAAGTCGAAATTCCCGTACTCCGCGGCGTCGATCTGGAAGTCCGTCAGGGCGAACTGCTGGCAATTGTCGGCCAAAGCGGTTCCGGCAAAAGCACCCTGCTGCACCTGCTCGGCACGCTCGACGCGCCGGACGCGGGGCAGGTTCACTTCGGCGGCCAACGCATCGACAATCTGCCGACCCGCCACTGCGATCAATTGCGAAATCAAAAATTTGGCATGATCTTTCAGTTCTATCACCTGCTGCCGGAACTCACGACGCTGGAAAACGTTCTGGCACCGCTGATGATTGCCCACAGTGCGTTTTCCTATTGGCGAAATCGAAAACGCCATCTGGCCGCGGCCACCCAGTTGCTGGAAAAAGTCGGGCTCTCGCACCGGCTCAATCACCGCCCACGCGAACTTTCCGGCGGTGAGATGCAACGCGCAGCCATCGCTCGCGCGCTGATTTCCGGACCGCAAGTCTTGCTGGCCGACGAACCGACCGGCAACTTGGACCAAGGCACCGGTGCCGAAATTCTGAAAATTCTGCGAACCTTGAACCAGGATCAACAGCTCACTATTGTCATGGTGACGCACGACAACGCCATTGCCGCCAGCGCCGATCGCACGTTGCGGTTGGTCTCGGGCCGGATGACGGTCGAAAACGAGCCGCTCGCGTAAGCCGGGCCGCGGGGCAACTGGCGCCGTTCACGTGACGCCAGCAAACTTGCGGTGGCGGCCTTAAGCCGGCGTTTGCGTTTTGCCCCTGGCGGGATCGCCGGCCGCTTGCGAAAATCGTGCTTCGGCCAGGGCGTTTTTTCGCTGGCCCTTTGCCCAATCATTCCCAATACGATTGCCTGCCATGCCGCTTCAAATTTATATCAACGGCACGTTCTACGACAAAGAGCACGCCAAAATCAGCGTCTACGATCACGGCTTGCTGTACGGCGACGGCATCTTCGAAGGTCTCCGCAGTTACAGCGGTAACGTGTTCCGCATGGAGCAACATTTGCAGCGGCTGTGGGATTCGGCCAAGGCCATCTGGCTGCAAATTCCGATCTCGCGCGAGGCAATGAGCAAGGCCGTTTACCAGACGCTCAAAGCCAACAACCTGACCGACGCTTACATTCGACTGATCGTCACCCGCGGCGCCGGCAGTCTCGGCCTCGATCCGAACCAAACCAGCGATCCGCAGGTGATCATCATCACCGACCGCATCTCGCTTTACCCTGAAGACTTTTATCGCAACGGTCTGCAAATCATCACGGCGAGCACGCTACGCAATCATCCGGCCGCGCTCAGCCCACGGATCAAGTCGCTGAATTACTTGAACAACATTCTGGCCAAGATCGAAGGGCTGCAAGCCGGTTGCATCGAAGCGTTGATGCTCAACCATAAAGGCGAAGTGGCCGAATGTACCGGCGACAACATCTTTTTGGTCCGCCGCGGCGAACTGCTAACGCCACCCAACGACGCCGGCATTCTGGAAGGCGTTACCCGCGAAGCGGTGATTGAGCTGGCCCAGGCAGCCAAACTCACCGTTCGCGAAATCGCGCTGACGCGGCACGACGTTTACATTGCCGACGAAGTCTTTCTGACCGGCACCGCGGCCGAAGTGATCCCGGTAGTCAAAGTGGACAATCGCCCGATCGGCGACGGCACGCCTGGCCCGATCACGCGCGATCTGATTGCGCGCTTTCACAAACTGGCCCGCGCCGAATCGTAACCCGCAGCGTTGCTTAGCGGGGCGGGGCGAGGGTGACGGGGAAAAAGCTGCCGGCGCGATGCGCGATGCGGGGCAACGTTGCTGAGCATAACGACTTGGCGACGGTTTCGACCTCGATATTCGCCGTGAACAGTCAGGACACAGCGCCTGCAAGACGCACTTTTTTCGCCGTCGCAGCGCAGACCGCAGGCCCGTCACTCCGTTTTGCATCGCTGCGAAGGGCGAACTTCTTGCCAGCGGCGCGCAAGCGCAAAGCGCTGCCCGCCGAATCGCACTTTCGCAAATCGGAGTGTGTGAGCGGTCGCCAGGCTTGCAGAGGCGCAGGCGACCGCCGGTTCAGTTGTCAAAGAGCTTCAACGGGGATTCGGCTATTTACTGCGGCCACGCGTCGGTTCGATTTCGACTCACCAGCGCACCGGCGAATCTACTTTTGTCTAGCAAACCATCCACGCGACATCTCCTGCCACCAGTCTCATGCAAATGCCGGCGAATTGCCGACGGAAAAATCTCATTCGCAGCGCTTCGTTTAACAACGCACTCGCGTTGACAGATCGTCAACTCGGCCCCTCATCCCCGGCCCTTCTCCCCGGAGTACCGGGGCGAAGGGAGAGGCGGAGAGGAGAGCGGTACGCCTGAGCTTCGAACTGGATTTTCCTTCGGGTGTTGTGCCTGCCTTTGCACGCTGAGTTGTCAGAGCCCTGGGTTGGCCTCAAATCCGTTGTCCCGCGTTGGGCGGAATTTCCGCCCGCGAGATATATGTACATTAGTATACATTATTGCGATGAAGAAGTCAAGATCGTTTGGCATGCCCGCGTGGTTTCGCTTGTCCGGTAGTCGCGTGTTATTGCGTTATGCTCGTGACGTCATCAAACTAGCATCGTCGAATCGACTCGAATTCACCACGATGTGATTCTCACCAGGTACGCTATGAAACGCCTAACCGGTCGCGACGCGCCGCACTCGACAATCATTCGAATCTTGGTGTCGATGCTGGCCATCATTTTCTGTTCGTCCGGCGTGTCTTGGGCGGACACACTGGCCGAGATCCGTTCGCTATTCGATCAGGCTGTCGCCGCCGATGCCAAAGGCAACGATGCGGAAGCCGCCAAGCTATACGAGCGGGCGTTGACGCTGCAGATCAATGCCTACGGCGAAGATCAAGAAAACAGCGCTGCGATCGCGCTCAACCTGGCCAGAGAGTATGACCGTCTGGCCGAATTTCAAAAAGCAGAACCGCTGTTGCGACGCAGTCTGGCGATCGACGAGCGGCTGTTTGGCCCCAGCGACGCGCGTACAACCAAAGCGATTGAAAATCTTGGAACTCACTTCTTCGACATGGGCGAATACAAGCAGTCGTTGCCGTATTTCAACCGCGGACTGGAAATTGCCAGATCGCGGGCGGGCTCGGACTCGCTGGAAGTTGCCGATAAACTTGGCAGCCGGGGCTTGCTGTATCGCGCGCTCGGCGAGTATGCCCAAGCCGAGCCCGACCTAAGACGTTGCCTGGAAATCCGCGAAAAGCGATTGGACCGAGAGCATCGTGACGTCGGCGCGGCGCTTAATAATTTAGCCGTGCTGCTGATGGATATGGCCAAGTACAAGGAGTCCGAGGAGCTTTACTTGCGAGGGCTGGCGCTGAGCGTCAAGCAGTTGGGTGGCGATCATCCGGACGTGGCGCAAGAACTGAACAATCTGGCCAACCTCTATGCGCTCACCGACCGTTACGCGCAGGCCGAACCCATGTATTTGCGCAGTATCGATATTCGCCAGCGGCGACTCGGCCCCGACCATCCCGACGTGGCGCAAACACTGACCAATCTGGCGGAGATGAACAGCGACGCTCGGCAATATGCCAAGGCCGAGCAATAATACTTGCGGGTGATCGCAATTCAAACCAAGACGCTGGGAGAATATCATCCCGACTTGGCTTATGCGCTGGGAAAATTGGGCACGATGTACGAAATTGTCGGACGATACGCCGAGGCAGAAAGTTACCTGCAACGCAGCCTGGCGATTCGCGAACAAAAACTGGGAGTCGATAGCGCCCTGGTGACCGACAACCTGTCGCACTTAGGCGCGCTGTACGAGAATATGGGCCTGTTTGCCAAGGCCGAGCAACAATACCGGCGCGCTCTGAAAATCAGTGAGGCTAAGCTGAGCCACGATGACCGCCAAGTGACGTACGCGCTGAATGTATTGGGCGAAATCCAAGTGCGTGCCAAGCAATTCTCGCAGGCAGAGGAAGTCTTGCTGCGCAGTTTGAAAATTGGAGAAACCAAGCTGGGCGCCGAACACATTAACGTGGCGCGTACTCTAAACGATCTGGGAACGCTCTATCGCGCCCAAGGCGAAAACGATCAAGCCCAGCCGTACTTCGAGCGGAGTCTGAAAATCCTGCTGGGAAAGCTTGGTCCCAAGGATCCGCGAGTCGCCGAAGCGCGCAACGAGCTCGGCAATTTGCTGATCGCGCGGCGTCAGTTCGACGCGGCGGAGCGCCACTTTAAGCAGAGTCTGACGGCTATGGAAGCGGACTTGGGCGACGATCACATCCATGTTGCCGACTGCCTCCACGGCTTGGCGGTGATCCACGCCTCGACCAAACACATTGAGGCCGCCGCCGATGATTTTGATCGAGCGCGGAAGATCACGCGGCAATATGTTGCCCGCGTGTTGCCCATGCTGAGCGATCGCGATCAGTTGGTGTTTCTGGGCAGCAAGGACGAAGAACGATTTCACGCGGCGCTGTCGCTAAGTTGGGGCCATCCCACCGATGCTTTGCTTGCGGAGCGTTGTGCCGGCTGGTTGGCCAACGGTAAATCGGTTGCGCAAGAATCGCTTTCGCAGGCGGCGGGCTCCGAACATGACGTGAATAACCCAAAACTCAAAGAGCTGGTTGTTAACCTCAATGCCACGCGAGCCCATCTGGCTCGACTGACAACCACGGTTCCCGAGGCAGGCAAAGCATCTGAGCAGCGGCTGGAAATGAATCGACTGGGGGACGCGGAGCGAGAACTCGCCAAGCAACTGAATCGTGAGGGCGGCAAGGCCGCGCCGGCCGATTGGGTATCGATTGGCGAGATTCGTCACCGTCTGCCGCCTGATGCGCTGTTGATTGACTTCATTCGTTTCGAACCGTTCGACTTTTCCGCGCCGCAGGCGGTCGACCGCACGCCGTCGCCTCGCTATGCCGCTTGGATCACGCCGGCGGCCGGCGACGCGCGGGTGGTGGATTTGGGCGATGCGACGAAAATCGATACGGCCGTCGCGAAATTTCAAGCCGCGTTCGCGCCGTGCCAGAGCGTGGACAAAGACCAAAACCCGTTGCAAACGCTGGGCGAACCGGCTGCCGAGAAACAGCTTCGCGCCACGCTGGCCGAACTCGGCCAGCTCATCCTCGAGCCACTCAAACCGCACCTGCAAGACAAGTCCGAGGTCGTACTCAGTCCCGATGCCGCGCTGTGGCTGGTGCCTTGGGCCGCGCTGCCCGTAGGCGACCAGTACGCGCTGGAGAACTGGAACATCCGTTACGTAACATCGGCGCGCGATTTGGTTGCCGATGTTGGCAAGCACTCGGATCATCCGCCACGCATCTTCGCCAATCCGGATTTCAACCTACCGGTCGGCGACGTGCCGCAAGTCTTGGCCAGCGTGTATGGCCGGCCGCTGGCGAACCCAGTCGCGGCGGCGGAGCGCGGCGCTTTGCTGGCCGACGACGAACTCCATTCGCGCTCGTCCAGCACATTGGGAGCTGCGGCGTTGCTGCCAGGCACGGCCCAAGAGGCCGCGGCAATAACTCCGAATCTGAAAACCTTTGCCAATGCCGAACCAAAATTATACGCCGATAAGGCGGCGCTGGAGGGTGTGTTCAAACACTTGGCCGCTCCGCGGGTGTTGGTGGTTGCGACGCACGGATTCTTTCTGCCGGACCAAAAACACGATCGGGCCAGCGCAACCGAAAACCCGCTGTTACGCTGCGGACTGCTGTTGGCCAGTTGCAACGATCGGGGTAATTTACCCAAGAATTCTCTGCTGGACGACGGAATTCTGACCGGCCAAGAAATTGTTGGCACTGACTTGCGTGGCACCGAGTTGGTGGTGTTGAGCGCTTGCGAAACCGGGCTGGGCGAAGTCAATCGCGGCCAGGGAGTGGCCGGCTTGCGGCAAGCGTTTCAATTGGCTGGCGCACATGCGGTGGTGTCTACGCTGTGGCGAATTCCCGATCAGGCCACGGCCCAATTGATGAATGACTTCTTTGCCAACTTGGCCGCGGGGCAAAGCAAATCCGCGGCCTTGCGCAACGCGCAGCTTGCGCGGATCAAAGCCCGACGAGAGAAATACGGCGCGGCGCACCCGCTGTTTTGGGCCGCGTTCACGCTGACCGGACAGTAAGTTGGCGCGTGGTGGCGCGTGCGGGCAGCTTAAGCGCCCAAGATCCGTAGCCAGCGGTTTACTTGTTCATCATCGCCATGAACTCGCCGAACAGGTAGCTGCTGTCGTGCGGGCCGGCCGAGGCTTCCGGATGATATTGCACGCAGAAGGCCGGTAGTTCGCGGTGGCGGACGCCTTCGATGGTTTGATCGTTGAGGTTGCGGTGCGTGACTTCCAAGCAAGCCGGCAGCGTAGATTCGTCGACCGCAAAACCGTGATTCTGCGAGGTAATTTCGACCTTGCCGGTGGCCTGATTCAACACCGGTTGGTTGGCGCCGCGATGGCCGAATTTGAGCTTGAAGGTTTTGGCGCCGCAGGCCAGTGATAGCAGTTGGTGGCCCAGGCAAATGCCAAACACCGGCACCTTGCCGAGCACGCCGCGAATGGCGTTGATGGCGTAATCCAGCGGTTCGGGATCGCCCGGACCGTTGGAGAGAAAGATGCCGTCTGGTTTGTGGGCAAGAATTTGTTCGGCCGAGGCGACGCCCGGCAAAATGGTGACTTGGCAGCCCATGTCGGCCAAATGCCGCGGGATGTTCCACTTCATGCCATAGTCCATGGCCACCACGTGCGGCGCGGACGCGCCCAAGACGGTTGCTCCGCCGGCTGAGGGCAGTTTTGCCCAAGGGCTGAGCGTTTCGGCCCACGGTCGGGCGTCGGCAGGCATGACTTCGCGAACCAGATCGCGGCCAACGAGTCCGGGGCTGGCTTGCGCTTTGGCCACCAGACTGCGATCGTCCAGATCAAGGCTGGAGACAACGCCTTTCATGGCACCGACGGTACGCAAGCGGCGAACCAAGGCGCGGGTGTCGATGCCTTGGATGCCGATCACGCCAGCCGCTTGGAGATAATCTTGCAGGCTGGTATTCGAGCGAAAATTGCTGGCCCGGCGACTGAGTTGGCGGACAATGAAGCCGGACAGTTGCAGCTTGCCACTCTCGACATCGTCTGTGTTCACGCCATAATTGCCGATCTCCGGATAGGTCATGGCCACGATTTGGCCGCGATAACTCGGATCGGTGAGAATTTCTTGATAGCCGGTCATCGAGGTGTTGAAGCAGACTTCGCCGTCGACTTCGCCCGCGGCGCCGAACAGCGTGCCGGTGTAAACCGTGCCATCTTCCAAAGCCAGCTTGGCAATCTGCGGAGCGGTCATTGAAGTTCCTCGATCCAATGCATCAGCCGGTTGGTCGGCGAAGGTAAAGTTTGCGGATTGTGTGGCGACACAACTGTAACGGACGCGTTGCGGCTAGCTGTTGTACCGGGTAATGGGCAGGCATACGGAACAAATTTGCCCAACGCTGGCGCGTCGCAATGAACTCGCAGCTCGGTTTGGACGATAGCAATCGTACGGCTGTGGGTCTCCGCACCAACGCCAACGCAAGTTGGCCGCAGTTCGGACAGCCAAACCAGAGGGTTCTTGTCCCGGCGAACAAGAGCCCTCTATTTTTTTGCGCTAGCCCAATTATAACGGGCCGGAGGTGGCTCCGATAGCATCGCCCGCGCGGCTTAGAACAGCAGTTCGCCGGCGGTCAGATCGGTTGTGTCTTTACCGGCGACGGCCAGCAGCCAGTCGAAATCCGCGCCGCCCAGCACGGTGTCGATGGCGGTGTCGTTCAGGACCGTGGTTTTATCGAGCCGCGGCACCCCCGCGCCCGCACGCAGCGCGGCCACGCGATCGGCATAAGCATCGGCCGACAACCACTTGCGAGCGATTGCGCCCAAGGCATTCAGATCGTATTCGTAATACGTCATGCCGCCGATCAGCAGGTCGCTGTCGTCGATGAACTTGGCGGCCGCCGGATTACTGCCGGCCAGGTAGTCGGTGCCGTTGCCGCCGATCAAAATATCGCGGCCGACGTTGCCGTACAGGTTATCGTTGCCGTTACCGCCAATGAGGATGTTGCTGCCGGTGCCGCCGGTGAGCGTGTCGTTGCCGTCGCCGCCGAACAGCAGGGTCGAGTTCTTGATGCTGTTGTTGACGGTGAGCGTGTCGTTGCCCGTCTGACCGTACGCGATGATGGAGCCGCTGACGTTGTTGACCTGAAAACGGTAGCCGTTGTAAGTGACCGCGATGCCGGTTGCGAGTTGATCGAATTGGATATTGTTGTTGACGTTGGGCATCCCGCCGACAACCAGCGCGGTCTTGCCGGCGTCGAGCGGATCGAGTTGATAGGTGATGATGCCAACGATCACGGAGCTTGAGATGCTGGCCGCGTTGCCGCTGCTATCGGTGATAGTCAGTTGCGGGTAATACTGGCCGTATTTGGCGTAAGTGTGCCAATACGAAACCACGCCGAAGGTGCCGGTTCCGGACGCGGCCGTGGTGAAAAAGCCGGGATCGCTGCTGCCATCTCCCCAAGTGGCAACCGCCGAATAGGTTTTACCTGGCTGCGTGTTTTGGAAAGTGGCGTAATAGCTGACAAACTGCCCAGGCACAGCAACCGCCGGACCAACGGGCGATGTGGGCGTAATGGACGACGGCGCAATCACGCCGCGGATTGTGTATTGGCCAACATCTCCGTACGAACCGTGACTTCGGACAACCGCGTAATAAGTGCCAGCGCCGACGGCGACCCACAACGATTCGCCGAGGCTGGCGGTATCGGACCTGGCAATCACATTATTGTTGGTATCGCGCAGTTCTAGGGTCGCATCCAGCATGGCACCCAGCGGCGCGACATCGACTGCCAGATTGATGGCGCCGGCAGCCGTCGAGAACTTGTAGTAGTCGGCGTCCGCGGTGGATGTGATAACGCCTGCGCCAGACAGCGCCAATCCAGACACCGTGGCGGGCGTGGCGGTCGCCACAGATTGGCCGCGGTCTTGCTGGCGATAGCCGAAACCGTTGGCCGCCCTGGAGAGCACGCTGAGGTCGTCCTGGATGCTGTTGGGACTGGCCGACGTGGGACCGAGCCACCATAAGCCGCGCCCCGCGGATTGGCCGCTAACACCCATGATGGGCGCTTTCAGGCCGTCGCCGGCGTTGTAGGCGGTGACCAACGTTGAGCCGGACCAAACGGCCTGATGCGAAAGTCCAAACGCGTGGCCCGCTTCGTGGGCGGCGGCTTCGGCGATGTTCACCGCGCTGGTGCGCCCGAGCTGCGAAGGGAAAATCCAAACCAGGTTCGTGCCATACGTGGGGTCGTTGCTCGAAAAAGCATCGACGTAGGCCACGCCGCCGGCCGGACCGTACCAGGCGCTGTCGCCGCCAATCACCACCCGCAACGTTTGCAGGTTATTGATATTGCCTGGATCGACGGTGGTGACGTTGATGTTGAATGGCGAATATTTTTCCGAGACGCGAGCCCAAATGTCGCGAATACTGGCCAGTTCGCCGTCGCTGAACGTGCTGGGATCGTTATCTTGGTCGTAGGCGGGCGTGATGCCCGGATGGTAGGGCTGCGAGCCGTTTTGCCCCCAGTTGGCTGTGTTGTCGCCGACAAAATCCAAATACAGTTGGGCGTAAGCGCCTGGCAGGCTGTTGAGCGCCGGCACGCTGCTGAGCGGTTGCCCAGCGAGCAGCAGACGATCTTCCAGCGACTCCAAACTGAGCTGCGAGACTTGCGAGCGGTGGATCGGTGTCGCGTGTGCGCGGAGCGTCCAACACCGGCAGCGGGGCCGAGTGCGGCGAGAGGCCATAATGCCATTTCCTTGGAGATAAGCGGACCGGATGAGCGACTGCCCGTTGCCCGGCGTGAGGCCCTATCGCGACAGAACGTCGCTCCACGCCGAATGCCTTGGATGTGTGCGTTTAGAATTAGCGGAATTCAAGAATTTTGTCAATCATTTCTTTGGAAATCGTGTGAATCCGCGCAGAACCGCAGGATTTGCGGACTTCGATCACTGGCGATGGGGATTCGATTTGCCAGCGAAATCGCCGGAAGCAGTGACGGAAGTCTGACGCGGGGCAGGGCAGGGCGCGACCGATTTCAAAGGCACATTACTTGGCGGCCGGTTTGGGGCGGATCCAAGTTTCGCCGCGTTTGTAGAGCCCTGCTCGTTCGATGACGACGGGGTCTTTGCTGATTTTCTGGACTCTGTCGAGCGCGATTTCGAACTCCGCTTTGTTGGGCTCGCGAATTTCGCGATGGTGCGCCAGCTCGACGATCGTCTCGCACGCGATCTGCGCGAATTTCGGCTGCTCGACATACGGCAGCACCAGTCGCAATGTTTCGACGGCATACGCCGTACGGCACCGCGTAAGCACGGTTTTGCGTTCTTCGTCGGTGTTGGCCAACTCCAGGGCTTGCCGCATGCGCGCCAATCGGCCGAGGTCGTTGGCGTTTTTATCGCGCACGGCGCTCACGCGGGTCAAACCCTGAAACAGCAGGCTCCGCTGATCCGGGTTTGCGGCGTCTTTGGTCAACTGCAATAGCCGGTCGGCCACGCTGGCATCGGGCCAATTGCAGAGCGCGTGCAGGGCGGCTTCGGATCGGGGCGAATCGTGGCTGTCTAGCGCCGTCTCGACGCGTTTGAGCGCCGCGGCGCCGCCAACGCGTCCCAGCGCCGGCAGCACGAGAATCTGCTGCGACGGGTCGAGTCGGTCGTATGCTTGCAGCAGCGGCTCGGCGCGGGCTGTGGCATCTTCAGTTCGACCGCAAACCAGGGCAATGGCCTTGGCGACCGTTTCGCGCTCGTCGCCGGTCGCCGCCTTGAGCAGACTATGGACGAGGCCGGGAATCTGCTCGGACGTGCCGATTTGTCCCAGCGCGGCCAGTGCGGCGGCACGGACAGCAGCATCGGCGTCGGTTGCCAGTGGCAGGATTTGCGGCGCGGTTTTGCTCGCCCTGCGTGCGACGAGCACGTCGAGCAGGGCCACCTTCACCGGAGGCGCGGCAGCATTCAATTTGCCGGCGATGACCGACGACGCATCGGCGCTGCTCAAACGATTTAGACTCATTTCGGCGGCCGCGCGTTCGTTGGCTGCCTTGGACGCCAGCAGCTTGACGAGCAGTTCCAAATCGGCCGACGTGCCGAGCGTGCCAAGCGCCGCAATGGCCGCCAACCGAACGGGCGCGTCGCCGCTGGAATTCAAAAGCTCCAGCACCGCCGGACGCGCGCTGGCGTCGCCGCGGTCGGCCAGCGCGGCAATCAACGCGGCCTGCGTGGCGGGCGGCAGTTTTGGCAGTTGCGCCGCAAAAGTTTTGGTGGCCGCCAAACCTTTGGCCTGTGTCCGAACCTGATCCAGCGCCAGCGAGCGCATCTCTTTGTCGGGTTCAGACAACAAGCCCACCACCATCTTGACGACCTCGTCGTCCGCGTCTTCGGCACGGAGCACGGTTGCGGTCAACGCCAGGACAAGCGCCACGACAATTGCCGCCCAAGATTTGCAGTGCTGAAACGGCAAGAACCACTCTCCAATGCGATGTGGATCGACTCGACTTAGGAACGACCGAAAAATAACTTCCTCTGAGTGAGACGCCCGCTGCTCGTGATAGCGCGCGTCGACCCGAACGAAAAACGGAAGTTATTTTTCGGTCGTTCCTTACTGACGAATTACAGCGCCAACAGCGGCGCGGCGGCGTTAGTCTTTTTTCGCAGCGCAGGCCAGCATGCCGCGCGTTCCGGCCAAACGCACGTGCTTGGGCAGGTCCGCGCCGATCAGCGTTTTGTAGATTGCCAAGGCGTCGGCCTTGTTGCCGACGGCCAGCAATCGTTCGGCGCAGGCCAAGCTGGCGTCGCGGGCGGCCGACTTGCCGGCGTCGTCCGCAAGCTTGGCGCCGGCCAGCGCTTTAGAAGCCTCGACTGTGCCGATATCGCCCAGCGCGATGGCCGCGGCGCGAGCCACGGTGGCGTCGGATTCGCTCAACAGTTTGGCCAGATCGGCCACGCAGTCTGAATCGCGGCGGACGCCTAACGACGCGATCACGCCAATCTTGAGCGCGGCCGGCAGTTTTGCCAGCGACTCGTGCAGCGCGCGCCCGGCTTCGGGCGAGGGAATTCGCTCCAAGGCAAACCGCGCCATGTGCGACGTGTCTTGATCGGCCAGCAGTTCGGCCAGCGGTTGCACCGACGCGGCGGTGCCGACGATCATCAACTTGCGGCAGACATAATCATGGCCGTCGCGCGTGAGCTTGGTCTTGAGCGCGGCGGTCAGACGTTCTTCAATGGTCTTGGTGGCCTGGGCGTCGCCATGCGCGGCGATCACGGCGTCGTCGATGGGGTTGAGCAACGCGCGGTCGGTGCCCCAGTCCATGTTTTTCAGTGCGTCAAAAGCTTGGTCCAACATCGGAAAATCCTTGTACAGGCAATGTGCGAAAATGTCAGCGAATCGTGCGGCCGGCGCGGCAAACTTCGTAGCGTCCGCAAGCACGGATACTTAGAGCTGCCACGGTTCACGGCGAGCGCGATCCACAAACCGGTTGGCTTGCTGGTCGCCGGGGAATTCCTGCTTGGCGGAATCCCATTTCAGGCTGCGTTTGAGCTCATAGGCAATGATGCCTAGGTGCGCCAAGCAAACGGTGTTGACGCCGTACTGGATGTCGCGAAACGGTTTTTCGCGCGTTTTGACACACTCCAAAAAGTCACCGTAGATGGATGGCTTGGCCGCTTTGTCTTTGTAGAGCGGCACGGGCTTGGCAGCCACCTTGACGTCTTTGTCGCTTTCGATGGCCAGATTGGCGACGCCGGGTTTATTGTGATGAATTTCAATGCCGTTGGAATAACGGAACGTGAGCCACTTGTCTTTGTCGTCGTGATAGATGACTTCTTCCGGTTGAAGATCGCGCACATCGACGGCAAACGTGGCGCCGCCAAAGTGATGCGCGCCCCAATCGGTCATGCCGCCGCCCGAGTAGTCCGAGTAAGAACGCCAGCTATTGCCTTTGGCCGAATAGTTACCGGAGCAGCGTTTTTCGTTGTAGGGCGCCCAGGCCGCTGGTCCGAGCCACAGATCCCAATCGATGTCGGCCGGCGCCTTCTCGCCAGGCAAGTTGCAGGGCTGCGAGATCGGGCCGACCATGACGTTAATGCTTTTGACCTTGCCCAACTCGCCGCTCCAACAGGGATCGACGATCTTGCGATAATCGCCCAGCACACGTTGGCTGCCGCCCGAGACCACGCGCGAATAACGGCGGGCCGCATCGATCATCAGCGGACCCTCGCGCAGCGTACGCGTTTCTGGTTTTTGGCAGTAAACGTCTTTGCCGCTGCGGCAGGCCTCAATCACCATGATGGCATGCCAATGGTCGGGCGTGGCAATGTGCACTGCGTCGATATCCGTGCGGGCCAACAGTTCGCGAAAGTCGTTGTAGACTTTGCAGCCTTTGTTTTTGTAGTGAGCGTCCACCTTGCCTTGAGCCGTTTCGCGAACGCTTTTGCGAACATCGCAAACGGCCACATATTGAACTTCGCCATGTTCCAAATAGGCCCGCTGGTCGTTGCGGCCCATGTTGCCGATGCCGATGCCGGCGATCACAATCCGATCGCTGGCGGCAGGACGTTCGGAATCGCCTAGCGCGGAGGACGTGATGACGTAAGGCGCGGCAGCGATGGCTGTGACCGCCGAGGCCGTTTTCAAAAATTCACGGCGTGTCGTTTGTTTGCGATGGGGCATGACGTTGGTCTCGACAGTTGGGCGGCGTGCGGTGACGATGTGTGGAACGCGGCAGGAAAATCGCCAGCGTCGCGGGCGGCGACGGTTGCCGATTGTTGGTGGGTTGGGATTTCCGATAACTTCCGAATTTTAATCGGTAGGCAACTCGATTAAAAGTAGGGAATGGCTGGAAATACGGGCCAGTTAGAAGCACGGGCCGTCGCGCAATCTTGGCTGAACCAACGATACTTTCAAGCGAATCGCCGCTTCATTCTCAAGCTGCTGCGTTTTATTCCGCGCCGATGTGCGCACCTTTCTCAGCCACCGAACGCCGCATCAAAAAGACCAGCCCGATCAAGCCGAGCGAGAGCACGCCGGAGATCCAAAAAATATCGAAGTAGGCCAGCGCCGCGGCTTGTTGCTCGCGCAGCGATTGCAGCACGTGCAGCGCCATGCGGCGAGACAGAATGGCATCGCCGTTGTGCTGCATGAAATAGGCTTGCGATTGCTTGATCGACTGCTGCACGATTGGATTGAGCGGATCGAGATTCTCGTTAAGCCGCAGCGAGTGGAACTGGATGCGGCGCTCGCGCAGCGTTTGCGCGGACGACGTGCCGACGCTGCCACCTTCGTTGCGCAACAGCGCAAGCAGCCCGACCGCCGCGCCGCGCAATTGCGGCGGCACGTACAGAAAGGCCGCCACGTTCAGCGGTGCAAACATCAGCGACAAACCGGCAATCACCACCACCCGCGGCCAAACCACTTGCCGAGGGCTGATCGACAAATTCATGCGGGCCATCCAGAAATTGCCAACGGCCAGCAGCAGCAAACCCGCGGCAATTAAATACCGCGCGTCCACGCCGCGACCCAGCAGCGCGCCGACGATCATCATCGTGGCGATGGCAAACACGCCCGCCGGCGAGAGCACTAGGCCGGACGTCGTGGCATCGTAGCCAAACAGAGACTGCAACAAGCCCGGCAGCGACGTGGTATTGGCATACAGCACGCCATACGCGCAAAACGCCATGATGCAGCAACCGCGAAAATTGCGCTCGGCCAAAACGCGAAAATCAATCAACGGGTTGGAAATCCGCAGTTCGCGAACGACCAATGCAACCAGGCTGACGATGAAAATGACGGCCGTGGATTGCACGCGGTAAAACGGATCGCCGAGCCAATCCCATTCTTGCCCTTTGCTGAGCAAAATCTCCCAGCAGACCATGGCCACGCTCAGCAGGCACAGGCCGAGCGCATCGAAGTTGAGCGGTTGACCGCGCAGCTTGGCGCGCTGCGCCACCATGGCATCAGGGTCGCGGACGACGGCGGCGCACATCGCCACGGCCAACAGCCCAACGGGCACGTTCAGATAAAAAATCCAGCGCCAGCCGTAGTTGTCCGTAATGTATCCGCCAAGCGTGGGGCCGACGACCGGAGCCAGCAACGCGGCCATGCCAAACAGAGTCATGGCCGTGCCCTGCTTTTCTGGCGGAAAGGCATCGAGCAGCACGCCCTGGCTGGATGGTTGCAACCCGCCGCCGGCCAGTCCTTGCAGAATGCGGGCGGCGATCAGCATGTTGAGGTTGGTGGCCATGCCGCACAAAGCGCTGGCCAAAGTAAACACGGTGATCGACATCAGAAAGTAATTTCGCCGGCCCAACCGCGATGCCAGCCAACCGGAGATCGGCAGCACAATGGCATTCGCCGCCAGATAGCTGGTAATCACCCACTCCGCATCGCTGGCGGGCGAAGCCAGATCGCCAGCCATATAGCGGAGCGCGACATTGGCAATCGTGGTGTCGAGCACTTCCATGAACGTTGGGATCACCACCGCCGCAGCCACCAGCCACGGGCTGACCGTTCTGATCCGATCGGCAACGCCTAGCGTGGCGCTGCTCATGGCCGCGACTCCGGTTTGACTGGCGGCGCGGAATCAGGCTTGGCCGCGGCAGGCCGGAGGACTGGCGGCGCCGTTTTGATCGGAACTCCGCTGGCGGGTGTGCGGGCCATCTCAGGTTGCAGCAATTTGCCGGCGCCTGGTCCCGTGGGCGGTTCTCGAAACCGCACGTAGGGCGTGACCGAAGCGCCCACCAACAACGGCGTTTTGTCGGGATCGTAATCGAGAATTTCGATTTTAACCGGAATTCGCTGCACGACTTTGACGAAGTTGCCGGTCGCGTTTTCGGCCGGTAGCAGCGCCAAGGTCGAGCCGGTGCCCATGGTGAAGCCAGAAATGCGGCCCTTAAAAGCCTGATGGCTGCCATACATGTCCACCTCCAAATCCACAGGCAGGCCAATTCGCAATTCCGAAAGCTGCGTCTCTTTGAAATTTGCGTCGACCCAAATATCCGCGATCGATCGCAGGGCCATCACGCTCTGACCGGCGATCAGGTTGTTGCCCGGATTGACTTCGCGACGGGTGACAACGCCGTCGATCTCTGCGAGCACATCGCAATAGCTGAGATTCAACTCGGCCTGATCGAGTTCGCTTTGCGCTTCCAGCAATTTCGCCTGCGCGAGTTTGATGGCCGGTGCGTCGTCGATGATCTTGGCATAGATTTTGTCGAGATTTCCGTCTGGATCGCGTTTGTAAAATTCTTCGATCAACTGCTTGGGTTTGATGTCGAACGAAGAGGGCAAAATTCCGAGCGGCGCGGCGTTCTGCAGCACTTCAGCCACGGCTTGCCGCACGGTCGAAAAGTTTTGGTCGATGTCCGCCGGCACGACCGTGGGATCTTCGTTTTCCTTGAGTTGCGGCAGCCCTAGGCTAGCGCGAATTTGCAACACTTGCTGCAGCGATTGCTTGGCTTGCGCGTCGGCCACCAGGTAGGTTTCTTTACGCCGGTCGATTTCTTCGGGGCTGATCACGCCGGCCGGTTTTTGATTTTGCAGGGCCAAGCCGCGCTGGTAATCGGCTTCGGCCCGCTGCAATTTTGCGCCGGAATTCTGATACGCGGCAAACGTGGCCCGCAAGCTGGCGACCTGGTTGTTGACATCTTCGATGGCGTGCTGCAATTTGAAACGACTGGCGCGGGTCTGGCCGATGGCGCCGCGCACCGAATCGGATGCGACAACCACATTGGCCTTGGCCACTTCGTACGACGCCCGCTTGGCATCCAAGGCAATCTGATATGGTTTTTTGTCGAGTTCGACCAGTTTGTCGCCTTTGCGGACGCGCTGATTGTCGTCAACCAGCACATCGATAACCTGGCCAGAAATCCGTGGCGCGACAAACGTCACATGCCCATTGACGTAGGCGTCGTCGGTGGAGACGGTGTTCATCATGCGCCGCGCGGCCGGAATTCCGTAGTAGGCGGCCAGCGCCAACAGCAGCACGACCAAGCCAACCATAACCGCGCGCCGCGCGGGGTGACTGACGGAGGTTGTTGCCGCCGGATGGGCCGCGACAGCGCCGCCGGTTGGCGTCGACGCGAGCTGCCCGGCTGGCACTGGCGAATTTGCCGCCGGCTGCGTGGGTGGAGATTGATGATCGATTTGCCCTTGGCTTGCCATCCGAGAGAACCTCATCAGGTAACAGTTCGCCACGCGCGGCCGGCAGTGGGTCGGGCGGAACGCCTCGTCGGGTGCGTTTCCTGCTGGCAAGTATAGCGAGCGCTGTTGCCGGGTAAAGCCATGCGCGAGTTCAGACCACTTTTCGGCCGACTCCGGGCCAAGTTGCCCGTCCGACACGTCGCTCGCGCAACTAATGGCGGAACAGAAATTCCTTGGAATTTAAAATTCCCCAGGTGACGTCTTCCAGCGCTGCGCGACGATCGGCGGCATCGTCCAGATACTTGGCGAGCTTTTCGTATTCGACGCCGGTTGGCTCGCGGGCCAGCGCAACCGCGAAGAGTTCGCCCAGCGCTTCGCTATCGGAACGATCGCCGGCTGAAAGTCGGGCCAGGCGATTGTCGGGCGCGGTCAGCATGCGCTGCAACGTGGGACCGGAAATCAACTGAAACGCTTGTCCGAGCGCCGTCTCGTTGGAACGTTCGCATTCGCAGGTCAGCAATCGTGGCGGCTTGCCGAAGAATGTCAGCAGGCGATCTTCATCCGTCGGCGGCGCTTCGCGCGCCCGAAGCGCCAACACGCCGGGCAGTTGACCGGCCCGCAGTCCGGCCGGATAGCCGGCAAAATGACTGGGCAAATCGAGTGTCTGGTGAACGGCATCGAGCAACTGCTCGGCCGAGAGCCGCCGCAAAATGCAATGCGAGTAGTTGATTTCGTCGTCGGCATTGGTGGCGTCGGTTTGGTAGCCTGCCTGGTAAGTGCGCGAATTCATGATCGTGCGAACCAGGTAACGCAGATCGTAATGATGCGAAACGAAGTCGTCTGTCAGTTTGTCCAGCAGCGCGGGGTGCGAGGGTGGGTTGGTGCCGCGAAAATCATCGATCGGATCGACAATGCCCCGGCCCATCAAATGGAACCAGATCCGATTGGTTTGGGCTTGCGCGAACAGGCGGTTGCTGGGCGAGGTGAGCCAGGCGGCCAGCGTTTCCAAGCGATCGGCGTTGGCCGCCAGGGCCGGTTGCTGGGGATCGAGCAATCGCGGTGGGCGCGGGTGATTGGTGCGCGGGTCGTTGATTTCGGTTGCTGCGGCGTCGATGACGATTTGCTCGCCCTCGAATTGATGTTTGTCGTTGTCGTCGGGACGACGATTTTCGACGATCTTGTAATCGACGCGGCTGAACACCGAGGCCCAGCCGTAGTAGTCGGCCTGGGTCCAGTGATCGAACGGATGATTGTGGCATTTGGCGCACTGCAACCGTACGCCCAAGAAAACTTGCGCCGTGGCTTCTGCCCGCGAAATCGCGTCGCGGTTGGCGCGATAGTAGTTGGCGGGCGGATTCTTGTAAGTGCTGCCGCGCGCGGCAACCAGCTCGCGGGCCAGTTGATCGAGCGGCTTGTTGGCGGCAAAGCTTTCCCGCAGCCAGTTGTGAAAACCGCGGACGCCTTTGAAGTCGAGCACTTTTTCTTCATTACGCAGCAAGTCAGACCATTTGAGCGCCCAATGGTCGGCAAACTCCGGGCGTACAAGCAGCGCATCGATCAGTTTGATGCGTTTGTCGGGGGCTGCGTCGGCGATGAACGCCTTGGCCTCACTGGCGGTTGGCAAGATGCCCAGCGAGTCGAGAAATGCGCGGCGTAGGAATACGCTGTCGTCGCAGAGCGGCGCGGGATTGATCCGCAGCGATTTGAGTTTGGCCAACACCTGTCGGTCGATCTCGTTGGCGGCGGGCAAATCGCGCCAGACGAAGTTTGTGCGTTGCGGAACATACGCCAGTCGTACCGCCCGTTGCTGGTCGAGATACCGAACCAGCACGGTCGCCTCGCCGGGCTTAGCGAAACTGGCTGAAGCGCTACTGGAGACTGTGATGTTCGGCTGCGAAACTTCGTACACCGCCAGTTGCGTGACGTCGCGCGTCGAGCCGTCGGCGAAGTGCGCAATGGCCTTGAGTTGCACGTCGCGTTGCGGCTCGTACAAAACTTGTTCGCCGGGCGTGGCATCCAGGCTCGTGAGCGGCGGCAAATCGTGGGCGGAGTCGAGTGCGCCGTCGGCAATCCAGCGGCGGAGGATTTCGTACTCCGGCGCACCGATTTTGAAGCGCCGCCCGCCTTCGTGCCCAACTTGCATGCTGGGTTTCAGGAGCAGCAGGCTGGCCGCCGGTTCGAGCAAGTTGATTCGGCGGCCGGCTTGATCGTGGGTGATTGCCGCCAGGTCGAGTTCGGGATCTTGCCCACGCAACGAGAGCTTAAAGCCGCCTTTGCCGTTTTGATTTCCGTGACAGGTGCCTTGATTGCAACCGGAACGCGATAGCACGGCCATGACATCGCGGCGGAACGAAGGTTCGGCAGCCTGCGCGCGCGGGGTCAGCAGATTGCCCACCGTAAATGCGGCAACGGCGGCGGCGATCAGTCGTGCGAGCAAACGATGGCGTTGGCGGGGCATGGCAGGCGGCGCGAACCTTATGCGGCACGGAGGGCGGGAAGCGCGTGATCCACAAGAGCAAGCTGCTTGATAACGAGTGTAACGCGCGGCGCAAATAAAAGCACGTTTCGTAGCAAAATGGGCAGGCACGTTGGAGTTTCATCAATCTGTCTGAAAAAGCATTCGTAGATCCTGCCTCACCTGGAATGCCAAATAAGCATCGCAGTGCCCCCTAAACCTATGCGGCAACTAAACTTGCCTTGCTGCATTCACCAGCGGTGGCTAGAATTCGCAGCAGTGGGATGCCGGTAAGGGATTGCGGCTAAGCGGGCAACGGCAGAAACGCCTTGTCTCGACTGCAGTTCTCACGGCATCGGTTGCGATTTCGTCGGACTGATCAGACCGGACCATAACGGCCGGGCACGTGCCATGAGCAGATTCTCACAGGCCTGTTGTCTCTGGCCAGGCTTACACCAATTGTGGGGCGGCGGTTGGTCGGGCTTGGCGCTGGCGATTGGATTTTCGTTGGCGCTGAATCTGACTCTGATCACCAGCCTGGTCTGGACAGAAATGTCGACCCTGCCGCTGCGAATCGCCGTTTGGGCAACTCTGGGCCTGATCTGGGCTGGCGCGGCGGTCTTTTCCTGGCGTCGAATGCCGCGATTGCCCTCCGCCAAGCTGCTGGAAGCCAACGAGGGCTTGTTTAACTCCGCCCAAAGCGAATACTTAAAGGGCAACTGGTTTGCCGCCGAGACGGCGCTGAACCAAATCCTGTCCCATAATGCAGCAGACGGCGATGCGCAGATCATGCTTGCCGGCCTACTGCGACGTACAGGGCGGCTATCCGATGCGGCCGCGCAACTGCTAAAACTGGAACAATCGGCCGCCCACACCAAGTGGTGGCCAGAAATCATTCGCGAACGTCAATGGTTGAAACAGCGTGAAGCCCGACAAGCGGAACAGGCGGCCGAAGCGGTCATCGCCGCTGATTCGGAACAAGACTTGGCAATCGACCACGCGGAAGGGCTGGACTCCGCCGATTGCGAAATCGCTCGTGCGGCTTGACATGAAACGTGTTTGAGCGGGATCGGAAGTTGGAGGTCGCGGGCCGAGGCGATAAACGGTCTACCATTTGCCCTGGAATGTCAAGTTGCCGATTTCGGCCAAATTGGCAGTGAATCAAAAACAGATATCGGATCACGGACGACGCACTAATTTCATTTGAGCAGGTGGACGCAGACGCGGACTTCCCTTGCGGGGAAATTTCGAATCCGGCCGCCATTTACGGAGCAGCTTGAAATGTACGAACGCTTTACCGACCGGGCACGCAAGGTCATGCAGTTGGCCAATCAAGAGGCCCAACGGTTCAATCACGAATATATCGGCACCGAGCATGTGCTACTCGGTTTGATTAAAGAGGGCAGCGGCGTGGCTGCCAACGTGCTGAAAAACTTGGAAGTCGACCTCCGCAAAATTCGCTTGGAAGTCGAAAAGCTCGTCCAGAGCGGGCCAGACATGGTCACGATGGGCAAACTTCCACAAACGCCACGGGCTAAGAAAGTCATCGAATATTCGATGGAGGAAGCCCGCAACCTCAACCACAACTATGTGGGCACCGAGCATATCTTGCTGGGCTTGCTCCGCGAGCAAGAAGGCGTGGCCGCGCAAGTTCTGATGAACCTCGGGCTCAAGCTGGAAGATGTCCGCGAAGAAGTGCTCAGCCTGTTGGGACACGGCATGGAAGGCGGCGAGAGCGGCGGCGAGCGGGGCGGTGTCGAACGCGGCGGCAGTCAGCCAGAAACTGGCGGCACCGCTAAGTCCGGCAAATCCAAAACTCCGGCCCTGGACAGCTTTGGCCGCGATCTTACGGAACTGGCTCGTCAAAACAAGCTCGACCCGGTGATCGGTCGCGAAAAAGAAATCGAACGCGCCATTCAAATTCTTTGCCGCCGCACCAAGAACAACCCAGTTTTGTTGGGCGAGGCGGGCGTAGGCAAAACGGCCATTGTCGAAGGCTTTGCCCAACGTGTGATTGACGGCAACGTGCCCGAACTGCTGGCCGATCGTCGCATTGTGGTCTTGGACCTGGCGATGATGGTTGCCGGCACCAAGTATCGCGGCCAGTTCGAAGAACGCATCAAGGCCGTGATGAACGAAGTTCGCCGCGCCAAGAACACCATCCTGTTCATCGACGAATTGCACACCCTGGTGGGCGCGGGCGGCGCCGAGGGTGCCATCGACGCTAGCAACGTGCTCAAGCCGGCCTTGGCACGTGGCGAAATCCAGTGCATCGGCGCCACCACGCTGGACGAGTACCGCAAGTACATCGAAAAAGACAGCGCCCTGGCACGCCGGTTTCAAGAGGTGATCATCGAGCCCGCCAGCAAGGCGGAAGCAGTCGAGATTCTCAGGGGACTGCGCGATCGCTACGAACAACATCATCGCGTGCAAATCACCGATGGGGCGCTTGAGGCGGCCGTGGATCTCTCCAGCCGTTACATCACCAATCGCTGCTTGCCGGATAAGGCCATTGACGTCATTGACGAAGCCGGCGCCCGCGTGCGGCTCAAAGCCATGACCAAGCCGCCGGATCTCAAAGAGATCGACGAAGAAGTCGAAAAGCTCAACAAAGAAAAAGAGGAAGCGGTCGCCAACCAGGATTTCGAAAAAGCCGCAAACTTGCGCGATCAGGCCGATAAGCTCAAAAAGAAAAAGCAAAACATCACCCGCGACTGGCGCGATAAATCGCGCGAGGCCGACGGCGTGGTTGACGAAGAAGTGATTGCCGAAGTGGTCAGCAAAACCACCGGCATTCCGCTAACCCGCATGACCACCGAAGACACCAAGCGACTAATGGAGATGGAAGGCGAATTGCATCGCCGCGTGGTCAGCCAGTACGAAGCCGTCAAAAGCATCTCCAAGGCGGTGCGCCGCAGTCGCAGCGGTCTTAAGAATCCCAAGCGGCCGACCGGTTGCTTCATTTTTGCCGGTCCGACGGGCGTGGGCAAAACGCTGTTGGCCAAGGCCTTGGCCGAGTTCATGTTCGGCGAGGAAGACGCGCTCATTCAGATCGATATGAGCGAGTATATGGAAAAGCACAACGTCAGCCGCTTGATCGGTGCCCCGCCAGGTTACGTGGGCTTCGAAGAGGGCGGTCAGTTGACCGAGAAAATCCGCCGCCGTCCGTATGCCGTGGTGCTGCTCGACGAAATCGAAAAAGCGCACCCCGACGTGTTCAACATGTTGTTGCAAGTGATGGAAGAAGGCCGCCTGACCGACAGCTTCGGCCGCAACGTCGACTTCCGCAACACGATCATCATCATGACCACCAACGCCGGCGCCGACGCCATCAAGAACGAGTCGAGCTTCGGTTTCCAGGCGCCCGAGAATGACGCCTCGTACGACAACATGAAGCAGCGCGTCAACGAGCGGATCGAAAAAGTCTTCCGTCCCGAGTTCCTCAACCGCGTGGACGACGTGATCGTGTTCCGTCACCTGACGGTCGAAGATCTCAAGGGCGTGATCGATATCGAACTCTCCAAGGTGCGTGAGCGCCTGGAAGAGCGCGGCTTGAAGCTGTCGCTAACCGACGAAGCCAAAAAGTTCATCATCAAGAAGGGCTCGAACCTGGACTTTGGCGCGCGGCCCTTACGCCGGGCGATCGAAAACTTCGTGGAAGACCCGCTTTCGGAAGAATTGCTCAAGGGCGAGTTCGAAGGCAAGAACTCCATTGTGGTGGACGTCAAAGAAGTCGCCGGCAAGCGACAACTGTACTTCGACACCTCTGGCGAAGAGCGTCCCGCCGTGGCTGCCGTGGCCGCGGGCGGCGATGACGAAGGCGAAAGCGACAAAGACAAAGAATAATGCCGCAGGGCGATTCGAACTCGCCTAACGAGACCGACACCGATTCGAAAGCCGCCGCGCTCGCCGGAGTGCGGCGGCTTTTTTTGTTGCACAAAGTCAAATTTCGCAAATCGCGATCTGCCTCCCGCCGAAACGTCTGGCCACTTGCGGCGAATCGCCCCGGCCGGCAAAATGAGCGGACATCCAGTTCACTTTACGGTCCATCTTGCTCGGAATCATCATGCCACGGTTAACGGTTGAAGGCGCAGCGCCGGTTGAAGTGCCCGCAGGAAAACGCTTAGTGCTCGCGCTGACGGACGAGGCCGGCATCGATCAATTGCATGCCTGCGGTGGCAACGCCCGTTGCACGACATGCCGGGTGGAGTTTATTTCCGGCGAACCGACCGAGATGACCGAAGCCGAGAAAAACGTGTTGGCAGCCAAGGGGTTGAGCGGCGCTGGCCTGCGACTGAGTTGCCAAATTCCCTGCGACCACGACATGCAGGTGCGGGCGCCGATGCGGTTTGCCGGCAGCGGCCGTGTGGATTCCGGCAAGCGGCCCGCCGACGACATCCAGCCAACGCCGGTCTGGACGACCAAGTAGCTTGCGAGGCGACATGCGCCGCTTAAATTGTCGCCGGCGGCCTGATTGCGCGGTCGATGGGACGCGCCTTTGACCCGGATTTGGCCGCGCTGTTATATTTTCAGCGATTGAAGATTGCGTTTAAGGCGTGTTAAGCTAGCGATACTTCATTTTGTCCGGCCGGTCTTGGCAGGCAGCGAATCGCCTGGGCGACGCGGCTAACGCCATTGACCGCTTAACCTTAAATCCGAAGATGGAATTTAACGCCGAGGGCCTGGCGAATTGTCCGGGGCGTTAAACTACACGTTCTTTAACGGTTGCAACAACCTTCGCGCTGGCGGCAACCCTGGGGCCGCACAAGCGGCGAAATGAATACTTGGCAGGTGACGCTCACCCTGCGCTGTCGTTCGCACGCCGAGCGATGGTCGCTTACTTTGCTGGACGGGAGTTTTTCCGCGTGCATCTCGATCAATTGCCTGGCTCGTTTTTTGGTCCTTCGAACCTGGTGGACCTGCTGCGGCACCGCGCGGCTCATCAGGGCTTTGACCGCGCGTTTATCTATTTGGTCGATGGCGAAAACGAAGAGTTGCCGCTGACCTATCGCGAGTTAGATCGCCAAGCGCGGGCGATTGCTGCCTGGCTGCAATCGCTGAATCTGGAAGGTCAGCGGGCATTACTGTTGTACCCTGCAGGGTTGGAGTTCATTGCCGCGTTCTTCGGTTGCTTGTACGCCGGAGTGGTGGCGGTGCCCGCTTATCCGCCACGCCGCAATCGCTCGCTGTCGCGAATTCAGGCGATTGCCGACGACGCCGAAGCTAAGGTGGCGCTGACCACGCAAGACGTGATGGACCGCGTGCAAAACGTGCTGGACGAAACGCCTGACCTCAAAAAACTGCACTGGGCCGCCACCGATAAACTGGCCACCGGCTTGGAGCAAACCTGGCGAATGCCGGACGTCCACGGCGATACGCTCTCGTTCTTGCAGTATACGTCGGGTTCGACCGGCACGCCGAAGGGCGTGATGTTAACGCACGCCAACTTGATGCACAACTCGGCGTCGATCGCCTACGCCTTTGAGCATACGCGGTCGGGGCGTGGCGTGTTTTGGTTGCCTAGCTACCACGATATGGGTTTGATTGGCGGCATTTTGCAGCCCATGTATATCGGCCAGCCCAACGTGCTGATGTCGCCAATGGCGTTTTTGCAATCGCCCATTCGCTGGCTGAAAGCCATTTCCAAGTATCGGGCCAACATCAGCGGCGGTCCGAACTTCGCGTATGATCTGGCCGTTCGCAAAGTCACCGACGAACAGCGGGACGACCTGGATCTGAGCTGTTGGAATTTGGCGTTTAACGGCGCGGAGCCCGTGCGGGCAGAAACGATCGACGCGTTTGTCAAAGCGTTTGAGCCCTGCGGTTTCAAGCGTGAGGCGTTTTATCCCTGCTACGGCATGGCGGAATCGACGTTGATTGTTTCCGGCGGTTTCAAGGCTGCCGCGCCGGTGATCCGTAGCTTCGACGGCGTCGCGCTGGAAAAAAACCAGGTCATCGATCTGTTGCCGGATGAAGATGGCGCGCGGATGCTGGTGGGTTGCGGCGGCAACTTGTTGGACCAGCAGTTGTTGGTGGTCGATCCCGACAAACTGACGCGCTGCGCGGCCGATCAGGTGGGCGAAATTTGGATTTCCGGCCCCAGCGTGGCGCGCGGTTATTGGAAGCGGCCGGACGTTACCGAATTGATCTTCAACGCGCATCTCAAAGACACCCGCGAAGGTCCGTTTTTGCGGACCGGCGATCTAGGCTTTTTGCAGGACGGCGAGCTCTTCGTCACTGGCCGCCTGAAAGACCTGATTATCATTCGGGGTCGGAATCACTATCCGCAAGATATCGAGCTGACTGTCGAGCGCAGCCATCCGCAAGTGCGGCAAGGCGCCGGCGCGGCATTCTCGGCGGAAATCGATGGCCAACAGCGGCTGGTGATCGTCAACGAAGTGGAACGTGGCCGGCAGCGCGACGAGGCGGAAATTTTCGAGGCCATTCGTCGCGATGCGGCCGTCGAGCACGAGGTGGCCATCGACGCAGTCGTACTCATCAAGGCCGGCAGCATTCCCAAAACATCCAGCGGCAAGATTCAACGGCACGCCTGCCGCGACGGCTTCGTCAACGGCACGTTGGACGTGGTTGGCCAGTGGCGGAGTTGGAAACCATCGCTCGCCAAGCCGGCCGTCCCTGGCGCGGACCTCGAACTTTCGCCGACGCTGATTCGCGCACGAGCCAAAGCGGCCGAAAGCAACGGCGCGGCGATCGCTTCGACCGAGATCAAGAACCCCAAAACGATTGAAACGGTGTTCGAGCACGTCAGGGCAATCGCCAAAGAGCGCGCCACGGATCTCACGCTCGACACATCGATTGTGATGCTGGGATTAGATTCGCTGGAGCGGATGGAGATTGTCGCCTCGCTGGAAGAAGCGTACGGCGCGCGTTTTCCGGAAGACGTCATCGCTTCGATGGAAACCTGCCGCGAAGTGATCGTGGCGGTTGAAGCCTATTTAGGCTTGGAACCGAAGGTCAAGGCGGCCGGCGTTGCCAAGGACGCGGAAATACCCGAGGCCAATTATCGCTTCGACCGCTATCCGGAATTTCTGGCGCTCAAGCAGAGTCAGCAATTGATCAAATCCGTGGGGCTCACCAATCCGTACTTCAAATTGCACGAGCGGGTGATCAACGACACCACGCAGATCGCTGGCCGCGAGTTGGTCAGCTTTGCCAGCTACAACTATCTCGGCATGTCGGGCGATCCGATCATCGTCAAGGCCACCAAAGAAGCCATCGATCGCTACGGCACCAGCGTTTCGGCCAGTCGGCTGGTTTCCGGCGAGAAAGTCTTGCACCGCGAGTTGGAGCGGGCCTTGGCGGAATTCGTGGGTGCCGAAGATGCCATCGTTTACGTTGGCGGACATTCCACCAACGAAACCACCATCGGCCACCTGTTTGGCGCCGGCGATTTGATTCTGCACGACGCCCTGGCGCACAACAGCATCATTCAGGGTTCGATCCTCTCCGGCGCGCGGCGACGTTCGTTTCCGCACAACGATTGGCAGACGCTCGACAAGCTGTTGACCGAGCTGCGCCGAGACTATCGCCGCGTGCTCGTGGCCATCGAAGGCGTTTACAGCATGGACGGCGACTATCCCGAGTTGCCGCAGTTCATTGAAGTCAAAAAACGGCATAAGGCGTTTCTGCTGGTCGACGAAGCCCACTCGGCGGGCGTAATGGGCGCACATGGGCGCGGCATTGGCGAACATTTTGACGTCGCGCCGGCCGATGTCGATCTGTGGATGGGCACCTTGAGCAAGGCCTTTGGCAGTTGCGGCGGCTACATCGCCGGTTGCAAAGCGGTGGTCGAATATTTGAAATACACAGCGCCGGGCTTCGTTTATAGCGTGGGACTTTCGCCGCCCAATGCCGCGGCCGCGCTGGCTTCGATCAAACTGCTGGAAGAAGAGCCGGAGCGGGCCGCGACCGTGGTGGCGCGGGCAAAACTGTTCATCGAACTGGCTGCCGAGCGCGGCCTTAATACCGGCATGAGCGGCGGTTCGGCCGTGGTGCCAGTGATCATTGGCAACTCGATGCACAGCCTGCAACTTTCGCAGGCGCTGTTTGCGCGCGGGATCAATGTGCAACCGATCATGCATCCGGCAGTGGAAGAAGCGGCGGCGCGACTGCGGTTTTTCATCACCGCCAATCACTCGGAAAAGCAAATTCGTCTGGCCGTCCAATCCACGGCCGACGAACTGGCAAAAATCGACCCAGCCTATCTCAAGCCCAAGTCCAACGGCGCGGTCTCGCTGCCGTAGGAACCGGCGAAAGTGCTGGTCAGCGGTGGCGCGGTGTGTTAATTTAACGTGGAATGTCAATTCCGTGCCTCGCATGCTGCGATGCACCGCACGCCTTCTTTTGACGGACCGCCATGACGACCGTAGCCACCAAGCCGCGCCGCGAAGACATTCCCAAGGGCGATTCGCTCTGCGATCACTGCACGGCCAAATGCTGTAAGTATTTCGCCTTGCCGATCGATAAGCCCACGACGTTTCAAGATTTCGAATTCATGCGCTGGTTTTTGCTGCACGACCGCGCCACGGTGTTTACCGACGAAGGCAGTTGGTATTTGCTGGTGCATACCACGTGTAAACATCTGCAGCCCGATCATCGCTGCGGCATCTACGAAACGCGGCCGCAGATTTGTCGCGACTATTCCACCGACAAGTGCGAATACGAAGACGACTGGGTCTACGATCATTATCTGGAAACGGCCGAACAAGTTTGGGAATACGCCGAAGCCGTGTTGGGCCCCGCCGAGGGCGAACATACGTTTCGCAGTCGCAAGCCGCAATTGTTGCCGCTGATGTAAGTCGCGCTGGGCCGAAGGGTTCGATTGGTGGCGAGACTTGGTCGTTGTACCGCGAGGAGTTGCATCAATGACGAGTTCACGTTTGACTCTGACGTTGCTGGCTGGGCTGCTGCTGAGCGTGGCGCCAAACCTCCACGCCGCCGAGATCGCGCCCGGGCTGTACCTGCGCACGACGTATGCGTTTGGCAATTTGTCGCTCAGCACCATTTACGTCGGGGCCGATTACCAGATTGCCTTGGATCCGCGCGGCGGCGTCGATCCGTTCGACTTTGCAGCAGCAGCCAAGGATGCGAACCAAAAAGTCGGCACGTTCAAAATCGAGGGGCAGAAAATCGTCGTCACCTGGACCGGCGGCAAGATCGAAAAGTTGGACGTGGAATTCGACAAAGGCGCCTTTTCGGCCTTCGACGGCGGCCTGACCACCAAAGCCGACGCGTACAGCAAAGATCAAACGCTCGTCGGGCAATTCGCCGGCTCGGCGCAAACGGCCAATGTCAGTTCGTCACTGACGATTCAGTTTGCCAAGGACGGTACCTATTCGCTGAGCCGTCTGGGCGGCGTGCGCGGCACGCCCGGCAACAACGGCGTAGCGCAATCGGCGGAAACCGGCAAGTATCAACTCACGGGCAATACGCTGACCATGACCAGTGCCGCCGGCAAAGCCACCAAGCATACCGTGCTGCCGATGAATACCGCGCTGGAGCCCACCAAAGCTCAATTGAGCGATGAGCACATCATCTTCGACAGCGGAAATCTGAAGCGCGAAAAATAATCACGTCGGCGCCAGTTCGCCAGTTCGCCAGTTCGCCAGTTCGCCAGTTCGCCAGTTCGTCAGCAGCCGAGCAGTTTGGCCGTGGCCAGCCAGAGCAGTTCGCCGCGGCCGCGGTGGATCAGGTCTTCGAAGCGAATGCAGGCCACCGCGCCTTTTTTGAATCGGATGCCGGCGCTGCCGTCGCCAATCATGGCGGCCGTCAGCAGTGTGACATCCGGCGCGTGCCCGACCCAGGCAATCGATTTGTCGGGCAATGAGCAGGTCCACGTCAAAATTTGCGTCAAGTCCGCGCCCGGCGCAAGCGCTTCGAGTTCGACAACAGTCGGCTTGAGCGGCAGACTTTTGGACACGATCTCGGCCGTTTGTCGGCAGCGGACCAGCGGACTGGTGGCGATGATCGTCGGCGAGAAGTCTCGTTTGGCTAACGTCTCGACCATGGCCGCAAAGCGCGTTTCGCCTTCGGCGGTGAGCGGACGCAAGGCGTCGTCCGACCAGCGGATCGGATCCGGATCGCCGGCCAGCGCGTGTCGCATGATAAACAATTCCATCGATACTCACTGCGTGAAAGTCGTTGTGGGTTAGCGAACGGCCCGGAAGTTGACACTTTCCAGGCCGTGGTTTTTCATCAGGCGGTACAGCGTGCCGCGGGGGAGTTTGGCTTCGTCCGAAGCGGTACGCACATCGCCGTGGTGCCGACTGAGCAGTTCGGTGAGATACTGCTTTTCGAACAAGGCAATTTGCCGATCGCGAATTTCGAAATAGCTGGGCGCTTCGCCGACGTGATGCCGGCCAGCCGTGGCCACCAGTTCGTCGGGCAAGTCGTCCAGACCAATCATCGTGGCTTGCGTCAGCGCGATGCCGCGGCGAATGACATTCTGCAGTTCGCGGACATTGCCCGGCCAGGCATATTGGGCCAACACCTGATAGGCTTCGGGCGTGACGCCGATCACTTTTTTGCCCATCTCGCGACTGTGCCGATGGGCGAAATATTCCGCCAGCAGGCCAATGTCGTCGCCCCGATTGCGCAGCGGCGGCAGATCGATACGAATCACGTTGATGCGATAGTACAAATCTTGCCGGAACGTGCCTTGGCGGATCATAGCGTCCAGATCGCGCGCCGTGGCGGCGACAACGCGGACATCGACGGCCACTTCTTCATGGCCACCCACGCGCCGCACTTTGCGCTCCTGCAACGTCCGCAGCAGCTTGGCCTGCAGCACGCCGGGAAGTTCGCCGAGTTCGTCCAGAAAAAACGTGCCGCCATCGGCGAATTCGAGCAAACCAATCCGGCGGTTGTCCGCGCCGGTGAAGGCGCCGCGCTCGTGGCCAAATAGTTCGCTCTCCAGCAAATTATCGGGAATTGCCCCGCAATCGACCGGCACAAACGGCGCGTCGGCACGTGGGCTGCGCCGATGGATGGCGCGGGCGATCAGCTCTTTGCCCGTGCCGGTTTCGCCAATCACCAGCACGTCGACGTTTGAGCCGGCCACTTGCTCGATGGTGCTAAACACCTTCCGCATGGCAGGACTGGTGCCAATGATGTCTTCGAAAATGTACGGGCGTTCGACTTGCCGGCGAAGCAATTCGTTTTCGGCCCCTAATCGCGACTGTTCCAGCAAGCGACGGGCGCTATTGACCAGCGCGTCCGGTTTGAGCGGCTTGGTCAGATAGTCGCTGGCACCGAAACGCATGCTGGCTGTTGCCGAGGCCACATCCGGCGCGCTGGCCAGCATCAATACTGGCAATTGGGCGCTGGCCTGTTTGGCCAGTTGTAGCAAGCTCACGCCGTCCAGCCGTGGCGGATCGATGGCCAGCACGGCTAAATCGAACGACTGCTGCCGCAGGCTTTTGACGGCGGCGTCGAACGTGCCTTCGCAAACGATCTCGCCCACCGACAGGTGTTGTTGCAACGTCTCGCGGCACAATTTTCGGCTGATTTCGTCGGGATCGACAATCAATACCCGAGCATTCTTCATGGCATGGCCTGCGCAGCATCGGTGGCGAAGAACGGACGTCCGCAACCGTTGGGCCGGTTTGCAAGTATCATAGCAGTCAGCGGCCGGAAAAATAAGTTGCCGCCGCTCAAGCCGACGTGCGATTTCGCCGGCAGGCTCGGTTCGAAGACCGCCAATGGCTACTCGGTTGGCGGCTGCTTGATCTGCAAGATCACGCTCATGGAGTCGGTGCCGTGCAGCGGATACTCGGCGATCTTGCGGAGTTGTAATTCGTTCATCAGTCCGCGATGCCGCGCTTCGCCGCGTTCTTCGACCCAAGCTGGCCCCTTGATCACTAGCAGTTGATGAAAGGCTTGCCAATGCGGCGCGAACCAGGTGAGCAACTTGGGCAGCGGCGCCACGGCACGGACCACCAGCGTTTCGAACTGTTGCGTCTCCAGCAGCGTTTCCGCGCGACCGGCAAACACCGGCACGTCGAGGCCAAGCTGGCGGACGATATCTTCCACCGCCCGTGATTTCTTGGCCACCGAATCGGTGAGCGTCACATGCAGGTCGGGCCGAATGATGGCCAGCACAATGCCGGGCACGCCGCCGCCGGTGCCAACGTCCAGCACGCGCTCGCCGGAATCCAAAAAGCTTTCCAGCGCCAGACTATCGATGACGTCGCGCGCCACGAATTTCTCGTAGGTCGTGTGACGGGTGAGGTTGATTTTTTCGTTCCACTCCCAAAGCACGCGGCAGTAGTGATCCAATTGCTCGATCTGCCCGTCGGGCAAGTCGATGGCGTGCTGAGTGAGAACGTCAGACAGGGTTGCAGGAGCCGATTCAGTCACGATTCGTTACATGCCTCCCGTATCGCCGGCCGAAAGTTTAACCTGCAAGCCAGAAACGGCTTGCTCCAACTGCTTGGCGCCGTCTTCCGTGACTTGGGTGAACGCGACCGTCAATTCTTTGAGCTTCTTCAGGCCGCTGAGTTGCATGATGCCGGCGTCGGTGACCGGCGTATTGCTGAGGTCCAGCGTGACCAGGGCCGGCAATTTAGCCACGGTCTTCAAGCCTTTGTCGGTGATTTTGGTGGTATCCAGCCGCAGCCAGTTGAGTTGATCCATGCCGAGCAAGTTTTCCAAACCGGCGTCGCTGACCTGCGTCATCCACAGGTCGAGATGTTCCAGGCCCTTCATGGCTTTGAGCTTGGCGATGCCGGCATCGTTGACGTTTCCGGCTTCGCTGAGATTTAGATATTTGAGTTTTGTCAGCCCTTGCAGCGACGCTAGGCCCGAGCCGTCGATCTGCGTGCCGCGAAGTTCCAGCCGCTTGAGATCTTTCATGCCGGCCAGGTTGGGTAGCGAGGCGTCAGAAATGTTGTCGCGCATCAAATAGAGTTCGTCCAAATTCACCAGACCTTTGAGATTGACCATGCCGGCATCGGTGATACTGGCGTCTTCCAGTGCCAGGCCTTTGAGTTTGGTCATGCCTTTGATGGCAGCCAGGCCTTGATCGGTAATTGGCGAGTTGCGCAACTTGAGCCGCTCTAAGTTAGGCAGCGTGGCAAACGATTTCAGGCCAGCATCGGTGATATTGACGCAGCCGCGAGCGTCGATTGCCCGTAACTTGGCCAGCGGTTGCAGATGGATCAGGCCACGATCGGAGATGTTGGTATACAGGATTAGCAGCGCTTCCAGGTCTTTGAGCCCTGCGAGATTTTTCAGACCATCATCGGTGATGTTTACGCAGCGACGCAGGTTGAGCTTGGTGAGTGTTGTCAAGCCTTTGATGTTCGCCAAACCTTTGTCGCCGGTCGTGGTATTGAAGAGCGAGAGTTCCTTGAGTTTGGACATGCCTTGGAGTGTTTCCAGATGGCGGTCGAGCACATCGGGGCCGTAGAGTTCGAGTTTTTGCAGGTTGGGCAGGGCTTTGAGGTTGGCGGCGATTTTGTCGTTAAAGTCGGCCGAAGTCATGTTCACGCTGACCACGTGCCCATCGGCAGACGACTCCGCGGAGCCACCGGCTTTTTTCAGGGCGGCAACGGCAGCCTGTTCGTCCGCGACACTTTCCGCGGCGCGCAGCGAGACAACGGCAGCCATGCCAAAAGCCAACAAACCGAACACCACGGCGTACCTCATAAGACCTGCCTGCCCCAAAAACGGCTGTGATTTTCAAAAGTCGTGCGTGCATCACGTTGCGTTCTCCAGGGTAGCTGAGCCGGGTTGGCAAAACAATTGGCCGACGCGTTGCCGAGCAGCGTTTTTGTGCGTTTTCATGTGAACGTCGGCGAGCGATTCGCACCGGCACGCGACCGGTTGGCGGCGGCGCAGGTCGGTGATTGAATTTGGCATTTTTGTCGATTGTTTTTACTCGACTTTGCGACGGTCCAAAAATAGACTGGTGTTGCTCATGATCCATTACGTCGAGCGAAGCGTTCTTTGGAGTGCGGCACGTGAAGTTGATTTTTTTAGGATCGACCGGCTATCACGCCAACAATCGGCGTCACACTGCGTGTCTGGCGATTCCCGCACTGGGGCTGGTCCTGGATGCCGGTACGGGATTTTTTCGACTGCGCGAGCATCTTTGCACTCCGACGCTCGACATCTTTCTGACCCATGTGCATTTGGACCATTGCGTGGGCTTGACGTTTTTGTTCGATGTGTTGGCCGGACGCAACTTGGATCGCGTCACCGTGCATGGCGAGGCGGACAAGTTGGCCGCGGTGCGCGAGCATTTGCTAAATCCGCTGCTGTTTCCGGTGGCGCTGCCCTGCGATTTTCAAGTGCTCGACGGGCGGCAAACGTTGGCCGATGGCGCCACGATCAGCCACTTTGGCTTGCTGCACCCCGGTGGGGCCGTCGGTTATCGGATCGATTGGCCGCACTACTCGCTGGCCTACGTCAGCGACACCACGGCCAAGCCGCAGGCCGATTACCTGCCGCACATTCAGGGCGTGGACCTATTGATTCACGAATGCAATTATCCCGATGGCATGGAGGAGATGGCGGAAATCACCGGCCACAGTTGCATCAGTCCCGTGGCACGCGTGGCGCGAGATGCGCGCGTGGGGCGATTGATTCTGACGCACCTCAATCCCGCCTCGGACGACGCCGATCCGGTGGGCCTGGCCGACGCGCGGGCGATTTTTCCGGCCACGGATTTAGCCGAAGACGGCCTGGTGATCGAGATTGGCGGTTAGCTGGCAGGCGAATGGTCGTTGACCTCCGCGGCGGTTAAAAACCGCTCTCCGATTGCGGTTACTCTTTCCCATGTGCCGCGCGCGAGCCTATAATCAAAGGTGTCGAACCCAAGGCGATTTGACACACCATTTGGCTCGACGATTCAGCGCGTCGGCCGCGTCGGCCCTGATTCGATTCCCACCTTTGATCCGGCGACACATTCGCCCGAGTAATTCATGCCGCGATGTTTTCGTAATTGGTTGGCGTTGATCGGTTGCATGCTGTCGCTGGCGGGTTGCCAGCGCACCGACGCGATCGCGCATTACAGCGTGCCGCACGTCGACGAAACCGTGCCGGCGCCGGACGACAACGGGCCGGACCGGATGTTGGCCGCGATTGTTCCGCACGAAGAGGCCGGCTGGTTTTTTAAATTGCAAGGCGAGAAGCAAGCGGTTGCCGCGCTGGCCGACGATTTTGTCGCGCTGGTCAAAACCGTGCATTTCGATGCCAAAACGGGCGATGCCGACTGGGAAGCACCGTCCGACTGGCAGCGTAAGCCAGCGTCCGAAACGCGGTTTGCCACGCTGGTCATTCCGGCCGAAAGCGGCAAGTTGGAGTTGTCTGTCATCAAACTGCCCAAGCCAGAAGGCGAGGACCGAATCTACTATTTGGCCAACATCAATCGCTGGCGTGGCCAGATGAAATTGCGGCCAGTGGGACCGGAGCAGATGGATTCGTTGATGGCCAGCCTGGCGCTGCCTAACGATCAATCGGCCGTAATGGTCAATTTAGTCGGCACGTCCGGTGCGGGAGGAATGGGCGCGGGCGGAATGGCTGCGCCCGTCGCCAGCAAGGCAGGCGGCATGCCGGCCGGGCATCCGCCGGTCAACGTGGGAGAAAAGACCACCAGCGCCGAACGGCCCAGCAACTCGCCGCCCCCGGCAACTTCGGATCGCATGTTGGCCGCCGCACTGTTAAAAGATGAATCGGCCTGGTTCTTTAAGTTGACCGGCCCGGACGAGGCGGTTGCCGCGCAGCAAGATCGCTTCATGAAAATGATCGAATCGATTCATTTTGCAAAAAATGGCGATCCGCAGTGGACGACGCCCGACGGTTGGCGACAGCAGGCCGGATCGGGGATGCGGTTTGCCACGCTGATTGTCGACGCCGAACGCAAACTGGAAGTCTCGATCACCTCGCTCGGTAAGCCGCCGCAAATCGACGAGCAATCGTACCTGCTCGACAATATCAATCGCTGGCGAGGACAAATGTCGCTGAAAAAAACCACCGCCCAGCGACTGACGGACGATGCGCAAACTCTGAAAACGGCTGATGGCACAACGGCTACGGTTGTCAACCTGCGCGGCACGGCCGCGGCTGGAGGCATGGGCGGCCCAATGTTCGGCGGCGCAGGACCAACAAAGGCAGCAACTCGCTCGGGGGCTAACGATGGCCAGTGATCTCTCCGTACAGCCGGATCTGTTTGACGATCGACCGCATTCGCGACGTGAAATGTCGGAAATTGAACAGTTTTTGCGTCCGATTCTGCCGGTCGTGCGTTTTCTGGCCTCGCTCAAAGTGACGGTGACGTTGTTGGCGCTGAGCATCATTTTGGTGCTGGCCGGCACGTTGGCGCAGGCGGAAGCGGACATCTGGGAAGTCGTTGGACATTACTTCCGCTGCTGGACGACGTCGATCGAACTGCGTGTGTTTTTCCCAAAGTCGTTTTTTCCGAACATGCGCGAGATTTCGCCCATGTTTGCCTTGCCGTTTCCGGGCGGGTTCAGCATCGGCGTGGCGATGTTTGTCAATTTGATTGCCGCGCATCTGCTGCGGTTTAAAATTCAATCGTTCGGCCCGCGATTGTGGGCCGGCTTGGGCGTGATTGGCGCGGGGAGTTTGATCGTCTTTTTGATCGTCTCCGGCAATGCCGACAAAGCCTCGCTTAACGAAAGCGGCGTGGATTGGGGCAGCCTGTGGTTTGCCATTAAGTGTGGCTTGACGTTGGTTGCGGCTGTCTTATTTGCCGCGTTTGCTTGGGCCGTGACGCAGCAACCGCGGCGGTACGGACAGTGGGGTTCGCTGCTGGCAATCTATCTTGCTGCCATGACGCTGGCGGTTTACGTCTGGGTCGGCGGTGAGAACGCAGCGATCTCGGCTCCTTCGATGCGCATCCTATGGCAGTTGGCCAAAGGTGGGTTTGCCGCCACGGTATTGCTGGCGGGCTGCGGATTGGCGTTTCGCAAGCGGGCCGGCATCGTGCTGCTGCATGCTGGCGTAGGCTTGATGATGGCCAATGAACTGGTCGTGGCGACATTGCACAACGAAGCGCAGATGATCATCCGCGAAGGCGAAGGTCAAAATTACGCCATTGATATTCGCAAATTCGAATTGGCGGTCATCGAGGCGACCGACGACAAGCGGACCAGCGACGAAACCACGGTCGTGCCCGGCGACTGGCTGTGGCTGCATCGGGCTATGCCGCTGAAAATTGCCGATGCGAATCTGCCATTCAATTTGCGCGTTGACGAAGTGCTTTCCAACAGCACGTTGCGTTCGGTATCCGGCGGCAACCGCACTTACAAAAAATTGGTGGATGGCAAGTTACAAGATCGAGCGAGTCCAGCAAACGCCGGCGCCGGCCTGAACTACTCGGCTGACGAACTGTCGACTGCCTCCGGCACGGAAATGAACGCGGGCCCGGATCGGCCCGCGGCCTACGTGACACTGCTGGATAAAAACAGCGGCGATAAACTGGGATCGTATTTGTTGTCGCTGGAGTTGCGTCCGCAAAGCGTCACGCTGGGCGATAAAAAGTACGAAATCCTGCTGCGTTACAAGCGGATCAACAAGCCGTACAGTGTGCATCTCAATTCGGTGACCCAGACCAACTACAAAGGCACCACCAAGCCCAAGGATTACACATCGGTCATCCGCTTGACCGACACGCGGCCAGGCAGCGAAAGTGACCGCGACAATCTTAGAATTTGGATGAACAATCCGCTCCGCTACGGCGGCGATACGCTCTATCAAAGTGGCTTTCAGCCTGATCCGGAGACGGGCAAAAACACAACCACGCTGCAGGTCGTTTCCAACACGGGCTGGATGTTGCCTTACGTGGCCTGCATGATTGTGATGGTCGGCATGCTGGCTCAATTCCTACTAACACTTCAGCGATTCATTCGTCGCCAATCCACGGCGCAAGATTTAGCGCTCATGGATGCGTTGGCAGGGCGGATTTCGTGGTCGGACGTCGTTGGGTCTGGCTCCGCCCACGACGCGCTGGCCGATGCGGATCGCCCGCCGGAGCGCGTGACGCTGGCGGAAGCCGTGAAGCCGCTGCGGCCGGTCGTGATCGACCGCGCAAAATATGGCCGTCCGCTGCCGGTGAATCGCGATCCGTCGGTTAAGCAATCGTCGATCAACCTCGCCGCGGAGGACGCTGGTCCGGACGCTTCCCGTTGGTTGAAGTGGGCCGTGCCGGCCGCCGTGGTCGGACTGGTTGCGTTGATTTTGATCAGCGCGGCCATGCCGCCTTCGCCACTGGCAAATCAAATGAATTTGTACGAGATGGGCCGCTTGCCGCTGCAAGCGCATGGCCGGATCATGCCGTTCGATACCTTGGCACGCGTGAGCATGCGCGTGATGTCGCAATCGGAAGACTTCAGCGAGCCCTACCTCAGCGACAGCGTGGTGGGCAAGGCGGGAGACGAGAAAGCCATCCAAGGCGCAATTGTCGCGGTCTCGCGCGATCGGCTCTCCGTACTGGATAACGGCGGTAACTCTGTGGATATTCCGATCAGCGATTCGCTGTACGTGACCTTCAACGGCGCCAAAATCAAGGCTTCGGAATTGGACGTTGGTGATTCGGTGGTTGTGGTCAGCGACGGCAATGCGCCCACGGCCATCCGCTCTGGCACAACCAAGGATCGCAAACTGCCGGCCATGCGCTGGCTGATGGACGTCATTGCCCGTCCGAAAATCGCCGAAGGCCATCGGGTTTTCAAGATCGATAATCCCGATGTGCTGGTCGTATTTAACTTCCGAGCGCGCGCCAGCGGTTGTTACAGCGTCGCGGAGTTGCGGCCCAAGATTGACGAGTTCAATCGGCAGGTGAAGTTGGCCAGCAAGATCCCCACGAAGGAAAGAAACGTATTCCAGCGGAAGCTGATGGATTTGGATTCACGGATCAAGACGTTCACGATTGTTGCCGCCGCATTCACGCCGATGGATTTTCCGGAGATTCCCTCAGAAACGGAGTTCAAACAAGATCCCGACGCGGCCACGGCCAAATTGATGGAGGTCAAGCAGTTCTTCGACATGATTCCGAAGTTCAAAGCGAATTTGCAGTTTGGCGAACCCGCTTCGGCGGTGCCGAATTTCGCCAAAAATGATTGGGAGACGTTCGCCGACGCGGTGCATGAGTCGTATCGGGAGCGAATCGCCAAGGGAACGCGGAGCGCGGCGTTAACGGCCTTGGCGGAAATCTTCGACCAGTACGCCGTGAATCAGCCCAAGGAGTTTAATGCGGCCGTCGACAATTATCAGAAGTTGCTCGACCACGAATATCCGCACGCGGCCGATTTGCGCAAGACATCGGCCGAAGCGTATTTTAACCATGCCCGGCCTTACTTTTACGACATTGGCGTTTACATCTTTGCGCTGGTGTTGGCGATGGCCAGTTTTGCCGTCTGGCAGACCGGGCTGAACCGGACGGCGTTCTGGCTGTTGTGCCTGGCGTTTGTGATTCATACGGCCTCGCTGATTTTCCGCATCTACATCACGGAACGCGCGCCGGCCACCAATTTGTACTCGGTGGCGATTTTTGCCGGCTGGGGTTGTTGTCTGATGGGGCTGGTGATGGAGCGGATCTTCAAGTTTGGCATCGGTAATGTGGTTGCCGCCGTGGCGGGCTGCGCGAGTTTGCTGATCGCCAACGGTCTCTCGAACGAAGGCGACATGATGCCGCCGCTGCAAGCCGTGTTGGATACGCAGTTTTGGCTTTCGACCCATGTGATTTGCGTGGTGCTCGGCTACGCCACGACGTTTGTCGCGGGCATTTTGGGCTGCATCTACGTACTGGAAGGTCTGTTCTGCGGCGTGCTCAGCGACAAGCAGCGCAAAGATCTCAACCGCGTCACATACGGCATTTTGTGCTTTGCGATTCTGTTTAGCTTCTTCGGCACGGTGCTCGGCGGGCTGTGGGCCGACGATAGCTGGGGCCGTTTTTGGGGCTGGGATCCAAAAGAAAACGGCGCGCTGATGATCGTGCTCTGGAATGCCTTGGTGTTACATGCACGCTGGGACGGCATCGTCAAAGAACGCGGCCTGGCGCTGCTGGTCATTGTGGGCAACATTGTGGTCGCCTGGTCGATGTTTGGTGTCAACGAATTGGGCGTGGGCCTGCACTCCTACGGCCTCACGGAAGGCACCGTCGCCAAAATGTTGCTGTTCATGGCCAGCCAATTGCTGATTATCTCTCTAGGACTGATTCCAAAAGCGCTGTGGGCAGCGTCGCGAGGAAAGTTGCCTGTCGCCACCGCCGTCGAATAGTTGGATAGCAAAGGCACGATGGACTTCGCGGCGTGCCGTCGGCGATCGACGGATTTGCTTCGCCGGTCGCGGCTATGCAAAACGTCGGACGTCGGAAACTCGCGCGCAGCGCTGATTCCCTGCTGGCGTTTTGCGCAGGGCAGAGATATGTTGATCGATAGGTCCGTCGGCGATGATGATTACTCGCAGATCCCGCCATCGCTCGCGCACGGGTCATTCATGCTTCTCGGAACAGAGTCATGGGCATCTGTATGTCATCTCGCGCACGATGTTGCACGTTTCTGATTTCGCTGGTCCTGATCGCCGGAACAGCCAAGCTGGCGACGGCCGCCGACAAAGCGCCCAAGAACAAATTCGAGGGCAGCGGCACCATCGAGGCGATGCAAGGCTCGGTTTGGATCGTGAACATCAGCGATACCAAATGGAAGGTGGCCTTCAATGCGGATTCCAAACTCACAGTCACAGGCATCGCCGCGCCTGAAGCGCTGCCGAGAATGGTGGGCGCGCTGGTTCGGTTTAACGCCGAGCCCGATGCCAAAGGCAAGGTCAGCGGCGAAATCAACGATCTGGAATTGTTTACGATGGTCTGGGAAGGCCGCGGCAAAGACAAAAAACAAGTCGCGCCCAGCAGCAACTACAACCAGATGGGCGCCATTAAAGTTGCCAAGGGCAATAAGCTGACCGTGTCCGGTAAAAGCGGCGAGATGCATATCGAACTGGCCGAAGGCGCGCCGATCAAAATTAACGGCGCCTTTCCGGCGGTGGTCGCGGTGGGTGACTTGGTCAAGCTCAAAGGCGATTCCACGGTGCCGGGCCAATTGAACGCCAGCGAGGCAACGGTCACGCTGTCGAAAACCGTGGGCGAAAAGAAAAAGCCCAAAGTGCCGGAAAAAACGCCTAAGCCGGAGCCCGCCGTCGAAACCAAGTAGTGCGGTTAGCGGGGGCAGCAGCAACGATCGTCCGGCTGCCCGCTGGCGGAAATTAAACATCCCCAATCAGGAGAAATTCCCGATGTCGACTCGCAATGTTCGTTGCCCCGATTGTGATTCGCCCGATGCGATTTCGCGAATTGCCGCCAACCGTCGCCAGTTTTTGCAAGCCGCCGGCGCGGTGGCCGCGGCGGTTGCCTTACCGAATTGGGCGGTGGCCAAAGACACGCCGGCCGCCAAGGCACCGCCAGAAACGTTGGTCAAGCAGCTTTACGACTCGCTCTCCGAAACGCAGCGCGGCAAAGTGGCTTTCGGTTGGGATCACACCGACGACGCCCGCGGTCTGCTGCGGACGCACGTTTCCAACAACTGGCACATCACCGCGCCCAAGATCGCCAGCGACTTCTACACGAAAGATCAGCAAGAGGTCATCCGCGCGATCTTCGAGGGGCTGTATAACCCCGAGTGGATTCCCAAAATCGAAAAACAAATTCAGGACGACGCCGGCGGCTACGGCAAGCAGCAAAACATTGCCATCTTCGGTCAGCCCGGTGGCGACAAATTCGAATTCGTGATGACCGGTCGCCATCTGACCATTCGCTGCGACGGTCATTCGACCGAACATGTGGCATTTGGCGGACCGATCTTTTACGGCCATGCCGCATCGGGCTTCAACGAAAAGCCTACGCACCCGGACAACGTGTTTTGGCCGCAAGCGTTATCGGCCAACAAAGTCTACGAGATGCTCGACGGCAAGCAGCGCGACAAAGCGCTGTTGGCCAATCTGCCCAAAGAACAATCCGTTGGTTTCCAGGGTGAAAAAGGCACATTCCCTGGCATCGCCGTCAGCGATATGAGCAAGGATCAGAAGGAGCAATTGCAAAAGACGCTCACGCTGCTGCTCGAGCCGTATCGGACGTCATCGCGGGACGACGCCTTGGCCTGCCTGAAGAAGCAAGGTGGTTTGGATCATCTGAGTTTGGCGTTCTACAAAGAAGAAGATCTGGGCGACGACAAAGTCTGGGACAATTGGCGTTTGGAAGGCCCGTCGTTTGTTTGGTACTTCCGCGGCAGTCCCCACGTGCATACCTGGGTAAACATTGCCGACGACGCTGCGGTCAAGTTGAACAGCTAAGACTCGGTTCCGACGGCGGCGAGGAATTTTCGAATTCCCTGCCCTGAAATGTCAGGCCGTTGCTGGCAGTTGGTCGCGTGCTGGTGTAGGCTGGCGGGACACACATTCCGTCTTGCTTGCCTTCGGCCGTTTGCCCTTCCATGTCGCAGCAACATTCAGCGCAGGTGTCGCCCCATCGGTCTGCCGGCAGTGTCGACGCCTGGGGCGACCGATTGATGGGCATCGTGTGGCGCAAGCCGCCGGTCGATTTGGCCGAGCGGACGCGCCGCCGCACGACGTTGCATCTGATTCCGTTTTTGTTCGTGCTGTATATCCTGGCGTACCTCGACCGAATCAACATTTCGGTAGCTGGCGTGGCGATGAAAGTCAAAATCGATCCGAGCTTGCCAATCGGCATGCAGGGACTCGGTTTTACGAAAAGTATGATCGGTTTTGGCTCCTCGATTTTCTTCTGGGGCTACTGGATATTAGAGATTCCCAGCACGCTCAGCGTCTCCAAATGGGGCGCGCGCTGGGTCTTCGTACGAATCCTCATCCTCTGGGGCTTATGTGCGGCGCTGGTGGGTTTGGTGGGCTTGCCAATGATCGACGGCTGGTTTCGCTGGCTGCCGGAAACCGGAAATTGGAATTATTTCTCGGTCTTATCGCAAATGATCAACGGATTGCGCCACGGCGACCCCGAGCAGCAGTTCTATCTCTTCCGGTTCTTGCTGGGTTTTTTCGAAGGCGGTTTTTTTCCTTCGGTGATTGTGTATCTGTCGATGTGGTTTCGGCAGCAAGATCGCGCCAAGGCGATTTCCGTATTCATGGCGGCCATTCCGGTTTCAGGCGTGCTCGGCATGCCAATCTCCACCTGGGTTCGCGATCACATTCATTGGTTCGATCTGGCGGGCTGGCGCTGGGTCTATATCATCGAAGGCATCGTGCCTGTTTTGGCTGGCATCGCCACGATTTTCATGCTGCCTCGCGGCCCGAACGATGCGACGTGGTTGCCGGAGGAGGAACGAAGCTTGCTCACGCAAACACTGGCGGCCGAACACGCGCAAAAGGTCAACGCCGGGCACGGCGCGTGGATCCATCACCTGGGCATGGTGCTGCTGCTGACCGGCGTTTACTTTTGCCTGAACGTGGCCAGCTACGGCCTCTCGACGTTCATGCCAATGATCATCGAGCAACAGTCGGGACTTTCCGCGCATGCGGCTGGCTATTTAAGCACGCTGCCGTATCTGGCGGCGCTGATCGCGATGTTACTGAATGGCTGGCACTCCGATAAAACCGGCGAACGCGTTTGGCATGTGGCCGGTTCGCTAGCGACATTGAGCGTTGGTCTGCTGGCCGCCTATTTATTGTTCGATCATCCGGTGGCGGCGGTTTCGATCATGATTTGCGTGGTCGGTTCGTGCTGGTATGCGCACTTGCCGGCGTTTTGGCCGATCCCCACGATGTTTTTAGGCGCGGTGGCGGCGGCCTCGGCAATTGGTTTCATCAACATGGTCGGCAACCTCGGCGGCAGTCTCGGCCCTGCGCTGGTTGGCGAAAAAGCCGATCGCGCGGAAGCATTGCAACAGTCGGCCAGCGCGCCAGCCCATCTCACGCCCGGCGTGGCGGATGCCAGCGGCGCGGCAGCCACCGTCGAGCTCGGACAGCAAACGGATTTGGCTCCGGCGACTGCGACTGTCGAGTTGCAGCCCGACCACAGTTTGCAAGACGCGTTGCTGGCATTGTCGCCGTTTCCGCTGATTGCGGCCGCGACAATTTTGGCCGTGGGACTTTACCGGCAGTCGCGGACCAAACCGCTCATCTGCTTGCTGACGTTGATTGGCATTGCTGTCGGCGGCGGACTGTATTACCGCGTGACGCACCCGCTGGTTAAGGTGGTGCCGCCCGCTAGCAGTTCAGCGGAGCCGGCGCGGCGGTAAAGTTTGCCAAGGCTGCCGAGGTTCAGTGCCGGCCGGAACGTTCGGCATTTTCCGTAAAAGATCGCTCATCCTCAGAATGCGGATAAACCGAACCAATTAACAGGGCGCGGGCCGGATCCCGCAATCTGGCTCGCGCCCTGCCGGTTCATGTCCGCCGCCGCCCGTTCGGGCGACTCGCGATTTGCACATATCTTGCGATGCTTGAGGAGACCCAAATTATGCGACGAAATGCGATTTTGCTAAGCTGCTCGATGATGTTGTTTGCCACTGCCGCGTTGGCTCAGTCGCCCGCCAGCCCGACCGACGTGCCGCGTGCTACGACGGGCCCAGGCTCGGCCGCGCCAGAAGTTCGCCAGTACGAACGACTCCGGGCGCAGGACACCGCCCGCGCGGCCATCCGCGAAAAAGCGGAATTCGAAACCGCGCAGCGCGATCACCGCCTGGCCGCGATGAAGTGGTTCGGTTACTCGAATCTGCGTCCCACTGTTTCGACAGATCCCTATAGCACCTATTCGCCGATGTGGGTTGGCAACAACCTGCACGACCCGGGGCAATGGCGCGGCACGCAAACCGTCCCGCAGTACAATCCGCAACACGTTGAAGTTCGCTACTAACGCCACTGGCGCTGAGCATACTCACTTCGCGGTTTGGTTTGCCCGCCGTTCAATTATCGACGACCCAGCGATCCAGCAGGCGACCAAATTACGGTCGCCTGCTGGGCGTTTTGCGGTAGCTATTTTTCGATGTTAAAATGAGTGGAATGGACTTCAAAAAACTCATCGTCGCTTTAACGCCACTGGGATTGGTTCTATTCACGACATTTGCCGTTCGCTGGTTCTTTATGGCATGTCTCTTCACGTCCGTCGCATGGGCGATCTGCGTACTATTCGTGGGCACAAGAAAGTAGCTGAATTGGCGGCTTAGCCTGTTCAGAAATTTCTTCGATCAGACGAACCCACTGCCGCGATGCTTGAGCGAAGCGCTAGCGCCTCGCTTCGCGAATCAAATGGCCAAGCTCTGGCAGAATCACTTGGCTCATGGCCAATTCAACCGCCGCTGGCGAGCCTGGCATGGTCAGAATGAGCTTGGTACCAATCAGGCCGCCCACGGCGCGGCTGAGCATGGCGGCCGTGCCAACTTGCTGATAGCTGAGCATCCGAAACAACTCGCCATAGCCTGGCATGGTTTTGGTCAACATGCCGCTGACCGTTTCGAAGGTTTGGTCGCGGCTGCCGATGCCGGTGCCACCGGTCATCAAAATGGCGTGGACGTCTTCGCGGGCGCAGAGTTCGGCAATCAGCGCGCGCATGGACTGCGGCTCATCGCGAATGATCTGCCGCGCCACGGCTTGATGGCCCGCCTGAGCGAGTAATTCGAGCACCAATTGCCCGCCACGATCATTCTCGAGCGTCCGCGTGTCGCTGACCGTCACTACGGCACAGCCAACCGATTGGGGCGACGCCGCCCGATGTTCTTGCGTGGATTGGCTCATGGCAGTCCTGGCATCCAAACTCTGACAGTGACCTAACCGCGGAACGCCCGGGCGATGATGGCGCTGGCCTGGCCTTGCGGTGTCACATTGACATTCAGCACCGTTTGCCCCGGATTTTGGGAGGCGTCGGTCACCACCTGCAGCGCGCAATCGGGATCGGGCGTTTCGTAATTCAGCGTCGCGAAGAGATTTCCTTGCTCCATGGCCAGCAGGCTGGCGATCAACTCGATCAGGCCGCTAGCCGCGCCGAGGTTGCCGAAATAGCTTTTGGCGGCCACCACAGGCACGCGGTCGGCCAAGGGCCCAAACACTTCGCGAATGGCGCGGGTTTCGTCGGCGTCGCAATTGCGCGTGCTAAGTCCGTGCGCGTGAATGTGCCCGATGTCTTGCGGCTCGAACTCCGCGTCACGCAGTGCGCCGCGGATGGCGTTGACGAGCGCGCGATCTCGATGCGCGATCATTTTGACATCGGCCACTTGCGACGATCCAAAGCCCAGGATTTCGCCGCGGATTTTCTTGTTGCTGGCGGTCGCGGATTCCAGCGTTTCCAGCATCATGGCGCCTGCGCCTTCGCCCAGCACCTGCCCTCGGCGACCGGCGTCGAATGGTCGCGACGCTTGTTCCGGCGGAATGCCGTCGAAGGCAACTTCTTCTTGCTGCACGGCGTGTACGATCCGCATGGGATGCAGACGCCCGCCGGTGGCCCCGGCCAGAATGGCATCGGCGCTGCCGCGGGTGATGGTGCGGAAGGCTTCGCCGACGGCGAGATTCGAAGATGCCTCACGCAGCGTGATCGAATTATTGGGGCCACGCAAATCGTTATAGATGGCCACGTGACTGGCGGGCATGTTGGGCAGATATTTCAGCAGCCACAGCGGCGTGACTTCCGGCAAGCCTTTGGTGGGCCAGGGGGCCATTTGAAATTCGCCGTGCTCGTCGACGCATTTGCTCACGCCGGCAATGAACTCTTCCGGTCGCGACATCATATAGTCGGAGCCAAAAATCGCGCCGGTGCGCTCGGGATCGACTTTGCCCATCACAAAGCCCCAGTCTGCCAAGGCCAATTGCGCGGCGGCCACGCCCATTTGCGTCTCGCGCGACATCAACTTGATGGCTTTGCGGATGGCCTTTTTTTGGTCTTTGTCCAGCGGACCGAAGTTATCGATCTCGCCGGTAAAATCGCGGGCTTCACCGCCAAACGAGGTGGGCAGAGTCGAGGTCGGAACGCTGGTCAATTGCGCAACGCCGGAGCGACCCTCGGTCAGCGCGGCCCACATGGCCTGCGGCGAATTGCCCAAGGGCGAAATCAGCCCCAACCCCGTGATGACCACCCGGCGCGAAGTCATTCGCATGTTCTTCCGATCCATTGTCCAGCGAAGTAAAGATTCCGGCCAGCCGCAACAGGCCCCGTAACGAACGAAGTCCGATTTTAGTCGGAAACGCGGTGGTCGTCGAGAACGATCGTCCCCAACGACAGTCGATTCACGCCGCGCGGCCGGCCGTTGATGTGCCGCAAACAACGGGCAACCGGTTGTTGACCCCGGCCGCAATCGCACTTAAAGTGAAGTCGTGTCGGCTGATTGCCGGGCTTGGACGTTCGTCCGCTGTGCCGCGCGGCCGATACCGTTATGTCCTGTCCTCTGAATCGGAAATCCTGCAAACGATGTTGGCTAAGCGTGTGATTCCGTGCCTGGATGTGGCAAGCGGCCGCGTGGTCAAGGGCACCAATTTTTTGCAGTTGCGCGACGCCGGCGATCCGGTGGAAGTTGCCTCGCGTTACGAAAAAGAGGGCGCCGACGAATTGGTGTTTTTGGACATCACTGCCAGTCACGAAGGCCGGGGCATCATGCTGGACGTGGTTCGCCGCACCGCCGAAATGGTATTCATGCCGCTGACCGTTGGTGGTGGAATCCGAACCATTGACGATATTCGCGCGCTCCTGAATGCCGGCAGCGATAAGGTTTCGATCAATTCGGCCGCGCCCAAAGACCCGCAGTTCGTGCGCGAAGCCGCGCGGCGCTTCGGCAGCCAATGTATCGTGGTCAACATCGACCCCAAACGCGTGCAAAAAGATGGTCGCGAATTTTGGGAAGTTCACATCCACGGTGGCCGCAAAGGCACTGGTCTGGAAGCCGTGGCCTGGGCCCGCGAAGTCGAGCGGCTCGGCGCCGGCGAGATCGTGCTGACCAGTATGGACTGCGATGGCACCAAGAACGGCTACGATCTGGAGATTACCGCCGCCGTGAGCGCAGCGGTTTCGATTCCGGTGGTGGCCAGCGGCGGCGCGGGACGTCCCGAACATCTGGCGGACGCCATCACCGTCGGCAAGGCCGACGCCGCACTGGCGGCCAGTATTTTTCATTACGGCGAGTTTACCATTGGCGAAACCAAACGCGTCATGGCCGCGCGAGGAATCCCAGTCAGGTTGTAGTGGATCGACGGTTGCCGGTATCGGCCATTCGTCGGCTGCAGGCCCAAGTCAGTTCAAGGAATGTCTCGTAACGGGTTTGAGGAGCGTCAAGATGGCAACAGCAGCGACGACAAACAACGCGGCCGCGGCAAGTTCCACTCCGCCAGTCTCAGCGGCCGAGCGGTTTATCGCCGCCAAGCACAAAGAGATGGAGATCGACAAGCTGTTCCGCGCTTTGGTCAAGCTCGGCGGCAGCGATTTGCATCTGAAAGCGGACCGGCCGCCGCATGTGCGCGTGAACGGTTCGCTGCGGCCCATCAATCGTCCGCCCATTGATGACGAAGAAATGGTGCGGATGTGCTTCGAAATGATGGACGCCAAGAAGCAAAAGATTTTCGAAGACACCGGCGGTGCCGACTTTGCCCACGTGGTGGATGTGGACGGCGTGAAGTGGCGATTCCGCGTCAATATGTTGCAGCAACTGGGCCATGTCGGTCTGGTGGCCCGGCGGGTGAACAACAAAATCCCCGACTTTTCGGGCTTGAATCTACCGCCGATCATGATGGATTTGTGCAAGTTCGACCAGGGCATGGTCTTGCTGGCCGGCGTGACGGGGTCTGGCAAAAGCACCACGATTGCTTCGATGCTGAACTACATCAATCAGAATTATCGCAAGCATATTCTGACGCTGGAAGACCCCATCGAATTCGTCTTCACCGAAGACAAATGCCTGATCAACCAGCGCGAAATTGGCTCCGACGTCGTGAACTTCGAAGTGGCCATGAAGCACGCGGTGCGCGAAGATCCCGACGTAATGCTGGTGGGCGAAATGCGGGATCAAGAAACGTTTATGACTGCCATTCATGCGGCCGAGACCGGTCACTTGGTGTTTGGCACCATCCACGCCGCCAGCGCCCCGAGCACCATCGGACGTATTTTGGACCTGTTTCCGTCTGACATGCACAAAGCGCTGCGCAGCGCGCTGGCCTCGAATATGAGAGCCATTGTCTCGCAAAAATTGCTGCCTTCGATCAAACCCGGCGTGGGGCGCGTACCTTCGGTGGAGATCATGACGTTTACCGCCATGACCAAAAAGTTGATTTTGGAAGAGCGCGACGACAAACTAGGAGACCTGATCCGCATGTCCGGCAAAGAAGGCATGCAGGATTTCACGATGAGTCTCAAAGCCCTGGTCAACACGGACTTGGTCGATCGGAATGTGGCGCTGGAGGTTGCGCCCAACGTGGAAGCATTGAAGATGGCGCTCAAAGGCATCGAAGTTTCGACACCCGGGATTCTGTAATGCGGCGAGTTTGCTTGATTTGTACGGCCTGGGCGAGCGTTGCGCTCGTCAATTCGACCAGCGCCTGGGCCGACGACACGGCTGCGTTAATCGACGAAGGTTTTCGTCGTGGCCCCGGCGGTTATTTCAGCGTTGCCAAGCTGCTGACCGTCTGGATCTTATTCTTGCTGTGGGTGCGGACCACCGAATGGGTCAACGTCGACTGCCAATTGCGACGCGATCAGCCCGTGCGCTGGAACTCGATCGTGTTTTTCAGCTTCGTCTCGGCGGTGATCTTATTGTGGATCATCCCCTGGTTTTGGCTGGGCTTTTTGCTGCTCCTGATCGCCTACGCGGCGCCGCTGGGCACGTTTGTCTGGCTGCGCAACCGGAAGGTTGAACCCCATCAAAAGGTGCTCACGCGCGAGCACATGCGACATCTGGTGGCCGCGATGGTGCGGAAAATCGGCTTCAAAATGTCGGGCGAAAAACAACTGGCGGCCGACAAAGGACCGCCCGTGACGTTTACGCCCCTGGGCGGCGCCACGGATCGTGATAATGCGGCCAACTTGCTCACCGCGCGGCAATCGCCCGGTTATGTGACCTCGCGCGAAGTCATGGCCGAAGCAATCACCAACAAGGTCGACGGCCTGATGCTGGAAGTCTCCGCCAAAGGTTGCGCCGTGCGCTACCTGTTGGATGGCGAATGGCATCGCCAAGAACCGATGGAAAAAGAGAAGGCCGACCCACTGATTGCCGCGCTGAAGATACTTGCCAATCTGAATCCGAAAGAACGGCGCGAGAAGCAAGAAGGCAAGTTTGCCGCCGAGTTCGAAAAGCAGAAGTTCCTCTGCGCGCTGACATCGCTGGGCAATGGCGCCGCCGAACGCGTAGTGATTGAACTGGCCGGCAAGGCCGTCAAGTTCGCCAAGCTGGACGAGATTGGCATGCGTCCCAAGCTGCAGGAAGAGTTCAAGCAACCGCTCAATCAGGATCAGGGCTTGATCGTGATCTCCGCGCCGCTCGATGGCGGACTCTCCAGCACGTTTGACGCCGTGCTGCGCAGCACCGATCGCTTTCTGCGCGACTTCTGCGCCGTCGAAGCCTTTGGCGCCGGCGAGCACGAAGTCGAAAATGTGCCGGCCACATATTTCAACGCGGCCAAGGGCGAAACGCCGCAGCAAGTGCTGCTGGCATTGATCAAAAAATATCCCAACGTGTTTGTAATGCACGACCCGGTCAACGGCGAGTGCTTGAAAATCCTCTGCGATCAAGTTGCCGAAAATCGCATGTCGATTGTCGGCGCCCGCGCCAAGGATAGTGTGGAAGCGATGCTGCGGTTGCTGATGCTCAAAGTGCCGGTCAAAGATTTTGCGATGGCCGTTACGGCCTCGCTCAATGCACGACTGGTGCGCAAACTTTGCGAAACGTGCAAAGTGCCGTATCGCCCCAGCGGCAGTTTACTGCAGCAGTTGGGCTTTCCGGAAGGCGCCAAGGTCGAGGCTTTTTATCGGCCGCCCAAGCCGGATCCCAAGCAGCCCAAGAAGGTTTGCCCTGATTGCAAAGGCGTTGGTTATAAAGGCCGCACCGGCATCTTCGAATTGCTGGTCATCACCGATGCATTTCGGCAGACGATGATTAAGTCGCCGCGGCTCGATGTGTTGAGAATGGCCGCTAAAAAAACCGGCCTGCGCAGTTTACAGGACGAAGGCGTGCAGTTAGTGGCCCAAGGTGTGACCTCGCTAGAAGAACTGCAACGCGTTCTGAAGCCGCCGGCAACCGCCGCTGCCGCCAAGACGGGCTCAAGTTCTGCGAAGGCTGCGGCTGACGAAAAACAGCCCTGGGAAAACTAATCGCCGGACGTTTGCTGACAGGCCAAGTGGAATTCATTTTTGTTTTTGGGAAGAATTCGAATGTTGACCGGTTTCATACTCGCGATCATGGTGGCCGTGGTGGCGTTCATGATTGCGGAAGGTTTGTGGAGCAACTTCATCATGTTTTTTAACGTGATGATGGCGGCCTTGGTGGCCATGAGTTACTGGGAACCATTGGCCGACAAGCTCAATCAACTGGAAGGTTCGTTCACATACTTCTGGGACTTTCTCTCACTCTGGCTGATCTTTGCGGTCACGCTGGGCATCCTCCGCGTGCTGAGCGATCGGCTTTCGAACGTCCGCGTGCGATTCTTCAAACCGGTGGAGATGGCCGGTGGAATTTTCTTTGCACTATGGACGGCTTGGATCGTCGGTTCGTTTGCGCTAACGTCGTTGCACACGGCGCCGCTGGCGCAGCACAGTTTTGGCGGCGATTTTCAGCCCAAGATCGACGAGTACATGTTTTTTGGACTCGGTCCGGATCGCAAATGGCTGGCCTTCAATCACTCGCTTTCTGAGGGTGCGTACTCCAAGTCCACAACCAATACGTTCGATCCAGATGCCGACTTCGTGCTGCGTTACGATGATCGCCGCGCCCAATTCGAAAAAGAAGGCGACTTCCGAGTGAATCGGCCGAAATCAAAGTAAGCGGCTCTCTCGCATTTTCGTGGATGATTCTCGCGGCGTTTAACGCAGTCAATCGCCCCCAACACCGCCGCTGAACAGCAACTCCAGCGGATCGGCGGCCGAATGATGGGGCAGTCGCGCCGTGAAAAGGCTGGCCCGTTTGCCCACCTGCAGCGTGCCGAATTCTTTTTCTCGGCCGAGCGCGCGGGCGCCGGCCATCGTGCCTAGCTTGAGAATCTGCTCGGGCGCAATGTCCGGATGGCTGGCGGCCACCTGCTGCATTTCCGCCCAAATGCTGAGGTCGGGATTCGACGCCCGGCTGTCGGTCCCCAGCGCAACCGTGACGCCAGCGGCCAAAAGCTTCTGCAGTGGATAGCGTGCGTGATCAAAAAAGCGGTGCGTGCGCGGGCAGTGAACCACCGCCATCCGCGCGCGTTGCTGAGCGATGAAGGCAATTTCTTCGTCGTCCAGATAGTTGCCGTGCACAACCAGCGAGCGATCCGCGGCGGCCAGCAGTCGTAGATAGTCCAGCACGCGACTGCCCGGGGCGATTGCCTCGGCATCCCAAGCCTGCAGATCGTCGAGCAACTTGCGAAATGGTCCGCCGCCGGTTTGCAGTAATTCCAGCTCTTCCCGCGATTCGGCCAGATGCATGGCCACTACGTCGCCCGGTTCGGCCAGGTTCTCGCAAATGTCGGCCAAAAGCTGCGGGTGTACGGAGTACGGCGCGTGCGGGCTGAAGCCAAAGCCCACCTCCGGAAATAGCGAATTGCGGCAGCCAGCCCAGGAGTACAGTCGCTCCATGCAATGCGCGACGCGATCTTCTCGCAAGCCAATGGCTTCCTGGCAAACCACGCTGGAAACTGCCAGCGCCGCGTCGGCGTAGGGATCCAGTAGCGCTTCGTACGACTCGCCATAGCCAACGGTTTGCGAAGAAATATCGCAGACCAGCGCCGTCTGCGTTTGTTCGCATTGCCACAACCCGCGGCCGATGGATTCGTCGGGCGGTAGCAGGCGGTTTGCGCGGTCGGCCATGACCAACCGAATCCAGTCCGGCAGCGCAATGCCTGGCATACCAAGCGGCTGCTGCAAATGGCTGAATTCCAAGTGTGTGTGCGCGTTGACCAGTCCAGGCAAGATCGCGACGTCGCCGAGATCTTCGACGGGCAAATCAAACACGTTGGGACCAACAGCCTGAATGCGCTGGTCGCCTACCGAATAGGTCACAATACCGTTGGGGATTGGCGGGCCAGCCAAACTGAACAGCCAGCGGCCGCGGACGGCACGAAGTTCTGACGTTGCGTTCATCACGATTCCGGCAGCGGAGTGGCCGCCTGTTGCCGAATGGCGTCGTGCAGCACTTCTTCACGCGTTTTGGGGTACGCCAGTTTGTGAAACCACCACAGGACGCCAGCCGCGCCCGCGCCGCAAAGGACCAGCAGCGCGGGCTGATATTGCCAGCCAGCGGCCTCGCTGTAGCTGACAAACAGCCGCGCAGGTTGTCGATTAACCCACTCGCCGGGAGTCATTTTAGCAATCAGCAGCGCCAGACTGTTGTGGACGATGTGAAAGCACACGCCCGGCAGCAGGCTGTTGCTTTGCACGGCGATGTATCCGATGACCACGCCAACCACAGCGGTGATTAGCGATTGCTGAATGGTGGCATGCGTCAGGCCAAAGAACACGGCGCTGAGCACGATGGCCCGCCATTTACTGCCGGTATGGCGAAAGCCAGAGAGAATGAAACCACGAAAGGCCAGTTCTTCGACCACCGCCGGCAACAGCGCCAAAACCGAGAGCACCAGCCAGAGATTTTTTTCGCCGAGGATCAGCTCTTGAAGTTTTTGCGATTGTTCGGCAACCGCGGGATTGAGTGGGTAAAGCACCTGCACCAGCTTGCTGAACTGAATCACCAACGGATGAATCAAAAACGCCAGCAGCAGCGCAAACGGAATGCTCTGCCAACGCGGCGTTTTGAGCAGCAACGTCTCCCGCGGTTTGCGGGTGAGCATAACGGTCATGAGTAGGACGGGCGTCAAGACGGCCGCCAATTGCAAAACGCCCGTTTGCGAAGCGAACTGCGCAAACGTGGTGGGCATCGTCACCTTCAGGCCGATGTAAAAACGAATCACCAAAATCAATACGCCACACATGACCGCCGCGCCAATTGGCGGTGTGTCTTCGCGGTCGCGGAGCATATGCTTCATCCACAGACTCAAATCCAATCGTTCGCTCTCGCGGAACAAAACCGATTCGCTGTTGAATTGATCGATCGCCCAGCGCGTGGCCATTAGGCAGCAAAGCAGTGTTACCAGCGCCGTCGGAAAGACATACGGCAGCGCCTGCCAGTAATTGCCTTCCAGCAGCATCCGCAACAGCAGCACCACATTGGTCACCGGAATCAGGCTGTTGCCTAAATCCATTTCCATGCCCGGCAACATCGGCAGCATGACCAGTGGCATGGTGACGATCAGCAGCGGCATCAAATAGTATTGGCCTTCTTTAGTGCTGCGGGCAAAGGCGGCCAGCGCCAGACACAGCGCGCTGAACAGCGCGCTCATGGGAATCAGGGCAATAATCAGCCAAAACGCCACGTGCCACGACGGCAGCGCCAGAGGCATGTTCGGAAAGATCGGGCCAAGCTGTGTGACCACAAACGACGTGGTAATGCCCATGCTCAGCAAGTTCAATATTGACGTGATCATGCTGAAGATCATGATCGTCAGCAGTTTGCCGGTGGCGATTTCGCTGCGTTGGGCTGGCGAACTGAGCAGCGTTTCCAGCGTGCCACGTTCTTTTTCGCCGGCACAGAGGTCGACGGCCGGATAGAACGCACCGGTCAACGCCCAAATCAGCACGATGAACGGTAAAATCTTGGACCACAGCGCGGCATCGCGCCCGCCGGTGGCCGCGATGTCTTGCGGTTGCGGTTCGAAGGGCCGTGCGGCCAGACCTGGCATTTTGCTGTCGAGCATATTCTGCTGACCAATGGCCTCGGTCCAGCGTCGCAACACCTCCGCCACGCGCGATCGAGCGAGTTGCGATTTCTCTTTGCCGGCATCGAACAGAATAATGGGATCCGGCACGCTTAGCGGTTTGTCGTTGGCCGTTGGATCGTCGGAAACTTTAACATCTCCGTGCAAACGTTTTTGCAGTAGCTCGCGGAATTCGCTGAGCCGCGAGGCGAAATCGTCGGGCAGGATGACCACCGCGTCGTAAACGCCGGCCCGCACTTGCCGCTCGGCAACGTCGTGCGCGTTGGCGGGCAAACTCTGCGGTTGCACATCGACCACCAGCAACCGTTTATCGGCCGGGCGGGCCAGCAGCGTTTCTTCGAAATGTCGCGAGGCAAAGACTTCCGCGCCTGCGGCCGTGACCGGTTTTTCCACCAGTCGCGGCGTTGCGGGCAGTTGATCGCCGCCGATCAGTAAGATTTTAGTGGGGTGTTCGCCACGAAACTGCGCAACCTGCAACAGGATGGTACCCAGCAGCGGGTAGAGCAACAGCGGCAACACGGCAATCATGAACAGCGTGCGGCGATCGCGCAGTTGATCGCGCGTTTCGCGCATCAAGATCAGTTTGACGTTCGCCCAATTCATGCTGTTCAGCGTAAGCCGGTGTTTTTAGTAAGCCGAGGCCAATTTTTCTTCGTGCTGCGAAATCAAACTGAAAAACAGTTCTTCCAGATCGGTTTGCTGGTGCCCTGCCAGAAGTTCCGGTAACGTGCCTTCGGCCAGGAGGCGACCGCGATGCACCACGGCGATGCGATCGCAGAGCTTTTCCGCCTCGCGCATGATGTGGGTTGAAAAAACCACGCACTTGCCTTGCGCGCGCAGATCGGCCACGGTCTGCAGCAGGGCGCGAGCAACCAGGACGTCCAAGCCCGAGGTGGCTTCGTCAAAAATCAACACTGGCGGATCGTGGACGATGGCCCGCGCGATCGAGACCTTCTGCTTCATGCCGGTCGACATCTTCGAGCCAAGCAGATCGCGAATTTCGTTCATCTTCAGCCGCTCGAACAAATGCTCCATTCGTTCGCGGAGCGGTTCGGGCGCCATGCCGTACAAGCGGCCGAAATACTCGACCATTTCCCAAGCCGTCATGCGATCGTAAACTGCCGTGTTGGCGGACATAAAGCCAATTTGATGCCGCACCAGATCGGGTTGCGTCACGACATCCGCGCCGTTGATGGTGGCTTGCCCACTGGTTGGCCGCAAGATCGTGCTGAGGATGCGCAGCGCAGTGGTTTTTCCGGCGCCGTTGGGCCCCAAAAGCCCAAACACCTGCCCCGGTAAGGCGTCAAAACTAATGCCGTCCAGCGCTACGAACTTGCCGCGCCGCAGGTCGGCATAATGTTTGGTCAAATTGCGGACATGAATCATCGGGCGGCCGCCGAAGGCGCTGGGCATAGGCAGGCAAGCGAATCGTTCCGCTTGCGCGAGCGGCGATGCGTCTCGATCCGCCGTTGGTCGTAAACCAATACCGCTAAGCCTACCACATTTTAGACCGACAAGACGGGCAGCGGATTGACCGGCGGTTCGTCGAGCAGTTGGTAACGAACATTCCGACGGCGCGGGATGTAACCAATTTCCGTGATCGCGCCGCGCATGTCGTCCAGCGTCAAATAATGTACTGTGCCGGCGGCCGAGACTACGTTTTCTTCGATCATCAGGCTGCCCATGTCGTTGGCACCGTAGAGCAAGGCAATCTGGCCGATTTTCAGGCCTTGGGTGACCCAACTGGACTGAATGTTGGGGAAGTTGTCCAGGTATAGACGACTGACGGCTTGCGTTTTCAGATATTCGAACGAGCCAGCGGCTGGCACGTCGGCCATGTCGGTATGTTCCGGTTGAAAGGTCCAACAGATAAAGGCGGAAAAACCGTGCGTCTCGTCCTGCAACTGGCGCAAGCGTTCCAAATGCTCGATCCGTTCGGCCAAGGTTTCGATGTGGCCAAACATCATCGTGGCCGAGCCGATGCCGCCTAGCTCATGCCAAACGCGGCAGACATTCAGCCAGTCGTCGGTCATCACCTTGCCGCGGGTCATGGCGGCACGCACGCGGTCGACGAGAATCTCGCCGCCGCCGCCGGGCAGACTTCCCAGCCCCGCGGCTTTCAACCGCTGCAGCACGGTGCGCAGCGGCAGCTTCGAAACCTTGGTGAAATGGTGGATTTCTGGCGGGCTGAAACCATGTACGTTGACTTGCGGAAAGTGCGACTTGATGTCGTGCAACAGTTCTTCATACCACTCGAGCTTGTAATCCGGATGTAGGCCGCCCTGCATCAGAATTTGATCGCCGCCTAGGTCGACCGTTTCTTGGATTTTTTGCAACAGTTCCGCGCGATCGAGCACGTAACCTTCGTCGTGCTTCGGGCGGCGGTAGAATGCGCAAAAATCGCAGACCGCGGTGCAAATGTTGGTGTAGTTGATGTTGCGGTCGATGTTGTAGGTGCGATACGACTCGGGGTGCAACCGCCGGGTGACGGCGTCGGCCGCGCGGCCAATTGCCGCCAGGTCGTGCGATTGCAGCAGCCGTAAACCTTCGTCTGGCGTCAGCCGCTGGCCAGCGACCGCTTTATCGAGCAGCGCCTGAAGTGTCGAAGTCAAATTGCACTCCTGCTGGCGCCAAACCGAGACCGGCCGCCAGTTCGTAATAAAGCTTAAGGCCCGCTTGCTCGCGAGGACCAAAATAGAAATAGAGATTGTCTCGCAAATACGACAGGCATTGCGGCACGGTCAGCCCCAGCGCCGGCGCTTCGACTTCGGCAATTTCCGCCAGATGTGCCACGCCGGCATCGCGCGCCTCACCGAGCGCGGACTCAATGCCTTGCAGATCGACGCCGGCGCGGGCGGTCCACATGGCAAACACAAACGGCAGTTCGGACCAGCGATTCCACTGATCGCCCAGATCCCAAACCTCGGCGAATTTGCCCGGCGGCGAGTGAATGGCGCGATCGCCAATCAGCAGCACCGCATCGGCGGACGTATCGGCCAACGTTGCGCCGATGGGCAATGTTTCCAGCCGCGGCTGTAGGCCAAACCGCTGCTTGAGCAGAATTCTGACCAGCGCTGCGCTGGTCCGCGAACCCTCGTCCAGCGCCAATGTGCGAATCTGCTGCAGCTTGACGCGGCTAAACAACTTGACGCTCAAAACCGGGCCGCGGCAACCAATGCAAACGTCCGAGACGATCGAATAACTCGGATCTTGAAAGAATTCGATCGATGGAATCAGCGCTACATCGAGTTGACCACTGGCCAAACGGTCGGCCAGCCGGCTCGGCAAGTCAAACACCAGTTCGGCCTGCGGCGCGCGCTCCGCCAGCCCGTAAACCAGCGGTTTGGTGTTCAGATAATTGACCGCGCCGACACGCAGCTTTTTTGGGGAGTTCATCGCAAATCGCCATCCTTTGCCGCCGGTCGTTGGGACCGCTCGGCGAAAATCAACTGGGCCCAATTATAGGTCGTCGACAGGCGGGCCGCAAAGGCCGCCGGCACACTGACAACCGCAGGATTTTGGGCGAAGTTAACGGCGGCAGACAGTCATCCGCGTACCGCGCGGTTCCGCGTGAGCACGTGGCAACCGCTACGGTCAGGCGCGGGCAATGATTCCCGTGGTAATGATTGCCGTGGTAATCGGCGCTAGGACTGCCCTTGCGGTATTTGTTGACGCTTTCGCACCAGGGTGCCAAACTTGCCTTCTTGGACCACTTCGCCAGCTTGATTCATCAGGCGACGATGCCAAACCACGTTGCCGTAGCGGCGGCTGGAACTGGTTTTCTCAATGACTTCCGTCTCAACGTGGACCACGTCGCCAAAGTAGATCGGCTTGAGAAACTTCCACTCGCTGATGCCCAAAAACGCCAAGGTGTCCATGCACGGATATTCGCTCGACATGCCAGCTAGAAATGACAAACCGAGCAACCCGTGGGCAACGCGTTTGCGAAACGGCGTTTCGCTGGCGAATTCTTCGTCCAAGTGAATGGGATTATAATCGCCTGTCAATTCGGCAAATTCGCGAACGTCGTTCTCGCGAATTTCACGCTCGGGACTCTTCCAAATGTTTCCGACGGAAACATCGTCAAAAGCCAAAGAATCGAGATAGGGCGTGGTATGAATGTCCGTTTTCATCGCCGAACTCCTCACCTGAGATTCGAAGCGGCCGGAATCCTGATCAAATTCCACTGAGTCGCCAGCTTCCTGCTCGACTTTTTGCAAGTCGTCGAATCAAACGTTTATTCTAGCTCTTCCGGCTCAAAAAAGGCCAGATCAGTCGTTCAAGCATTATTCGGAATTTGCGCGTCGAATTTCGTAAAGCCGCACTTCAATCGGCAAATGCTCCGTATTTACCGTAACAGATAAATTTCGACTGACCGCTAAATTCCATTGCTGGCAATCCGACCAAAAGCGCTCGGCGGAGCCACGCGCAGGGTCCGCCACCAGCGCCAGGCCACCGGGCGACAACGAGCGATCAATGGCCGCGACAACCAACGGCGAAAGCTGCGTCTCGTACAGCACATCGGCCGCCAGAATTAAATCCATCGAATGCAGATCACTGGGGTAGGCGCGCCAATCCACGAGCCGCGTCTGCGGAACGCGGAGCCCGTTCAAGGCCGCATTGAATCGGGTGAACTCCAAAGCTTCGGCGTAATAATCCGTGGCAATCACGTCGTAACCGGCCCGTAGCGCGGCCAGCGAAACCAAACCTAAGCCCGAGCCCAACTCCAAACACCGCTTGCCAGCCCCAGGCAGCGAGAGGACATGCCCTGCCAGCGCACGGGCGGCAGGCCAGATTTCTGCCCAGTATGGTAGCCGCTCGTCACGGAGAAATTCCTCTTCGCTAATTAGCGTATCGGCCGAGCGCGGATGCACAATTTTCAGTTGTTTTCCCGGCAAGTCCACAACGGTCGTGGCCAGCTCAAAGCGCCGACTGAGGTCGTCTGCCACATCTCGCCACAAAGAAAGTCCGTCTTGCACCCGGTTGATCCCTGCACTCGATGAAAAGGGGCGGCGGTCAGGGCGTGGTCGATTCAGATTTGCTGCGGGTAAAAATCAAGGGCGACGTTTTCTTCCAGTTCATCAAAAAGCGATCTTCGCTCTCGAACTTGATTGACGCAATGTGTACGTCTTGCGAAACGCCAATCTTCAGCCGGCCTTCCGAGGCGTCGGCTTCCATCAGCCGCCAGATGCCTTTTATTTCCGTTGCCGATTGCGTCAACGGTCCCGACATCACCGCAATGCCGCCGCGGCGTAAATCCATAGTGAGAATCACGGTTTCCGCTTTGGCTTTGCCCGCCGCCGTATGCACGTCGGCATCGCTCACTTGCGGCCGACCATGCCAAGTGCCGACCAGGCGAGTCGATTCGACGTCGCTACCGCAACCGGCGCAGAAGGTTAGCCCAAGCAGCGGCAGAATAAGCCTCCACGCCATCATGAGTCGAGCCGCCTGAAGTAAGTCGCAATGTCCACTGGCGCGGTTGAGAGTTCGCCCGGCAGACGAAACGTGATCGTGTACATGTTGCCGAATCGGCAATGTTCCAAGCATAAATCAAACGCTCATCAGTTGCAAAAGCCGCCCGAAAAACGCGATCTCGGAACGACGCGGCGTGACACCCAAAAGAGCGGCGACCGCGTTACCAGCCGTAAGTTCGACGGATCGCTTGTAAGACGACAGACGTGATGTCGCAACGTGAGACAGGCTTGGCCAGCACGCCGTAAATGTCCGCTTGCCGCGCTTGATCGCGAATCGCATCGTCCAAGCCGGCGGACAGTAAGATGCACGGCAGACGCGATCTCATTTGCTTGACGCGACGCAGCGTTTCTAGCCCTGTCAGCTTGGGCATGTGCATATCCATCAGCACCAAATGCACGTCCTGGCTGCTCAGAATCTCAAGCGCCTCTTCGCCATCGCCGGCTTGCAACGTCCGGAACCCTTCAGGCTCTAGTACGCCGCACAACGTTTGGCGAAAGCCTACGTCGTCGTCGGTCACGAGGATTGATGGCAGCTTAATGAACACGGTGCGAACTCGGTCCGGCGATGAAGAGTGTCAAATAATTCCTGGTTTTTTACGTTCGACACTAGCAGAGCAATCTTAGTACCAAAAATCAGATCAAATGGCCGCTGATGGCGTGGCGTCGCGCAAGTGTCACGTATGTAATAGTTTATAGTGCAATATTTTGGCACGGAAAAGACAGACTGGGCAGTCTGCGATGGCTGCAGCAGCATTTTGTAGAAATTTTCGCCTGCCAATACGGCACCTGCTGGAAGTTTCTCAGTAGTGCGTCGCACTTGCCCACCGGAGGCTGCACCGTCTGCTGGCGATCGGCTAAAATGGCGAGATCGCCCGGCAGCTTTGCGGCGCGATGAGTTACTCCAGGCAATTTTGCTGTCGAAGGATCGCCATGAGCACGCCGCCGTTTGTCCATTTGCACTGTCACAGTCACTACAGTTTGCTCGATGGTGCTAGCGAAATCGGTCGCCTGGTCTCGCGTACCAAAGAGTGCGGCATGAACGCGCTTGCGCTCACCGATCACGGCAATTTGCACGGCGCGCTGGAATTCTACACCAAAGCCAAGTCCGAGGGCATCAACCCGATTGTCGGTTACGAAGCCTACATTGCGCCGGATAGCCGATTTCGTCGCGATGGCGGCAGCCTCAAGGAGAATAGTTATCACCTAACGCTGCTTGCGCAAAATAAAGTTGGCTTTCGCAACCTGGTCAAAATGGCCTCGGCCGCATTTCTCGAAGGCTTTTATTTCAAGCCCCGCATCGATAAAGAACTGCTGGAGCGTCACAGCGAAGGCATCATCTGCCTGAGTGGTTGCGTCAGCAGCGAGTTGAGCCGGGCGATTCTCAAGCAGGGCGGCGCCGAGCCCGGGCAAATGTCCGAAGCTAAAGAGATTGCCGGTTGGTTTCATAAGATTTTTGGCGACCGCTATTTTGTCGAAATTCAAAACAACGGGGTGGAAGTTCAACGTCTGCAGATGGAAGGCGCCGTACAACTCGCCCGCCAGATGGGCTTGCCGCTGGTTTGCACATCCGACGCGCACTACGTCACCCAAGACGATGCAGAAGCGCAAGACGTGCTGCTGTGCATCAACACCGGCAAGTTCCGCACCGACACCAATCGGATGCGGATGGAAGGCGATCAGTTCTTTTTGCGCAGCCCTGCCGAAATGCACGCCGCGTTCAAAGGCCATGAAGAAGCTCTGAAGCAAAGCCAATTGATTGCTGACAGCGTCAACATCGAACTTGATCTCGGCAAGCGGCATTTTCCTAACTACACGCCGCCCGATCAGCAAACGCCCACCGACTACTTGCGCAAGCTCTGCCTGACCGGGCTGCACGATCGCTACCAAGGCGTGGAGGATCGCTGGGAGAACGGCCAACTCAACCAAGAAGTCATGGATCGGCTGGATCGCGAAATTGGCGTCATCGATAAGCTCGGCTTTCCGAACTACTTTTTGATCGTGTGGGATTTTGTCCGCCACTCGCGCGAGTTGGGCATTCCGGCCACCGCCAGAGGTTCAGGCGTGGGCTCGCTGGTCTCGTACGCGCTGTATTTAAGCCACGTTTGCCCCTTGCGATACAACTTGCTGTTCGAGCGTTTTCTGGACATCAATCGGCTGGAAGCGCCGGATATTGACATCGATTTTTGCAAGGATCGCCGTGGCGAAGTGATCCAGTACGTGAAGGACAAATACGGTGCCGCAAACGTCGCGCAGATCGGCACCTTTGGCACGCTGGCCGCGCGGGCGGCCATTCGCGATGTGGGCCGCGCCATGGGTTTGCCGATTCCACGCGTCGATGCCATCGTTGCCATGGTGCCGGACGTGCTGGGCATCGAGTTACAAGATGCGCTGGTCTTGAACGACAATCCTAAAAAGGCTGGCTGCTTCAGCGCCGATCTCCGCAAATCTTACGACACCGATCCGCAAGTTCATGAGCTGCTCAATCTGGCGCTCAAGATCGAAGGTCTGGCGCGCAACGTGGGCACGCATGCCGCCGCGGTGGTGATTGCCGACCGTCCGCTCGACGAATATGTGCCGCTGCAGCGCGTGACCGGCAAAGACGAAGTTATCACGCAGTGGGCGATGGGCGACGTTGAACGCGCCGGACTGCTGAAAATGGACTTCCTCGGTCTGAAAAACCTGACGGTGCTCAGCAAGGCCGTCGATCTGATCCAGCAAACCACCGGTATCAAGGTCGATCCGTACCAATTCCCGATCGACGACCAGCCCACGTTTGCGCTGCTTTGTCGCGGCGAAACCAAAGGCATCTTCCAGTTGGAAAGCGGCGGCATTCGCGATCTGCTGCAGAAGATGAAGCCCGATCATTTTCGCGACATCATCGCCACCAACGCGCTCTATCGGCCGGGTCCGCTCGAGGGCGGCATGGTTGACGATTACGTGCAGGTCAAGCATGGCCGCAAGCAGGCCACGTATCTGCACCCCGTGATGAAAGAAATCTTGGAAGAAACCCACGGCGTGATGGTTTACCAAGAGCAGGTGATGTTGATTCTCAACCGTCTCGGCGAAATCGATTTATCCAGCGCCTACAGTTGCATCAAAGCCATCAGTAAAAAGCAACTGCCCAAGATCGCCAAGTTCCGCGAGGAATTCGTGGTCGGATCCACCGCCAAAGGTTTGACCAAAACGCAGGCCACCGAACTGTTCGAGATGATCGAAAAGTTCGCCGGTTACGGCTTCAACAAGAGCCATAGCACGGCCTACGCTCTGATTGCATATATGACCGCCTATCTCAAGGCGCATTACCCGGTGGAGTTCATGGCGGCGCTGCTCTCGGGCGACATCGCCGGCCGCAACTTCAAAAAGAAAGATGGGTTGGTCGAACATATTGAAGATTGCCGGCGGATGAACATCGATGTGCGGCCGCCCAACGTCAATGCGTCCGAAGGCGACTTCGCTGTGAGCGACGCCAAAATTTACTTTGGACTCTCCGCCATCAAAGGCTGTGGCGGACAGGCGGCCGACGCCGTTGCCGCCGCGCGCAAGTTGGGCGGACCCTTCCGCGACCTGTTCGATTTTTGCGAGCGCGTCGATACCGGCAGCGTCAATCGCGCCGGAATCGAAAGTCTCATTAAGGCTGGCGCTTTCGACGCGCTGGGCGGGCGACGAGCGCAGTATCTATCGGTGCTGGAGCGCGCCATTCAAGGCGGCGCGTCGGCGGCCGCTAATCGACGCTCGGGACAAAAAGGCTTGTTCGAAGAACTCGATGAGCCCGAAGCCGAACCGGCCGCCATCATGCCGGACGTGCCCGAGTGGAACGAACGCGAACGACTTGCCGGCGAAAAAGAGGTGCTGGGCTTTTATCTCAGCAGTCATCCGCTGGCCGAATACGTTTCGACGCTGGCCACGTTCTGTTCGCATTCCAGCAGCAACATTGCCGCGCAGCCGCACAAGAGCGAAGTGCTGTTGGGCGGAATGCTGGCCGCGCTAAAATTTTCCAACACCAAAAACCCGCGCCCCGGCAGCACCAACACGCGCTACGTAATGTTCGATCTGGAAGACATGGACGGCATCGTCCGCTGCATCCTCTGGCCGGAAGAATTTGCCAACTACGGGCAAATGGTCGAGGCCGACGCCGTGATGGCCGTGCGCGGCAGCGTCGATCGCCGCCCTGGCAGCGAAGAAACCAATCTGGTGGTTAACGAACTGATTCCACTAGCCGACCTGGCCACCCGCTACACGCGCGGCGTCGTGATCCGCGTGAACGAATCTTCGCCAGCGGGTGGAGCGAATTCCAGCGACACATCGGCAGACGCAGCAGCCGACGTCAGCCCCGTGACCAGCGGCAACGGCAACGGCAGTTCGCATGGCGTTGCCGCAGCGCTGGGCAAACCGCCGATCGATGCAAAGACGCTGGAGCGCTTGCTGGAAATTGTTCGCGGCTATCCAGGCACGTGCGAATTGCAACTGGTGGTTTGCCTGGCCGATGGCGGCAAGGCGTATCTGAAGAGCGAATCGCTGAAGGTTGAAGTCACGCCGGAATTCCGCGCCCGAGTTGACGACTTGCTTGGCCCCGGCAATTTCCACTTACTGGCCGCGCCGCCCAAGCCCAAAGAAAACAGCGGCGGTCGCGGGAATTTCCGCCGCGGCTAAGTTCGCGCGCCGCAGCGCTGCTATCACCGCGCTTGCAACAGGGTCTGTGGTTTGGCAGACTACAGGTTGCGCCGGATTCGAGCCGGCGCGGGGCGCGCCGCTGCTTTGCCGAACCTGCCAGGAAATCGTTTCGATGTCTGCTCTGTTACTCACGCTGACCGTTTTTCTAATGCCTGCCGACAGCACCGATCCGGCCAAAATCTACGAGCAGCGGACCTACAAGCCGACGTCAACGGAGCAGCCAGAAGTTGAGTTTAAATATCGCTTGCTGAAGCCAGCAAAAATCGACGCCGGCAAAAAATATCCGCTAGTGCTGTTTTTGCATGGTGCGGGCGAGCGTGGATCGGACAACGTCGCGCAGCTCAAGTCGTTTCCGACGGTGATCGCCACGGACGAAAATCGCGAAAAATACCCCTGCTTCGTGTTGGCGCCCCAATGCCGCGCCGATAAAAAATGGTCGGACGTCAATTGGTCGGACCCCACTTCGCAACCGCTGCCGGAGAAGCCGAGCGAAGATCTGCAGGCGGCGCTCGCGGAACTCAAGGCGGTCTGCAACGCGGAGCCGGTCGACGAGAATCGCATTTATCTGACCGGGCTTTCGATGGGCGGCTACGGATCGTGGGATTTGGCCGAGCGAATGCCAGAGCACTTTGCGGCTGTTGCGCCCATTTGCGGCGGAGGCGACAACAGCAAGGCCGATAAACTCGTCAAGCTGCCCATCTATTGCTACCACGGCGATCAAGATCAAGCCGTGCCGGTCGTGCGCTCGCGGGGAATGATCGAAGCCATCACCAAAGCGGGCGGACATCCCAAGTACCGGGAACTATCGGGCATTGGCCACAATTGTTGGGATCGCGCGTACAGCGACGCCGATGGCGTAATCCCGTGGATGTTTGAGCAAGTCAAGAAGCCGTAGTCCGGCGGTCCGTGCGCTGCGATTCAACAGCGCGCTATGTGTCGCGTTGCAACAGCGCGCTATGTGTTGCGATTCAACAGCCCGCTATGTGTTGCGTTGCGACAGCGCAACGCCTGCTGAAATCAACAAAACCTCGGCGGAAATCGAATTTCCGCCGAGGTTTCTCATTGCACCGCTTCAATTCGCGGGCGGCGATTAGCCTTGATCCGTGAGATCGCAGTAATCGTTGCCTTGCGAGCAGCAGTCGCTACCATCCAAGCAGCAGTCGCTACCATCCAAGCAGCAGTCGGCCGCTACGATCTTGCTCTCAGCCTTCAAGCAGCAGTCCGCATGCGCCGCTGTCTTGCCGCTTCCGCAGCAGGCTTTGGCTTGTTTGCAGCAGTCGGCACCTTCGCTGCAGCACTTTTGCACCGCGGCACAGCAACCCTTGTTCTCGGCGCAGCACTTCAGACCCTGTTGGCAGCAACCCAACCGGGCATCTGCCACGCAACATGCGCTGGTGGGATTGCAGCAGGCCAACTTGGCCGCACAGCAATCTTCCGTCTTAGCGCCGTCTGCCTTCGCATCGGCCGACTTAACTACCGGCGAAACAACCGTTGCCGCCAAAAAACCAAAACCCAAAATCGCGCTAAAAAACAGTTTGGTAAACATGATAAAAATTCTCCAAGTAAAAATTGCCGTTTAAGGAAACAGAAAACAGAGTTGCTCACGGCGACAATTCAAGTTGCCGCGAACACGTTTCAATAGCGGCCCAAGGGGCCAACAACAATAGAGGCGCAGGGCAGGTGCGTTAGCACCGCCACACGCATTGGAGAATTTGCCAGCGAGGGCCCGGCGGTAGGTAACATGCCGCAAGCCCAGAAAGCGGCACCTGGCCAACGGCCGTCGGCAAGTGCCCCACAAAACAGACGGCAACCGAGTCCGACGCCTGATCGGCCAGATTGACCGTCGACTGGATCAACACCGCATCGCGCGTACAGCAACATTCCAGCTTGGACGGCGAAGGCGAAGGCTGCGGGCAAGAAGTGTGAGTTTGGGTAACCGGAAATCGATGCTGGCAGCAGGCCGGAACCTTGGCTGCACTGCCTGATTTTGCGGCGAATGCCAAGCAACTCCCCGGCGGAAGCGCCAGGGTTAAGCTGCAAGCAAACGCGATCAGACGTAGCAAAACTTGGTTCATACCTATCTATACGCAAAAAGTTCGGAAATGTTACAGCACTTGCGGCGAAAAAATCGTCGAATGCGGTAAATAAATGTGCTCGATGGTTAATATCGCCTAAAATGACGGCCAGAGTCGTCCGTCGCGTACCCCGGGCGCATCGAAACCATTCGCGCGTGAAGCAGGTTAAGGAACCCGTTATGAGAGTCGCTCTGCTGAGTTTGGTGTTGCCGTTTTCCCTGGTGTTGCCGGCAGTGTCGGCCGAAAAATCCGCGCCCGACGCCGAGGCTGCCATTGCCAAGGGCATCGACTTTTTGAAGACCGCGCAAGCCGACGATGGCTCGTACAGCGCGCAATCGACGCCGGCCATCACCGCCATGGCCACCTATGCTTTGCTGCAAAACGGCCGTTCGCCCGACGATCCGCAGGTTGCCAAGGGGCTGAAGTACCTGGAAAATTTGGCCAAGGCCGACGGCGGCATCTATCGCGATAAATCGCGGTTACCGAACTACGAAACCTGCATCTGCATCGTCTGCCTTTCGGCGGCGAATAAGGACGGCCGTTATGCCAAGCTGCTCGGCTCGGCTGAAAAATACGTGAAAGGTCTGCAAACCGATGTGCAGGGCGGCAAGGCGGAAGAAAGCGTCAACTACGGCGGTTCCGGCTACGATGGCAAATCGCGGCCCGATCTTTCCAACACCGCCATGTTGATGGATGCGCTGGAAGCGGCCGGCGACAGTTCCAAGGACGAAGCCGTGCAGCGCGCATTGATCTTTGTTTCTCGCTGCCAGAATCTGGAAACGGCCAACACCATTACCAAGTTCGCCGCCAAAAATCCCGATGGCGGTTTCTTTTATTCGCCCGCCGGCCAAGGCGAAAGCAAGGCCGGCAAAACCGACGAGGGCGCACTGCGCAGCCAAGGCTCCATGACCTACGCCGGGCTCAAGAGCATGGTCTTTGCCGGCCTCACGGCGGACGACCCGCGCGTCAAGGCAGCGCTCAGTTGGGCAAAAAAGAATTACACCACCGAGGAAAACCCCGGCATGGGTCAGTCGGGCGTTTATTACTACTATCACTTAATGGCCAAATCGCTCGCTGCGCTCAAGCAGGACACCTTCGGAGATGCCCAAGGCGTCAAACACGATTGGCGCAAGGAATTGGCCGCCGAACTGGTCAAACGGCAGAAGCCGGATGGATCGTGGTCCAACACCAATAAGCAGTTTATGGAGAACGACGCCAATCTGGCAACCAGCTTTGCACTGCTGACCTTGGCTTACTGCAAAGACGTCAAGTAGCCTGCAAAATCGAGGCGAGAGTTGTAATTGCCGCCATGGCCGCAGAATGCCCTACGGGTGCAGCGGCCGGTTCTGACGTTTGAACCGCTGGTTTCAGCCGTCAAAACCGCAATCATTGCTAGGTTTTGGCCGAATGGCAATTTTTTACCTCACATAGACATGCGGTTTTCCGCATGAAACGGCCGATCGCGGAATTGCAAGTTAGGTTATCAATGCGGTCAACTCTGTTTTTAAAACCATTCCCGTAAACCGGGAACCAAATTGGGATGCTCATCAATGGCTTCACTTTTCGATAAGGCGGCGCGTTTTTTAAGATCTGAAGACGGGCCTACAGCGGTTGAATACGCGGTGATGTTGGCATTGATCGTGATCGTCTGCCTAACGGCCATCACTTCGATCGGCAGCAACGCAAAGACCACGTTTACCCGCACCGCGAATTCGATCTCCGGCAGCTAATCCGTCAACTATCTGTACTGCATACTTGATTCGCCCGACGCTGCCTCATTTAATACAGGCAGTGTCGGGCGTTTCTGTTTTCCTATGGCGGGGAGCTTACCATGCGGCCACTGGCGTGCGCAGTTTTGTTGGCGGGTTTGAGTAGCATTCTGACAACTAGCGCTCAAGCGCAGCCAGGCCGGCAGCGGGACAACAAACCGTCCGCGGCAGGCAAGCCAATGTCCAGCGATCCCAAGGTACTCTCCGCCTATTCAACCTTTGTCAGCACCGTCGAAGGTTACGCCGCCGAGTACGAAAAGAACAAGCAGACCGAAAAGGCGCGGGCCTGCTACGAAGAAATCTTGCGAATCGTGCCCGACTATCCCAAAGCTAAAGAGAAAGTCCGACTGCTCACCGAGCAAGAATACACGGCAGACTTAAAAGTGGTCGACGTGCAAGCCAACGAAGAATGGCAAGACTCCGGCATCAGTGTCGTGCCGGGCAAACCCATTCGCATCGTGGCCAGCGGCGCCTGGACCATTTCTTACACGCAAAAAGTTGGCCCGGCCGGTATCGAAATTCCCGGCGGCATGCGCGATATGAATCCGGGGCAACTGGTGGGCATGATCGCCGCCACGCCACGCGAGACCAATCAAAAGACGTTTGCCATTGGCGAAAAGCTCGATACCACGCCCGAACACGCCGGCCATTTGTTCTTGCGAATGTTCTCGCCAGCCGTCAAACAGAATACGGGCAAACTGACCGTGCAAATCTCCGGCACGTTCGAGCGCAGCAAATAATTGCCGGCGTTGCTGGCGGCGACACCGTCCGCTAGCGTTCTTCACGATTTTGACGCCAAACCGCTCTGGCACCGGCTGGCCTGTCGAACTATACTTCGCGACCTATTTTTGAGACCGCCGTTAGGCGGGTCGCTTTCGGCATTCGCCAACGTAGTTCATTTGCCATGTCGATGAACCATCGATTCCAGCAGTTGCTGGCCGCAGCCATTGCGGCATTGCTGTGCTGCGCACTGGGAACCGGTTGCGTGCAGCGGCGAATGATCGTCCGCAGCAATCCGCCGGGCGCGGTGGTGTTTGTCGACAACCAAGAGATTGGCACCACGCCCTGTGCCACGGACTTTATTTATTACGGCACGCGCGAAATCACGATTAAAAAGGAAGGCTTCGAAACGCTGACCGTCAAGCAGCCGATTCCGACGCCCTGGTATCAATACGTTCCGCTGGACTTCGTCACGGAAAACTTAGTGCCGGGTCAGATTCGCGATACGCGGCTGTTGGAATACACGCTGCAGCCCACGCAGGCCGTGAATCCTCAAGAATTGGTTGGTCGTGCCGATACGCTACGTCGCGGCACTCATGCCGGACCGGTCACGCCCGCGATCTTCGCTCCGACAGCTCCGCAACCGCTGCTGCCCACCGCGCCAACTCCGCTGTTTCCGGGTCAGTTTTCGCCCGGCGCGGCGGCCCCGGGCAGTTTACAGCCGGGCTACGTTCCGCAACCCGGCTATTTGCCGCCGCCTGGCAACTACCCACAGTTGCAGCCGGCTCCAGAACCGATTGCGCCTGGCCAAACGCTCGGCCGATAACCGCTTGCCATCCGTTGGCGGCCGGCGTTGATCGAGGGTCGCGGGTCGAGGGTCGAGGGCCGCAACTGATCTCGATCGTCGCCAACACGATTTTTCTAAAAAATGGCGCGGTTATTGCTTTTCACAAAGCCAGACGATCGCTAGAATCATGATCGGGTTGGTCGCTGGTCCGAGCACGTCGCCGCCAATGACCGCAAAGATCCCGAGAAAGCCGCAGTTTTTTTTCGAACTGCGGTATCCATCGGCAAACCGAATTCTTCATAAGGTTGACCGCTAATCAGATAACTGCTCATTCTTGTTGTGCAGATTCTACCCGACGAGTGCAAACGTTGTGCTCGCTTCCCTCATCTGATTCGCCTTAAGGTCACCATGTCTCGTTCGCAAACCGCCTTTGCGCCTGCAGTTGCAAATTATTCCACGCTCGGCCTGCCTGTCGAGATGCGCAGGAGGATTCGCGCCGTTTATGCGGCAATCGGCAGTTACTTGGGCACGACGGAAGTTGAGTTTGCCAGCGGCTTTCGCGCTCAACATGATTCGGCTAACGAACTGGTCGTGTGGTGCTGCATCGTGGCCGCATGGCAGGCATTCCAGAACACGCCTGCGGGCCGCGCATTGAGTTCTCCCTGCGACAAGCAACAACAGATTGTCAGTCTGATTATGCTTTCGACCGGCGTTCGCGACGACCGGTCGGCCGGTCTGTCGACCGCCGCGGCGGTGCAACTGGCCGCTTGCTACGATCAGATTGTACACGGTGCCGCCAACGGCTGACCCCTTAGGGCAGCGACGCGAGCGCTCAATTTCAGCAGGCGCGTCTTGTTATCGGCGCAGTGGTCTCTTACGATCAAGTGATCAATCGCGGATGAATCTCCGTGCGAGCTTGCTTGTTGGCAACTTGCTGTCCGTGCCTGCCTGCCTGATCCACGTTGGATCGTCTAACATTCTTGAGGCCATGATGCGATACGTCAACTTTGCCGCACTTGTGGTCGTCATGGCAATCCTGCACGCGGCTGGCGCAGTCGCGCTGGCCAGCGATCCCGCGCCGCCGGTTGCCAAGGGCGCGACGGACCAACCCGGCAAGCCGCAGAAGCCGTCGGCAGATGCGCCGGCGACCGAGCACGTTTGGGAAGTCAACGATCTGAATCGCCCCAAGCCGCCGATTCAAGATCCCGGGCCAGCAGGGGATAAGGAATTTTCCGCGCCGCCCGACGGTGCCAGCGTGCTGTTCGACGGTAAAGATCTTTCGAAATGGGAACGGCGACCGGGCGCCAAAGAAGTTAAACCATCGACCGAGCCGAAGTGGAAGGTCGCCAACGGTTACTTCGAAGTAGTGCCCAATTCCGGCAATATCTACACCAAAGAGAAGTTTGGCGACTGTCTGATTCACGTTGAGTGGGCCACGCCCGCCGAGGTGAACCCCGCCAAGACGGGCCAAAATCGCGGCAACAGCGGTGTCTTTTTACCGGGCCGGCGGGAATTGCAAATCTTGGATTCCTACGGAAACGAAACGTACGCCGATGGCCAAGCCGCCGCCGTTTATGGCAAGTATCCGCCGCTGGTCAATGCGAGCCGCAAGCCGGGCGAGTGGCAAAGCTACAGCATCACCGTCGAGCAACCGCGATTCAACGCCAACAAGAAAATGATCAAGCCCTGCACACTGACCGTCCATCACAACGGCGTGCTGGTGCAGGATCACGTTGCGCTGGAAGGTGGCGCCACGGAAGGCCAACTCGGACTACAAGACCACTACACCCCGGTCCGATTTCGGAACATCTGGGTTCAGAAAATCAGCAGCCCGGAAAAATGATCGCTGGCCGCGGCGACTGTCGATCGGGTTATCGCATCGGCAACGTCACTCTGGCACGTTCAGCGATTGTGGCGCTGGTCGAGCTTAGGGTTCAGTTCCTCGAATTGCTTGGTCAGCGGTGTCCAGGGCTCGTTTTTCGTATTGACCAGCCCTTGATTGCTGCCGGGATGATCGCAGTAGCGAAACCAATGAAAACCGACACAGCAATTCAGATCGGCCAACTGCTCGACGTACTTCTGGTAATGTTCCGCCCTGTCGGCTTGCGTTGCGACAACCGGTCCGGATCCGTGGGCCGTTAGCGGGCCACTGTCTTTACCTTTTACGCTCCACTCCGTGACCATCACCGGCAAACCGGCCGCTTTGGACATATCTCGCAACAGCGAAATCGGCGGCTTGTCCGAGTAATTGTTGAGCGAAATCACGTCGGCATTGCCTTTCATCGCCCCGACGACGCTCATCGGCGGATGGCCTGCAAAACGGCATCCGAGGATCAGATGATTCGGATCGACCGCGCGAATCGCCTCAGCCGTAACGCGAAAATAAGCGACCGCAACCGTATGGCGAAAACCGTCGGCTTGGTCGTTGCCATGACTCCTCACGAAATCGTCCGCCGCTTTTCGGCCGGGCGAACCGGCGGGCATCGCCAGGAAATGTTTCAAGAAATCCTGAGCCTTATCTTCGTGCTCCCATTTTAGTTCGTTGTCGGTGAAATAGCCGATCAGCCAGGGATCGGACCGATATTGACGACATTCTTCCAAGGCCAGTTTTTTTACATTTGCGGCCCAGTTGGGGTCAAAAACGTCGGGCAGTTCGCCGCCATGCGATCCCGTTAGGTGTGGCCGTAGGCAGTAAGCCAAGCCCTGCGCCCCGAGTTCGGGCGCCGACCAGCATCCCGCAGAGTTAACGCCCCAACCCTTCAACTGCGCTGCGGTCGCCTCGGCCCAAACTTGCTTGTTGATGGCGATTGGTTTGCCAGTTCTGGGGTCCGCGTTTCCTTCTTGGTTAATACTGTTCACACCTTTGGAAAAAAACGCATTGCCGGCCGGCGAAATCAGCCACCAACGCTCGTTGATTTGCTCGGTGTGAAAGTATTCGGTCTGCTTGCCTTTGACTTCGGTCCAGCCGCCAAACGAATCGCGGTCTTTCAGCGCGGACTCAGTGCGTTTCTTCGCAGGCTCGGCGGCCAGCAAAGAAAATGCCAAAAAGTCAACCAAAATTCCCACCACCACAATCCGCGCGCTTAACTTCATGATTGGCGATGCTCCTTGATTGTGTTTGTTGGAGGCGACGAATGCATTGAGTCTACGTCTCACCTATTTTGGTGACGCGCACGATGCCATGCAATTGGAGAAATTGCGAATCGCCGTGGCAAAGCCGCATCCGGAAAATTGGCGGCCGGAACGGAGATTTCGACAGACTGAAAAGTTGCGGCAGGCGACCATCGACCCGCGCGCGATTTTAGCGATCCGTCTCCCGCTCGGACAAGTTCGTCAATCGCAGAATCGCCGTCACGCCTTGCGAAGAGTGCACCCCATTTGCATACGCAGCAAACTCAGCCGCGCAAATTAACTGAACAACTCGTTGATGGGCTTGCCGCCGTCGACAATCTTGATGGGCCGGCCAATCGAACTGGTGTTTTCCTTGCTGGCGTCGATCTTGAGGCTCTTGCAGAAGGTCTGGAACAAGTCCGGCACGGAAACCGGCCGATCCGCCACGTCGTCGCCTGCGGCGTCGGTCTTGCCAATCACCTGGCCGCCACGGATACCGCCGCCAGCCAGCGCCATATTGAACGCGCGGGGATAATGATCGCGACCACCGCGGGCATTAATCTTGGGCGTGCGGCCGAACTCGCCCATCCAGATCACCAGCGTCGAATCCAGCATGCCGCGCTGCTTGAGATCGACAATCAATTGCGCCATGCCTTGATCGGCTTTCTTGCCCAACTCGGTGGTTTTGGCAAAGTTGTCGGCGTGCGTGTCCCAGCCGTCGAGCGTGACCTCGACAAATGGCACTTTGGATTCGACCAGTCGGCGGGCCAGCAAGCAGCCGGCGCCAAACTCGTTGCGGCCGTATGCGTCGCGCATGGCGTCTTTTTCCGACGACAGATCGAAGGCTTTCATCTGCGGGCTGAGAATCATCTTGGCCGCGCGATCATAGAGCTTTTGATGGTCGGCAACTTCGTCCGGCGATTGCGTGGCGAAGTCGGATTCCAATTGCCCCAGCAAGCCCAGCCGTCGCTCATAGCGCGATGTGTCCGTGGCTGGTTTGGTATTGGTCGGCGGGGCGTTGGCGGAGGCCATATCGAACGGATCATACTGGTTACCGAGGATGCCGCCGTCGCTGCCCGACCGCCGCGCGCCGATCCGTACGAACGACGACAGTTCGGCCGCTTTGTCAGCCAGTTCGTGCGCGACGATCGCGCCCAGCGAAGGATACTTGACGCTCGCCACCGGCAAATATCCGCTGTGCAGCAAAAACGTGGCGCGGGGATGGCTGCCCTCTTTGCTGGTCACCGAGCGGACCAAGGCCACGTCGTTCATCACCTTGGCCAGGTTGCTGTACGTTTCGGCAATCTTGATGCCAGAGACGTTGGTGGCGATGGCCTTGGTCTCACCGCCGTTGGCATGGCCCGGCTTGGGATCAAAGGTTTCGAATTGGCTCGGCCCGCCCTGCATCCACAACAGAATACACGACATGCCGCGTTTCTGCAGTTCGGCCGCTTCCAAACTGAGCAGGTCAGTCCAACTCAGTGTGCCGGCGGCCAGCCCAGCCAGCGAAACGCCGCGCAGAAAATCGCGTCGACCGGTCACTCGCTCACGATTGACCGCCACGCGGCAGTGATGTTGCAACAAAGAAGTCATGGCCGCTGCTCCCGATCGAGTTGAATCAGACAGTTAGGATTTAAGTTGCCATCGCCTGGTACGGCGATTCATTTGCGATGCAAGAATTCCGTCGAGTTGATCAGCGCCCACAGCAGGTCTTCGAACGCGTCGCTGCGGTTGCCGACCTTCTTGACGTAGTCCAAGCTGGTTTTGATTTCGCTCGATTGCGGTTCACGCGCCAGGCAGCGGAGATAAAGTTCGACCACCACAGCCTCATCGTCCTTGGTGCTGGCCAGCAGTTTGCCCAGCGAAGTGAACGACGTCCGGCCATCAATGGCGCGATTCAAGTCGCGGCCATTCATCAACAGCAGCGCTTGGGGAATGGAACCGGCCACTTCGTCGCGGCGCGTGCTGGGATCGTAACCGAACACGGCATTGAACTGCCCTCGCGGTGAACGCGACAACAGCGCACTGGGCGATCCGTACGTCGGCGTGGCCTGATCGGGCAGGCCCAGCGTGCTTATTAAAGTTGTGTAGAGTTGGTCGCCCCGCAAGCGCTGCGTGCAATTGGCCAAAAACGGCTTTTCGTTCGGCTTGCGGCGCGAGCGGCTCTCTTGCTGATATTCGTGCGTGGCCGTAATCGTGGCGAACAGCCACTTCACGTCGTAATTGTGCGCCACAAACTGGCTGGACAGATATTCCAGCGTGTCGGCGGCCGTACATTCACGATCTGGCCCAATGTCATCGACCGGCTCATAAAAGCCTTCGCCAATCATCTCCGCCCAAATGCGATTCACAAACGCCTTGGCGAACCACGGGTCTTGCTCGGACGTGATCCACTGGGCAATGGTTTCGCGACGTTCTTTATCCGTTTTGCCTGGCGAAAGCGTTTGCCCCGTGACAAAGAACACCGGTTGCATCAGCTTGCCTTTGTCTTGCGGGCGACTGAGGTCCGGCATGTAGTGCTCGGTGCTGCCGCGCGGCCCATTGGCCTTGCGGGCAAACGGCAACTCGCGATCGACCGAACCGACCTCGATCGAACGCTTGTCGTCTTTCATTGTCTGCCGTACGGAAATCCGCGGGAAGAACGCCGCCAGCTCGTGGAACTGCTCGCGCTTCCAGCGGTCGGTTTTATGGTCGTGGCACTGCGCACATTGGATTTGCACGCCGATGAAGATTCGCGAAATTTCGGCCGCGATATCGTTGGTTTCGCCAAATTGCGAAATAATCACGCCCAACGCACCGGTCTCGCGGACGTCGCCTTTGGCGGTGATGAACGCGCGAGCGATTTCGTCCCAAGGCGTGTTCTTATTGAACTGTTCGGTCAGATAATCTTTGAGCGGCGCAGCCACGAACAATGCCCGCTCGTCGGTGCGACGATATAAAATCACGTCGCGCCAGTAATGCGCCCAGTTGTCGCCAAACGCCGCCGAGGCCAAATAGCGGTCGATTGTTTTTTGACGTTTGTCCGCCGCAGGATCGAGCGTAAACGCAGTAACTTCCGCAGCGCTGGGAGTCTTGCCCAGCAGGTCGAGCGACAGGCGGCGGATGAACGCCTCGTCGCCAATTTGCTTGGTCGGGCTGCGGCTCGTGCCGCTGGCAGGCGACTCAGCGGCCTGCATTTTGGCTACGTCATCCGCCAGTTGCCGGTCGATGGCCTGGGCGGCATCTTGCGGTAACGCCACTGCGGAATTTTTGCCGACAACCTGACTCGCTGCCACCGTTTTGATCCGCGCGCCAGCACGTTCCGCGGACGATTTTTCGGCGGCGGCCGGCAGGCTCGGACTGGCCGCTAGCAATTTGGCGACCGGGTCCATAATAACCAGACCTGCGGCAACCAGACCTGCGGCGACCACACACCTGCGAGCGAGGAAATTCCAGGCGGATTTCATGTTCAGACAACCCATTTTAGAGTTCAGCGAAATCGAACCGCAGTCGTGCGGCGGGCCAGTAGCAGATTTAACCCGGCAAACCAGCGGCGGTTCCGGTCGAAATTGCGGCAAAACCCCGTCGGCAAACCACTTCGTCGCGACAATCAAATATACCGGATTTTCGCTGGCGGCGGAAACATTCGGCTGGAACGGTCAGACGGGCGAACCGCGTGGTGAATCCACCACAGTTTTCGATACCTGCAGGCGATTACGTGGTGTTTTTGCCACACCGTGTGCGGTGGCGGATCGCCAAATGCCCAATTTTGCAATTTCCTTAACCGACGGCCAGTTTGGCAGTTAGAGTTGAGATGACGCATCGGCAGCGCGGACAAAATCCCGCGGTATCGCGTCTGCAATGGGAAGTTGCCGCTCACGTTTTGCGTTCCGGAACCGAGAACAGCCGAGATGATTTCCGTCGTCGAAATCAACGACATCGAATGGCTCGAACCGCATCGCGCGGCCTGGCAGACCCTGTTGGCGCAGACCGGCAATGCTTCGTTCTTCCAATCGCTGGACTGGCTGCAAGCCTATTGGCGAAACTACGGTGCGGGCCAAAGATTGCGGGTGCTGCTGATTCAGCAAGCGGGGCAAACGCTGGCAATCGTGCCGCTGGTGGTTCGCCGCGAACAGACGCGATTGGGCGAACTGCGTTTTCTGACCTATCCGCTGGCCGATTGGGGCACGTTTTACGGGCCGATCGGGCCAAATCCTTCAGCCGCGCTGACCATCGCCTGGCGCTACATCCGCGGCATGCCACGCGATTGGGATGTGATCGAGCCGCGCTGCGTGGATACACACGGAACCGATGGCGGACGCACGGCGGCAACAATGCGGGCGGTTGAGATGCCGCCGCAACGTAAAGCCTGGATGCCGGCGGCGATGGTCGATTTGTCCGCTGGTTGGGATGTTTATTGGGCGTCGCGCAAAACGCACTTTCGCACTAATGTCCGCAGTTGCGAAAAAAAACTTAAGGCCCAGCACTCGCTGGAATATGTCCGATTTCGGCCCGCAGGCGCGGCATTTCACGACAGCGACCCACGCTGGGATCTCTACAACGCCTGCGAAGATGTCGCGCGGCGGAGTTGGCAGCATCAATCGGCCAGTGGAACCACGCTCTCCAGCGATTCGATCCGTCCGTTTCTGCACGATTGCCACGCGGCCGCGGTGCAGGCTGGCGCGGCCGATATCAATTTGCTTTACGTGGACCAGCAGCCGGTTGCCTACGCCTATAACTATCACTATCAAGGGCACGTATCCGGACTGCGAATGGGCTACGATCCGGATCTCGGTCGCCAAGGCGCCGGCACGCTGTTGCAGTACTACATGCTGCAAGACAGTTGCCGCCGTGGCGACCGGCTGATCGATCAAGGTGCCGGTTCCATCGAGTGCAAACGCAATTGGCGCTCGCGCGTGGTGACCACTTACGCTTATAGCTACTTTGCCAGCGATTCCACCCGCGCGCAACTTCTGCGCTGCAAACGAGCCTTTGACGGCTGGCGCGGCCAAGCCGATGTGGCCGTGGATTTGGATGCCGCGAGCGTGGCCTGATCGACCGGTCCGCTAGCGGCCCATGATTTCGACCGAATTGCCGGCGGGATCTTGCACGTACACGCTGCGCGTGCCGTCGCGATGCGTCTTCAGCGGTCCGAACTGTTCCGCGTGCTGATGCTGAAAGGCAATGTGCGGCGGATGCTGCGCCGGAATGACCAGCGCCAAACGCAAATTGGCAAACACCAGCAGCGCCCAGGTTTCGTCCTGATAAGCAATCGAACAGCGAAAGGTGCGGGTGTACCAATCGACCGCCGCGGCAATATCTGTCACGGCAATCGCCACGTGATCCAAAGCATCAAGCTCGCGAGCAGGGCAGGTTGTGGGTGGCTTCGATTCGGGCGTCATGCGGGTTTCTCTCGCTGTTTTCGTTTTCTGGGCGTTGCGACCGGCGGAGCGACGGTTGCCGCTTCGGCCGTGGCAACACGGTCTTGTTCGGCCGCCGGAAGCTGGCTGCCTTCGTAATTATCGGTGTGAGACAAGTCGAGTCGTGCCGGACCGTCAGGCTTGCCGGGCTGAATCCAGATTTCGCCAAACAAATGATCCTGCTGCGTCAGCACGCCATGATGACGCACCAACTCCAACACCGCCAGAAAAATTCCAATCGCCGCCGATTTATGCACCGGCGGCGTGAACAGTTCGCGGAAATTCAATCGTCCACGCTGCATTAACTGCGTGTAAATCCGCGACATGTACGCATGGATGGGCGTGTCGTCGTAAACAATGCTCGACGGCTTATTGGTCACGCTCTCGCGGAGTATCCGCCCCATGGCACTGACCAAATCCCAAAGCTCCACTTCATGAATCGGCTCGTCGGCCGGGTTGCGGGGGCGAGCCGGCAAATCGTTCACCGTACGGGCAAAGCGATCTTGCCACTGCCGACCGCGCTCTTCCAACATGCTGGCGGCATCTTTGAATTTTTTGTATTCCAGCAACTGCCGCACCAACTCCTGTCGGGGATCGTCGATGGGCGATTCTTCTTCGATGTTGCGCGGCAAGACCATCCGCGACTTGATTTCGATCAACGTGCTGGCCATATCCAAAAATTCGCCCACCGCATTGATATCGAGCTGCTCGAGCACCGCCAGGTAATCCAAAAACTGCGCGGTAATGGGGGCGATCGGAATTTCGACAACCTCCACCTCGTGCTTGCGGACCAAATACAGCAGCAAGTCCAACGGGCCGCGAAAAATTTCTAGATCGACACGAAATTCCATGCGAGTTCGGCCGGAACGATGAGAATGAGAGCAACCGCGACTAGGTTCGAACGCCGTTCAGGCTAGCAGGCGCAATGGGTCGGCGGCTAGAGGGCAAGTCCGGTTCGACGCGGAGAACACGCGGTGCGTTGAGGGTTGCTAGCCGAACGAGTGAAAGCTCTCAGGAGTTTCCGGAGATTGCAATTTGCAATTTCCGCCTCTCCAACTCATCCGTTTGCCGCCGCGCCTGGTTACCGTGACGTCGACGCCAGCAGCAAATTGGGCGTGCTCAGCGACCACGCCGAGCGCGACGCTTCAACCGGCGCTCGCGGCGTCATACGCCCGCCAGCGCTGGCCCGATTACCACAACCGTCCGCGGCAACGCACGGTGCGTCCTGCGCATAATTAGCCAACACCTCCGGCATGATTTGGCCGATCAAGCGCAGACCGCCCTGCAAACTGGACGATCGCCGCGACGTAACTGGCAGGTTGAATCCGATCGACATGACCGCTGCTCCCGTTAAAGGTTATCCAATGCTCACGAGCCGACTGATGGTGACATTATATACACGTAGTGTACGTAAGAATACTCTCTGGCGAAAAAATGTTTTCCGACTTTGCTAGCGTGCGGTGGCTTGCCGGCGCTGTTTGCGTGGTGATTTGCGAGCCGCTGCGGTGGATCGTCGTTGACGGATCGGTGCGCGGCGCTGTGCCTACTGTGCCCCGCGTTGCGTCGGATTTGCGAATTCATTTCGCAACATTCAAACGGTGTGCAATGCAAGAGCAACGCGGCAATTTTTTTTGCCGATACATTGGCACGCGAATTTTTTTTGAGTTCCAGGGTTGTCTCGACGCGGCGATTGTCATTAGGATGAAATTGTTGAGAGTTCATTGCCGGTGTGCGTGCGCAATGTGGCCGGCTTCACCCTCGTAAGGACAGCTTCGATGATCCATTACTCGTGCGATCTCTGCAAACGCTTGATCGATTCTCAGGATGACCTGCGTTACGTCGTGAAGATTGAAGTTTACGCCGCGCTCGATCAAAGCGAATCGCAGGCGGATGATGATCGCGACAACTTGCAAGACGTTCAAGAGATTCTGCAGCGACTGGAAGACGCCGAAGACGATCAGTTGGGCGAGGACGTTTATCAACAGATGCGTTTCGATCTGTGCCCCGAATGCCGCAAGCGGTTCGCCAAGAATCCGCTCGGCCGCGACGCCAAGCCGGTGTTCGATTTCAGCAATAACTAACAGCACCTTTCTGTCAGCTTTGGTCGGATGCGCTTTCGCAACGACCTGCCCTCGCGACTCGAACGAGCATTGCGGTTTTCATGACTCCGGTTGATTTCCGCCGGGCTGTTTATCTGGGATCGTTCGATCCCGTGACGCTGGGCCATTTGAATGTGATCGAGCGGGCGAGTCGCTTGTTCGATACGCTGATTGTGGGTGTGGGCGTGAACATCGAAAAGCAATCGTTGTTCACGCCTGAAGAGCGCGTGGAGTTATTGCGACTGTCCACGGCTCACCTCGACAATGTCGAGCTGCAGAGTTTTGCCGGTCTGGCGGTGAGCTTTGTGCGGAAATGCGGCGCCCGCGTGATGCTCCGCGGTGTCCGCTCGCTGGGCGATACCGAGGCCGAGTTCACCATGACACTGGCGAATCGCAAACTCGATCCCAGCATCGAAACCGTGTTTCTGATGGCCGACGATCAGTTTTCGCACGTCTCGAGTTCGCTGCTCAAACAAATTGCGCCGCTGGCCGGCGATGCCGAGTTGGCGCGGTTCGTGCCGCAACCCGTCGTCGAGGCGCTGCGCAAAAAAGTGCCGCGCACGGCCGACTGACGGGCGCTTCGCCCCGTCCCCTGGCCGCTCTGATCCCTCAGCCTCCCTTCCCTCCTGCTGGCGTCTGCTCGTATAATCGGCCCATGCCCGTCATCGAAATCAAAAATCTGACCAAGTCCTATCGCATCTATCAGAAGCAAGAAGGGCTGTTGGCTTCGGTCACCGGACTTTTCAAGCGCGAGTACAAGCAGGTCGAAGCCGTTCGCGGCATTGATTTGACGGTCGAGAAGGGCGAGTTCGTGGCGTTTCTGGGCCCGAACGGCGCCGGCAAAACGACCACGCTCAAATTGCTCTCAGGCGTCATCAATCCGACCAGTGGCGAAGCGCACGTCATGGGGTTTGTGCCTTGGAAGCGCGAAAACGAATATCGCCGCCGCTTTGCGCTGGTGATGGGACAAAAGAATCAGCTCTGGTGGGACTTGCCTGCGCAAGAGTCGTTTCGGCTGCATCAAGAAATTTACCGCATTGCGCCGGATGATTTCGCCCGCACGCGCGACGAGTTGGTGGACCTGTTGGGCGTGCGAAATCTGCTTGGTCAGCCGGTTCGCGAACTTTCGCTGGGCGAGCGGATGAAGATGGAGTTGATTGCCGCGCTGCTGCACTCGCCGGAAGTGTTGTTTTTGGACGAACCGACCATCGGCTTGGATGTGATCGCGCAGCACAACATTCAGAAATTTCTCAAGCATTATCAGCAGGTCCGCGGCATTACGATTTTGCTGACCAGCCATTACATGAAAGACATCGTCGCGCTCTGCCAGCGCGTGGTGATCATTGCGCACGGTCAGATGATGTACGATGGCTCGCTGGAAGGCATTATCGACCGCTTCAGCGGTCATAAAGTTGTTTCGCTGGAATTCGCCGATGAGATTCCGCGGGGTCTCGATCGCTACGGCGAAATTTTGGAATCGCAATATCCCAAGGTCAAAATCAAAGTCGATCGGCAAGCGGTTCCGGAGATGTTGGCCTCGGTGCTGAGCGGCCCAACGGTCAACGATGTCACCGTGGAAGACCCGCCGCTGGAAGAAGTGATTGCCGAAATGTTTTCGCTGGTGCAGGCGCAGTCGGCGCCGTGAGCGTGCCGCAGGGCAAAGCTTCGCTGCCGTTTTAACTCGGTTTGTTCATGCTTACCGCCACTCGACGCATTTTCTTTTTTGGCGCGGACGACCTCGCGGGAATCAACGCCGGCAAAGAAATCGTTGGCGGAAAAGGCGCGAGCTTACAGGAGCTGAGCCGCGCCGGCTTACCCGTCCCGCCGGGGTTTACCATCTCGGTGGATTGTTGCCGCGAGTTTCACGCTGCCGGACGTCGCTGGCCGGCTGGTTTAGAGGACGAGTTGCGGCAGAATTTGCAGCGACTTGAACGCCTGACTGGCCGCGCGTTTGGGCAAGGCCGACAACCGCTGTTGGTTTCAGTGCGGTCCGGCGCGGCGGTTTCGATGCCCGGCATGATGGATACGCTGCTCAATTGCGGGTTGCATCCGGCGCTGGCTGAGCAACTCGATCCGCGCGATCGCGATTCGTTTTGGACGGCTTACGTCGCGTTCGTGCGATTCTTCGGCAAGACGGTGGCAGTAATTAGCGACGCGCAATTCGACGCGGCGGAAGCAACCGCACTGCAGCAACAACACGCAAGCGGCATGGCTCGCGCGGAGTTAGTTGCCACGGCGTTTCGAGCACTGGTTCAGCAGCAGTTAGGCCGGCCATTTCCGCCGACGCCTTGGGACGCATTGGTGGCGTCGATCGAGGCCGTGTTCGACTCGTGGAACAGCCAGCGCGCGATCGTTTACCGCAAAGCGCACGACATTCGCGGTTTGCACGGAACAGCGGTCACTGTGCAATCGATGTTTCCGAGCCAGGTCTCGGGCGTTGCGTTCACCGCCAATCCGGCCAGCGCCGCGGAGGAGGTGATCATCGAAAGTTCGTATGGGCTGGGCGAAGCGATCGTCTCCGGCGCGGTCACGCCCGATCGGTTCGTTGTCGATCGGCCTGATCTCAGTATTCGCGACCGGCACTTGGGCCATAAGGCGCACGCCATGTTGCCACTGGGCGCCAGCAGCCAATCGAGTCTCGATCCGCACGCCGCATCGCTCGCGGACGAAGAAATTCTGAACGTCGCGCGGTTGGCGCTGCAAGTCGAAGAGCATTTCGGGCACCCGGTGGATATCGAGTGGGCGCTGGCCGACGGCAAGCTGGCGCTGTTGCAATCGCGCGGTATTCGCGGGCTGGACGTTGCTCGCGATGTGGAGATTTGCCGGCAGGCCGAAATCGCGCGGCTGCAATCGCAAGCCGGTAGTCGCCGCAAAGTGTGGGTCGTTCACAACCTGGCCGAAACGTTGCCGCGGCCCACGCCGCTGACGTGGGATGTGATGCGACGTTTCACGTCCGGGCGTGGCGGCTATGGCCTGATGTATCGCGACTTCGGCTATCAACCCAGCGAGACCGTGCTCCGCGATGGATTTTTGGAATTAATTGCCGGGCGAATTTATCTCGATCCCGATCGCGCGGCCGAACTGTTTTGGAGCCACTTGCCGCTGGAGTACGACTTAGACCAGGTGCTGGCGGACCCCAGTGTTATTGAAACGGCACCCAGTAAGTTTCAGGCGGCCAAGGCCGATGGCACGTTTTTTCTGCGATTGCCCGGCGTGCTCTGGAAGATGTTTCGCGGCAGCCGCGCCATGCGCCGCGCACGCCGTGGCGCGGCCGAGCGGTTCAATCGCGAGATCCTGCCCAACTATCTGGCTGATCTCGATCGTGCGCGGCAGGTCGATCTCAGGCAAATGACCGTCAACGAGGTGCTGGGCCAACTCGAATCTCTGACGATTAGGATTCTCGACCAGTTTGGCAAAGAGTCGCTCAAGCCCGGCTTTTTCGGCGGTGTGGCACGCTCCAGCTTGGAAGCGCTGTTGATTCAACTCTTCGGACCGGCGCAGGGTCAGGAGCTTTGTCTGCAACTCACCTCCGGCATTGATGGCGACACCACTCTGGAACAAAACATCTGTTTGTTTCGCGTGGGCCAAAACGAAGAAACGCTTCTGCAGTTTTTGCAGAAGTTCGGGCATCGGGCCGTAAACGAAATGGAATTGGCCGAGCCGCGTTGGTCGGAAGATCCCGCGTATCTCGAGCAGTTGCTGGCCGTTTACCGGCGCGGGCAAACGCCATCGCCCCGCATGCTGCACGAAACGAAACGGCAGAAGCGGCTCGAAGTCGAAGCCGATTTGCCTCGACGATTGGACGAGGTTGGCGGCAGTTCGTTCCGCGAGCAAATCCAAGCGCTGGCCGCCGAGGCGCAAATGCTGCTGCCTTATCGCGAGATCGGCAAACATCATTTGATGCAAGGCTACGCGTTGTTGCGGGCGGGTTTGACCGAACTTGCGCGGCGCTGGGATTTGGGCCGCGATCTGTTTTTTTTGCAACACGCGGAACTCTCGCAATTTGAGCAACAATCGGCTGCGCTGAAGCAACTCATTGCTGCCCGCAAAATTCGCTGGCAGGCGGCGCGACGGCTGGATCATCCGGCACAGATTGACTCGGAGCAACTAGCGGACTTTGGCCGGCCGCGCGTTTTACAGGCGGCGCAACAGTACAGCGTGGTTGCACTGGCGCCCGGAATTGTCGAAGGCACGGTGCATGTCGTCGATGATCCCAAGCAGGCAGGCGACCTCGGCGGCGACGCGATTTTGGTTTGCTCGTCGACCGATCCAGCCTGGACCGCGCTGTTTGTCGCCATCAAAGGTCTGATCGTCGAACGTGGTGGGGTGCTATCGCACGGAGCGATCACCGCGCGCGACTTCGGATTGCCGGCCGTGGCACTGGCGGACGCCACGCGTTTGCTGCAGCCTGGCATCCGCGTGCGGATCGATGCCGAGCGGGCAGAAGTCACCGTCATCGCTACCGCTGCAAACGAAAATCCAACATCCGGATGATTACCACCGTGGAAAATTGCGATTGAGTGCCGTATTCGCGGACGGAGTTCCAATCCACCGCTCGTAAAAATTGCGCAGTCACTACGCGGAAACCCGCATAGTCACGCGAAGTAGCGGACCTTGCGGCGAAGATTGCCGGGGATATAATCGCCTGTTCGTAGCCGAGTTTTACGTAAGCATTGCGTAAAAACGGGGGAACCAACTGAGTGGTCTGTCAAACGACTGCTCCGGGGCGTAAGTCGCAAACGTCCGCTGGATTTCTGCTTATATCTGCTCAACGTAAGCAGCCAGAATCCAACGGGCAGACTGGGGTACCTTTCAAACCCTAGCCCGTCAGCTAACCTCGTAGGCCGGTTCCGGCGTGTGTCCGGACCAGTGGTTGAAAGGTCGTCACGAATCGGGCAATTTGCCATTTGCATGGGCTCTCGTAGGCCGCGCCGATTCGGCACCTGGTTTGTGCCTCGAAGTTTCGGACCCCGCAGCGGTCCAAGGATATTTTCATGGAATTGCCCCAGGGTGGTGCAGCGCGCGATCAGATCAAACGCACGGCTCAAGTGATTGTGGTGAGCAGCGTGATGCTCACCTTCATTTCTTATTGGCGAACAGCGGCGGTCGTGCTCTGCGATTTGGCCAGTACCGCGTATTACATCGGCGGCATCGTCGAGCAGTCGGTTGGTCCGGCCGCGCCGTGGTTCATTTTGGCCGTGATGCTGTTCAGCTACTGCGTGCGAAGCGTATACATCGAAAGCTGCTCGCTGTTTGTGCGTGGTGGCGTCTACCGAGTGGTGAAAGAAGCGATGGGCGGATTTCTGGCCAAACTTTCGGTTTCGGCCCTGATGTTCGACTACATTCTGACCGGACCCATTTCAGGCGTTTCGGCCGGCCAATACCTCATGGGCTTGTGCCTGGATTTGTTTACGTATGGCATGAAAGCCCTGGGCGGTCAGGCCGATTTTGCCGTATCGCCGGACACGCGGACCTCGATCACCAATTTTGGTTCCGTGATTGTGGCTTGCGCGGCGACGCTTTACTTTTATTGGGAAAACATCAAAGGCATTCACGAGTCGAGTGATAAAGCCGTCAAGATCATGAAGCTGACGACCGTGATGGCGGCGGTGATCCTCATTTGGTGCGGCATCACGCTGGCCGTGAAAGGCCCGGCCAACAGCGTGCCGCTGCTGCCCGACTTGCGCGCCCACATGAACTACGACAAAGACGTGCAAGAAAGTCCGCTGGGATTTCTGGACCACTCGACCTTTCGTCCGGCCGTGGAAAAACTTTCGGAACCAGGCGCGCCAGCCATGGGTTGGTTCAGCATCATTGGCCTGCTTGGCGTTTGCATTGCGTTTGGACATTCGATTTTGGCCATGAGCGGCGAAGAGACGCTGGCCCAGGTGTATCGAGAAGTCGAATCGCCCAAGATGTTGAACTTCAAGAAGGCGGCGCTGGTGGTGTTTATTTATAGTCTGGTGCTGACCGCTGGGATCAGCTTTTTGGCCGTGCTGCTGATTCCCGACGATCAGCGAATGAAGATTTACGGCAGCAATTTGATCAGCGGTCTGTCAATGAGCGTGGTCGGACCGTTGTGGGCCAAATTGGCGCTGCAAACGTTTGTGGTGCTGATTGGCTTTTTGATTTTGTCCGGCGCGGTGAATACCGCCATCATCGGCAGCAACGGTGTGTTGAACCGCGTGGCGGAAGACGGCGTGATGCCAGATTGGTTTTTAAAGCCGCACAAAAAATATGGCACCACGTCGCGAATTCTGACGTTGGTCGTAGGCTTGCAGTTGCTCACCATCGTGGCCAGCCGCGGCAACGTGATCCAATTGGGCGAAGCCTACGCGTTTGGCGTGGTGTGGAGTTTTGTCTTCAAAGCCTTGGCGATGGTCGTGCTGCGGTTCCGCGATCCTACGCCGCGAGAACATAAGGTGCCTCTGAACATCAAGGTGGGCAAGTACGAAGTGCCCATCGGTCTGACGTTGATTTTTCTTACGCTATTGGCCGCCGCGATTATGAACTTGCTCACAAAAGAGACAGCCACCATCTGGGGATTGAGCTTCACCTCGGTCTTCTTGCTGATCTTCACCGTGACCGAAAAAATCCACGAGCGCCGACTCAAGGGCGAACATCACGCGCACCGCGAACAGTTCAATCAAAAGTCCACCGGCGAAATCAGCCTGCAAGGCCTTGGCATCAAGTTGCCATACCGCAAGTTGGTGGCCATTCGCTCGCCACAAAATCTGTTCATGTTGGAAAAAGCGTTGTCTGAAACTGATCCCCGGACCACGGCCGTGGTGGTGATGACGGCCAAGCTGGATTCGCGCGGCGACGAGTCCATGACCAGCCCGGACTTGGACCATTACGATCAAGACTTGATGACCGCCGTGGTGACGCGCGCGGAAATTGCCGGCAAGCAAGTTACGCCGCTGATTGTGCCCACAAATAATCCGCTCTATGCCGTGCTCAAGACGGCCAAAGAGTTGCAAGCGCAAGAACTGATTATTGGCTATTCCAACAAATACACGGCCGAAGAGCAGCTCGATCAACTCTCGCTCTACTGGCTGAATCTGCATGGCGGCGAATCGGCGCCCATCACGGTCCGGATTCTCAGCCGCGATCGCGATGTGCTGCTCGATCTGAGCGGCGGAAATCGTATTCCCAAGATCAGCGAACGCCAAGCGCGCACGGTGGCCGAACTACGCGGCGCCGGCGTGGGCGTTGATCGCGTGTTGATGGTTCACGACGGCGCGCAAACCTCCAGCGATCTGTTCGAGTCGATCCTGACGATGCTCGATCCCCAGGTGCTGTTGGATCTGGTCTGCATCAATGCCACGGCAAACGCGGTGACCAGCAGCCTGGGAAGTAACGGCGCAAACGGTCATTCGAATTACGATCCGCTCACGCACGACCGCGACATTGCCCGACAAGTGGGGCGCGACGTTCACGTACTGCCGCTCGACGGCAATCCGGCCGAAGGACTGGTTAAATTGGCGCGCGAAGGGCATTATGATCTACTGGTCGTGGGCATGCCGCCTGGTTCGGAATATGCCAGTTGGGCCACGCCTGAAGCGACGGATTACCTCCGTCGGCACGCGCATTGCGCGGTTTGCATGGTCGCGGCGCCACTGATACCGACCATGGTTTCAGAAGCCTAATTGTCGCTGGAAGTTGTGCCTGCGTGAATTATTTTGCCCACGGTTGCCGCTTCGTTCACGATCCGTACTTCATGGCCGGCACGGCCGTACCGGATTTGCTTAACGTGGCCGACCGCGGCGTGAGAACACGCTCCAAGCACGCGGTGCAATGGATCGAGCATGCCGATCCGCAACTGGCGGCCGTGGCGCGAGGCATTGTGCAGCATCACTCCGACGACGCGCGGTTCCATGAGAACCTGGCCTTTGTGGAATTGAGCTGGCAGTTCACCGTGGCGATTCGCGATCATCTGCCGCCCGACGACGGACTGCGGCCGAGCTTTCTGGGCCATATCCTGGTCGAAATTCTGCTCGATGCGGTGCTAATCGCCGCGTCGGGCAATCTGCTGGAAGCCTACTACGACGCAATGAATTCAATCGATCCAGCGCGGCTCGAAGCAGCCGTAAATCTTATCGCCGCTCGGCCCACGAATCGCTTGGCACCGTTGCTTCCGATGTTCTGCCGCGAACGATTTCTGTCCGACTACTCCGACGACTCGAAGTTGCTGGTCCGCCTCAATCAGGTCATGCGGCGCGTACGGCTGGCGACGTTACCGCCAGAAATCATCGACTTGTTGCCTGCTGCCCGCCGTGCGGTGGCAGCCCGCCGCGCTGAACTACTGTGCGATGAAATCGACAGCGCGCCCGCGGCAGCCCTAGACGTTATTCTGTAGCGTCCAACTTGGGATGCTGATCGCGATTCCGCGGCCGGCAAACTCCCAGCAGGCCCAGCACAATGCCCAGAGTAACCACCGAGTAACTGATGGTATAACCTTTGCCCTCCGCCGGCGCTTCTTCGGGCTTGTCGCGCGGACCCGCCACGGCCGAACCGATCAGGCAGCAGAAGGACAGGCAGCAAGCGGCTAGCGTGCGTAAGAATTGTTGTCGACCGAACATGATAGGCGTCACTGGGATTGAACGGCGAAGCAAAACATCAGTAATGATTATAACATGCCCGCCGATGTCAACTCAACGTGCGGGCGTTATGCTCGGTTGACACAAAGCGAGTTCGAAGCGCATCGAATGCGAATTCGCAGACAGTTCGCGACCCGACCGGGTCAGCAGCGGGCGCTTATCGGGGCGCGACGAAACGGTACGCAAACCAAAAGTGATGGCATGGAACTTCAGGCGGAAAAGCGTTCGTTCCAATTCAGCCTGACGGCGATCTTCGCGGTCGTAACGCTACTTGCCCTGCCGTGCGGTTACCTTGCTCGTGAAGCCAGCATCGTAAACATGCGTGCCAGAGCTTGGGATGAAAATGACAGTGATATTGAACGATCCGAAGCAGCTTTTCGGGCTCGCGATATCCTCATTGAGCGCGAAGAGCTGGCAAATCGTTGCGTTCGGCTGCAGACGCCATCGGCAGCCAAGCCATCTTGGTTGCGAAATGCGTTGGGCGATGTGTTTCATGATCAGCCGCGTTTAGTCCTCCGCCCGGCAAACGACCCACGCACCAAACGCTTGTTGGAGCTGTTTCCGGAAACGGAGTGGTTTTACTTTTCGCCGTCGTCAGTTCCGGATGGGCGCGGAAATCCATCAGATTGAGCGATTTGTCGCAGAACGCGTGAATTGGAATCCGAGATTGTCACCGCGACGGCGCAAAGTGCGCGAAGGCAAATAGGTCGCAGCGATCACATGCTAACAATTTGCTCAACAACGTTTGCATGACACGCTTTTTGAATCGCGGACACTTCTGTCTTTTCTTCGCGTCCTTTGCGCCTTCGCGGTGAACTCTATATCGTCCACTTGAAGGAGACTCGCTCTGCGCGTGATCGTAGGCGCTGCCCTGCAGAAAAAAGCGGCGTTGTATCTGATCGTTCCTTAATTGCCATTTGTTTCAGGCGGGGCAAAGCCGCGCCGCAACGTGTTTTCCGTGACCGTTCGCGGCAAGACGAATTGCAGCAGATAGTCGGGGCCGCCGGCCTTGCTGCCGATGCCAGACATTTTAAAGCCGCCAAACGGTTGGCGGCCCACCAGCGCGCCGGTAATGCCGCGGTTGAGATACAAATTGCCCACCAGCAACTCCCGCCGCGCGCGATCGAGCGCCGCAGGACTGCGCGAAAACAATCCGGCCGTCAGTGCGTAATCCGTGCGATTGGCGATGGCCAGCGCGTCGTCCAGGTTTTTGGCTCGAATCACTGCCAGCACGGGTCCGAAAATCTCCTCTTGCGCCAGCCGGCTATCGGGCGGCACATCGGCAAAGATTTGCGGTCCCACAAAATAGCCGCGCTCGGCCAGTGGGCCGATATCGCTGGCCAGAACCTGCCGCGATGTTGCTTTTCCGACTTCGATGAATTGCAAAATCCGCTCGCGCGAGTCGGCGTCGATCACCGGCCCCACCGTTGTCGAGGTTTCTTCGGCCGGACCGACTTTCAAACTGCGGGCCGCTTCGACCAGTCGCTGCAAAAACGGCTCGTAGGCTTTTTCCAGCACGATCACGCGCGAACAGGCCGAACACTTCTGTCCCTGAAAGCCGAACGCGCTTTTGATCACGCCTAGCACGGCTTCGTCGAGGTCGGCGTCGTCGTCAACAATAATGGCGTTCTTGCCGCCGAGTTCGGCAATCACACGTTTGACGCTAGGAATTCCGCTCGCAGAAACTTCGGCCGCGCGTCGATTGATCGCCAGGCCCACTGGTCGCGAACCTGTAAAGGCGATCACCGCCACCTCGGGATGTTCGACCAGCGCCGCGCCCACCGTTTCGCCCGGCCCAGAAAGGTTGTTCAAGACGCCGGCCGGCAGCCCGACTTCGTCGAAGATTTCCATCAGTTTAGCGCCAACCACCGACGATTGCTCCGCCGGCTTCATCACCACCGTATTGCCGGTGGCCAGCGCGGCGACCGTCATGCCGGTGAGAATGGCCAGCGGAAAATTCCACGGCGCAATCACCGCCGCCACGCCGCGCGGCAGATATTCGTTGCGGTTGTCTTCGCCCGGCACGCTGAGTCCCCACAAGGTTTGCAGCGTCACCGCCCCGCGCGCGTAGTAGGTGCAGAAATCGATCGCCTCGGCCACGTCACCATCGGCCTCGCGCCGCGTTTTGCCGCATTCCAGAATTTCCCAGGCGCATAATTCAAACCGGCGACGGCGGATCACTTCGGCCGCGCGTACCAGAAAGTCCGCGCGGGCGTCCACGCCCAGCGCCCACCAGGCCGGCAGCGCCGTGCGCGCCGCAGCCACGGCTTGCTGCGCGTGCGTGGCATCGGCTTGCGCCACACGACCGATGATCTGGCGCGTGTCCGACGGATTCTTCGAATCGTGCATCTCGGTCGTCATGACGGGACGGCCATCGATCCACAGCGGAGTGGATTGTCCGAGTTTGGATTTCACCTCGCCCAGCGCGGCGTCCATGACTTGGCGGTGCTGCTCTATCGCAAAGTCGGTCAGCGGTTCGTTTTTGAAGGTTAGCAAACTGTCCGAAGTCTTCATCGCTTCGCTCGTTTCGCAGTGAGTGTGCCGGGCGTCCGCCGCCGGCGCGGGATCCGGTGCAAACAAATCGCGCATTCGCGTGGGATCGTTCGGATCGCTGGCCGGGTTTAATAATAATTTCTCGGGCGAGATCTGCTCGCTAAAACTTGCCCTCAGAAACGAATCGTTGGACGTGTTTTCTAGCAGCCGCCGCACCAAGTAGGCCATGCCCGGAATCAGTTCGCCAAACGGCATGTAAATTCGCAGCCGGTGGCCGAGGGTGATCAGCGCTTGTTTTTCTGCGTCGGCCATGCCGTACAACATTTGCAGCTCGAACGAATTGATCGGCAAGCCCAGATGCCGCGCCACGGCGATCCCGTAAGCCAACGAGCGAATGTTGTGACTGCCCAGCGCCGGCCGCAGATACTGCTGGTTGAGCATCAAGAATCGCGTTTGCTGCTCAAAGTTCACATCCGATTGCCATTTCTGCTGATACACCGGGATCGGCCAGCCGGACGCCTTGGCGTGCGTGGTTTCGTAGTCCCAGTACGCGCCTTTAACCAACCGCACCCAGATGGGTGTGCCGCGCTGGCCGGCCCAATCGCGCAGTCCGACTAAATCGCGATGAGCGTCGCGGAGGTAACATTGAATGACGATGCCCACATTGGCCGAGCGCCGAAACTCTTCTTCGGCCAGCACCGATTTGAAGATGTGCAGCGTCAGATCTTTGGCGACGTACGATTCCATATCCACATGCACGAACGCCCGATGTCGCTGCGCGGCGCGCAACAGCGTACGCAGTCGCGAACCAGCGCGGGCTAGCGAACCCTGCGGATCGACCGGATCGAACTGGCTATCGAGCGCGGACATCTTGACCGAGAGGTTCACGCGCGGCAACTCACCGCTGGTATCGCGGTCGATCTGCGGCACTTCAGGCCAGCGATTGACCGTGGGCGCGAGGCCTTCCAGCAGATCGAGATACGCCTGCAAATAACGGTCGGCCTCCAACTCACTCGTTACCGCTTCACCGAGCGTGTCGAGTGTGAACGCGCGGCGCAGTTTGCGTTCTCGCATGGCGGCCGCCAGCACTTCGCGGGCGTTAGCGCCGGCAATGAATCGACGGGCGTGGTTTAGCGCATTTTTACGCGCGGCAAACGCCAGCGCGCGGCCAGCGATCGTGCCGGGGCGGGCGGCGGCGATGCCCAGCCGGGCGGCAGCCGGCAAATGCTGCCGCACGTCGTCAAAATATTCGTGCAGGTGGCGCAGAATCGATTCGCTGTCGTCAAGCATCGGCATCACGTCGATGAACCGAAAGGCTTGCAACTTGACCGATTCGTCGGCCATCGCCCAAGCCATGATCCGGTCGTCCCACCAACGACGATCCAGCACGCTGGGCTGCTTGAGATGGCCGAACAGCCAGCGGCCAATCTCCTCGGTGCTGCGATCGATGGCCGTCAGGTCGCGGGCGGAAATGTCTGTGGCAACGACAGTAGCCATGAGAACCCTATTCGTCCAGCCGACTGCCGGAAGTGTGCAGCCCCGTTACATCCTACGGCTCCGCGGCGAAGCGTCAATCGACGAAGTTTCACGGTTTGACCAGCGGCGGTTCGGTAACCACGGTATGCCGCTCGAGCCGCGAGACAACTGCCAACACAAACCAGCCGAGCAGGGCGGCAATTAGCGATTTCCAAACTCGGCCCGTGCCGCAGCCCACGCCAATTGCGGCGGCCAGCCAGATACTGGTGGCCGTGGTCAGACCATGCGCGCGATTGTCTTTTTCGAGCTTGAGAATGGCGCCACCGCCAACAAATCCGATGCCGGCGGCAATGCCCTGCACCACGCGCGACACATCGTCGGGCGATGTGTTGCCTTGATGCCCAACCAGAATCACGAACAATGCCGCAGACATGCAGACCAGTAGGTGCGTCCGCAGTCCGGCCGATTCGTGCTTGCGTTCGCGATTGATTCCCAAAAACGCGGCCAGCACCAAGGCTGCCACAAGCCGGTAAACAACGATCGACACTTCGCCAATGTTCGGCCAGTCTTCGTGAATTTGCTTCCAGAATTCGTCCATCGTCGAATTGCTACTCCGCCGAATAAGGCAAGCCGAGAGCGCGATAAATTCGCGGGTCGGCCAATGTTTGGGCGACGAGCGCCGCGCCGGTGAAATCGTGCGTGTGGCTATGCCCGCTCGGCACGGCGACGGCAAACGCCCCGGACGCCACGGCCGCGCGGCAGCCATTCTGGCTATCTTCCAGCACCAGCAATTCCTCTGGCCGGACGCCAAACCGCTCGGCGGCCGTCAAATAAATCTCCGGGTTCGGTTTGCCCTGGCTCACGTCTTCGCAGGTCAGAATAAACTGGAACCGCGGTCCGAGCTCGAACCGCGACAGCACTTTTTGCACGAACGCCGGACCGCTACTGGTGCCAATCGCCTTGGGAATGTGCGCGCGTTCTAGCGACGCCAGTAACGCGCTCAGGCCGGGCATCAACTCCAAGCGGGCGTCGAGAATCTCGGCAAAAATTTGCTCGCCTTCGCTGGCCAATCCGGCCACGGTGTCCGGCAAGCGGTGATAATCGATCATCAATTGCAGCGCCACCTGCGGCACGCGGCCCATCATTTGATCGAGCAACTGGTGATCGAAGACTTTGCCGCGGCGCCGGAGCACTTCGCCGCCCACGTATTGATACAGGTCTTCGGTGTTGAACATCAGTCCGTCGAGATCGAACACCACGGCGCGAAGCGAAGCGAGCGGCCAAGTATCTGCGACAGTTGACGGTAAAATCATGAGGCGACCAATGGAAACCGAGTGACGCCAGCCTAAAAACTTTCGGCCATATCGCGGGCGTGGTAACTGGACCGCACGAACGGACCGCTGGCCACCTTCTTGAATCCCATCGCGCGCGATAGCGCCGCCAGTTGGTCGAATTCTTCCGGCCGAATGTAGTCCACCACCGGCAGGTGATCCGGCGTGGGCTGCAGATACTGACCCAGAGTCAAAAAGTCGCAGCCTGCGGCGTGCAAGTCGGCCAGCGTGTCGAGCAGTTCGTCGCGGGTCTCGCCCAGGCCGAGCATCAAGCCGCTTTTGGTTTTGATCGATGGGTTGAGCGCCTTCACGCGGCGCAGCAATTCGAGCGTCCAGCGATAATCGCTTTTGCGGCCGCGCACTTCGCGATACAGCCGCGGCACGGTTTCCGTGTTGTGATTAAACACTTCTGGCGCCGCTTCCACCACGCGTTCCACCGCGCCAGGCTTGCCAAGAAAGTCCGGCGTCAGAACTTCGATCGTCGCCGCCACGCGGGCGCGAACGGCCAGCACCGAGCGATAAAAATGTTCCGCGCCGCCGTCGGGCAAATCGTCGCGCGTGACCGAAGTGATCACCACGTGCTTCAGTCCCAGACGCTCGGCCGCTTCGGCCACGCGCTCCGGTTCGTCGGCCTCCAAGGTGCTGGTTTTGCCCTTCTCGACCGAGCAAAAGCCGCAGGGCCGCGTGCAGACCTTGCCCAATATCATGAAGGTGGCCGTCTTTTGCGACCAACACTCCATGCGGTTCGGGCATTTGGCTTCTTCGCAGACCGTGTTCAGGCCGAGTTCTTCGACAAGCTTGGCGGTGAAGTGATTGGAATTGCCAAGCGGCAAGTTGCGTTTGAGCCAGCGTGGCAAACGATTGCCGCTGGCGATCGGCGGCGATGAGCAACCGCCAGCGCCCGATGGCGCTTGATCCAAGATGGGCAGCGAGGCCGCAGACAAACGAACGATTGGCAGACTACTTTCCACGCGCAGGCCTCAAGGGGACCAACCGAGGATGGCCCGTGTGTAAATGGTATTTTTCGCAACCCAGTGCGGCCGCCAGTTGTCGGACCAGCGCCGCGCGAACCGTTGCCATTTTAACCGGTTTTTGACTTTCGACCACCAGAGAACTCATTTGCGTGCCAGAATCCGGATCGGTTTGGACGCGTCGAAACAGATGCATGCCGTTGCTGACATTCAGCACACCGCCGAAGTAAGCGATGCCATGCTTGATGGCGACGCCAATCGCCGCCATTTGCCCAGTGCGTCCCCAAATGCCGTGACGACCGGATTTCTCGAACCCGGGCACGCCAATTTCCGCCATCGTCGCGGCAATGCCGGTCTGCAATCGCCGCACATGTCCGCCGGGCGTCCAGCCGAGTTGATCCAGCGGCGCCACCACGTAAAACGCCAATTGCCCCACCAAGTGCAGCATCGCGCCGCCGCCGCGATTCAGCCAATGAATTTCCAGCAATTGGCTGGCCAACTCTTGCGGACTAAATTCCACATGCTGGCGCGAGCCACGACGGCCCATGGTAATTACGCCGGGGTGTTCGCAGATCAACACGGTCATGGCGGTACTGGCCGCATCGCGGGCCGCCTGCACCAGTTCCTGCTGCAGCGTCAGGCAATCGGTCAAATCCACCGTGCCCAGCAGATAGACATCCAGCGGCGAATCGGGGACGCCAAGCGGTTGGGGAGTTGGTATCATAAATTGTTCGGCAGACGTTTCGAAATGGTCAATTCTCTTGATCTGGCGGCACTGATCCTCGCAGCATGGCAAAAAACATTCCCAAACCCACCGCACCGCCGGCCGGTAAACCGAGCAAGAAAAAAGCGGAACCCGACCGCGAGCACGATAACGAGCGGCTGATTGCCAACAATCGCAAAGCGCGGCACGAATATGCGGTGCTCGATACGCTGGAGTGCGGCATCATATTGGTGGGCAGCGAAGTCAAAAGTCTGCGCGGCGGACGAATGTCGCTCGAAGAAGCCTACGGCCGAATTAAGGACGGCGAGGTCTGGCTGATCGGTTGCGACATTCAAGAGTATACCCAAGCCAACCGCTACAATCACATCCCTAAGCGGCCACGCAAGTTGCTGATGCACCGCCGCGAAGTCAAAAAATTCGCTAGCAAAGCCTTCGAACAGGGGCTCACACTGGTACCACTCAAAATGTACTTCAAAGAAGGCCGCGCCAAAGTGCTAATGGGCATCTGCAAAGGCAAGAAGCTGCACGACAAGCGCGAAAGCCTCAAAGCGGCCACCATGAAAAAAGACATTCAACGCGCCATGAAGCAGCGTTGAATGTCTGGTTGTGTCTGTTTGTTTTCTAAAGCCGCGAAATTTGATCCGTAAAACTCGCATCACCCAGTTTATCTGCGCGCAGCAAGTGGGCGCGTCGTCATCGCGCTCTCGGACAACGAATCGCTCGAAAAACTAATCTCGCGGACGGACAACGCCCGTCAAACCCGAGTAATCCGGGCGATCTTCGTTGTGCCACAACGGCAGGCCCATTTCGATTCGCTGAGCCAGGATGTCGAGCTTTTCTTTGGAACCGGCGGGCGCGTCGGTTGGCACAAAGTCGTCCGATTCCGCCGGAGCAAAATCTTCGTCGTGACCGTACTTCAAGATGGTTTCAAACACGTTCTTCATTTGCCGCATGACTCACAACCCTCCACAACAGGCGCGTTTTTAACAACCAAATAAACAATCAAGGCCGCATGAGGAGCTTCCCTTGCAGTCTCAGGGATGCTATCAAACAGCCTACATACGCAATTTATTTGGCGCACAAACGCTGAAAGTAAAAATACGAATCCCAATAAAATATGGCTTCAAGCGATCCTAAACTGTCCTACGAACTCAAGCCGTCTCAAGTTCGACCAAGTTCTTCTTAGTCGGGTTGCGTTGGGCTCGCAACAACCTTCCGACAGGTGGGAAAAAAAGAACCCAGCCCGGTCGCGTTCCAATTCGTTCCTGTATTATCTAGGAGTCGATGTAAAAGTCAAGTTTTTGGTGATGGCACCGACAAATTTTGCTCAAAAAATCACGCCGCTTCAAAATCCTTGTTTTCTCGCGTTTTCTTGCCCTTTGCGATACGGGCCGCGCAAGACAGCACCGCCCGCACTCATCCGGACATACCCCTCAAATGACCTGGATTCACCGCATTATCCAACTTACTGCCCAGCGTCGCGGATTTCATCTCATTACCGACGACGTGCTCCACGCGCTGCCCGAAGTTGCGACGGTTGACGTAGGCTTGCTGCACATTTTCATCCAGCATACGTCCGCTTCGCTGGCGATCAACGAAAATGCCGATCCTGACGTGCCAGCCGATTTGGAAACGTCCTTTAATGCGCTGGCCCGCGAAGATTTCCCGTATCGCCACACTTGCGAAGGCCCCGACGACATGCCGGCGCATGTCAAAGCCGCATTGATTGGCAGCTCGCTAAGCATTCCGATTCATGCCGGACGACTCTGCCTGGGTACTTGGCAAGGCATCTACTTGTGCGAACACCGCAATCAGGGCGGCAGAAGGAAATTGGTGCTGACCATGCAAGGCGAACTCGCCGAACAATAGTGTGGATTGGCTGGCGAAACGGCCAGCAATTATCACCTACCAATATCTCCACGCGGTCGTGATCTACCGCTTGTCGATCGTTACGAATTCTCGCTGCTTGGGGCCGGTGTAAACCTGACGCGGGCGAGCGATGCGTTTGCTGTCTGAGTGGTGCATCTCCAACCAATGAGCAATCCAGCCCGGCAGGCGCCCCATGGCAAACAGCACCGTAAACATCTGCACCGGAATTCCAATGGCGCGGTAGATCACGCCGGAATAGAAATCCACGTTGGGATACAGCTTGCGCTCTTTGAAGTACGGGTCCGAAAGCGCCACGGCCTCGAGCTCTTGGGCAATGTCGAAAATCGGATCTTCGATGGCCCGCTTTTTGAGCAGGCGGTCGCACATGGCTTTGATGATGGTTGCCCGTGGGTCGCGATTTTTATAAACGCGGTGACCGAAGCCCATCAGCCGAAAACCGGTGCCCTTGGTCTTCGCCAAATCGACATACTTGCCGACGTTCTTATTGTCTTCGCGAATCATCTCCAGCATTTCGACGCAGGCTTGATTGGCCCCGCCGTGCAGCGGTCCCCACAATGCGCAAATGCCGGCGGAAATGGAAGCAAATAAATTCGCGTCGCTCGAGCCCACCATGCGTACGGTCGACGTGCTGCAATTCTGCTCGTGGTCGGCATGTACGATCAGCAGCAAGTTCAGCGCTTGGACAAAATCCGGATCGGCTTTGTACGTTTCGCTGGGCACGGCGAACATCATCCGCAAGAAGTTTTCGCAGTAGTTCAATTCGTTCGAAGGATAAATGAACGGCTGCCCCACCGATTTCTTGAAGCTATAGGCGGCAATGGTCGGCAGCTTGGCAATCAGGCGGTGAATGGAAACTTCCACCTGCTGATCGTTGTGTGGATTGAGCGAATCTTGATAAAACGTCGACAGCGCGCCAACCACCGAACTCAGAATGGCAACCGGGTGCGCATCGCGCGGAAAGCCGTTGTAAAACGAGCGCATGTCCTCGTGAATCATCGTGTGTCGGCGCAGCGCCGAGCGGAAGTTATCCAACTGCTCTTGCGTGGGCAACTCGCCGTAAATCAGCAGGTAACTGACCTCGATGAAGTCGCAGCGCTGGGCCAAAACTTCGATCGGGTAACCGCGATAGCGCAAAATGCCTTGTTCGCCGTCAAGATACGTGATCGAACTGGTCGTCGAGCCGCTGTTGCCGTAGCCCTCATCCAGCGTGATGCAGCCGGTTGACGAACGCAGCTTGGAGATATCGATGGCGTGTTCGTCTTCGGTCCCGACCACCACCGGTAGTTCGATTTCTTGCTTGCCGACCGTCAACTTGGCCGTGCCCGCGGATGCGGCCTTACTCTCAGCGACAAAACTCATGCAAGCGACTCCGTGATCGAAACCCGCCCGGACGTGAAACCAGCAGTGTAACCCGCAACAAGAGTTTGGACAATCAGCCGCCACGTTGCTTTATCGCGGCGGGCAACAACTGTCGTGGCGGTCGCGCCAACGGAAAATACCTGCCATTTGTATCGACCAGCCGTGGCGACTTCGGCGCTCCATGCGACCAGCGAATGGCTTCAGCGTGTGGCACGGACCTACGCCACGGCGACGCGCGCGTCGGCTCACAAACACGACCTGCCTGACGCACCGGTCGAATTGCAAACACGCCCAGCAGGGGTGCTGGCCAAACTGCGGGCAATTCGCCAGAATGAGCGGCAACGTTCGGCTGTCGCACCTCTGGCTTCCGCGCGCCGACGTCCGCCACGCCCTGATCGTCTTTGCAGGAATTTGCCTAGCATGCTTCAACTCGCCGCACAGATTTCCGAAGCCACCGACGCCATTCGTAAACTCTATTCGAGCACACCGCGCGTCGGCATTATTCTCGGCACCGGGCTCGGCAGTTTGGCCGCGCAGATCGTAACCGAAGCCAAAATCGAATACGAATCGCTGCCGCATTTTCCTCGATCCACGGCCATCAGCCACACCGGCCAGTTGGTCTGCGGCAAACTCAACGGCGTTGAAGTTGTGGCCATGGAGGGCCGCTTTCATGCTTACGAAGGCTATTCGCAACAGCAGATCACTTTTCCGGTGCGAGTGATGAAGGCGCTAGGCGCGGAACTGCTGATTGTTTCCAACGCGTGCGGCGGCATGAATCCGCAATATGCCTGCGGCGACATCATGGTGATTGAAGATCACATCAACTTGCTCGGCGACAACCCACTGATCGGCGTGAACGACGACGCCCTCGGACCGCGATTTCCGGATCTGTGCCGGCCGTACGACTTTGCGCTGATCGACCAGGCGCTGGAAATTGCGCGCAACGAAAACTTCGCCGCCCATCGCGGCGTGTATGTGGCCGTCACCGGTCCCAATTTAGAGACGCGGGCCGAATACCGCTTCTTGCGCGCAATCGGCGCCGACGTGGTCGGCATGTCGACAGTGCCAGAAGTACTGGTGGCCGTTCACGCCGGACTCCGCGTGCTGGGATTATCGATCGTCACCGACATGTGTTTGCCGGACGCGCTCAAGCCAGCCAGCGTGCCAGAAATTCTGCGGATCGCGGGCGAAGCCGAGCCCAAACTACGCAAAATTGTGATGGGCATTTTGGCGCACCAGCGCGACGCCCGTTAAATAGCGCTCCCTGATCGCTGAACCCGTTGGTCAAGCACCATCCCTTCGCCTGACCAGCTCGACCACTTCGAATCGCGAAGCTTCAAGCCGCGATCGCGCCTGGCCCGACGAGTACGACCGGAGACAAAAACGTCGTGCAAGCTGTCGGCTGGACCCACCCGTTTGACTAGCCAAACCGGCGGGCCGCGCGATACAATCCGGCAGTTCACCGGTTTGCAGCATCACTCAGGAGCCCAGTCATGGCTAAGGAATTTCCGACCATCCCCGACGATCTCACCGCCCCGCCCGCCGCTCAGCAGCCGCGGCAGCAGGTGCATCTGGACGATTCCAAAGTCGTAGCACTGTACGCCAATTTTTGCCGCGTCACCGGCACGCCGGAAGAACTGATCATTGACTTCGGTCTCAACCCGCAACCGATGGGCATCCCCGAAAATCCGCTGGCCGTCACGCAGCGAATCATCGTCAATTTCTTCACCGCCAAGCGATTGCTGCACGCGTTGGGCATGACGTTGCAAAACCATGAGAGCGTGTTTGGCGTGCTGGAAACTGACATCAACAAACGCGTCCAACGTCAACCGCAACCGCAGCAACCGCCGCGCGCGTAAGGCTCGCGTGTCGCAAACAACTCCGCTCGAAAGTTCTGCCGCCGCCTTGAATCGCAATGCCATTCTCGGTGGGGCAGAGCGCGGTTTCAGCCCATGATGATCGAAGACCTTTATCGACTGGCGTTCGACGCGGTGCGGCAGCATCTGCTGGCCGCTGGCGTCGCGCTGGAAGAAGACGATGGCGACCTGCTGTTTCTGGGCCACCGCCTGGGCATGTCGATTGCTTTCGAGGGCTTCGAGCGGCAAGACAAACAGGTCATTGCGCCGCTGGACATTCAAATGCACGTCGATGGTTGCGAGGGCGATCGTTTTCGCCTGGGCACGCTGGGCGTGGGCGCCGATGCCGCCGCGGCGCTGGCCGACGGCATTCAAGAATGGCACTTGCTGGCGGCATCGCCCGTGTTGTCGGCGCTGGGCGCGCCGCCGGCGCGCTCCGCCGGAGATGCCGCGCGCTACATGGGTCGCTGGCAGGTTTTTCCGGGCAGGGCCGGCATTCGCGGTTCGCGACCGCCGCAGCTTGCGCCCACCGCGCCGTTTTTTCGCGAGTTGCTGGCTGCGCTCAAAGCGCAGGTGCGCACCTGGAAGACGCCGGACAAGTTCGAACTGCGTTCGATTTTTGCCATGATCAGTTCGTCGGAAGGCAACGTAGAAATTCAGGCTGCCGTCAACGGATTTGTGGACGCCAGCCTGGTCGAGCGATTAACGGCGTTGCCCTGGCCCAAACCGGCCAACGCCTATCTCTATAAACAACTGTTCGTGTTTAGCGCCGGCGAATAGCGGCGACGCGTGGTTGATTTTCTTCGCAAGCATCCGTCGCGAAATCGATTTTGCGTAAGTGAATCGAATGGCCTGACTGAAGGCGAAAGCGATGGCGGCATTTCGGGCTGCGAAATCGATCCGCCATCGCTTGCTCAATTGCCAACGATCACCTACCGCGACGTTCTGCGGCCCTTGATTTTCGCGCGTCGAACCAGAAGTGCCATTGCGCCACTCCCGGCGAGCAACAACAGACCGCTGCTAGGTTCGGGTACCGCCGTCGGGGCGAAGGTCACGCCGCGAAGTGCGTCGCCAAAGGCTGCCGTCTGCAACACGTTGAACGATTCGGACGGCAAAGTGGTAGCGCTCAAACTATCGGTAATCGAAACCAATTGGTTTGGGTCCGCGCCTTCGTCCGTCAGCGTTTGACCGGTGGTCGAAGTCACGGCAAACAGCGTCACCGTGCCGTCGCCATTGTCTTCGCCAATCAGGTTGCGTAAACCGAGAGCTTGCAAGGCCAGACCGCCAGTGTTGTAACCCGGAATGGTGCTGGCAGCCAGCGTATATTGATAGTTCCATTGCGAGCCGTTCCAAAGCCATTTTTCCAAACCGCCTGCGGCGGCGTTGGTCAATCCCGCGCCGCCCTCGTCGGCGACATACATCGTCGAATCGTTGGCGAACCAAACTCCAAACGGATGATGAATGATCGGCGTGGTGAGCGTTTTCGATTCGTTGGCTCCCGTGCTGGTGGTGGGCCAACCCGGTAGCGCGTTGAGACTTGCGGTCCCGGCGTTGACGGCCGATGCCAAGCCGGCGCTGGTGCCAGGCGCGACATACCCGCCGCCGTTTGGGTTGACCTGATAAACGGCGTCAAAGCCGTTACCGCCGCTGCCCTTGGTGACGTAGATCGTGTTGTTGTAATTCGTCAGCCCACGGAAGTTGTCGTCCTTGCCGGTTTTATCGGCGGCCAGACCAATCTGAGTGATCGAAAAGCCACGTTGATAACCGGGCGTCGTGCCGTAAGTTCCGTTCACTTTGCCAACGACCGTGCTATTGGTGACCGAGTCGAGATTGCCGGTTCCCGTGCCAATCGAATCGTTCAATCCCTTCTGAATCATCTGCACGCCGGTATTATCGCTGAGCATCGAATTCGACACCGCCGCGGTGTAGCTAACCGTTCCGGACGAATTTCCCGTGGGCGCTGCACTGGCGACAAAGTGCGTGGCGTCGCTAATCGACTGCACATAGCTTCCCGTGGCGAAACCGCTGCCGCTCAGTGGCATGCCAACCACGAGCTTGGAGGTATCAGCCACCGCGATGCTGCTGACACCGCTGCTAAACGCCACGCTCGTAAGTTGGTAGGCACCCTCGTTCGCAATGTAACTGCCTGAAGCGGCGCCGGTGGCTGCGGCGCTGATGGTGAAATGTGTGGGGTCGGTAATTGCGGTGACGTAGGTTCCGGTCGGAACATTGGCGCCGGAGAAGGGCGTACCGACAAACATGTTGGCCGTGGTCGAAGTTCCGGACAGCGTGACGTTCGATCCTGCCAGGCTCACGCCAGACGCGTATGTTTTGCTCGAGCCGTTGTTACCGGCGTTGCCCACCATGTAATAATTTCCGTTTGCGCCAAGCACCACGTTGCGTCCGTTGTTGCCGGAATACGTGTTGGTGGTGGTGACTTGCGCGATTCCGCTGAAATTTAATTCGACGACATCGCGTTGCGTAATCAAAACCCCTCGCCCGTTGACAGGGTTCGTAATGTCCACGTGGCCTGGAGTGTTCGAGTTCGAGACATCGAGTTGATTCGCCGCGGCCCCGTACGCCATGAACGTGACGGCTGTGCCGTCGGGCGTCAGGCTCAAACCGAGTTCGGATTTCGACGGAAAGCTCGTGGCAACGTTCACGCCCAACTGCGTCGAGATCAAACTCGAAACGTTCTGGCTGCTGACGAAGTTACCGGAGGTCGTGAGCTGATCGATGAAGATCGGCGATGTGATGCCAAATGCGGGATCGGGCGTTTCGTTTTGGAACACGCCCGGAAACGTGCCGTTGGCGACGGAAGCGGCGTTATTGGGCAGAACGCCCGGAAACAGAACCGAACTTGCGGTGCCGGAATATGTTGTGCGACTCACGACTAGATTGCGGCCCGGTTGCGCGAAGGCAACATGAAACCCTGAGAGCGACATCCAGGCCAACGCGGCCACGCCGACAGTTGACGAGGTGACGAATTTGCGTTTGAACATTAGCAATTCCTGTTGGTTTGAGATCGCCGTGACAGTTCACGGCAAACGATGACGTCTGGATAGCGTGCGATGTTTGGAGCGATTCCACTGTTGGTCTTAAGGTATCCCGCTTGCATGTCGCTTTCGTTGCCCGTAGGTGTGATTCGCGTTAAAGTCGGCCCCAGCTTTGATGAGGTCGAAACTCCACGGGCGACGAGCGTGCCAAGCGGTTTGCCCGTTTCTGCGGTTGAAAATCGCGTTAATCGGTGGCCGAGTTTGCTTGACCGCTGCGCGGCGGTGGCAAACAATGAATTGCGTTGAGGGATGATCGGATCGGTCCGCAGGCGAGAGAGAGGCTTTGTCGATGTCCGCCACATTACGCCCGCGATTGCGCGCGCTGGAAATTTTTCCGTACCAGCAAGAATCCGAATCGGCCCGGCAACCGATGTTTGTGGTCCGCGATCCCCAAGGCTTCAGCCAAACGGTGGTCTTGCCCTACCCGGCGGCGCTGTTGGCCACATTGATGGACGGTCGCCGCGAGCTAGGCGAAATTCAACGCGAGTTTCTGTCGCAGGCCGGAGGACCGGTGGCGCTGGCCGATGTGAATGGCTTGATCGAGCAACTGGACGAAGCGCTATTGCTCGATTCGCCACGCTTCCGCGCGCATCGCCGCGCCGAGTTGGAAACCTATCTCGATAATCCCACGCGGCCCGCCGCGCATGCCGGGGGCGCATACGCCGGCCAGCCCGACGAACTGCGGCAGCAACTGGCCGAACTGTTTACCTGCGAGCAAGGGCCCGGCGCGGTCGATTGGGCGCAACCGGCCGCTTCGCCTGGCCGATTGTGCGGCGTGCTCAGTCCACATATCGATCTGCATCGTGGCGGACCGGCGTTTGCCTGGGCGTACAAAAAACTTGTGGAAGAAAACGCGGCCGACCTGTACATCATCTTCGGCACCGCGCACACGGCCATGAAAAATCTGTTTTCCGTTTCGCGCAAAAACTTCGACACGCCGCTGGGCGCCGTCCAAACCGATCAAGCGTTCATCGATTCGCTTCAGACGCATTTGGAACGTCAGCCCGATCGTGGCACGCTGAAACTGTTTGACGATGAACCGTCGCACCGCAAGGAACATTCGATTGAATTTCAAGCCGTGTTCCTGCAATACCTGCTGGCCGATCGTCGTCCGTTTCGGATCGTGCCGATTCTGACCGGCTCGTTCCACGGCTTTGTCGAAGAGTTGCGTCAGCCGGCCGAAGCGGGCGAAATCAACGCATTCGTCAGCGCTCTGCGGGCCACTGTGGCCGACTATCCTGGTACGGTGGCGTTCATCAGCGGTGGCGATCTGGCGCATGTCGGCCAGCGGTTTGGCGATGCGTGGCTGTTGGACGAACCGCGTTTGGCGGATCAGTCACGAGACGATCACCAACTCCTGGCCGCAGCGTGTCAGGCGGATGCCGCAGAGTTCTTCAATCATATTGCCCAGCAGCAGGATCAGCGGCGGATTTGCGGCTTGGCGCCGACCTACACCATGCTGCAAGTCATGCAACCCACGCGCGGCGAATTGCTGAAGTACGACCAAGCGGTCGAATCGGATGGCAGCGCGTGTGTCAGCTTCGCAAGCGTGGCATTTTACGGCTAAATCACCGCTTTGCGGCAATGGAAGGCTTCGGCGTGGCGATCGGCGGCGTGACATTCCACGCCGCGCAGACGGAGAATGGCGGAAAACGTGTCGCGCGTAAACCAGGGCTTACTGTGCTGCGAAGTAAACGCCTCCAGCAGGTAATTCAGCTTGCGGGCCGTAATCTCCGGCGGCAGCGGCACAAAGATGTTCGGCTTGCCGAGATCGCCTTCGTACTTGGGAATCTCGTACTCCCAAATCAGATGATTGCGGAACGCACACCAGGTGAGTTCCGAGAGCAGCCGATGATCCTGATGGGCATCGTCGCCGCGATGCGTAAAAATCAGATCCGGCGTTGCCTCGGCGCGGATCGATTCGAAAAACGCCTTGATCGCCGCGCCTTCGTATGGAAAGTAACTATCGCGAAAGTTCTGCAGGCTGACGCGCGAACTGCCGGCCTCGCGCAAAAACAGTTCGGCGCTGACGCGGGCTTCGCGAGCGCGTTCCGGCGAGGCGCTGAACACCACCCACTCCACATGCACGCCGGGATTCTCCGATAACAGCCGCAGCAGCGTTCCGCCGGCGCCAATCTCAATATCATCGGCGTGCGCGCCCAGACAGAGAATGCGTTTCAGATTGTGTGGCCGTAAATTCAACATGCAAAACCCGTTCGTCGCGATCGACTCACAAACTGAAAGGACATCAAACACGTTTGCGAACTTTGCGCCTTTGCGTTGAATTCGAATCCACAAGCCATCAGCGACCGGAACAATTCACCGCGAAGTCGCGAAGGACGCGAAGAAAGTTCGAGTGGTTTGCAGATTGATCACAGATCGATTTTTTCGAAGTTGCCAACTAGCGCGGCCGCTTGCTCACGCCATTGGCGCGTTGCACCATCTCGGTTGCGGCGCCCGCAGTGGTGGACGCATCATCGTCATCCTTCCACAATTCCCAAGGCGTTTCGCCGCGGTCGACCATGTCGTCCAGACGCTGCTTTTCCTTGAAAGTATCCATGCAGCCCCAGAAGCCGCGATATTTATAGGCGGCCAGCTTCTCTTGTTGAATCAGCCGCTGGAACGGTTCGCTGACCAGCTCTTCGCCGTCGTGAATGGCGCGGAAGATATCGCGATTCAAAACGAAGTAGCCGCCGTTCATCCAGACGTCCGAGTCTCCGATGGCGCGGATGTCGCGCACCAGGCCGTCGTTGCCCATGCTCACGGCGTGGAAGCTTTGCATCGGCTTGACCGCCAGAAACGTGGCTGTGGCGTTTTGCTGCTGATGGAAATCAATCATCTCCGGCAGCGGCACATCGGTCAGACCGTCCGAGTAGTTGGCCAAAAACATTTCTTCGCCAGCCAAATGTTTTTCGACCGCGCACAACCGCTGGCCAATGTTGCTACTGGCGCCCGAGTTGACAAACGTGATGGTCCAATCGTGAATGTCGCTGCTCAGCAGTTTGACTTTGTTGCCGTTGCCGGACATCACAAAGTCGTTGGAGACGCATTCATCGTAGTTCAAGAAGTAGTTCTTGATGGCGTCGCCTTTCCAGCCCAAGCAGAGAATGAAATCCTTATGCCCAAAATGCGCATAGTATTTCATCACGTGCCAGAGGATGGGCCGGTAGCCGATGTTGACCAGCGGCTTGGGAATGTTATCGGAATACTCGCGGAGCCGCATGCCGAAGCCACCGCAGAAGAGCACGACTTTCATGATTGTTTACCAGGCAGGTGTGAATTAAAGGGCCGCGGCGGGCGAAAGCGAGGAGCGTGAAAGAGCGTCGGCGAAGTGTGCGTTTTGCTCGCTGCGCAATTGATCGCACAGCCGACCGGCCGGGAGTTGCACATCGGCATAAGTGATGGGTTGATCGGCCGGCACGTCGCGCAACAGCCGGCAGCCGTCTGCCAGACCCATCGGCAGCGTGTTTTGGCCAATGCTGGTTTCCGCGTTATCGATCATGCCGTAGCAGGTGAAGCCGCCGATGCCGTCGAGCAGTTCGCCCGCTTTGAGCGGCCGCTTGGCCACCGTGACCACATCACAGACCGGCGCGCCGATCGGCGTGACGGCGGCATCTTGAAACAGCGCCACGCGGCCCACGGTCACGGCCACTTCCAAATGCGGCAGATGAAACGGCGTATAGAACACGTACAGCGGACCGTCGCCCATTTTGAAGTAACTCATTTGATGAGCTTTGTAGGGGTTGTCGTTGTAGCCAACGACAAACGCGCCGCTGCCGGGTTCCGCGCCTAACACGAAGTCGACCAGCGGCTCATGCAATAATTGCTCGGCCGAAAAATGTTGCAACACGTCTTTCACGTGGGCGCAGCGATGCCCAAACATGCCGCGGCGGCCGGCGCGCAGCCCCGTGGCGTTGGCCACGATGCAGGTCTCCATCGAAAGTTTGGTGCCGTCGGCAAACGAGGTCACCATGTTGACGTTTTGTTTGGTTTTTTCGGCAAAGCCAAGCTGTGTGTCCGGATTGCGGCGGACGTCGTAAAAGCCTTTGATATTGCCGGCCATCACCGGTTGATAGCCGATGGTTTTGACAAACCGATACAAGTTCAACGCCACGCCTGGCTCGTCGCCCTCGGTGTTGGTGATGACGACGCCCGCGCGGTCCGCGTAGACTTTGAGCATCGGGCCGATGGTGGCGTCCAGTTCGGCATTCATCAGCACCACGTGTTTGCCATAGCGGATGGCCTGCATGACCGTGTGGGCAGACTGCTCGACATGACCGGTGACTTCGATCACCACATCCACGCCGTCCGCCTGGCAGAGCAGCGCGGGATCTTCGACCACCACGGCACGACCGGCGACGATCGCCCGGTCGACTTGCGACGCATTCTCGGGCCGCGCGTAGTCTGTGACGCCCGCTTCGAGATAGGCGCGCTGGGCCGATTCCGCGCGGCGCGCGGCAATGCCCACCAAACGCAAGCCGGGCAGCGGCGTGAGCAACTGCTGCGCGATGGCGCGGCCCATGAAGCCGGCGCCAATCAGCGCGACGCGCACCGGTCGGTCTTGGTCTTCACGCAATTGCAGGGCTTTGTCGAGAATCATCATCGGTGGAGTGTCTCGTGCGAGGAAAAATCGAGTTAAGAGCGAACCAGAGTGGTGGCCGCCGCCGACCAATCCGCGCAGTCGCGGTCTTTGTCGGAAATCGAACTGACCGGCAGCGGCCACTCGATGTTGAAGTGCGAATCGTTGTAGCGGACCGCGCGGCACTGCGCGGAGGAGAAAAACGCGCTGGTCTGATAGCTCATTTCGCTGTTGTCCGCCAAGGTTTGATAGCCGTGCGCGCACTGCTCGGGAATGTACAGCGCCAGGCCATTTTCCGGCGTGAGTTCGACGCCCACCCACTGGCCGAGCGTTGCCGAACCGGGCCGCAGATCGATGGCCACATCGTAAATGGCGCCGCGCGTGCAGCGGACGATTTTGACTTCCGCCTGCGGTGCCACTTGGTAATGCATGCCGCGCAGCGTGCCGGACTGATGCGAAAAACCGACGTTGGTTTGCACATACGTGGTTTTCAAACCGAAGTTTCGCATCTCGCGCTCGCACCAGGCGCGGGCAAAGTAGCCGCGCTCGTCAACCAATTTGTCGAGTTGCAACACATACACGCCGGGCAGTTTGGTCGCATGGAGTTTCATGTTCGAATCTCGTCGGTTAGGCAGAAAGCGCTAAACGCCAATTCCTTCGTATCGCGAAAAATTCTCTTTAGCCAACATTCGCCGGCCGTCCACAAACAGCGGCTGCGGGTTTTGTTGCCGCAGCAGTTCCGGCAGCGCGTGGAATTCGTCCCAGCGCGTGACGAGCACCACGGCTTGCGCGTCCTGCACCACATCGCTCAGCGCGCCACACACTTCGACCGGCTTGGCGCCCAGCAATTGCTTGGCTGCCGCACCGGCCACCGGATCGTAGGCGCGAATCGCCGCGCCTTCGGCCAGCAGCGCATCGATGATGCCAAACGCCGGCGACTGACGCAGGTCGTCGGTGTCGGGCTTGAACGTCAGCCCCAGCACCGAAGTTCGTACGCCGGACAGCGACGGAAAATGTTTTTTCAACAGCGACACCACTCGCTGTGGACGCTGACGATTGATATACAGCACGGCGTCCAACAGCGGCATGGCTACGTTATGTTGCTGCCCATGACTGGCCAGCGCGGCCACGTCCTTGGGCAAGCAACTGCCGCCGAAGCCGCAACCGGCCAGCAAAAACGAACTGATGGGCGCCACCACGCGCTGGCCATCGGCCGCGCGCGGGCTAAGATAATTCGAGCAGTGCACGCCTTGCATGACGTCCAGCACGTCCACGCCGCCGAGGCCCGTACAGAGATTGCCAATTTCGTTGGCGAACGAAATCATCGTGGCCAGCAGCGAATTCGAAGCGTACTTAATCATCTCCGCCACCTTGTTGCTGGTGGGCAGGTGCGGGCAATCCGTGAAATCGTGGTACAGCGCATCCAGCGTTTGTTGCGTCCGCGCATCGCTGCCGCCAATCACGATTCGGTCTGGCTGCATGAAGTCGGCCACGGCCTGGCCTTCGGTCAGAAACTCGGGGTTCATGCCGAGGCCGATCTGCGCGCCCAGCGCCTTGCCGGACTCGGCCTGTAGAATCGGACCCACCACGTCGTCCGTGGTGCCAGGCACAACCGTGCTCTTGACCGCCACGACGTGATAGTCGGTTTTGTCGCGCAGCGCTTGGCCAATTTGTTGCGCTGCGGCGCGAATGTACGTGAGGTCGATCTGCTGGCCATCGAAGGGCGTGCCGACCGCGATCAGCGTGATCTCCGTGGCAAGCACGGCGGCGCGAAGATCCGTGGTGGCTCGCAAGCCGCGATCGGCATGCCGCGAAAGCAACTCCGGCAAACCTAATTCGTGAATCGGAGCCTGGGCCGACTCGATGGCCGCGATCTTTCGCGGATCGACGTCAACCAGCGTCACCTGATGACCTTTTTCGGCCAGGCAAACGCCGGTCACTAAGCCGACATAGCCGGCACCAATGATGGAAACACGCATCTACGCATCCTCCGCCAATTGGTTGTGGAAATACCAAATCAGCGAACGCCGCAAGCCGTCGGCAAATTCGACCGAGGGGCGATAATCCAGATCGCGCCGCGCTTTCTGAATCGAAGGGCAGCGACGGTTGGGGTTATCGACTAGATAATCTTTTTCGGCCGATGCTTGTCGGACCACGCGACCCTGATAACCGAACAGTTCGCGCGCCAAGGCGACCACCTGTTCGGCCAGTTGGGCCATCGAAATTTCGGGCGTCTCGACGCCAATGTTGTAGGCCTCGCCGCCGTGGCCGCGGACCAGCACTTTGTAGTAACCGATGATCGCGTCGGCGCTGTAGCAAAACGTGCGCGTCGGCGCGCCGTCGGAGAGCATCACGATGTCGCGGCCACTCAGCACGTCGCGGCAAAAGTCCGGCAGCACGCGACGGTCGCTGATCTTCAAACCGGGACCATAGTTATTGAACGGGCGGGCGATCTTGACCGGCAAATCGTACTGGCGATGGAACGTGACGCTCAGCGTTTCGCCGTAGCGTTTGGATTCGTCGTAGCAGGCCCGTGGGCCGGTGCATGAGACATTGCCGCGATAGGTTTCTTCGGTGGGAATCCGATCGGCCGAGGGATCGCCGTAAATTTCGCTGCTGGAGTAAAACAAAAAGCCTTCTACCGGACGGCCGCCGTGCTTTTCGGCCAGGCAGTAATCCAGCAAACTGCGGAGGCCGTTGATGTTGGCGTCCATGGTTTCGATGGGTTGCTTGCGATAGTAGATCGGCGAAGCGATACCGGCCGCGTGAATGATGTAAGCGTAATGCCCCATGTCCGCGGGCAGCGGGTGGCGGATGTCGTGCCGTAGCAAGTGCAGATCGGCGCGAACCGCCAAGCTGGTGAGCCAGTCGGGCACGCCGCGCATGAAGTTGTCGAACACGGTCAATTCAATTGCGGGCCGCTCGGCATGTGTGTCGTTCCAGTGCAGCACCGATTGCACCAGGTAATAGCCTAAAAAACCGGCCCCGCCGGTGATGAGCAACCGCTTGCCAGACATACTGCCGAATTCCACGTCCGACGATTGGCAGATGTAATTTAAATCGGTGCGCAGCAGTTCGGACAGCGTCGGCAGTGAGTTAGCCGGCGAAGCAACGGAAGCAGCCGTTTTAGCCAGGTTGAGCGTCGAGGACATACAGGATCGATCGAATGTGAACGGAAAATAGTGAACCGGAAATGCCTGACTAATCGCGCGTTGCGGCGCTGGTTGCCAGCGGCTGTGGCACGCTGACGGTTGAATTCTTCTTAGCACTCTGTGAAGCTGGCAGCCGCGCCAACATGCCATCTCCGCGGATCGTTTCGCCGAGCAGGCTCTTCCATTTGCCCACTCTCAGCACAAATCGCGCGAGCACGGCGGCACAGCCGAGTCGCTCGTGCAGCCGCATCGGGATTCCGAAAATCGCGGCCGTGTATCCGACCGTGCAGCGTACTTGCCGCGGCAAGATGAACTTGCTTTTGGCAGCCGGATGTACCCATTGTAATTGGGCCTTGGCGGAACCGAGCGCCGAAAAGCGAGCGTTGTGCCAGCGATTGAAGAACAGCACCTGCGGAATTTCCGCAAAGCGTCCCAGCAGCGACAGTTCCGCCAGCAAGACTTTTTCCGCGCCGCGATACGGCCGGTGTCCGCCTGTGCGGCGCATGACGTCTTTGCGGATTAATCCGAACTCTTCGTAACAGCGCACGGAATACAACAGCACGCCGCGATATCGTCGGTCGGCCCGCGCCGAAGTCAAAAAATCCCAGCGGGTGGAATCTGCGCCGTCGGTCAATCGCAGCGCGACTGGCGCGGCTTGTCCGGGCAGTTCTTCGATCAGCTGCCCTTCGGCATCAATCACCGCGGCCCGCGACATCACCAGCACCACGCCGGGATCGGAATCCAACACGCCCACCGCCTGCTCCACAAACTCGGGGGCAATACGATCGTCGGCCGCATGCCATTTGAAGAACTCACCGCCGGCTAATTCGACCACGCGATTGAAGTTCCACACCGCGCCGCGATTGTTGGGGCTGCGCACATAGCGTACGCGCGAGTCGCGCGCGGCGTAACGCTCGCAAATCGCTTGCGTGCCGTCGGTCGAGCCGTTGTCCGAAATGATCAATTCCAAGTCGCGGTAGGTTTGCGCCAGCGCAGACTCGATCGCCTCGGCGAGATACTCCTCGCCGTTGTAGACCGGCAGTCCGATACTGACACGCGGGTTGTTAGGCATGCCCATCAATCCATTCGAGATGTTGGAATGTACGCCGAAACTGTCGTAAACTCATGTCGTCGTTGCGAATTCAGAATTGCCTGCCCGATCGACCGCCAGTTCAAGCGGCAGCGATTCCGCCAACTCGTAAGTGCGGACGATGGGCTGCAGCGGGAACTCCAGCGGCTTCTGCCAGGCCTTCAAATACTTGCGCGCCATCGCACCGCTGAGCTTGGCCGCATACAGCGAATTGGTGATGCAGTAACGCTTCCACAAGCGACGCGGTTCTTGCCACAAACGGTACAGCCATTCGAGCCCGCGCCGCTGCATCCAAGCCGGCGCAATGGTTTTGATCCCGGCATGAAAATCGAACGCCGCGCCCACGCACACCAGCACCGCATTGAGCCGCGACCGGAAGGCGTAAGCAAACTCGTCTTGCTTGGGACAACCCAGGCCGATGAACACAATGCCGGCGCCGCTCTGTTGAATATCCTGTACCAGCTCGTCCGCTTCGGTCGAAGTCAGCGGCCGGAAGGGCGGCGAGTAGGCACCGGCAATCTGCAACCGCGGAAACCGTTTCAACAAGCTGGACTTCAATCGCTCGAGCACCTGATCGTTTTCGCCACCGTACAGGTAGATCGAAACGCCTTGCTCGGCGCTGGCCTGACAGAGCCGCAGCGTGAGTTCCGGACCATAAACGCGGTCCGACAATCCCGCGCCGTGCAGCAAATTTAATGTCCAGCGGACCGGCTGTCCGTCGGGCGTAATCATCTCGAAGCTGTTGGCCTTGGCGCGCAACGCGGCATCGCCACAGAAGGTCATCAAGGCGTGGACGGCGTGCGCCGAAACCACGGCCGGAACGCGCTGCCGCGCGGCCTGCAAGATGGCCGCGGTGGCTTCCGCGTAAGTCGTGGCACTGATGCCAACGCCAAACACATCGTGGCGTCGCGGCCAGTGGATGGGCAGGTTGTCGATCGACATGATTAAGCTTGCTCCCTAAAACGATTCAGCACGGTTTCGACCGCGCCCACCAGACAATTCGCCGCGAATTGCGGCGTTAAACTCGAAACCTTTTCTCGTGCCCGCTGACGCATGCGCGCCAATTGCTCGGGCGGAGTGCTGAGCGCCCGCGTCATGGCGGCGTCCATTTCGTCGGCCTGATCGGTGCGAAATCGCCAACCGGTTTCGCCCTCCACGCACAGTTCTTGCACGCCTTGGCTGTAGATGCTGCCCAGCACCGGCAAGCCGGAAGCCAGGGCTTCGTTGACGGAAATTCCCCAGTCGTCGGCCAGGCTCGGAAAGGCAAAGATGCCCGAGTTGGCATAAATTTGCATTAACCGCGCCGGCTGACTTTCGCCGAGCAGTTCGATGCGCACGTTGGGTGGAAGCTGGAACGCCAGAATGGCCGACTTCAACGGCCCCGATCCGGCCAGATGCAGTTCCACGCGCTGCCGCGGATTACGGTCGCCCCAGCGGCGCAACGATTCAAGAAACGGAATCAAACCCTTGACTTCGATTTGCCGACCGACAAACAGCAAGCGCTTGACGACCGCCGCTGGCCGCTCCGCCGAACCGTGTTGATAAAATTGCGGATCGGCCGTGTAAGGAATCCGAAACAGTCGGTCGGCCGCGAGCCCCAAGCGTTTAAGATAGCGCGCGCCGCTATCGCCGTTGACCACCACGCCATCGGCCTGACGGATCAGATATTTTCGCAACAGGTGCCGATGCCAACCTTTACCGCGCTCGGTATGTTCGGAAAGTCCGCACCAGTACATCAGCGGAACTCGCTTGACCCTGTTTTTGTAGAGCGAGCCAAAGAGTGACCGAAAACCAAGCTCCCAGGAGAGAATCAGATCGGGCTTGAGCAGCTTCAACTGCTTGCCGGTATCCCAGGGAATATGAACGTACGTATGATCTTTGAAACCCAGCGTGTGCTTACGCGGACGCTTGAACGTGGTGGTGTTCTGCACGCGGACATCCAGATCGCCATACTCGGCTGGCCAGGCGCGATTGGCTTCCATAGGCGTCGAAAGTACGATCGTCAATCGCCGTACGCGGCGCTCAAACTCCAAGTACAGCGGCAGCCGATGCGGTGGAATGAAGTTGGCCATCAGCACCACGTGCGCATTGAGTTGCGGCGTGCTCGAGCAAACGGCGGGCGCATCGGCCAGGCAAAGTGTCGACATCAGATGCTGTTTCCTAAACGATTGGCGTGAACCGCGGCGATCGCCTGCATGAATTGCTCGGCCGAAAACTCCGGCGTGCGCAACTGAACGCAAGCCCGCGCTTGCGCGCGCATTTCGTCCAAGCGCTGTGTGGTCGTGCTCAACGCGCGTTCGATGGCGGCGTCCAACTCCGCAGGCTCGGTGGTGCGGAACTTCCAGCCGGTTTCGCCTTCCTGACAGAGTTCGTAAACCGCTTGGCTGAATTGGCTGCCCAACACCGGCAGCCCGGCCGCTAAAGCCTCGTTAATGACCAGTCCCCATTCGTCGGACAGGCTCGGAAAGGCGAAAATTCCAGCACCGGCAAAGCGGTCGGCCAATTGCTGATAGGTCAATTCGCCCAGCAAATGCAGGCGTAAATTGGCCGGCAGGTCCAAACCGGCCAGCGTTGCCCGCTCCGGTCCCTCGCCAGCAATGTCAAACTCCACCGTGTGATCCGGATGCGCGGTCGCCCACCGCGACAGCGCTTCGACAAATGGCAACAGGCCTTTTAGATCGACCAGTCGACCGGCAAAAATCAGCCGATGCGCGTTGGCCGCTGGCCGCTGCAGCGCGATTCGTTCGAACAGGTTTGGCACCGCGGCGTACGGTACGTGAAAAACTTTCTCGGGCGGAACGCCCAATTCGTTTTCCAAATAGCGCCGTCCGCTGATGCCGTTGATGGCCAGGGCGGCAGCGCGACGCACCAGCCATTTGCGCAGCTGATGACGCAGCCAGCCGCGGCCCAACTCGGTGTGTTCGGACATATTCGCCCAAAGCACCAGCGGCGTACCGCGACGACCGCCGCAGTACAACGTGCTGAATAGCGAACGTAAGCCGAACTCGGCGGAAACCACCACGTCCGGCTTGAGCGACTTCAACTGCCGGCGCGTGTCCCAAGGAATGTGGACGTACAGCGTGTCAGAAAATGGTCCCGGGTGACGTCGCGGTCGGCGAATGGTTGTGGTCTTTTGGATTCGCACATCCAAGTCGCCCCACTCGGGCCGCCAGTTGCGATTCTCTTCCATCGGCGTGGACAGCAGAATTGTCAATTTGCGTACGCGGCGCGCCAGCGCTTGAAAAACCGCCAGGCTATGCGGAGGCATGAAGTTCGTCAGCAGCGCCACATGCAGCGGAAGCACCGAAGCTTGTTCGCCGGATGTTGGCTGCTGATGGGTTTGCAACACGGTTTGCATTTAGGCTTCCTCCGTTTGCCAATTCGATTCCGAAAGCGTTGCCGATTGTTGCCGCCAAACCAGCGACATCAGAAACAGCAGCGTGAGCGCGTCGGGGATATGGTTAAAAATCAACGACTCCGCCAGTCCGTTGCAACCGATCAGAATGATCAGTAGGTCTGGAAACAGATCGGGCCGACGGAAGCACTGCACAATTTGCGTGAGCAGCATGGTGCTCAGCAGCAGCCCGCCCACCAGTCCCGTGGCCATGGTCATATTCAACAGCAAGTTGTGCGCGTGGCCGGGCGTCCAGCCGTTCATTTCTTCCATGGCAAAGCGGACGCAACCAAATCCGACGCCGCAAACCGGCGATTCCTGAATTTTGGTGATGGCGAATTTCCAAACGTCGAGCCGGCCGGTGAAGCTGTAAATTTCGTCGGCATCGCCCGAGCGCGATAGTCCGGCGGCCCAGCGGTCGGGCGTGATTCCCAAACCGAGACTTTCGGCGGCAAACGCCAACGTCACCAGCGTCAGCAGCACGCCAAAGCCGGCCAGCAGCAGCGGCTTGCGGCCAAACGTGCGATACACAACCAGCATCGCCACCGGCACCACGGAAATCAGCGCCGTGCGACTGGCGGCATAGCCCAGACTGGCCAGGCAGAGCATGAGTCCCGGCAGCAAATACCGCCAGCGTATCAGACCTTGGTTGCCGGCCAGCAGCAACAAACCGGTGATGAGCGCTGCGTTGCAGCCGACATCGTTGGGATGCGCCAAACCGCCCAGCCGATTCCTAAAGCCGCCGGTTCCATTGGGTTCCCACTCGCGATAAGCCGGAATCAATAGGTGCGCCAACCAACATCCCAGTAGGAACAACTGCAATGCGTAAAGCGAAGTGATGATCGCCCGTCGTCCGCCCATTTGCCGCAAAGCGATAGGCACGAACAGCAATTGGCACCAAAGTGTTACGGAGGCCGCCACACCAAATAATCGACCAGTGACCAGCGCGCTGGTGGTGGCCCAGATGGCGAACAAAAACGCCCAGGCATAAGGAAAGCGATTCAGGTCCAACCATGTCTGCCGAAAGTAAAACAGTCCATAGCCGCCAGCCGCGATGCAGAGCACCGATCGCATGGCCCAGTGCAACGAGCTGCCAGCGCTTTCGACTCCCAACCCGCTGAGGTTGGCCGCGCTGAACAACACAAAGGCAAACCACAAGCCGGTTGCCAAACGGCGCGGCGCCGGCCAAGCCAGCGCAAACGCTGCTCGGGCAGGCGGATATCCGGCGGTTGGGGTGGCAAGGCTCATCAAAAACAACGGTTGGTTAAATGGATTCAGTCGCCACGGCCGTTTGCGCCGGCGTGGCAAAGCTCGCTTGCGCCGCCGTAGCGCACGCGCCGGCCAGGCCTTCGCGACTCAAGCGGATGTAAGCCCAACAGCGGAAGCTTGCCCCGGCTACATTTCCAGACAGCACGCTGCAGGCCGCGCCAAACACATGCCAACGCGGCATCATTAGCGCTGCGGCCACAAGCGCGGCAATCAGCGCGACAAAATTCGACAAAAACGCCGCGTCGGGGCGACCCATGGCCCGCAAACCCTGGTCGAGCACCGAACCCAGCACGGTAAATAGCAAGCCGAGCGTCATCACTTGCAGCGCGGCGTTATGCGCTACCATGTCGGCGCCAAACAGAACGCGCAGTGCCAGACTGCCGCCGATCGCTACGGCGCCGCAGAACAGCAGCGTGCTGACGCCCATCAACTTCAGATTCTTAATCACCACGGGATTCAACTCGCGTTGGCCGCCCGCGGCAAACGCGCGGGCTGAGCGCGGCGCAAGCACGTTGCCCAGACCAATCACAAACGGATTGGAAAGCTGCAGCACCGTAGCGCAGGCCGCGAGCGCGGAGGCTGCCTCTTTGTCGCGCGCGAACAGCACCAACAGCCACGGCATGGCGTACAGCAGCACCACCGACGTAACGTGCGACGCCAAAACCCATCGCCCAAAATTCCAACCGCGAACCAGCGAATGGCGAATGCTGATCCGGCAGAATGCCGCCGCCCGCCGACTGTGATACAGCCACGCCAAGCCGACAACCGCGCCACCCGCGCCCATCACCAGTAGCGCCGTAACGGCGTTCAATGTGCCGTACCAGGCCAGAAGCAGGATGCCCAGCATTTGCACGGCCGACGATCCGCAGTCCACAGCCACGGCCACCGGCAGTTCCAAATGCGCCAACGACATTCGCCGGGCGAACTCGCGCAACAGCAGCAGCGAAATCACCCCGCTCATCGTCCACAGCACCGGCGAGAGTTCCGCCGGCCCCCAGCCCAGCCCAGTGGCAATTGCTCCCAGCATCAGGCCAATCATCGCCAGACCGCCCAGCAGCAGATACAGCACGGTCACGCTGCCGGCATATTTTTGACGCTCGCGGCGTTTCATCCGCGGCGCAAAAATCGTGTAGGGCATGGTCACCAGCGCATCCATCAGCGAGACCGTCAGCAACACCAGGCTGAAGGCCAAGGTGTACAGCCCCAATTCGTCTTTGGTCGATCCGCAGCGTTTGAGCATGACCGACGTGGCGAAGTTAGTGCCGCTGACCACCGCTTGATCCAGCAGCGACAGCAAACTATGCCGGTCCATACGCAACCAGACGGCGCGCAGCCGCTGGCCGCGCGTCGCGCAGGCAGGCTGCCGTTCGGAACTGGTGAGTTGCGTCTGCATCGGATCAACCACGTTAGGTAATTGGAGTGCGGCAATCGCCCGCGCTCTGTGAGAAACTCATTACGACTGCAAGTCGCCCGAGTAAAGCGCCATGTTGCGCGGTTCGAGCGTGGGCAACGGCGCCAACGTGGGCAAGGATAGCCGGCCAGTAACTTCGAGTTCCGGCTCGGCGGTCCGTTGTCGATATTCGCCGACGAATGCCGTGGCCGCGGCGGCCAACACGGCCAGCAGGCTGCCCAAACCCAACACCAACAATCGGCGCGGCTTGACCGGCTTGGGATCGAGCGTGGCGGCTTGCGCCAAGGTGAGGTTCGACAAGCGACCATTGCCCAGCGCTTCGTCCAGTCGGGCTTGTTCGACGTTTTCGGAGTATTTGCGATACTTGGCTTCGGCCAACTCCATTTCGCGTTGCAGCCGGGCAATCTGGACTTCGTTTTCGTTCAGAGTTTTTAGTGTGCTTTTGGCGTCGGCAATTTGGTTGCTGACCGCTTTGGCTTTGGCTTGCAACGAAAACACGATCGGCTCTTCGGCCAGTAGCGCCGCCTTGGCGACTTCATAAATGTGATTGGGGCCTTTGGTTTCTTGCACGCGCGAAGGCTCTTGTTCGTTGACGATTGCTTCGGCCTGCTTGATTTGATCGCGAATGGCCCGCACATCAGGGTGCAGTTCGCTGAACTTGGAAAGCAGCTCTTTCTCTTTGACTTGCAATGCATAGAGTTGGCTGCGCATCGAATCGGCCGCCATGTTCGGAAAACCCACCGTACGCGCGGTGACCGACTCCGGCGAGACGTCGGCCAGCGCCCGTTTCATTTCGCTCAGTTGGGCATTGTGAGCCGTGAGCAACGCCTCGTTCTGCAGCGATTCATCTTCCAGCTTGCCAATCCGCTGCACCAAAATCTGCCGCTGATCGCCGGGCGACGCCAACCCGGTTTTATCCTTGGCGTCGCGCAGTTGGTTTTCTGCATCCTTAAGCCGCGATTTGAGCACGTCGGATTGGTCGCTCAAAAATTGGTACGAGCCGCGCGGCCGGTTGGCGCGAATGTGCTGATCCTGGCAAGCTTCTGCCAACGCGGAAACAATCTGTTGCGCCTCTTCTGGCGTGCGCGCATCGTATGTCACGGAAATCACCGCCGACTTCTTCAACATTTGCACGTCGGCCAACTTCAAAACCTTTTGAATGGCTTGCTCGCGTTCGGAGAGCGGATCGGCCAGACCAACGGCCTGCAGCACGCTCGAAACGCGACTCATCAAACCCGGACCCGCGGCCGTCGGGGCAGCGTCGCTTGCTCGCGAATCGGCACTGATCGGCGGAACCGCCTCCAGCACCACGCCCACGGAAACTTTGTCGACCGCCGATTCGATCACCGACCGGCTCTGCAAAATCTCCAGCACCGAGGCAATTTCGCTATCGCGCGACAGCGGAAAGGCGGACATCGACTGGCCAGGCGACGTCGTGGGGTCGGCCGTCACATTTTCGCGACCCAACCGCACGAACAGCTTGGCTTCGGAGCGATAAGCTTTTTTGGTGAAAAAAAGCACTCCCAGGGCGAGCACCATGATCGTGCAAAAAACCAGCAAGCACTTGTTGCGTCGCCGCCAAACGATGCCGCAAATGTCTTGCAGCGTGATGGTTGACACCGTGGGTTGAGTCGTCATGTCTTACGCCCTCAGAGTGACGGAGCACAATTGCTAGCAGACTGTGGCCATTCGCCAGAATGCCACAGTAACTGGCAAATAGATAGAATAAGCGTAGATTGACGCGTATTCAAGACACGAAGACTGCACAGAATGGGCAATTAAGAGGCCGAATTCCGATTATCCCGAGTATGCAGAATGTACACCGGCGAATGTCGACGAGTGTCGGGCCAATAGTGCATTTTGCCATGCCTCTGCCGGCGACGCTGAATTTCCGGCTGAGCGAATTTCTGTCTCGCACGCAGGGCTGCGTTTTTCGACAGATCGACATAGGGCTAAATTGCCTGTCGCGGCCGGCCGCGGCTGCAAATGACCGGCCCCTTCGCTGCCCGCTCGTTTCGAATTCAATCGCAGAAAAATTGGCTTCCCGCCATATTTTTCTGGGCGAATCGCGTCAACACGATTAGACTAATGGCATCGTCTGCGCCGTTGGCGTGGGCGAAATCTGTCGATTTGAGGTCGCGTTCTAGCCCTCGAATCGGTCGTTCGACCAACGGACAGGGGTCTCGCTAGACACTCATTTTCTACCGGAATGCGCAGAGGAATATCTATGTCGGCTTGCAAGTTCGTGCCGCATCGCTCGCTAGCGATTGCGCTATTCGCTTTGTTAGTCTGTTCGGCTTGCCCAACGGTCTCTCGAGCGCAAGGCGGCAACTGCCGCTTCAGCAATCAAAACAATCAGCGCTCGGTGGGCGGTGTGTTGGTCAATGGCGAAAACGTTGTCGACAACGTCACGCTTGACGATAAGGCCGAGCTCATCAAGATTCGCCGTGAAGCCTTGGAAGCCATCGGCGGTGACGCCCGCAAGCCCAGCAAATTGCGGATGATTTCGCTGCGTAAGCTGCAAAACGCCATCGAAGCGCAGCAGAAAAACATGCAGCCACTGTCGGACGAAATGTATTATCTGGCCGGCCTGCAGCGCATCGAATATGTGTTTGCATTTCCCGATCAAAAAGACATCGTCATCGCCGGACCGGCCGAACCGTGGCTGATTAACGACGAAGGCAACCTGGTTGGCAAAACGTCGGGTCGGCCCGTGGTGCGATTGGAAGATTTGCTGATTGCTCTGCGAACGGTTGAATCGGCTCAGCGCGAGGCCATTAGCTGTTCGATCGATCCCACGCCCGAAGGCATGTCGCGCGTGCAGTCTTTCCTCAAAAAGCAAACCTCGATCGGTACCAACCCGCAAGCCACAATCGCCGAAATCGAAAGGCAACTCGGTCCACAAACCATCACCGTCACGGGCGTGCCGGCCACCAGCCGGTTTGCCAATGTGTTGGTTGCCGCCGACTACAAAATGAAGCGGCTGGCCATGAACTTCGAGCAGTCGCCGGTCAAAGGCATGCCCAGCTATTTGGAAATGCTTAAAGACGCGACCGCCACCAGTAAGAACATGACGCCCCGTTGGTGGATGGCGCCGCGTTACGAGCCGCTGCTCAAAGACGCCGAAGGCCTCTCCTGGAAGATCAGCGGCGCGGGCGTGAAGACCATTGCCGAAGAAGACTTCTTCAATGCCGACGGCAAACGCGAAAAAACCGTCAAGGCCAGCCCCTTGGCGCAAAAGTGGGCTCAGACCATGACCGACAAGTACGAAGAACTGGCCGGCAAGGACACCATCTTTGGCGAACTTCGCAATTGCATGGATCTGGCCGTGGTGGCCGCGCTGATCACCAAGCATCACCTGCTGGACAAAGCCGGTCTCGACACCCACCTGCTGTTCGACGGCAAGCAACTGATTACCGAAGAATTCAACGCCCCCAAGCACGTGAATTCCAAAGCCAGCTATTTGAAGAAGGGCAAGAACTGGATCATCAGCACCTCCGGTGGCGTGCAAATTCAGCCCATGGACATTGTGGCCAACGTCAAGGAATCGGCCGAAGTGGCAGAAACGCGCGGCAAGCTCGCCATGGATAAAGGCAATCGCTGGTGGTGGGATTGATTTTCAGTCGTACGCCGCGAACGTGTTTTTTTCGCGGCTGAGACGGTTCGCAAAAGATCCGAGCCGCCGCGAGCATTCCTCCCGCTTGCGGCGGCTTTTTTTGCGCTGCGTTTTCCGCCCAGGCGTGCATTGCCCCGCAGTCCCGTCGTTTTTCGGAAAAATCTTGGATTACGTCCGGCCATTCCCTATAATGCGCTGCGGCTTGTCTCAGCCAGCAGACGCCACGCCTTCAGCGGCAACCGCCGTGATTTTGTCAGCGGCGGGCAGGGTCTTATTTCCGGTCACGCTACGAGGTTCGATTTCATCATGCGCGCGCGATACTTTGGCTTGCAGGTTCTCTTGACGATGGCGTTGGCCATGACGTTTGCGGTGGCAACCGCTTGGGCAGCTCCAACTTCCGAACAAAGAGTCAAACTCAAGAAAGCCAACGATGAACTCGGCAAAGCGCAAATGTTGGTCAAGAATCAAAAATACAAAGAAGCCGGTGAAGCCGTCACCGCCGCTGCCGCCAACTTGACCGAGTTGGCCGGCGAAAAAGATTTAGCCAAGATCGTCGAACCGCTGTTGGCCAAAGCGAGGGACTTGCACGGCAATCTGGAACTGCAAGGCGTCAAGCTCGATCCCTTTCCGGCGGCAGGCACGCCGGCAAAAGGCGCGGACGCCGGCAAACCGGTTGGCGTGGCCGGCAAAGGCACCGTCAGCTTCAGCAAAGACGTATCGCCCATGCTGATGCAAAAATGCGGCAAATGCCACGTGAGCGATTCCAAAGGCGGCTTCAACATGAACACGTTCGCCGCCCTGGAAAAAGGTTCCAAAGACGGCATTGTGGTCATGCCAGGCAAAGGTGAAGGCAGCCGCATCGTGGAAGTCATCAAGTCCGGCGACATGCCGCGCGGTGGCGGAAAAGTCACGCCGGCGGAAGTGGCCACGCTGGTCAAATGGATCGACGAAGGCGCCAAGTTCGACGGCCCGGACAAAACTAAGCCCATCGCTGGCGGTGCGGCCGTGAAGCCCACGCCGGATATGAAAGGCCCCACACTTACCGTCGTAGCGCCCAGCGGCGCGGAAACGGTGTCGTTCTCGCGCGATCTGGCTCCGGTGCTGGCCGCCAACTGCATCAGTTGTCACGGAGAAACCCAGCCCCGCGCACGCTTGGATCTCGACAACTTCGCCGCCCTGCTGCGTGGCAGCGAAAATGGCAACATCATCGTGCCAGGCAAATCGGCCGACAGCGTGCTGATCAAAAAGATCAAAGGCACTTCCGGCGAGCGCATGCCCGAAAAGAAGCCCCCGCTTCCCGACGATGTGATTGCCAAGTTCGCCAAATGGGTCGACGAAGGCGCCAAGTTCGATGGCGATAGCGCCAGTCAAACCATGCGGATGAATACCTCAATTTACTCGGCCAAGGTTTCGACGCACGATCAGTTGCAAAAAGCCCGCGACGATCGAGCCCAAAAAACCTGGGATAAAGGCAATCCCAACGTCACGGCCGCCAGGGCGGAAACCAAAAACTTTCTCGTGCTCGGCAACGTGGGTCAGGCTAAGGTCAAAGCCATTGCCGACGCCGCCGAGCAACTCGTGCCGCAGTTATCTAAGATCGTGCATGCCTCGCCCGACGCGCCGCTGATCAAAGGCCGGATGACCATTTTCGTGTTCAACAAGCGCTACGATTACAGCGAATTCGGCGAAATGGTCGAAGAAAAGAAATACTCCGGCGGCTCGCGAACGCACTGGTTCTACAACTCGATTGACGCCTACGGCGCCATGTTGTTGGATTCGGATCTGCCGTCCAGCGGCATGCTGGCCGAGCAAATTACCTCGGTCTACGCGGCCAGTATTGGCAACCACGTGCCGCGCTGGTTTGCCGACGGCTTCGGCCGCGTCACCGCCGCTGGCATCGACGCCAAGGATGGCCGCGCAAAACAGTGGGACGATCGACTCCGCGACGCCATGTCCAGCATGACCAACGCCGACTCGCTCCTCAAGGGCGGCATGGAGCAAGAAGACGCGGCCGTTTGCGCCTACAGTTTTGTCAAATACCTCAAGAGCAACAGCACGGCCTTCAACTCGTTGATGCTGGCGCTCTCCAAGGGGCAAGACTTCGATCAGGCGTTCAGCAAAGCCTTCCGCGGCACGCCCGAACAAGGCGTCACCGCTTGGGCAAAACGCCGGTAAGGGATGCAGCGTGATAGTCAATCACGGCGTGGCCGCCCATCGATCGAATTCAAGGGTCGTCTGCGCGATTGATTCTTCGACGGTTTTCGGCGCGCACTTCGTTCAAGTCAGAACGCGTCTGTCGCGCGAAGGCTCACGATGTGGCCCAGTTAATCTTGCGTTTCAAATTCGCAAAAGCCGCAGGTTGCAGAAATTTGTCATGTTCCAAGCGGCCGACGACAACCCCCGCCGGAATTCCCAACTGTTTAGCAAACTCTTGAATTTGCAATCGAGACCTCAGAAAAGGCAAACCACTGACATGTCCTTGCGGAATCAAGAGGTCTCGCGCGAATTTGTCGGCCTCAATCTCCTCGTTGTTGTCCGCATGAATTCCAAACTCCACAAATACTCGTTTCTTGCTATGAAGTAGGACATGACCTGCCTCATGGAAGAACGTAAATATCAGGCGGTCGTCGGTTTCGAACTTCTGGCCGAGCTGAATGAAGGCCCTGTCTTTGGATAGCCAACGGGTGGCCCCACGGGCGCCTGCCTTGTCGATTTCCTTCGTGAATACGACGACAACGCCCGCGCTCGCTGAAACCTTTGCGACTTCCGCGGCCCACTCGGAAACATTCCGTGTCGTCAGCCTCCGCATTTCAATCAGGGCGGCACGAAAAACTGCTGGATCGTAAGGCTGCACATCAATGGATTCCGCTTGAAGTTCGCCCAACCGAAGCCATGCCGCGACATAACCCGATCGGCGCTGCTGCGGTTCACCACCACGAAACTGAACGCAAGGTTCGCCCCAACATTTATGCCAAGATGCAATGTCGCTAACGCCAAAGAACTTCAGCGCCTCGCGAACCAAGACCGCCTTGTCCTTCGATGCTGTCATCTTGCCGCGTTCGACCAAGGCTTTTACTGGAATTTGCTTCAACCATTCGATCGCACCTTCGAGTCGCTTACCTTCTTCGATCCGGACGAGTGACTCTCGGTAATTCGATTCTCGATTGTTCCAGAACCTCGCCGAGACACCTAAAGCAAGTTCGAATTTCGCGGCCACCTCGTAGGTGATGGGAGTCGTCGCGCTAACGATCTGGCTAATCGTCTTTTCGGTGAGTCCTGTTCGACACGCCAACTCAGACTGAGAAATGCATTTTGTCGCCAAAACCTCTTTCAGCGTATCTCCGGGCGGAATCGCGTAATCGGGGGCGAACGTCTGATTGCTGGGCATAAATACCTCCTGTCCTTCAGTTGTGGTAATCACCGATCCCCACGACTTCAATGGCCACGACTTGATTCCATGGAAGCTGGCCGTCGTCGTTTACGGGCGGAGGCTGCTTCGGACGAAACACCATCCTGTCAGGATGAACGAGATCGATAGCCAGGCATCCGCTCAGGTTCTCTCGCAATTCATGGCATCGACCGGGCAGCGTCCGCATGACCTCCAGGGTTTCGGCGGCCTCCAAGTCAGCCAAACGCCGTTGAATGACCACCGCCAAACGCGGACCGTACTTACCGACCAATTTCCCTTGATTGCTGCAAAGTTTCTGCAGTTTCGCATCTGCAAAAGCAATTTCCATAGTCCATTCTCGGCGACTCCGCAGTGTCCGTCCAGTAAATCTTACCACATTGGTAACTCAAATCCATTAACGTGTTTCCATTTTCTTACTGAAATGGTAACAAATGCAATTGGGTTCCTGCGGACAAGTCGCCTTGAAATTGTGAAATCGCTACCGAGCGAAGAAGCCAGGCATCATCGACCGTCGATTTATCGTGGCCGAAACGATCGACGTGATGCCGCCGATTCAATCCCTACTTTTTTTCCGCTGGCGTTTCGAATGTCGATTTTGGCTCTTCGGCCGGCGCGTCGGCGGGCACGTCGTTGGAGTTGGTCGCGACCGGCGCCGGCGTCTCCGGCTTTTTCGCTTCGTCGACCAACACTGCGCCGCCTTCGGTCAGGCGTTCGCCCGGATTGGCAACCACGCGGGCATCGACCGATAGTCCGTTGGCAATGCCGATCTCCGCGCCAAAGTCGCCTTCAACCTCCACCGCCTGAAAGTGGACTTTCAATTGGTCGTCAACTGTTGCCACCTGCGTACCATCCGCGTTGACAATCAGCGCGGCGGCCGGCACAAGCAGCGGCGGATTTTCGCGCACTGTGCTCAATTTGACCTGCACGTAGCTGCCCGGGAGTAAGGCATGATCGTCGTTGGCAATTTGCACTTCGGTGAGCAGCGTCCGCGAGGTGGTGTCGATGGATTTTGCGGTGCGCATGATTTTGCCGATGAACTTCCGCCCTGGGCGATCGCGGACCAGGAGTTCGGCCGTTTGTCCCGGTTGAATTCCGGCGGAGTAAATCTGCGGCACGTTCACGTAGACGCGCAGGGGATTGGTTTTGGCCAAATGAAACAGCGCCTGGCTGGAATTGCCGCCCACCGAAACCAGTCCGCCGGTTTCGATGGTTCGCGAGGTGATGGTGCCGGCGAACGGCGCGTAGACTTTGGCAAACGCTTGCGTTTCGGTCAGCCGCTGCACGTTGGCTTGGCCGGCGGCGACATCGGCCTTGGCAGCCTCGACCGCGGCCGATGCCGTATCGACCGCAGCGCGGCGTTCGTCAATATCTTGCTGATTGACGGCCTTGCTCACGGCCAGCGATTCGTAACGGCGAAAGGTCGTTTCGTTGAGTTTGAGCGTTTCTTCGGCCGCGAGTTGCTTAGCGCGAGTTTGACCAACGGCGGCCTTGGCTTGCCGCAGTTCTTGATCGACTTCCGGCGTATCGATTTCGGCCAACAGTTGCCCGCCCGTCACTTCGTCGCCGATGTCCACCAGCCAGCGACGCAGATAGCCGTTGGTGCGCGCATAAACGGATGTTTCTTCAAGCGGTTGCGCATCGCCGGGCAGTTGCACGACGCCCGTCGCCGGCGATTGACGCGGCTTGACCAGCGTCACCTTGGGCGCGGCATGCTTAACGTGATCGGCAATTTGCTCCAGCACCGCTTGCTGCCGACTTTTTGGCAAATATCCCAGCGTAAACATGCCCGCGAGAATTGCGGCCACGCCTAGCGCAAACACCAGCAGCAACAGAAAATGTACGCGCGGAGGCGCGGGCGGATCGCCAATTTCGTCGTCGTGCGACGATGGCGCGGGCCGCGCGCTCGCCGCGCCCTTGCCGTGCGAATCGATGGCCGGGCGAACGTCTGGCGCCGGCAGCGCCACTTGCGGCGCGGGATCGAGAATTGGAGGATTAGCGGCCATGCGTGTCACTTTCCAGTTGCAATTCGCTGCGCGGCGGCTTGCCGCGCAATAGACTATAAATCAGCGGCACAAAAAACAGCGTGGCGAAAGTGGCCACGGTCAATCCGCCAATCACGGCTCGGCCCAGCGGCGCGTTTTGTTCGCCGCCTTCGCCAAAGCCCAACGCCATCGGCAGCATGCCAATAATCATGGCCAGCGCCGTCATGATCACCGGTCGCAACCGGGTAACGCCTGCTGCCCAAGCGGCATCGTGCGCGTTTTTGCCCAACTGGCGTTGATCGTTGGCAAACGTAATCAGCAAAATGGAATTCGCCGTAGCCACACCGATGCACATGATCGAGCCCATCAGCGAGGGCACGCTGACCGTGGTGCCGGTTAAAAACAGCATCCAGAGAATGCCGCACAACGCGCCCGGCAGCGCCATCAAAATGATCAGCGGATCCAGCCACGACTGAAAATTCACAACCATCAGCAAGTAAACCAAGATCACCGCGAAGATCAAACCGTAACTGAGATTTTGAAACGACGAGTTCATGCTTTGCACCTGCCCTCGCACGACGATTTCCGTGCCCTTGGGCAGCGTGGGGCGAATTTCGTCCAGCAGCTTGTCGATCGCAGCGGACACACTACCCAGGTCGGTGCCTTGCACGCTCGCCAAAATGTCGTAGCTGTTTTGAATGTGGTAATGCGTGACGTTGGTTGGCCCGAGCGAATGTTGCACGCTGGCCACATTGCCCAGCAATTGCGGGTTGCGATTCCCCGACACGGCGATGGGCGTGCGGTCCAGCGCGCTGATCGAATTCATCTTGTACTGCGGAGTTTGCACCGCCAGCGGATACTGCACGCCCGTCTTTGGATCGAGCCAGTAGTTGGGCGCGGATTGTCCGCTGGAACTGAGCGAAACCAACACGGCACTGGCCACGTCGCGCTGCGTGAGGTTGAATTCGCTGAGCATCGTGCGGTCGGCGGTGACCAACAACTCCGGAGTCCGCGGCACCTGCTGCAGATGCGCATCCACCGCGCCAGGTATTTCCGACACCCGCTGGCGAACGGATTTGGCCAGGGCGTACGTCTCCGCGTTGTTCGACCGCAAACTGGTAATCTGAATGTCGATGGGTGCCGGCAAACCAAAATTCAGCACTTGTGTGACGATGTCCGGCGGTTGAAAGAAGAACGTCAGCTCCGGAAAACGATCGTTCAACAGATCGCGCAATTGTTTGATGTAATCCGCGGTTGGCGAATGCCCCTCTTTCAGCGTCAGCAGAATTTCGCCATCGGCCGACGACATCAGCGAGCCATCGCTGAGCGCCAGATTGATGCCGCTGTTTGGAATACCGATGTTGTCGATCACGGTCACCACCTGATCGTCAGGCACGACGTCGCGAATGGCTTCTTCCACGCGGGCAAAATAACGCCCGGTCTCTTCGATGCGCGTGCCGGCCGGCGCGCGGACGTGTAGCCGAATTTGCCCGGAATCGACGGCCGGAAAGAAGTCGCGACCGATCAGCGGAAACAGCGCGGTGGAAGCGCCCACGAAGCCGACAAACAGCAGCACCACCAGCAGCCGATGCGCCAGCGACCAGGCCAGCACCGAGCCGTAGAAATTTCGCAGCTTGTCGAACTGAGCGTTAAAGCGATCGTGAAATCGCCAGATGATGTTGCGATGCGCGGCGGCAATCGCTTCGTCCGACGCGCCTTGCCCATCGTCGGCCACGCCACCGTACATGGCCACTTCTTTGGCGAGCAAAAAATGAACCATCGTCGGCACCAGCGTGCGGCTCAACAGGTAACTGGTGAGCATCGCAAACACCACCGCCATGGCCAGCGGAATGAACAAACTTTTGGCGGCGCCGGTGATGAACACCACCGGCACGAACACAATGCAAATGCAGAGCGTCGAGACAAACGCCGGCACGGCAATTTGCTGCGCGCCGTCGAGAATCGCCTCGACCAAATGTTTGCGCTGGTGCAAATTGCGGTGAATGTTTTCGATCTCGACCGTGGCGTCGTCCACCAAAATTCCCACCGCCAGGGCCATGCCGCCCAGTGTCATCACATTCAGCGTTTGCCCCAGCCAATTCAGCAGAATGATCGAAACCAAGATCGAGAGCGGAATCGAAATCACCACGATCAGCGTGCTGCGCCACGATCCCAAAAACAGCAAAATCATAGCCGCCGTCAGACCCGCGGCAATCAGCCCTTCGCGGAGCACGCCGTCGATCGATGCGCGGACGAACAGCGATTGATCCGCGATGAATTCCAAATTCAAGGCGTCCGGCATCCGCGCCTTGGTCTGCGGCCAGCGCTTTTTGACGCCGGCCACAATATCCAATGTCGAAGCCCCGGATTTCAGAATGGGCTGCATCACGCCGCGTTTGCCGTTCACATGCACCACATTGGTCTGCGGCGCAAAACCGTCGCGAACGTTGGCCACGTCGCGGATGAAAATCGTGCGATTACCGACCGACTTGATCGGAATATCGCGAATGGCGTCCACCGCCTTGGGGCTGCTGTTGAGCCGCACGTTGTATTCTTGAAAACCAATTTTGGCCGTGCCCGAGGGCAGAATCAAATTCTGCGCGTTGATGGCGCTCGAGACATCGGCGGCCGAAATCTTCCAGGCGTACAGTTTTTCGGGATCGATATCGATCATGATCTGCCGCACCGTGCCGCCGTACGGATACGGAATCTGTGCGCCGGGCACTTTCGACATATCCGGCCGAAACTGGTTGGTGGCCAGATCGAACAGTTGTTTTTCGGACAGCGTGTCGCTGCCCATCGACGCTTGCAGAATCGGCACGTTCGAGGCGCTGTATCGCAACACCAGCGGCGGAAACGTGCCCACCGGCATGCCACGGAGCACGGTCTGCGAAGTGGCGGCGATTTGCGCCGTGGCGGTCTCGATCTTGGCACCCGGCTGCAAAAACACTTTGATGACGCTGATGCCGTTGAGCGATTGACTCTCAAGATGCTCGATGTCGTTGACCGTCGAAACGCAAACCCGCTCGAACTGCCCAACGATCCGCGTTTCCATCTCGTCCGGCGAAATGCCCACGTAGTTGAAGACCACCGCGATCACCGGAATATCGATCTCCGGAAAGATATCCGTCGGCATGCGGGCAATCGTGACCACGCCCATGATGGCAATCAGCATCGCCATCACCACAAACGTGTAAGGCCGACGCAACGCTAAACGCACAATCCACATAGCAAATCCAAGTCGTCATCGGGCGGGCAGATCATAACGGGTGGGGCAGTGCATCAGGGTCGGCCGACGCCGCCGGCGTCAAGCCGGGCCAATTATACCCAGCATGGCCCGCGCTGAGACAATCGGTTTTCCACCGACGGCCGCTTTTGCACCAGAAAACCGGCGTTTTTCGGAGGAATGCCGACGCCTGGCAGATCGCCGCAAACTGCGCGACACCGCTGGCCGGCGAAAAATCGCCGACGCCACGACAGCGTCTCAACAGCGCCGCGTCAGCGCCAAATCATTCGTAGCGCAGGGCTTCGATCGGGTCGAGCTTCGAGGCTTTCCAGGCGGGATAAAATCCAAACACCACGCCCACCGTGGCAGACACGGCCACCGCGGCAACGATGGCCGGAATCGAAAGCTGCGTGGGCCAATTCATGATCATTCGCACCAGCCACGAAGCGCCGCGACCCAGCAAAATGCCGGTGGCGCCGCCAATCAAACACAGCACCACGGCTTCGACCAAAAACTGCCGCAGAATGTGCTTGGAACGCGCGCCCACCGCCATCCGCAGACCGATCTCACGCGTGCGTTCGGTGACGGAGACCAGCATGATGTTCATGATGCCCACGCCGCCCACCACCAGCGAAATCAGCGCCACCACCAGCAACAGCATGCCCATCAGTTGCGATTGCTGCGCCATGGTATTGGTGAGTTCGGTCATGTCGCGAATGTTGAAATCGTCCGCTTGACCTTCGCGGATGTGATGCCGCTCGTGCAATAAGCTGGTGATTTCCGCGATGGCGTCGGGAATTTCTTCCGTGGAAGCAGCCTTGACCATGATCTGTTCGACGCTGGTAAATCGCACCGGCTGGGGCCGATCAGCGGCCTCCGTGGCCGAAGGCACGGGGTATAAGGCGGGTCCGCCAGGATAAAGATTATCGAGGGAATTGACCGTTTCACTGGTGGCGCTGCTACTCGCGGCGGCCGCGGCCACGGTTTGATTGGCCGAACTGCTGCCGGAGATCCGATATTTGACGGTAGTCCACGGCGCGACCACGATATCGTCTTGATCCATGCCCAGCATGTTGGCGCCTTTGCGGCTCAGCACGCCAATCACACGCAGCGAAACATTTTGGATACGAATGTCTTTGCCCACCGGCGACTCGCCCATGAACACTTCGCGTTTGATGGTTTCGCCCACCACGCAAACCTGTGCGGCCTTGCTGACGTCGCGATCACTAAACATTTCGCCTTCTTCCAATTCCTCCCAGTCGCGGACAATCAGATACGCGGGCGTCGTTCCGTACATGCTGCTGGGCGGATAATTGCGGTTCAGGTAAACCAGTTGCGCGCGCCCCGACCGCACCACCGGCGCCACGTCCGTCACCGCAGGGCATTGCAACAGAATCTCGTCGGCATCCTGCGGCTTGAGTGTGAGCACGCTGCCCGAACCATAACTGACGCCGCCGTTGGAGGCTGCGCCCGATTGCACCAGCAGCACGTTGGCGCCCATGCTGGCGATGGTTTTTTGCAGCGCCGCTTTTGAACCCTGCCCAATTTCCATCATGGCAATCACCGCGCCCACGCCAATGATCACGCCCAGCGCCGTTAGCAGCGAACGCATCTTGTTGCGTCGTAGCGCGTTGACGGCGGTGCGAAACGTGGCCGGAAACAACGCAGCCAAACTTTTGCCCGACGGCTCTACAGATCCGTAATCGTAGATCGAATCCGGATTGGCCACTTCGACCGCCGGATGCGTTTTCGGCGCAACCGGCTCAGCCATAGCCACAGCCACCGCGCCGGAATTTGCCGCCGTGCTGGCCAACGCGGCCGCTGTCTGTGCCTGACGACTACTGTGCCCGTTGCCGTTGGCGTGTTGGTCGGCTTGCGCGCCGGAGCCGTTCGTATCGCGGCCACTGGCCAGGGCAATCCGCTTGTGTCCGTTGCCGTTGCCGCTGCCATTGCCATTGCCTGGCGTCTCACCGCCGGGCAAGCCGTGAGCAGACGTCTCCGGTGGACCATCGCTTTCCACTTGCCCGTCTTTCAGACGGATCACGCGGTCGGCAAAGCTGCCCACTTTGGGATCGTGGGTCACCAGCACCACGGTAATTCCTGCCGCGTTGAGTTCGCGGAACATCTGCAGAATTTCGATGCTGGTCTTGGAGTCGAGATTTCCCGTGGGTTCGTCGGCCAGGACCAGCGCGGGCCGATTCACCAGCGCACGCGCAATGGCCACGCGCTGCTGCTGACCGCCAGACATTTGCGAAGGCTCATGATCCAAACGCTCGCCCAGACCAACGCGGTTGAGCAGCGACTTGGCCAACCGTTTGGCTTCGCCGCTGGCCGGAATGTTGGGCGAATAATCCAGCGGCATCAGCACATTGTTCAGCGCCGTGGTCCGCGGCAACAGATTGAAGCTCTGAAACACAAACCCCAACTTGTCCGTGCGCACCAAGGCCCGCTCGTTGGGCGTGAGTTGGCTCATTTCCTGCCCATCGAGCCAAAATTCGCCGGATGTTGGCCGATCGAGGCAGCCCAAAATATTCATCAGCGTCGTTTTGCCGGAGCCCGAAGCGCCCATCAGCGCCACCATTTCGCCGTGGTTGATGGTCAGCGAAATTCCGCGCAACACCGGCACGTCGACCTCGCCGAGGTAGTACGTTTTATACAGGTTGCTGATGCGGATCAGTTCCATGTCAGTCTCAAGCTCATGCTCGTTGCGGCGTCGTGTGCGTGGATTCAGAACGGGCCGAATTAATGCTTGGGGCCAAAGATCTTGGGCGCAAAGGGATTTGTGGTTTCCTCGGCCGCCGCATCTTTGCGCGCCGTGCCGATCACAACCTCCATACCTTCTTTCAACTCATCGCCGGAAATCTCCGTTGTAATGCCATCGCTCAGGCCGATTTGAACATTCACCGGCCGGACGAATTCGCCATCCTCAACCCAGACCTTGCCGCGATCGCTCTTGGCTCTCAGAGGCTTGTTTGGCTTAGTTTCGCCAGTGCCGCTGCCCCGGAGCGGTTTGCCGGCTTGTTTCTCGCCGGCGTTGGCAACGCGAAATTCCGGATCGATCTGCGTCGGCTTCGGCTTCCAGCGCAACGCGGCGTTGGTGACCGTCAGCACGTCTTTGCGCTGATCGATTTCGAACTGCAAATTGGCGGTTAGAAACGGACGCAGCCGGCGATTGGCATTGTCGGTGCTGACCACCACCGTGTAGGTCACCACGTTTTGCGTCATCGTGGCGTTGTCGCGAATTTGTACGACCTTGCCTTTGAAAACTTCCTGTGGAAAGGCGTCGACCGTAAAGCTGACTGGCATGTCGAGCTTGATGCGGCCGATATCGGCTTCGTTGACGGACGCCCAAACTTGCATTCTGGTCAAATCTTTGGCCAGCAAAAACAGGCTCGGCGAATTCAAGCTCGAAACCACGGTCTGCCCAATGTTCACGCGGCGGACGATGATTACGCCTTCCACCGGCGACTTGATGACCGTGTACTTCAGATCGGTCTCGGCCAAATGCAACGCGGCTTGCGCTAGCTTGATGCTGGCTTCGGCGGTGGCAACATTGGCGTGGCCCACCGCTTCGTTGGCAACTGCCAGATCAAAATCGCTGTCGGCAATGCCTTTGATCGGCCGACTCGAACCCGGCAACGTGCCGAGTGAAATCAATTCTTTGGAGCGCTTCAATTCTTTCTGCGACTGCACCAGCTTGGCCTTGTATTGCAACAGGTCCGCCTCGGCCCGCTTGAGCGAAGCCTGGGCTTGATCGACCGCGGCGCGATATTTTTCGTCGTCGATATAGGCCAGGTCGGTATTCTCGTGCACGATCGAGCCGTAATCGATTCGTTTTTTCTTATCCGGATCGCTGGGGTCGATGCCAAAGTCGATGATCCGGCCGACAACCTGCGCGCCGACATCGACAATTTCTTCCGGCTGCAACGTGCCGGTGGCGGCAATGGTAGGCATGATATCGCCGCGTTTGACCGCGGTAGTTTTAAACGACGTGGCCGGCGCCGCGCTGAGATAATTGACGCCGTAATATCCGCCCACGCCCAGCAGGGCGACGGCTGCCACCACCAAAATCGTTGAGACAATCGTCTTCATAGTCGTTCTTCAATCGAGCCATTAGGCAAAAGGTAACTGCTCGCGGCGCGGGCAAACTGCCGACCACCGCAACGCTCTACTTTGGTTATAACGCCCGACCATCCGCAATCGAAATCATTTCGCGAATTGTTGCCGCTTGCAGGCAGGCATCGTCGTAGGCCGGTGGATCCGCTGCTGCTTGCCCGGCGCGCGGCAACGGCGACGCACACACCGCCTGTTTGCTCGCGCTGGCGTTGCGGTCAACCGCCAGGCAGGCGTTCAGCAGTGCAGCGAGTGTTTGAAACGTCTGCTGGCGAATATCTGGCGGCAGTTGTTCGAGGACGGCTGCTAGCCTGTGGACCAACGTTGCTTGCCGCTTGCGCATGAATTTCTGGCCCAGCCCGGTTAATTTTAAACACCGCACGCGTCGATCCGTTCCGACCGAACCGCGTTTGACCAGCTTGGTTCGTTCGAGGCGGTCGGCAATTTGGGTCATGGCACTGCGTGAGACGCCCAATTCTTGCCCCAGATCGGTCATGGACTTGGGACCGTCCGCCAGAATGCCGCAGACCTTCAACTGCGCCAGCGGCAACCGCGCCGCTACGGCATCCTCACCGGCAAACAGCCGCCGCGTGAGCTGCGGCAGCATCCGCGCCAGCACCCCGGCCAGCGGCAACACTTCCTCGCCGTCCGCATGCTGCCTCATGGTCAACTCCGCTGCTGCCCTCAATCGTTAATGTGCATGTATTATTCACGCGCATCAACCACAAGTCAACGGGCAAGTGGGTCGTGATCGGCCAGGTCGGAATTCGCTGAACCGCCGAGTTTTGCGGGAATTCATGGAAATGTTAGTGTTCGACTTCTCTTTGCAGCAGCGAGATTTCATCCGGCGTGAGATCGAACAGCCGATAAACTCGAGCGTTGATTTCGGCTTCGGCATCGGCCAGCTCGCGCGTCAGGCGTTCGACTTCCGCGCGCTTTTCGGCCAGATACGGCTCCCACTCGTCGGCTGTCCGCGGATTCAACAATGGATTGCTCGGCAGCTTGAAACTCGTTTTTAACGCCGCGCCCAATTGACTCGGCGTAATTTCCCACCACGCCTGCGCCTTTTCGTTCAGCACGCCCAACGGTTCGCCGTTGACGGATTCGCCGAACGTTTTTCGCAGTCGATGTTGAACCTTTGTCTGTCGCTTGTAACGGTCATCGCCCAGACTGCACGCGGATTGAGCTAAACTCGCGATTGCTTCGCGGTCTCGCTCCGAGGGATCTGGGATCGGAACACTTTCCATATATTGGGCGATGAGTCTGTATTGCCAACGATTACCGCGCAGTCGAAGCGGTTGCGCCGTTTTGCTGATATAAAACCAAGTTGCCCAGGACGAAAGTACGCCAAGCAAATAATAGTCGCCACCCGGAATTGCATATCCAGTGTTTCCTAGATATCGATTCTCGGCATCCATGCTGAATCGCGGCAATTTACTGATGTCCGGCCACATAATCTTTGGTGTTTCAAATCGCTCCCAGTAATCCACTGTGTCCTGTAACTCGTACCATTTATAGGCACCCGGCTTTCTTCCTGGCCACGATTTGTTTGATTGCCAGTCAGTCGGCTTTGGCTCAAGTGACGCGCGGTGAGCCTGCAAGTAGTCACGGATCGCCGGATATTGGTCAATGTCGATGCCGCGCCGCGAAAAAATTAAGAACTGTTCGGAATGTTCGACGTACCAAGGGCGAAGATGCGTCCCCTGCACCAACTGTTTAATGATTTCTGCGCTTCGCGCGTCCTGTTCAATCAAATTCGAGCGAATGTCGCGATCAATAACAAACACTTCATTTAGTCCAGTCTTTACTCCATAGAGAATTTGACCATTTGTATAGCCTTTTAGCGTGCGGCCACCAGCGGTGAGTTTTTTGCGCAATTCAAGTACGTCGTCTGTCTCTAAGGAACGACCGAAAAATAACTTCCGTTTTTCGTTCGGGTCGACGCGCGCTATCACGAGCAGCGGGCGTCTCACTCAGAGGAAGTTATTTTTCGGTCGTTCCTAACTCCCATGCTCGAGCACCGAGATGGTGCGTGCTCATTGTCGGAGCGCTCTCGATTATCTCAGTTAGGTTTTCTGGTGGTCGACCTTGTACCAACCATTTGAAGAGCCGCATTTGAGTCCGCGCGCCCGCTTTCCTTAAGACTGATATCGTCGGTCGAATCAATTCGGCTTCCTCAAATGGCTGGAACTCGCCGAAATCGACCATCGATTCCACTGCCGCATTTTCTGCAAGGTACTTGCGCAACGGCGCGCCGTAATTCCCGCGCACCCAACTGCCGGACGTGATAAATGCTAGCCGCCCTTCTTTGCGTAGCATCTGTATGCCGAGCTCAAAGAAATACGTGAAGATATCCGCAACGCCATCGAATGTTTGAAAGACCGCTTGCCAATGCGGTTTATAAGGCGCCAGCCATTCTTGTCTAATATACGGTGGATTGCCCACCACTACGTCAAAGCCGCCTTGGGCAAACACTTCCGGAAACGCGGCATGCCAATCGAGCGCTTTGGGATGTACGGCCAGGTCGCTGACCACGCTGTTGCCGACGCGGATCGGATGGTCGAGACTGGTCAGGGCTTTGCCGCGTTCGGCCGTTTTGATCCACAGGCTGAGCCGGCAAATCTCGATCGCTTCTTCGTTCAGATCGACGCCGTACAGATTGTTTTCCAAAATGCGCTTGTCGAGATCGAACAGTGTGCGATGCCCGCGAAGTTCGAATAACCGGTCGTTGGAGCGCTCGTAGGTGGCATGCAGTTGGTCGAAGGCTTCGATCAGGAACGCGCCGCTGCCGCAGGCGGGATCGAGCAGCCGGATCGTCGCCAATTCGTCCTGCCACGACTCCCAAAACTTTACCAGCGCCGCCCGTGCCGGCTTGGTCAGCTTATCGAGCTGATAGACGCGCGGATCGGCCAGCGCGGTTTTTGCCGCGCCGCGGGCGGACTCCTGCTGCGCCGCGCGCAGCAAGTCGAAGCGGTCTTTCAGCACGCCGCCCAGTGCTTGCTCGACGATGTACCGCGTAATGAACGAAGGCGTATAGAACGCGCCTTCCTTTTTACGGCGAGTTTTGTGCTTCTCGGCGCCCAGCGGTTCGACCAACCCATCAAGCTCGTTTCGCAGCCGTTCCAGATCGGTGATCGATTGTTCGAAGATGTGGCCGAGAATATCGACGTCGATCACCTTAGCGTCGCCGCTGGCTTCGGCTGGCGGGCGGTAATCGAACTCGCCCAGGTCGCGGAAGTAGCCGCAAACCTCGTCGGAGACGTTGAATCGATCGAGCACCGGATCGTCGGCGAACAGTCCGCCGTTATAGGCGTGGATGTGCAGCGCCGCGTTGCCCTGGTTGATCGATTTGAACAGCCCGCGGAAGTTTTCATAAACGGGCCGCGGGTTGTAGAGATCGCGATGCTCGAATGCCCGGCGAATCGTTTCCATCGGCAGCAAACCGCGATCTTCGCTAAAGGCTACGAACAATACGCGGTCGAGCAGTTTTTGTGTGCCGGACAGCACGTCGTGTCGCGGCACGGCGGGGTTGTCTCGGCTGAGTTGCTCGAACGCATCTTGCCGCATGTTGGCGTAGTTGACGTAAAACTCTTTGGTCAATTCCCGGCCGACTTTTTCCGATTCGGCGAGCAAACTGTTGAAATGGCAACTGCCGATTGCCGGAACCACGCGCTCGGCGGCCAGCAGATACACGAATTTGCGCAGCGCCGCCGGATCGTCCGCGAAATGCTCGGTATCGAAGCGTTCGTAGGTCTGTTGATCGGAGCCCTTGTGATAGAGCCGCGTTTGGCGGATCGAAGTCACGATGATCCAATCGCACGGCAAATTGATGGCATAGCGGTAGCCTTGATCGACGGCCGACATGCGGCGTCCGGCAAACGGCCGATCCAGCGGATCGCGCGGACCTTTGCCTTCCAGCGCTACGACATAGCGCTGGTGACCGTTGAAATCGCCAAGCACCGCGTCGGCATATTTGCCGTCAATTTCGATATGCCGCTCCCAGCCGATGGTGTAACGCTCATGGCCGGCCGGCCGCGTGTAACCCAACAGACCGACGAAAAAGTCGTTGAGAAAGTCGCGGAGGATTTCCTGTTCGCCAAACTGATCCAAGCGGCCAGTCTGGATCAGGTTGGTCCAGTGCCGGAGCTTGGACGCATCGACCGGCGGCAGGGTGAATCCGGCCAAGTGAGACCGCAAAACTTCTGGGCGAAAGAGTGGCTTTGCCTCGACGGGCATATTCGATTCCGAACGCTGGAAAACGGCAGGGAAAACGCGGATCTGCCGACCGGTCATTCGTACTCAGCGGCGAACTGCCACCGTACCTTTGAGTACTGACGGATACCGATCAGCGTGGCTCACTGAGTCCATGTTCTACAGGAGTGCGCGCACGATTTCCACCCGGCCATCCGATTCTGGCGTCCACTGTCATGCGGGAGGTATGTGTTTTTTGTCAGGACTTGAATGATTGGGCGACTGAACTCACGATCGGCGTTCCATCTGCGTTTATCCGCGGTCATCCCCGTTGACTTTGCTGCCTGCTTGCGATGAGCGTTAAATGAGCTGCGAGCGGAGGCACGGTTTCGCCAAGCGTGAAAGAACCGTCGAGAGAACACAGATGAACACAGATAAACGCAGATGAATCGCAGATGGCAACTCGTGATTCATGGGCTACACGGCGTGTTGACTTTTTCGGCGGACATGGTATACTATTGTTCATATATCTCGCGGGCGGAAGGTCCGCCCAACGCGGGACAACGGATTTGAGGCCAACCCAGGGCTCTGACAACTCAGCGTGCAAACGCAGGCAACGACACCCGCAGGAAAAATCGATTTCGAAGCATTCAGGCAAAGTGCCTGAACGGCGTTCAACTGGCAGCGTGCAGCGTATCGCGTCGGCACTTCACTCTCCCTTCGCCCCGGTACTCTGGGGAGAAGGGCCGGGGATGAGCGGCCGAGTTGACGATCTGTCAATTTGCGTGCGTTGTTAAGCAAAGCGCTGCGAGCCAGATTTTTCCGCGCGGCAATTCGCCGGCGTTTGCATGAGACTGGTGGCAGGAGATGTCGCGTGGATGGTTTGCTAGACAAAAGTAGATTCGCCGGTGCGCTGGCTAATCGAAAACGAACCCACGCGCGGCCGCAGTGATTAGCCGAACCCCCGTTGCAGCTCTTTGACAATTTAAACGGCGGTTGCCTGCGCTCAGCAAGCCTGGCGACCGCTCACACACTCCGATTTGCAAACATGCGATTCGGCGGGCAGCGTTTTGCGCTTGCGCGCCGAAGGCAGAAGGTTCGCAGCATCGCATTTCGGAGTGAACCGCCTGCGGTGCGCGCCGAGTTGCTCGGAAAAGCGGTCGAAACCAACCGACTGTCCGCACTGTCCACGACGGTTTTTGCGTGCCGCGCCCAGCGCAAAGTGTGCCTTGGTCGCGGGTTGCGAACGAGCTTCGGTAGAAACCGGCGGAATAAAAAAAATCGTGAAGGTCCATTCGACCAATCGCGGAATTCGATCGCAGCGTACCATCGCGTATTCCGCAAACCGCCTGGACGTTAGCGGCCCAACAAGCCGGTCGCCGACAATCTACGGTTGCTCGCTGCTCGTTGCCGCTGCGGGCTTGGCCGACTTCTTCGGCTTGGCTGGCGTGCGACGCGCAGGCTTTTGCGACGCGACAGGCACAACCGCTGGCGGCCCGGCAATGTCGGAGTTTTCGATTGCGGCGATCAGTGGCCGTAACTGATCCATTTTGCGTGGGCCTATGCCTTTGACGCGGAGCAGATCGTCCGCGCTGCGAAACGGACCAAAGACCTCGCGCGAAGCCACAATTCGCTGCGCCAAGGTTTCGCCCAGCTCGGGCAACTGGCTGATCTCGACGACGTCGGCCGTGTTGATATCGACCTTGAATGCCGTACGCTGAGTTGCGGCGTGTTCGATTTCAATCAGTCGGCCGCGCAGAGCGCCTTGCTGCAGGCAGTAAAAAATAATGGCTAGCAGCGTAAGGCCAACAATTGCCGCCACCGCGCTTTGATCGGCCCAGTGCAGCAGCGGCGCGATTTGCGGGGCCGGCGAAGTGGCGGCCGCCTGCGATGGCGCCACGTCGGCCGACATGGTTCTCGGCGACGTTGATCCGGGAAGCGCCGATTCGGGAAGCGCCGATTCGGGCAGCGCCGATTGTCGTTCGGAGCACTCTGTGGGTGAAAAGATCGAAAGCGAAACCGGCGGCGCGGAACTGGCGGACGTGTCGGGCGCAATACCGCGGTCGACGGAATCGCTCGGGGCGTCGTCGGGCGGTAGCGGCCTGGCGCTGTTCGTTTCGCGAGACATGACCTGACTCATTGTGTGCGGGAAGTTGGCATTATCGGAAATTGACCCGCGCAAAGCCAGTAGCGGGCCGCATTTCCCGGCCGCAGACCTTTGCGCGGCGAGCATTTCCTGCAAAAATGGCCAATTCCATCGTGCCGCACAATGAGGAGCGACAATGTCTGCTGAGTTTCGGAATCTGCTGGAAACCTTCGAGAACCAATTTCCGGGTCGCGATTACACCATTGAAATCGTGTGTCCCGAGTTTACGTCGGTCTGCCCTAAGACGGGGCAACCCGATTTTGGCGTGTTGACGTTTCGGTACATTCCGGACAAACGCTGTGTCGAGCTGAAGAGCCTGAAGATGTACTTGCAGCAATTTCGCAACGAAGGCATTTTTTACGAAAACGTCAGCAATCGAATCCTCGATGATCTAGCCGCGGTCACGCAACCGCGGTGGATGGAACTGGTGGCGGCATTTTCCGCCCGTGGCGGCATCAGCACCACCGTCCGCTTAGAAACGCGGCAGGAGAAGACCGTCGGTCAAAAGTAAAATCCAGCCGACCAGCGGAACGGCCGAATCGCGGTGGTCGCTGCTCGGTCGGTTTGCAACGGCCGCGCGGCAACGACGAATCTTTCATTCGAATGAGGAGGGACATATGTCGGCAGAAGAGGACGCATTGAAACGGCGTTATCGCGAATTCTTGGACTTGATGCCGCTGACCGTGGCGATTGCCGGACTGGCCGCCAACGAAGGGCTGCGAAGTTTTTCGGTGGAGCAATTGGAAGCCCGCGCGCAGGTGATGGTCACGTCGTTCAAACTCGCACGGATTGCGGTCCGCGAAGCGATTGGCGCGGTGAAAGACGGCGGCTGAGATTCCGTATCGGTTCATGCAGCCACACGCCCGTCTGGCCGGCGCAATTGACGCCCGAACAGGTGGATTGACGGCATTTCGCCAACCTGAGCGAGCGATTTGCGGTTGTGGTTCTTGACGAACAGGGCGGCTTGCGGCATGATTAAGCCTCTTTCCGACCCAGTGCGGTCGGCCAAAGAGTCAGGGCGATTAGCTCAGTTGGTTAGAGCACCGCGTCGACAACGCGGGGGTCACAAGTTCGAGTCTTGTATCGCCCATTATTCTGGCGTGGTTGTGGCGCGTGCGGCGCCGTCGATTGCTTCCACCGGCTGGCATATGACGCTGGGTTGTTTTCGGTTTCGCTGATCATGCGCAGCTTTCGATTGAACGAGCCGCTTTCGCCGCTCTGGCGACACCCAATCATCACCGCCTTGCTGTGGCAAATCTTGTTAATGATTTTTGCCTTGCTGATGCTCGACGGCCATCGCATGGCGGTCTTCGGCGGAGTGATGCTGCTGGCCTACTGGTGGACGGTGACGTGGATGGTCGTTCAACGGCCGATGTCGCCGACCGTCGGTGATTTGCGTTGGATTCGCTGGGGACATTGGCCAATATTCGCATGCGGCGCGCTGGTCGGCGCGCTCATTTTGTGATGATCGCTACGAGCCGTGCGTCGTGAGATCGAACGACGTCACTTGGCGAACGGTTTTATAGCCATTCATTCGGGTTTTTCGGGCGGCGTTTGGCCTTCGTCCGGCTTTTCAGGTGGTACCACTGAGAGCAGCGACATCGTCTTGCCCGTGGTGTCGGGAGTTACATCGAGCACCTGAAATGTCCAATCGACTTTCGTTTTGACGAGTACGGCATGGACGTGCGCTTTGCCCTTCGGCCCCGCGACATCGAATTCCAATTCGGATCGTGCCGAATTCGCGCCATTGTTGTTGCCATAATCCACTTTTCCGCCCATCATCCAGCCCGATTGTTCGATCGGTTTGCCCAGTTGTTCGACGACTTGCGGATCGTTTTGCACTCGCTGCAACGTTAAGTTGTAGGGCTGACTGCCTCGAATTGTGCTTGTGACCATGTAGTAGCAGCCGCCGCAGCAGACGCAGGGCGAAACTAAGAACAGCAGCACCAGCGGCATAAACCACCACATGTTGCGCGAGAACCAGCCACGAGGTTTTTGTTCGAAGCTGCCCGAGAAATTGCCGGCGTTGTTTGACTTACCGAAGTTCGAGAACTCGTTTTCCATGGCAATCTCGCGCAGTGCGGCAATGTTCGAATCGGGGACTGTCGCTGCCTCGCGGGCAGCGTCTGAATGGTGAAAATCTAACGCTCGGCAACGGGCGATACAAGCGATCGACCGAGTCCACTGACGAAGTTTTGGCTTTGCGCCCTCGCCCGTCGGCCGTTGGTTGCGGCTTTTGTCGTGATGCAGACTGCCCGCGCGTGGCAAATTGCAGTTTAATGAGCACATCGCCGCTTAGGGTTTTCGTTTGCGGCTTCATTCGATGAATTGGGAACTTGCAATGAACGCGAACCTGCCGCAACTACGTATTGGCCTGGGTCACGATACTCATCGGCTGGGCGACGATGGCCCGTTGCGATTGGGCGGCGTAACGGTGCCGCACGATAAACATGCCATTGGGCATAGCGACGCAGACGTGCTGCTGCATGCCGTGACCGACGCACTGCTGGGCGCGCTGGCGCTGCCGGATATTGGCGAACTGTTTCCGAATACCGATCCCGAAAATCGCGGTCGCGATTCGGCCCATTTTCTGCATGCGGCCGTCGAGCAGATTCGATCCGCCGGGTATCAAGTCGTAAACTTGGATTGCATAATCTTTGCCCAGCGGCCTAAACTATCGTCACACAAAGCTGCAATTCGCCAACGACTGGCCGAACTGCTCGACGTTCCGGCCGCTGCGGTTGGCCTGAAAGCCAAGACCGGCGAGGAGGTCGATGCCGTGGGCCGCGAAGAAGCGATTTCCGCGCAATGTGTGGTACTGCTAGCCAGAACTGCGGCCAGCGACGCCGAGGCGTTCGAGTAATCGCGCCGACGTGCAAACGCCGTGTTCCTGGGATGAATCAAAACGCAAGTTGCGTTGTCTGCCAACCTTTTCCGATTGAATCTTTGCCATGCCTAACGCTGCTCCCACTCAAACGGCTGCTCCCCAAACTGTTGTCAGCACGGTTGGCACGCCCATACGTGTTTACAACACGCTCAGCAAACAAAAAGAAACGCTTGCGCCCGTCACGCCAGGCAAGATCGGCATGTACCTGTGCGGGCCAACCGTTTACAAACCAAGCCACATTGGGCATATGGTTGGACCGGTGATCTTTGACGCCGTGAAGCGCCACTTGGCCTACTCTGGCTATCAGGTCACCTTGGTGGTCAACATTACCGATGTTGACGACAAGCTGATTAACGAATCCACCGCGCGGAAAATGACCATGGCGGCGCTGGCGGACGAGATGACGGCCGATTATCAGAAGAATTTGCAAGCGATGGGCGTCGACACGATCGACCACTTTCCCAAAGCCACGGATTACATGGCCGAAATCGTGGCCATTACGCAAACGCTCATCGATAAGGGATTCGCTTACGCCTCGGAGGGCGACGTTTATTTCGATGTGGCCAAAGATCGCGAATACGGCAAGCTCACCAATCGCAGCGTGGAATCGATGCACGGCGATGGCGGCGGCACGGCCGAACGCAAACGGTCGTCAGCGGATTTCGCCCTGTGGAAAAGCGCCAAGCCGGGCGAACCCGCCTGGGACAGCCCCTGGGGAAAAGGCCGCCCGGGCTGGCATATCGAGTGCTCCGCGATGAGCAGCAAACTGCTGGGCGAAACATTCGATATCCACGGCGGCGGACTGGATCTGGTATTTCCGCATCACGAAAATGAAATTGCGCAAAGCGAATGCGCGCACGGCAAGCCGCAAGCCAAGTATTGGATGCACAACGGATTGATGCAATCGTCGGGCGAGAGCGGTAAGGTTGGCGGGCGAAACACTCGCGAAATCAGTGAGGGAGATCAAGCCGCGCAAGAAGCCGGCAAGATCGGAAAATCCAAGGGCGCCAGCGCATTCCGCGATCTGCTCAAAAATCACCAGCCAGAAACCATCCGCTTCTTTCTGCTTTCCACGCACTATCGCCGGCCCATCGACTATAGCGAAGATCGGCTGCAAGAAACCAACACCGCGCTGGCGGCCTTTTATCGCTACTTCGAACGCTACAAGCGCGTGACCGGCGAAGAGTTTTACGCCCTCGAAGCGCCAAAGTCGCGTGCGGCGGGCGAAGTCACGGCAGGCAATTCGCCACTGTTGGCCGAAGTGAAAAAACATCGCGACGAATTCCTGGCGATGATGGATGACGACTTCAACACCGGCGGCGGCATCGGCGTGCTGTTCGAATTGGTGCGAGGGTTGAACCGCTGGGTTGAGCAAGAAAAACTCGAAGATGCCGATCGCACCGCGCCTGGTTTTGCCGACAAAGTAGCCACGCTTCAGCAGGCCACCCGCGTGCTCCGCGACATTGCCGCGGTGCTCGGGTTGTTTCGTCAGCCGCTGACGCAAGCCGCCGGTGCTGCCGACGATGGCAAGTTCCGCCAACTTGTGGAGTTGTTCATCGACGAACGCAGCGAAGCCCGCAAGCGCAAGGACTTTGCGGCTGGCGACCGCATCCGCGACAAGCTGGCCTCGCTAGGCATCGTGCTGGTCGATCGCAAAGGCGTGACCGAATGGACGATGAATTAGATCAGTTGCTTGGCGCGCCCCAATTGTGTTGAAATCGTTATGCTACGAGCTTGCCAATGCCACCGAGAAACAGTCGCGATTTTCAGCGGGCCGCTGCACAGCGAATGCAATTCTTAAATACGGCGAAGATGATCTTCGAATGCGTCGAAGGGCAACCACGATGACGAACATTGAAGCGACATTGTGGGAATCCAAACGGACGGATGAAACAAAAGGCGTCGAAGATGTTTTGCATCAGGCGGGATTCGCGAATGTCGCGGCCTACCGATATAATCCGGCGGCAATTCGCGTGCGCGTCATCGATCAACGCTTCGAGTCGTTATCGACCGCGCAGCGAGACGCGATGGTCGAGCCCATTCTCGAACGACTGCCCGAACGGACACAAGGCGACATCTTAACGCTGCATACCTTCGCGCCGTCCGAACTTGAGGGGCCGCCAGCCAGCCGCGAAAGCTTCGCCAACTGGGAATTCGATCATCCGAGTCCATCACTGTTGTAAATGCGCGACACGCCCTCCGGATTTCGATCGTGCTGGTCGACCGCAAAGGCGTGACCGAATGGAAGATGAATTAGAGCAACTGCTTGGCGCGCCGCAACTCGAAAGGTTGTGCGGACGAAACCAATGTTCGTCGCACGCCCTCATCATTGAATCAGGCCACAGAAATTGACAGCAACTGACAATCTGGTCTTAACCACGCCCATCCGCGTGCTTGGCGTTGATCCGGGGCTGAATATCACCGGCTATGGCGTGCTGGAAGTTACGCCGGCTGGGCCCAAACTGTGCGAGGCCGGCGTGATCCGCGGCAAGACGCGCGGGTCGCTCACCAAGCGACTGCTGGAAATTCATACGGGATTGTGCGAAGTGATCCAAGCGCTGAAGCCGACGGTCATGTCGCTCGAGCAACTGTATTCGCATTACGATCGGCCGCGGACTTCGATCTTGATGGGCCACGCTCGCGGCGTGATTTGCCTGGCGGCCGAACAGGCAGGCATCGAAGTGGTCCACTACAGCGCAACGCAGATCAAAAAGATTCTGACCGGCAATGGCCACGCGCCGAAATCGCAAATGCAACAGGCGGTGCAGCGCGAGCTGCGGCTAGATGTCGTGCCGGAACCGGCCGACGTGGCCGATGCGCTGGCCATCGCGCTGTGCCATTATTATCTCTCAAAACAAGCGCGGTTAATGGGTGGGCAGCAAATTCTGGCTGCTGCGCCGCGGCGTCCCAACCGCAAATCGAAGTCGCCGGTTGATGATGACGATCAGACTTTTGACGAGAATTTTGCCGAGTGACGCGCGGCGGCAATCGAATCTGAGCATCGCGCTTGCGGCAATCGACACGCTCCGCAGTTCCAGGGCGCCAAACGCGTTTACCGATTCGGCAAGATCTCGCGCGGATAAGCCAAGAGGGCGCCAACAAACAGCGTTGCAAAGATGATGATGGCTTCGATGATCATGTGAACCTCGTAAGTGCTGGAGCTGGGTTGCTGGTCTGGGTGAACGGCTTTAAAGCATTCCGCCTCGTCTGCAAATCAATACGTTTTTTCGCAGCAGACCGGACATGCTTTGCCGCGCAAAACAACAAGGCGGGCGACCGGCCGTTGCCAGTCGCCCGCCTTGCGGAGGGTTCGAGTTCGTTGATGGGTGAGACTAGCGAGCCGGCAGAGCGGCCACGGCGTCGGTTGGCAGGGCAGGCGGAGCGGTCAGTTGTTCGCCAGCTTGCGAGCCGGGGATGCCGGCCTGGGCGACAACCGCACCGAACTTGTCTTGCGGCAGTTCGGCAATCGTCGAGCGTTGATCGCTGCTGGCCAGAATCGAAAAGCCTTGGGAGGCAACGTCGTAGCGGCCCCAGTACTGCTTCTGAATTGGGTTGTAGTAGTAAACGCAGTTGCCGTATTGAGGATTGTAGATGCACACGTACTTGCTCACTTCGGAGTAAGCGGCTGGGCGGTAGCTGCAGACGCAGTAGTAGTAGTTGTGGCCCTGATCGTAGCTCCAGGTGCCATAGCTCAAGCTGTTGAACGAGGCGCTGTTGTTGTAATAGTTCGGTTGGCCATAGCTATAGTTATCGAAGCTGGCGTAGTTGCTGGAATAGTTGTTGTAAGACGGCGTGTATTGATAGTTCGACGAGTGCGACGAGTAGCTCGGGGTGTATTGGTAGCTCGAAGAGTGCGACGAGTAGCTCGGGGTGTAGTGGCTGGTTTGATAATTGTTGTAAGATGAGTTGTTGTGCGAGTAATTGGAACTGTAGCTGGAGTGGTTGTAAGATCCGTAGCTTGATTGGCCGTAAGAGTTGTGAGACGGCGAACCAGCGAAGGCCATGCCGGCGGCGGCAAGCAACACGGCGGGAACCAAAAGCAGTTTGAACGATTTCATCGAAGGATTCCTAAGCGGAAAAAAGGTCGGCGGGAGTTTTGCGGAAGCGAGAGTGGCTTCTCGTCTGACAATACATCCGGTCTTGGTGACCGAATCGGACAGACAATCGTCAAAAAACCCCGCCATCAACGGATTTGACCGGTTTCTTGGACATTTCGCCCGTTTTTTTCGCATGATTCGCCGGAGCAACCGCGAACCGCCTGCCGGCATCCGCTCACCGAGGGCGGAGAACTGCAACACGCGGCGCTAGGATCGTCGGCGTGGTTCGGCCAGAATGTGTTTGAGCTGCGCCACCACGGTTGGCGCGTGGAATTGCTCGCTGGCCTTGATGGCGTTCCGCGCCAGTTGCTCGCGCCGCGCCAGATTGTGCCGCAATCGCTCCACGCCGCGAGTCAGCTCGTCCACGTCGCCGGTATCGACAACATCGGCGCAATCGTGCTGGCGAATCCAGCGCGTTAAAAAACAGTTCGGCGGGCTGTGTGCCAAAATCGGTCGGCCGGCCGTCAGGTAAGGAATCGTACGCGTGGGGAAGATCGTGTCGTATTCCATTTGGCTCAGCCCGCCGACCAGCCCATGCGGCAGTAGCAAGATGTCGTTGGATTGCAACTTGGCCTGCAGTTCGGCGTCGCTGGCTTTTTCGTGAACGATTCGCGCGCCTGCTACGCCATGCCGGGCGTACGACGATTGCGGCGTGCCGGAATAGATCGTTAACAGATAGTCGGGCGATTGATCGATCATCCGCGCGATCCGCTGCATTGCGTCGATGTTCGAATCGTTGAGGTTGCCCATGTAAGCCAGGCGCAACGGTTGATGCAAGGGCGGCAAGGTCTCGAAGCGCGGCAGATCGCCATTGAACGTATGCACCAACGGCTCGAACCGCACGCCTGGGTAGCGCTTGTTCCAAACCTGCTTCATGCCTTCGCTCATGGTGAACACCACTTCGGCCTGCGCGAAGACCCGTGGTTGCAGCCACTCGGCAAAGCGGCGTTTGAAGCCGGCGCGATTATCCAAGTAGGTGTTATGAAAGTGCGGATAGAATTTCAAATACAGGCTTTTTGCGGCCAGATAGCCGGCGGCCAGAAAGTACTCGTCCGGAAAGACCACCATCAGCGAGTCGCAACCTTCTTGCACGGCAATCCGCTTAATGCGCGAAACCATTGGCATGAGCGCCGCCCACCGCAGCCAGTGTACAAATCGTTTGCCGCGTTTTGGCCAGCCGCGTTCGCTGCCGATATAGCGGATGGGCGGAAACGCCGGATCGCGGTCATATTCGGATGTGCCGGCGTTCGAGAGGCTGACCATCACCATCTCGGTCGGCGAAAATTGCTGCGAGAGATTATCTTCCACATAGGCCACGGCAATCGGCGAGGGAGGCGCGCAGATGCTCAACAACAGCAGCTTGCCGGACGTGGGAATGCGATCTGGCGGCGCAGAATTATTCAAATGGCACGTCGTAGTATTCCAAGGCCCATTCGCGCATGAAGCGAACTTGCCTTGGCAGGATGCGGTATACGATCAACTGCGGATTGTCGATACTGCCCAGGTATTGCCGCAGCAGAGGGTTTTCGTCCCAAATGGATTGCAGCACCGCGCGATCGGCAATCACTTCGGCCACGCCGGTGATGCGCACCTGGTCGTGGTGATCGTCCAGGTAAACCAGTTCGACGCGCGGGTTGGCGGCGATCTCCACGGTTTTATGATAGCCGCGAAGATTGGCCACGTAGACGGTAAAACGTTCGGTTCGCACGGGCGAAACCGGACGCACCCGCGGCTGATTGCCATCGATACTGGCCAGATGCGGAAAGCGATCGGCGGTCATCACTGCCAGGGCGAGTTCCGGCAGTTGGGCGGGATCGATGGGTTGCGGGGCTGGGCGGGTCATGGCGGCAGTGCGTCGGTCGGTTCGGTGCGCGGAGGGCGAATATCAAATCGTAACTGCCCTGGTTCGCAAATCAACGTCTTTTGTTGCAAACGCTGGCCGGCAAACTGCCACTCCAATTTCAATTGTCCGGGGTCGTCAGCGCCCACCAGCAGTTCTCCGCCAGGGCGTAGATACCAGGCGGTGTGCGGCCGCGAAGCACTTTTCAGCAGAACGCGCGTCGCGCCGCTGGCCAACCCCGCGGCACCAATCTGCAGCTTCAAAAGCGGTGGCGATGCGGCTGGCACCTTTTGCGGGAGCACAACCAGCGTGCCGTCCAGTGCGACCAGCGCTAAGTCCGTAAGGCCATCGTCGCGTAGGTCGCCCAGCGCAATTGCTCGCGTGCCGCGGCCATGCTCAGCCAGCAGCGACGAATCGTCCAAGCTGAGCGAAGTCGCCAGTCCGAAGCAGCGAAAGCCGCGATTGAAAAAGATTTGCGGTCCGCGATCGCTGTACCCAATCGCCACGTCAGGCCGGCCGTCGCCATTCACGTCGCAAACGCAGCAGGCGTTGGCGTTGGATTTTGCCAGGGCGTGCAACTCGCCGGTTTCGGCCGTGTGATCGGCGAATTTGCCATCGCCCTGATTTGTCCACAGTCGGCAGCCCTGCTTGCCGGCAAGCAGCAAATCCAACTGGCCATCGCCATCAAAATCTGCGGCGCAGAGCACGCCGTCGCCTTGCACGCCTGCCAGATTGGGCGCCGTGGCGGAAAGATCGTCAGCAGGTCGCCAAACGAACGAATGACCCGGGCCTCGCCGTTGTAACAAGGTTGGTTTACCGTGCCCTTGGAGGTCGATGGCCAGCGTGTTGCCGTGACCGGTCAAGTTGATTGCTGACGTTTCAGCAGCGGTAGCGGCGTTATCGGGCTCAGGTGTTTGCTCTTCGACCGGCAGCGGCTTGACGCTCATGTTGCCGCGCGCATCGAACTCAAAACTCAAACGCGTACAAGCAAGGCCTTTGAAAACCAACAGTTGACCGGTCGGGCCAATTTCTAAACCATCGCAACCCGCGTTCAAATCGTAATCCACGTCATGGCGGTCGAACCTGCCGGCTTGGCGTTGCAACCAGAGCTCCAATTGTTTGCCGTTCCAGGTTGCCAAATCCAAGCGACTATCGCGGTCGAAGTCGGCGCAAACGGCCAATTGGGCGTGCGATTGCAAATTCCACGTGGCGGTTACGTCGCGAAAGTTTTTGGCCGGGGCGCTCCACTGAAAAAGCCGATCGCCGGCTGACGATTGCGCCAGCAGGCAGGGCGGTTCAGCGTTTGCCAGTCGTAATTTTTGCAAACCTCGCACGTCGCCCCTCAGTTGCGTGAGTTGGATCGGCGGCATCCAAGCCGATTCAATTTTGGCCGGAATCACGGCATCGGGATTCGCCAGCACATAGTCGGCCGCGCGCGCCAGCATGTCGCTCGAACCGGCCCAGGTGGCTTGCAACGTGGCGTCAACCCGTTCGATCTGCCAAACTCGCGGAGTGACGGCCGCCAATCGATACCAAGTGGTTCCCAAATGGAGCAGGCCGACGCGATTAGTAGCGCCGGCCGGCGGCTTGCTCACAAACAGCAGCGCCGTGCGATGACCGTCCGCGGCGGCCAGCGTACGCAATGTCGCGGCCAGTTGGGCGTCAGCGTTTCGCAGATTGAGCACCGGCGGCTTTTCCGGGGCAACGCCCGTAAGTGCGCGCTGGACGGTCAATTCGATGTCGCCGCGGTCGGTCTTGGGACCGAAGGTCAACAGTAGAATCGATTCCGATTGCCGCACCAATTGCACGGGCGTGAAGTCCGGATTAATCAGCGCGTGAGCTGGCGCAGCGAACGAAATCGCAAGCAATATGAGTGCGAAAGCCGCTAGTACACGCAAGCCAAGGTGACGCCGCATGCGATCATCTTAACTGACTTGCCGGCACAATGTGAGCCACGTTACCAGGCAAGCCTGGCGACGACTACTTGGTGTAACCGAGCGAGAGGATCACGCCGAGCATTTCTTCATAGGTGATGAAACGGCGACGGTGGGCCGACTTGTACTCATCAATGGCCGTTGCCAATTGGTGCGCGGCCGGCGAAAGCCCATCATGGCTGTTGGTGAACTGTCGACGCTCACGTGATGGACCCGATCCGGTCGTCAGGTGATTACGGCGATCAATGAACGAATTCGACTGGGTGTCAGCAACGTGATCCATGGCCAGCAGGCTCCTGAGTGTGTCGCGGCGCAAGCAGGTAGCCGCACTCAAACCTAGGTCGCGATACAGGCGCTGGCAACTCCAAATTTAGACAGACAGCGACTCGCGAATGGGCGAAAAACGCTCTGGCCTCGCAGCTTGTTAACTTCGTTTTTCGCATCACAAGTCTTTACGAGACAAACACTTACGAAATTTGTCGGCTATGGCCGATGGCATTCGCCCGCCGAACGGACGATCAGTTTATCTTCGACCCGCGAAACGCCGGGTACTCGTCGGCAAGCATGTAAGCAGCGCTGCCGCTGATAAAACGAACCGACCTCACCGGAAAGTGATACCACAACCTGCTCAGCCCGCACGCGGAGTCCCGCGACGACCTCAGCCTTGAGTATCTTGAGAATTCGGTCGCATAATTACATATCGCGTGGGTCGGTCGCAGCATGAGTGAGCAGCATTCGGTTAAGTCTCCCCTGCGAGGTTCGCGACAAATTTCTTTTGCGTCGAACGCCAGCAGATCCGTTCCGGTCAGCCCGAGCGGACGTAGATAACGTGATGACAGGCTGCACAATTTGTGCCAATTTAGTCTGCCGGTACGCAAGTTGCGGTTAGTTCTCGGATGCTGAAAATACAACCGACGCACGTTGATGGAAACTCAACAAAATTAGCCGCGCGGCGATATCCGATCGGTGCCGAGTTGCAAGGTGAGTGCGTGTCGTTTCGGGTTTGGGCGCCCGACTGCAAAGCGGTCGAAGTGGTTATCGATCAGCCGCGCGCCGAACGGCAACCCGCGGCCGGTCGGTTGACGTCGGATGGTGACGGGTACTACGGCGGACAGTATCAGCTGATTGCCGGCGACCGTTATTGGTTTCGTCTGGACGGCTCGAACGTGTTGCTGCCAGACCCGGCCTCGCGTTATCAGCCCAACGGCCCCGAAGGCGCCTCGCAGATCGTCGATCACGGCGCATTTGCTTGGTCGGACCAGGCGTGGCCCGGACTGCCGCTGGCCGACGGTCCGATTCTCTACGAGTTGCACATTGGCGCATTTACGCCAGCCGGCACATGGCAGACCGCCGCCGAGCAGTTGCCGGAACTTGCGAAGTTGGGCATCACGACTTTGGAAGTCATGCCCATCTGCGAGTTTCCCGGTGAATTCGGCTGGAGTTACGACGGCGCCAATTTGTTCGCGCCCACTCACCTTTATGGCACGCCCGACGACATGCGCGCGTTCATCGACGCCGCGCACCGCTTGGGCATCGGCGTGGTAATGGATATCGTTTACAACCACTTAGGCAGCGTCGGCGAGAACCTGCTAACAAAGTTCAGCGAGTCGTACTTCTCGAAAGCCGACCCGACCGAGTGGGGCAAATCTGTGAATTTTGACGGCCCCGGTTCGGCCGGTGTCCGCGAGTTTTTCCTCGCGAACGCCCGATATTGGATCGATGAATTTCACGTCGACGGTTTTCGGATCGACGCCACGCAAGCCTTTAACGATCAGTCGAAGCCGCACATCGTGACTGAAGTCTGTCGCACGGCCCGGCAAGCGGCCAATAACCGGCGGATATTCATGATCGGCGAAAGCGAACCGCAGGACTCCGATCTGCTGCGTTCCGAGCCCGCCGGCGGCCATGGACTCGACGCCAATTGGAACGACGACTTCCACCACTCGGCCATGGTTCGCTTGACGGGGCACAGCGAGGCGTATTTCAGCGACCATCATGGCGATTCCGCGGAGTTTGTGGCGAGCGCGGAATGGGGCTATTTGTTCCAGGGCCAACGCTACGCATGGCAGAAAAATCCTCGCGGCAAGCCAGCGCTCGATCTGCCGGCCGCTTGCTTCATCAACTACCTGCAAAATCACGATCAGGTTGGCAACTCGGTGCGCGGTGAGCGCGTACATCGGCTGACCAGTCCTGGACGATTCCGTGCAATGACCGCAGTGCTCCTGCTGGGCCCGCAAACGCCGCTGCTGCTGCAAGGGCAAGAGTTCGCTTCCTCAGCACCGTTCATCTATTTTAACGATTGTGGCCCCGATCTTGGCCCTGCCGTGCGCGCGGGTCGCGGAAAATTCATGCGGCAGTTTCCCTCTGCCAATTCTGACGCGGTGCAGAATCTGCTTCCGGATCCCGCTGACCCGGCTGGTTTTCAACGCTGCAAGTTGGATTTCTCCGAACGCGAAACGCATGCGGACGTTTATCTCATGCACGGCGATTTGATCCGCCTGCGGCAGAGCGATCCCGTTTTGAATTCGCGCAAAACTCTGCAAATTCGCGGCGGCACGCTGGGCAAGGATGCCTTTTTTTTGCGATTCTTCGCCGGGGCCGATTTGACGGGACCCTCGCGAATTTTGCTGGTGAACTTCGGCGTCGAGTTACATTTACCATCGATTGCGAATCCGCTGATTGCGCCGCCACGCGGGCAGCAGTGGCAGACTCTGTGGGCGAGCGAATCGCCGCAATATGGCGGTCGCGGCGTCGCAGATCCAGAAACGGAAGAAGGCTGGCGAATTTCTGGCGAATCCGCCGTACTGCTGGCATCGCAGTCGATTCCGCCATCGCAAACGGCAGAGGGCGGTAAAAGCCATTCCAAGCAACATGAACCCGGCATCCCCGTGGAGAAATAAAATGAGCACTCTGACAGACAATTGCATCCATCGTCAATTGTGGACCGCGGAAGAGCGCCGCTCGCCCGAACAAATGCTCAGTCGCGAGTGGCTGGTTACCAACGGTTTGGGCGGTTACGCTTCCGGCACTATCTCCGGCGTCTCCACGCGGCGCTACCACGGCATGTTGATCGCCTCGCTGCCGGCACCGACCGGGCGGGCGGTGATGTTCAACCACTTATTCGAAGAAGTCGTGCTGCCGGACGGAACGATCTTTTCGGTCGGCGGCGAACATCCGGCAGTCCCGCTTCATGCCTCGTATCCGGCAGCACTCAGCAATTTTTCGCTGGAATGCGGGCTGCCAGTTTGGTTTTATGAATTCGGCGAATATCTGCTGGAGCGACGGGTCTTCATGCCCTATCGCAGCAATACGATTCATTTGATGTACCGGATGATTTCCGGTCCGAGCGGCTTGCATGTGCGATTGCGGCCATCGCTGCATTTTCGCCCGCACGAAGGCAGTGTCGCTGAACCGTTGAACAAGCCCTACAGCGTGGTGGCGTCGGGTCCGCAAATTGAAATCCGTGGCGACGGTTATCCGGCGCTCAAGATGATCATGCAGAATCATCCCGGCGCGCTGGTGCTGGATGGCGGTCGGATGCAGGAAGTGGATTACGAACTGGAAAAGAATCGTGGCTACGACCACCGCGGCACCCTCTGGTCGCCCGGCTATTTCCGCGCCGAGCTTTCCGGTGGCGAAGAAGTCACTCTCTCGGCCAGCACGGAAGAATGGGAAGTTTTTCTGGCGAATTCGCCCGGCGCCTCGTTGAGCGCGGAATTCGAGCGACGTCAGCGTCTGATCGGAGTGGTGCCCGAGCGGAGTCAGCAGGGATTTTCGGCGGAACTTGTGCTCGCCGCTGACCAATTCCTGATTACGCCTACCACGCGCGCGGCGGACGCCGCCCGCGCGCGGGCCGTCGGTGATGAAATTCGCTCGGTGATTGCCGGCTATCACTGGTTCACCGACTGGGGGCGCGACACCATGATCAGTCTGGAAGGCTTAACGCTGACCACCGGCCGATTTGATGAAGCGCGTTACATCCTGAACACATTTGCGTTTTATGTTTGCGACGGCCTGATTCCCAATCTGTTCCCCGAAGGCGAGCGGACCGGGCTTTATCACACGGCCGACGCCACGCTCTGGTATTTTCACGCGGTGGATCGTTACGTCACGCTGACCGGCGATCGCACGCTGCTCAAGCACCTGCTCCCGACGCTCCGCGATATCGTCGAGCATCACATCCGCGGCACGCACTTCGGAATCGGAGTGGACGCCAAAGATGGCTTGCTAACTCAAGGGGCTGATGGATATCAGCTCACCTGGATGGATGCCAAAGTCGATGGCTGGGTGGTCACGCCACGTCGCGGTAAGGCGGTGGAAATCAACGCCTTGTGGTACAACGCTTTGCGGCTAACTTCCGACTGGCTAGCGTCGGTCGACGAGGCTGAAGAGTCGCAGCGGCTGTTCGAAATGGCCGAGCGCGCGCGTGAATCGTTCAACGGTCGGTTCTGGTGCGCCCAGCGGAACTACTTGTACGACGTCGTCGATGGCGAGGGACCAGACTCGACGCTTCTGCGCCCGAATCAATTGCTAGCGATCTCGCTCTCGAATCCGGTGTTGAATCGGCAACATTGGTCGGCCGTCGTCGAAACTTGCGCCGAGCGACTGCTCACGCCGATGGGGCTACGTTCGCTCGCGCCAGGCGAAGAAGGTTACCAGCCGTATTACGACGGTGATCTGCGGTCGCGCGATGCCGCCTATCACCAAGGCACAGTTTGGGCTTGGTTGATTGGTCCGTTCATCGACGCCTGGATGAAAACATACCCAGACCGCTTGGACGATGCCCGCAGCTTTTTGGCGGGTTTCAAAGCTCACTTGAGCGAAGATTGTGTGGGCTCGATCAGCGAAATCTTTGACGCCGAAGCGCCGTATCGCCCGCGCGGCTGCATTGCTCAAGCGTGGAGTGTGGCGGAAGTGCTTCGCTGCCTGGCGAAAACGGGCAAGGCGGACGCCGACGCGGATCGAGCTTCCTAAAAACGCGCAAATCGATACCCACCATCTGAAACAGGAGAACATCATGCTTGCACCTTCAGCGACCCGAGTGGCCGATCATACATCAGTTCAGGCGAATCGGCAGATTCAGCGAGAGACTCAGCGGAACATTCAGTTCTATGCGCGGAGGGGTTTGGCAGCCATCGATTATCGGCTCCGCCAATTAGACCGAGAGTGGGACGTCGAACGCGCTTTGGAAGCCAACGCGGCAACGGCCGTGCTGCTGGGCACGTTTCTCGGCACGTTCGTGAATAAACGCTGGTATTTGATCAATGCCGTTGTCGGAGGCTTCTTTCTGCAGCATGCGCTGGACGGGTGGTGCCCGCCGTTGCCGGTTTATCGGAGCCTGGGCTTCCGCACGCCACGCGAGATCGAAGGCGAGCGAAACGCACTGCTCGCGGCACGCGCCGACATTGCCGGCCACAGTGCCTAATGCCGATTGCCAACACCGCCCGTCGGCACGAAAATTGCTAACGGTAACCGAGAACAAGAAGGACGATTCGCATGCGGCCGTCAATGATACTTTTCAGAACATCGCGTGGCGCGTTAACGCGCAATGGAGAAGTTTCCTCACGGAATCGATCCTCTTGCTTTCTCAAATTGTCGCGCCGCTGATGATTTCCTGATTTACATGCCTGGCGCAGGCGGACTGTTTGGTGCCATTGCGATTTTCATTGCGGCCAAGACGCTAGGGCGTTAAATTCCGATTTCCTGTTCTGAATCGCTGGTTGTTTAATGGGGAGGCCAAAATGAAATTTTTAATTCTGGGGTTACTATTGTTAGTTCCAATCGGAACGGTCTGCGGCGAAAGTTTCGTTTCGCCATACCGTGATTCCGATCCGAAGACATTTGAAGGCGTGGTCGTTTCCGCGAAGGCCGGCATGCTGGAAATGACCGATAGCGGTGGGAAATCTCATTCATTGAAGATTACCGACGCAACGAAAATCACTGTCAACGGCCGGCCCGGCAAACTAGAAGACTTGCAGCTCAGCGCCAAGATTCGCGTAATTTTGGATGACACGAATCAAGTCGTGGCGGTCAGCACAGTCGACAAAGTGAAGCACGTTTTTGCCAACTTCTAATCTGAAATCCACGGGCTGGCCGCGGCGATGACGTAGAATCAAACCTACGTCGTCCGCCCTTGGCCTTTTCGTCTCTCGACTCTTCACGCATACGTTTCTTGCGATTGCGTTTGTACCATCTTGGGAATCGTGCTGATGAGTTCTCGTGTGTTCGCCGTGCCGGAGAGTGCCAAGTCTGAAATCGTTACGCCTGAGGCCAATGCGGATCTTCAAGGCGACTCCTCCATAGATGATGCAGCAGGCGACGACCGCGATGGCGCGGAGTCGGCCCATCCGCCTTCGCTGGCCGACCAATTGCTCGCTGACGTCGCCCGCGAGTGCCGCGAGCAGGCGCCGCCGGAAGGGACCTATCGCCTTCAATTTAACGCCGATTTCGGTTTTCGCGCGGCCAATCGAATTGTCGATTATCTGCGGCGACTTGGCATCAGTCACCTGTATGCGTCGCCGTATTTGCAAGCGCAGTCTGGCAGTTTGCACGGTTACGATACGGTCGATCATCGGCGTTTGAATCGAGAAATCGGCGATGAAGCCGATTTTGCCGGGTTGATCACGTCGCTACGCAGCCACGGCATGGGACACATCCTCGACGTGGTGCCCAACCACATGGGCGTAGGCTCCGACGAAAACCCCTGGTGGCAACACGTTTTGGAGAATGGGCCGAGTTCGCAGTACGCGCAGTTTTTTGACATCGATTGGCAGCCGCTGAAATCCGACCTGAACAATAAAGTGCTGCTGCCCGTGCTCGGCGATCAGTTTGGCAACGTACTGGAAGCGGGGCAGCTTACGCTGAAATTGGACGATGATGGATTTGCGGTCGAATATTACAAACGGCGTTTTCCAATCGCCATGCAAACCGTGGCCGGCTTGCTTCGCCAGGACATTGAGCAGTTAGAACAACAACTGGGCGCGGAGCATCCGGCACTCGCGGAATATCAAAGCATTCTGACGGCCATCAGCCACTTGCCGAGTTTGGCCGAGACTGACGCGGAACGGATCTTGGAAGGCCAGCGCGAAAAAGAAGTCATTAAGCGGCGCATCGCCCGGCTTCGTGCTGACGAACAGGCGGTCGCGGACTTTTTGGAACGCGCCATCCAGCGGATCAACGGCCAACCGGGGCAACCGCAGAGCTTCGATCAATTGGATCAACTGTTGGCCGAGCAGGCCTACCGTTTGTCGTACTGGCGGGTAGCGTCGGACGAAATCAATTATCGCCGTTTTTTCGATGTGAACGAGTTGGCGGCAGTTTGCATGGAACGCCCCGAGGTCTTCGAGCAGACGCACGAATTCGTGCTCAAGCTGCTGAACGATCAACAACTCGATGGTCTGCGGATCGACCACGCCGACGGACTGTACGATCCAACCGCCTATCTCTGGCAATTGCAGGAGCGCCGTTTTTTGCAGCAGTGCCGTCGAGTTTACGATCAGAAAATGTCGACCGAGAGTGACGGCACAATTTCGGCCAGCACCGATTGGGACACGCTGCAACCGTTCTTACGGAATCGATTCCGGCAGCAATGGGATCCCAGCAATCCGCAGGCGCCACCCAAACCGCTTTACCTGGTCGTCGAAAAAATCCTCGAAGGGCCTGAGCGATTACCGGCCGATTGGCCCGTGCATGGCACCACGGGTTACGAATTCATGAATCGCGTGAATGGGCTGCTGGTTGCCACCGGCAATGAGAAGGTGATCACCAAACTCTACGCCCGCTTCATCAACGACTCGACTCCATTCACCGAGTTGGTGTACCACAGCAAGCGGCTGATCATGAAGGTGGCCATGTCCAGCGAATTGCACGCGCTGGGGCATCGGCTGGATCGAATTTCCGAACAAGATCGCCGCTCTCGCGATTATACGCTGGCCGGATTGATTGCTGCGCTACGTGAGATTGTGGCCTGCTTTCCGGTTTATCGCACTTACACCACGGCCGGCAACGTTTTGGAGCGAGACCGACGTTACATTGAACAAGCCGTGGCGCAGGCCAAGCGGCGCAATCCGGCAACCAATCAAGCGGTGTTCGATTTCATCCGCAGCATCCTGCTGTTGGACGCTAACGAAAATCTGTCCGGTCCGCAGCGCGACGAGCGGTTGCAATTCATCGGCCGCTTTCAACAATTTACCGGCCCGATGATGGCCAAATCGGTCGAGGACACTGCGTTTTATGTCTACAACCGGTTGAGTTCACTCAACGAGGTGGGCGGCGATCCGCAACATTTTGGCGAAACGGTCGAGAGTTTTCATCGCTTTAACAGCGAGCGACACAGCCAATGCCCGCTGGGTCTGCTGGCCACGTCAACGCACGATGGCAAACGCAGTGAAGACGTCAGGGCGCGGATCAGCGTGCTGTCCGAACTGCCAGCCGAGTGGAAAGAGCATTTGTTGAATTGGGCGCGCTGGAACAAGCGTAAGGCAGTCAAAGTCGAGGGTCGGCTGGCGCCCTCGCGTAACGAAGAATATCTGCTGTATCAAACGCTACTCGGCAGTTGGCCGTTGCAGCCACCGCAGGGCGAGCAATTGACCGCTTACATCACGCGTATTCAGCAGTATATGAACAAGGCGTTGCGCGAAGCAAAAACGCACACCAGTTGGATCGCTCCGGACGAAAATTACGAGCGCGCAGTCAGCGAATTTGTCGCAGCGATTCTGCCCGACGATCCGAACAATCCGTTTGTCGCCGATCTGAGTCGCTTCGCGCAGCGGATCAGCAAGCAGGGAATGTGGAATTCGTTGTCGCAAACGCTGATTAAATTGACTTCGCCCGGCGTGCCGGACATTTACCAAGGCACGGAGATTTGGGATTTTAGCCTGGTGGATCCCGACAATCGCCGCGCGGTGGATTTCAAAACGCGTGATCGACTGCTGCACGAGCTGGATCAACGCCTGGGTCAATCGTTCGATCCGAGCCGACGTGATTCGCTGGCGGACGAATTACTGTCGCAGCCCGAAGATGGGCGAATCAAACTTTACCTGACGTCGCAAGTCTTGCGATTGCGGCAGCGATGGCCCAAGCTCTTTTCTCTGGGCGATTATTTACCGCTTTCCGTGTCGGGCGCGGCCAAAGACAGCGTTTGCGCATTCGCTCGGCGTGATGCGGGCAACCTGACAATCATCATCGCTCCGGTTTGCACCGCGTTGCTGAGTGGCCCCGATGCCCCGCCTCCATGCGGCGCAAAAATCTGGGGCGACACGCGGATTCTCGTCCCGCCCACACTAACGTCCGGAACGCTCACAAACCTGTTTACAGGCCAGTCGATCAATGTTGCGGGCGAGTTGCGGCTGGCGGATGTCTTGAGCAATTGGCCCGTAGCGCTGTTGGTTCACACGATGTAAAGTGCGCGCGGGGCTGTATCGGTCGGCCGACCGTAGTGAAACATAGCAACAGATTGGAACGAGCATCATGAGCCAAGATCAACTGTGGTACAAAGACGCAATCATTTACGAACTGCATGTCCGCGCCTTTCACGACAGCGTGGGCGACGGCACAGGAGATTTTAACGGCCTGACGCAGAAGCTCGATTACCTGCAAGATCTGGGCGTCACGGCGCTGTGGCTGCTGCCATTCTATCCCTCGCCGCTACGCGATGACGGCTACGACATTGCCGACTATACGGACGTTAATCCGGATTACGGCACGCTGGCTGCTTTCAAAGACTTTTTGGCGGCGGCGCACCGGCGCGGGCTGCGCGTGATAACGGAACTGGTTTTGAATCACACGTCGGACCAGCATGCCTGGTTTCAGCGTGCGCGCCGCGCGCCAAAGGGAAGTTCCGAGCGAGACTTTTACGTCTGGAGCGAAGCGCCCGACAAATATCTGGACGCGCGGATCATTTTTAAAGATTTCGAAACGTCCAACTGGTCGTACGACAACGTCGCCAAAGCCTATTATTGGCACCGCTTTTATTCGCATCAGCCCGATCTGAACTTCGACAATCCGGAGGTTTGGAAGGCGATCATTCCGATTGTCGACTACTGGTTTGAGATGGGTGTGGATGGCATGCGACTGGACGCCGTGCCGTATTTGTTTGAGCGTGAAGGCACCAACTGCGAGAACTTGCCGGAGACCCACGCATTTTTGAAGACGTTGCGAAAGCACGTCGACGATAAATTTCCGGGTCGCATGCTGCTGGCCGAAGCCAATCAATGGCCTGAAGACGCCGCCGCTTACTACGGTGATGGCGACGAGTGCCAGATGTGCTTTCATTTTCCGCTGATGCCGCGATTGTTCATGGCCGTACACACGGAAGATCGATTTCCGGTGGTCGACATTTTGCGGCAAACGCCGGCGATCCCAGAAAGTTGCCAGTGGGCCGTGTTCTTGCGCAACCACGACGAACTGACGCTGGAGATGGTGACCGATGAAGAGCGCGACTACATGTACCGCGCCTACGCTCAAGATCAACGCGCGCGAATCAACCTAGGCATCCGGCATCGACTGGCGCCGTTGATGGGCAATAATCGACGCCGCTGTGAACTGCTCACGGCGCTGTTGTTCTCGCTGCCGGGCACGCCGGTGCTGTACTACGGCGACGAAATTGGCATGGGCGACAATATCTATCTCGGCGACCGCAACGGCGTGCGGACGCCGATGCAATGGAGTTCGGACCGCAACGCGGGATTTTCGCGCGCCAATCCGCAAAAACTTTACCTGCCGGTGATCATTGACCCTGAGTATCATTACGAGGCCGTGAATGTCGAAGCGCAGCAAGGGAATCCGAGTTCGCTGCTTTGGTGGCACAAACGACTGATCAACTTGCGCAAAGAGCATCCGGCGTTTAGCCGCGGCGAAATTCGGTTTCTCGACCCGCACAATCGCAAGATATTGACGTTTGTCCGCGAGTTTGGGAACGATCGCGTGCTGGTTGTGGCCAATTTGTCGCGATACTCGCAGTACGTGGAACTCGATCTGCCCGAGTTCGTTGGTATGCGACCGATCGAATGTTTTGGTGGCACTCCGTTTCCCGAGATTGGCGGCCAAAGCTACACGTTGGCACTTGGCCCCCACGCGTTTTATTGGTTCTCGCTCGAGTCTGCGCAGCAGACGCAGGCGGCGGTAACGCCCGAATTGAGCCTGCGGTCGAGTTGGGAAGACATTTTTCAGCCGGAGCAGTCGCATCGGCTGAATGCGCTGCTGCAAGACTATTTCGAAGCCGAGTCGCCCGCGCACTCGGTGCGGGCGGCGACGGTGCGGGACGCATTTCGGATCTCCACGGACGATCGGCCAGCCTGGGCTCTGCTGGTGACGATCGAAACCGGCACGTCGACGGAATCACGCGCTCTGACGCTGATTCACTCGACCGAAGACGAGCAAGCGAACTGGCGGCCCGGTTATCATCCGCCGCTGTTCGCACGACTTGCGCCTCCGCTGGGCGGCGTCATTCACTTAGCGGCGGCGAATCCCGAATTGCACCGGGCCGCTCTGGCCATGATCACCCAGGCGACACTGCTGCCCGGCCGCGCCGGTGAACTGGTCGGGCGGCACTTCGGCCAAATTTCTGCCAGCGATCTTTCGCCGGATAGTTCGATCGTGGCGACGCGGTCGGAAACGACTCAAAACCGATCCGTGAAGTATGGCGACCGCTGGGTTCTGAAACTCTATCGGCAAATCGAAGAAGGCATCCATCCGGAGATCGAGATCGGCAACTTGCTGGCAATGCGGTCTGCGAATTCCGCCGCAGAGAGCGAACCGGGCCGCGAAAAACTTGAGGTTCAAACTGCGCCGCTCGCGCCGCGGCTGTTGGGCGCGCTTGAGTATCGCCGGCGCAAGGCCGATCCGGCTGTGCTCGGCGTGTTACACCAATGGGTGCCGCACGAGTCCGATGCCTGGCGTTACACGCTTGATGTGGCGGCCGCCTACTTGGAACAGATGGCCGCGCAAAGTATTCCGGCGCCGCAGGGTCCGTGGCCGGTTCCGGATGGTGAAGAACACGCGATCTCACGCGATGCGCGGCAATGGTTTGGCGATTTTCTGGAAAAAGCCAAGCGCATCGGCAGTCGTCTGGCCGAACTCCACGCAGTTCTGGCCAGCAGCGAACTGCCGGCATTTGCGCCAGAACCGTTTTCGATGCAGTATCAGCGTTCGGTTTATCAATCGATGCGACGCAACGCCATTGACCTCACGGGGTTGTTGAAAAACCGCTTGGGTGCGCTGGCGAGCGACCTGCAGCCGCTTGCGAAACAGGTGATTGCCAAACATGAAATGGTGCTGGACGAATTGCGCCTGCTGCTGGAACGGCCATTTGAGTCGATGCGAATCCGCTCGCATGGCGACTGCGATCTAGCGCACCTGCTGTTCACCGGCAATGATTTTACGTTCTTCGATTTCGCCGGCCGTCCGCACGTTTCGCTCGGCGAACGGCGGTTGAAGCGATCGCCACTGCGCGATGTGGCGCATCTGTTGCGCTCGTTCGATCATGCCATTCAATCGACGTTGCTCGGCTTGTCCAAAGGCGGCGCGCAACCTGAGGGCAATATCCGTGACATCGACCGCCTGGCACTGCAGCCTTGGGCCGATTACTGGACGTACGAAGTCGGCAATTCAATGATCTCCGGTTACCGCACCGATGCAGCCGTGGCCGAGCTATTGCCGCAAGATCGTGACGGTTGTACGCAGCTGACTCGGTTGTTTTTGACCGACACGATGATTTCCGAAGCTCTGCACGAACTGCAAATCAACTCGTCATGGTTGCAAATTCCCCTGACGGCGATTCTCAAACATCTGCTCTGATCGCGTTGGCTAAACGATAAGCTCAAGAAACGACAAGAGCCGGTCGCCAAACTGTCTTGGCGACCGGCTCGATAGTTTTTGATTCGTCCGCCGAAATACGTTTAGACGATTGGCCCGCGACGTCGCCCGAAGAGCAGACTGACCACGAACAACACCAAGAACACGACGAACAGAATTTGCGCCAATTGCGTTGTGGTACCTGCTATTCCACTGAAGCCGAGGACGGCAGCTAGTAGCCCAACCACTAGAAAAACGAATGCCCAATGTAACATGTCGAGCTCCGCAATGAATTTAAAGTGTTGTTGTGACGTAGCGTTGTCCGGAACGTCATTAGGGCACTTCTCATGCCAAGTGGCCATAGCCCGCACGTTTCTGCACCGGGGCAGGGGAATCGAATTAATCCGCATAACTACCTCTCAAGATGCGTTCGCCAGTGAGAGTTGAATTTCCAGGCTGGACGCTCAACCGCCAGCTGGTCTCCGCGACGGAGACTGCGAACATCGCGTGTCCGCAGCCTTCATTCGCTGCGCGGACGGGATAAATGCCGCTGGCGATGTTTCGAGCCGGTTATGACGGGCGCGCCAAGCTTGGCCAATGATTCATTACGCCGGTTGGCACGCGCATTGCATTGCACAACTGCAACGGATTGGCAATTAAAAAACTAACCAAGGCCGGCAGAATTGAACCGCATTGTGGACCTGAAACAGGGTATAGCCAACCGTTGCGGTGGTAGGATTCGTTGAGCCGAAATTCACACGACGGAGTAGAAATCATGTCTAGTGCACAAGGTGGCACCAATCCTCGCCAAGTTATGGATCAAGTTCGCGACAAGTCCAAAGAGTTGAAAGACAACGTTCAGGACAAAGCGTCGGAAGTCATGCATAGCGTCCAGCATGCCAGCAACGACGCCGCGCGAGCTGTCAAACAGGGTTACGATAACCTTCGCGATAAGGCCAGCGACGGCTGGGATCAAGGTCGTGACATGGCACAACAGTGGGAACAAAGCGCAGAAGATCAAATTCGCGAGCGCCCGCTGACCGCAGTGTTGCTCGCCGCAGGCATTGGCCTATTTGTCGGCTACTTCTGCACGCGTCGCTAGCCGACGGTTTGACAATTTCGCTACCGCAGCCGGAAAATGACGAGAGACTGATCTCGCGCATTTTCCGGCTTTTTTTCGTAAATGATTCACGGAGCCTCTCGTTTTGCAAACTCCCCACTCCACGCCGACCATCGATAACAAACATCACCCACACGGCGCGCCCGTCAATTCACGGAGGCGGATGCCCATCGGGGCAGAGTTGGTCGCTGGGGGCGGTGCGCACTTCCGCGTTTGGGCGCCAAAGGCCAAACGGTTGTTCATTGACTTTCACGCGGATTCCGTGGCGGCCAGCATCGAACTGCAAGCTGAAAGCGACGGCTATTTCAGCGCTTACGCGCCTGAAGCACGCGCAGGCTGGAAATACGCCTATCGGATAGATGACAGGGCAGGGCAGTACCCCGATCCGGCTTCGAGATTTCAGCCAGAAGGTCCGCATGGTTTTTCCGAATTGATCGATCCGGAGGATTTCTCGTGGACCGACCAGCAATGGTCGGGACCGGACCTTGCCGGACAAGTGCTCTACGAATTGCATCTTGGCACGTTTACGCCTGAAGGCACGTTTGCCGCGGCGATGCGCGAATTGCCGGCGCTCGCGGAGTTGGGAGTTACGCTGGTCGAAATCATGCCGGTTGCCGAATTCGCCGGCAATTTTGGCTGGGGCTACGACGGCGTCGATTTGTTCGCGCCGACGCGGTTATATGGCCGCCCGAACGACTTCCGCAAATTCGTCGATTGTGCGCATCAGCTAGGCCTTGGCGTAATTTTAGACGTGGTTTACAACCACTTCGGCCCCACGGGAAATTACCTGGGTAATTTTACCGACGATTACCTCTCGGCCAAGCATCACACCGATTGGGGCAATGGCATCAATTTCGACAGCGCCAACTGCCAGCCGGTACGCGAGTTCTTCACCGCGAACGCTGGCTATTGGATCGACGAGTTCCACGTCGACGGGCTGCGGTTGGATGCCATTCACGCCATCGTCGACGACTCGCCGGAGCACATACTGAAGGCGATCGGCAAACAAGTGCGCAAGGCTGCCGGAGATCGCAAAACGCTGGTCTTCGCCGAAAATGAGTGGCAAGAGGGACATGTCTTTCGGCCAATCGAGCGTGGCGGTTATGGACTCGACGGCGCTTGGAATGACGATTTTCATCACGCCGCGCGCGTGGCAATGACCGGTCGAAGCGAAGGCTACTTCGGCGACTACCAGGGCACGCCGCAGGAATTGATCTCGGCGGTCAAGTGGGGCTATCTCTATCAGGGCCAATGGAACGCGCGACAAAAACGTCCTCGTGGTACGCCCGCGTTTGATCTGGAGGCCAAGCAGTTCGTCACGTTCTTGCAAAACCACGACCAAGTGGGCAATTCGCCGCGCGGCTACCGCCTGCATCAGTTGACCTCGCCAGGCCGCGCACGAGCGCTGACCGCGCTGTTTTTGCTCTCGCCAAACACGCCGATGATCTTTCAAGGGCAAGAGTTCGCGGCTTCGTCGCCGTTCCATTACTTTGCCGACCATGAAGTGGAACTCGCACGGTTGGTTCGCGAAGGGCGGCACCGCGAGATGCAACAATTTCGCAGTATGGCCGGTCCCGACAGTCGTGAATGTTTACTGGATCCATGTGCTCAGCAGACGTTCGAAGAATCGAAGCTGAATCTCTCCGAGCGAGAGTCGCACAGCGCGGTGTATACGATGTTTAAAGATTTGCTGCGATTGCGGCGAGACGATCCCGTGTTTGCCGCACAAAGCGGCGCGCGAACTCATGGTACCGTGCTTTCGGCGGAATGCTTTGCGTTGCGGTTTTTCGGTTCGGACGGCGATGACCGCTTGATCATCGTGAATCTTGGGCGCGACCTTGAGTGGCGTCCGGCAAGTGAACCGCTGCTTGCCCCACCGATCAAGGCGAAATGGCAAGTTCTGTGGTCCAGCGAAAATCCCGCCTACGGTGGCTGCGGCAGCGGCGTGTTGGACGAATCTCACTCATATCTCGCCGGCCACGCCGCAGTTGTGCTGCAGAACGCGTAAGCCAAGACGATTCCGGTTGCAGGCAAGTTAGGCAACCGGCTCGATGGATAATCGAAAAAGGACCGGCGAATGCAAATGAGCAGTCGCCGGTCCTCGCGTTTTTTGTCGTTAAAATAGGTTGTTGAGCTGGCGTTAAAACCACCAGTTCAAGCGTTGCGTGAGCAGCAGAACGAGCAGAATAATCAGCACCAAACCGAGACCGCCGCTGGGACCATAACCCCAATTACGACTGTGCGACCAAGCTGGTGTCGAACCGAACAGCAAAATCAGCACAACGATCAGAAGAATCAGTCCCATAAATCATCGCCTTTTTACAAGTTGTTAATCATCAAAGATGTCTGTCCAGCATGCCAACCAGCTTGCTTCGCCCACCATTCCGTCTGACCCACGACCACCGTTTCTTTCGACCGTAGCGAACTCCACCCGGCCGCTCGTCAATTACCACGCTGATCCGCAATTCAACTCGACCAATTCCGGCCAAGCGTGTGCCACATGTGCTGATCTTGCATTATGAGACATTGGCCTAAACCATCTCACAGGCCAATGCACCTACACAGTATAAACCGCACCCAAATATTGTAGCAGGCCGAGCGAAGTCTTGTTACAGACGTCGATCGGCCTGCAGTTTGTTCACCGTACTCTACCGGCGTAAGTTCGCCAAGCGACTTGCTCAGGTTTGCCCGCTCGTACGTTTCAACAGCGGCGGCGGGCGACGATTGCCAGAGCTAACAGCCGGTGAACTTGATCGATTGTGCGTTAGACGATTGGACCGCTACGACGACCCATGATCAAGCTGACAATGAACAGCACGACGAACACGAAAAAGAGAATTTGTGCGATATACGTCGCGGTGCCAGCGATTCCACTAAACCCAAGCACAGCGGCGACGATGGCGATAACCAGAAAAGTGAGTGCCCAGCCTAACATGATGAATCTCCCATTTATGAAAAGTCGGTTTCTGAAGCAGCTTTCAACAGCCGACACGAATCCAGTGCAATCGTCGTACCAAAGCCGGCAGACCTGGTTTGACAACTCTGCCCAACTGAGAAACAATGAGGCGTTGCGAGGCGGGTCCGGTCGTCTGCCTCGTCGCACGTTCAGCCGGGGAGTTTTTGCGTTGACTTCGAGTTTCGCCCGTTTAATGCCCGAGATCGGGGCAGGCTCCGGACTTTGACTGTGCAATCCCATGCGGGTGCCGTGAATCGGCTGCTCTATTGGCAGCACGCGTTTTGTTCCAGTTGGTTTCTTGGCAACCACTTAATGTTGGAAAGACCCTAATGGCGAAAGTGTTGGTTGTTGATGATGACCGTTCCGTGCGGCAGATTATTTCGACCGCCCTGTCGGCGTTGTCCGTCGAAGTTTTAACGGCAGAATCGATCAAAGAAGGGTTGGTGCTGGTCGCCAGTCACACACCGGATGTAATTTTGCTGGACATCGTGCTGCCAGATATGTCAGGGCTGGAAGCCTTCCGTAATTTCCAGCGTGAGGCGCCGAAAGCTCCGATTATCTTCATCACCGCCGGTGGCAGCAGCGATACAGCCATTGAAGCCATGAAGATCGGGGCCTTCGATTACCTGCTTAAGCCGCTGGATTTGCGTCGCATTCAAGACCTGGTGGAACAGGCCTTGGAAATCCGCCGGTTGATGAACGTACCGGTCAGCGTACATGGCAAGGGGCAAGAAAACCTGGCGGGCGACTGCCTGGTGGGTCGCAGCCCACAAATGCAAGAAGTTTACAAAGCCATCGGCCGCGTGGCCACGCAAGACGTCACGGTACTGATTCGTGGCGAAAGCGGTTCCGGCAAGGAGTTGGTTGCCAGAGCCATTTATCATCACAGCCATCGTAAACAGGGTCAGTTCTTGGCCGTCAACTGCGCGGCCCTGAGCGAATCGTTGCTGGAAAGTGAGCTTTTTGGCCATGAAAAAGGGGCTTTTACCGGCGCATTGACGCGGCGAATTGGCAAGTTCGAGCAGTGCAGCGGTGGGACATTATTCTTGGACGAAGTCGGCGATATGTCGCCGCTGGTGCAGAGCAAAGTTCTGCGTGTCTTGCAGGAACAGCGATTCGAGCGAGTCGGCGGAACCGAGACCGTGCAAACCGATGTGCGACTGATTGCGGCCACCAATCGTGATTTGGAAAAAATGGTGACGGCCGGCGAGTATCGCGAAGACCTGTTCTATCGGATTAATGGCTACACGATCCGTCTGCCTCCGCTGCGCGCGCACAAGGACGATATCCTTCCGCTGCTGGAATGGTTCCTCGCGCGGATGCGCGGTGAATTGAATAAAGATGTCCATGGCATCTCGCCCGAGGCGCTGGATATCCTTTTGAATTACCAGTGGCCGGGCAATGTTCGTCAGCTTCAAAACGTGCTGCGACATGCATTGTTGCAGAGCAGTGGCTCGGTTTTGATCCGCGAGTTTCTGCCGGCCGAGATTCGCTCGGAAGACACGACGTCCAGGGCGAGTGAGGATCGCAATTCTTCGACCGACGACCCGTCGCCGGCCAACGATCTGCCCAGCTTCATTTCCGATCGAATTCGCGCTAACTCTCAAAACCTGTACGCCGAATCGCTGGAAAAGATGGAAAGCTTTCTATTGACCAGCGTTTTGCGCCACGCCAACGGAAATCAGTCTAAGGCGGCCGCCATGCTGGGCATTACTCGCGGAAGCCTGCGAAATAAGATTCGCACGCTGGGTATCTCCATTGGCCGGCACGTCGAGAGTCCCGACGAAGAACTGGAAGAAGATGCCGTGGCTGACGTCGGCTAGGCGAAGTGAGAAATTCATCTCGCCCTTGTCAAGCAGCGCAAAAGGTGAACCGCAGTCTGCCATGCTGGCCGTGCGCCGCTCAGTCATGGCGTGTGGGGATGAGTGCCTTTCCCACGCAGCAGGCTGCGATCGAATGTCCGTCGTTTGCAACGCTGGCACGCGAATTGCCAAGAAATTCGCCAGCGGACGATATGTGCGAACTTCTCTACTGCTGAATTACAGAGTTCGAAGGATGCAGACCTATCAATGTTCTTGCGGAAATCGCGTGTTTTTCGACAACTGCGCCTGTCTACGGTGTGGCCACGAACTTGCGTTTTGCCCAGGGTGTCGCAATGTGAGCGACATTTTACCGTTGGATGGCGGGCGTTATACGTGCGCCACCTGCAAATTGGAAGTCATGAAGTGCCGGAACAATTCCGAGCACCGCGTTTGCAATCGCGCGGTGGCCGCTGCACATGTGGCGGAGCATCCGCTTTGCGACTGCTGCCGATTGAACGACACCATTCCGGATTTGTCCGTTGAAGGCAATTTGGGAAAATGGTTTTCGCTCGAAGCCGCCAAGCGCCGGTTGTTTTACGAGTTGGACGAATTGGGCCTGCCCTGGGGACGCAAGGAGGACGGCATCGAGCCGGAGTTGCGATTCGACTTCAAGAGCGACATCATCCCTGACGGCGACATGTGGCGCTCACTCGGCAAGAAAGAAAAAGTGATGACGGGCCACGATGATGGCCGGATCACGATTAATATCCGCGAGGCGGACGACGTCGAGCGTGAAAAGCTGCGAGTCGACATGAATGAAGCGCATCGCACGCTGATCGGTCACTTTCGGCACGAGATCGGTCATTACTATTGGGATTTGCTCGTCAAAGGTCGGCGCGAGGCGGAATGCATTGCGGTCTTCGGCGATCATAATAATCCGGGTTACGATCAGGCGCTAACTTCGTATTATCAGACCGGCCCACGCCCCGATTGGCGCGAATCGTTTGTCAGTGCGTACGCCACGATGCATCCCTGGGAGGATTTTGCCGAGACCTGGGCGACGTATCTCGACATGATCGCCGCACTCGACACCGCAGAGCATGTAGGCTTCGGCGGGCAGACCGACGCGGTGCACGCGCAATTCGAATTGATGGTTGCCCGCTATCAGGAACTTGGCCTGGCGCTTAACGAACTGAACCGCACGATGGGTTTGATCGATCTTGTGCCTGAGGTTTTAGTGACGCCTGTGGTTGTGAAGTTGCGATTCATCCACGAACTCATCGTGGCCGGGCGGGACCAAAAAACGGTGTTCCACGCAAATCAGCAAGTAGCGGCCGCTGCCCTGGCTGGCGTGACGGCCTAGGCGACGTCCGCGCGAGATCACCAGTCGCTGGCGACGGTTCACGAGACGCGCGCCGCCCTGCTGTTACAGGCGGCCCGTGTGACGAATGGAATAGGCCGCTCGAAATCGACGTCGCCATTTGCTAAAATGGCGCGATATGAATTCAACAATCGCAAAATCCGCTCCAAAAAAACGCATCTTGGTCATTGATGATCGCCGCGACGCCGTGGTGCCGTTGACAAAGATGCTGGCGCTCAATGGCCACGAGGTGCAAACAGCGGCCGACGGCCCCAGCGGAATTTCGACCGCCCAACTGTTCCAACCGCAAATCATTCTCTGCGATATCGGATTAACCGGCGAAATGAACGGTTACGAAGTTGCTCAGCGCGTCCGTCAGACGCCGGAATTAGCCGGCGTTTATCTGGTTGCCGTCACAGGGTATAGCCAAGAGGAAGACCGCCGTCTGGCACAGGACGCCGGCTTCGACTTTCACCTGACCAAACCGGTTTCACTGGCCGTGATCACCGATATCGTGGTCCGCACACCGCGATTCGAGCCGAAATAAATCGCGCGAAAGCCTTGAGTTTGCGGGTTCGACGTGTTGGTACGGGCGAAACGCGAGCACGCTAACTGCCAGAAAGCATTTGTTTGGCTTCCGCGCCGGCTTCCGTATCGGCATGGTCGGCGGCAACTTTTTTCAAGGCGTTGGTGGCCCGAATGCGGTTCGGGCTGCGATCCGTAGCGACCAATTTCTTGGCGGCTTCCAGCGCTTTATATGCAGCCAATTGCGGTTTCACTTCGTCGCTGCCAGAGAGTTCCGTTCGCGTTTGACTGACACTTTCCGGAATCGAGTAGCCTTGGTAGCGATCGGCCAATTGCATGTAGGCTTTATACGCGGCCCACTTTTTATTGCCGCTCGTCAGTTGTTCGGCTGCTTTGAGTTCCTGCTTCATCTCGACCTCGACCGCGGCGTTCAATTTCTCGGCGGCCGCTTTAACGTCGACTTTGGCAGAAGTCAGCGAACTCTTGATCGACTTGGCGGCAGCCGGATAATTGGCCATTTCGACGGCCGTCCAGGCAGGCTTGAGAACTGGCGGAATCTCGGCCGGTTCAACACGCCAATGCGCGGTTTTTAGCGCCGCTGTGGCCGTGGCTTCGAGATCCTCGGGATTACCGGCGAGGAACTTGCCCTGGCCGTCAATCACGCGCGCCTGAAAAATATTTTGCAAGCTGATTTGCCCCACGCCGCTTTTCTTTTCGAACTCGCGGCTGAAGTCCAACAGCACGGGCCAAGTCAGCCCAACTTCTTTGACGTACTGATTGATGGCGGGACGCGGCGTGCCCGAGTTAACGGCAATGAACAGTACGGGCTGGCCTTCGAATTTTTTGGCCGCTTCGAAACGCGATGGCCATTTGCCACGGCAGCGAGGGCATTCTTCTTCGAAATAATACAACACGACGGCCTTGCCTTTGAGCGATTCCAGCGACAAGGGTGCCGAATTGACCCATTGCTCAGGGCTGGTCGGAAACTCCGGCGCCTCGGCGGCGTACACACTCGCTGGCAGCGCCAGCAGCATGAATAAACTTGCGGTGCGCGCGAAAAACGTGTTCGCCATTACAAAAGTCGCCTAAAAAAACAGTTTTGGTCCAGCACACTCGACAGCCGATTATAGCCGCCAACCGGTCGCAAAAACAGGCGCCGCGCTCCGCCGCATGTTTCGCCGGCAATCCACTCCCGCCAGCGAGCGGCCTCGATTAGAATCCAGGCATGCCTTGCCGCGTGCAGAAACCAATTTTGCGTTGCGCCGTTCATATCAATCTGGAGCGCCTCCTGATGAATCACAACACGTCGACGCGCCGTGACGTACTAGCCGGTTTGGCCGTATCGGCCGGCGCGGTGATCACCGCCAGCACGGGCTTACTGCGAACCGCGGCCGCCGCCGAAACGGCGCCGCAGGCTGCCGCCACTCAGCCGGAATTCTATGAACTCCGCGCGCTGCGATTGCGTCGCGGTACGATGGGTAAGCGGCTGGACGATTACCTCAAAAGCGCGTTCATCCCGGCCGCGCGCCGCGCCGGCTGCGGACCGATTGGCACGTTTAATGTGACCATCGGTCCCGCAAACCCCAGCGTCTATGTGCTGGTTCCGCACCCCACGCTGGAATCGTTCGTGAGCTTGCGCGACAAACTTTCCGACGACGCCGAGTATCGCAAGGCGGCTCAAGAATTTCGCGCGCTGCCGGCGACCGATCCGCCGTACGTGAACCAAGAAGTTCAACTCCTGCGGGCCTTTCCGCATGTCGCCAAAATGGAAGTGCCCGAGGCCAAGCCGCGAATCTTTGAGCTCCGCGTGTACCGCAGCCACAGTCTGGCGGCGGCCAAAAAGAAAATCGAGATGTTCGACACCGCGGGCGAAATCGACATTTTTCGCCGCGCCGGCTTAGCGCCCGTGTTCTTTGCGCAAAACCTGACCGGCAATACGTTGCCTTGCCTGACGTATATGCTGACATTTCCGGATTTGGCGACACGCGAGAAAAACTGGAAAGCGTTTGTCGGCGATCCCGACTGGAAAAAACTCAGCGCCACGCCTGGCTTCACCGATGTGGAAATTGTCGTCGATATTCACAATCAAATTCTCACGCCAACGCCGTATTCCCAGGTTTAGTGGCTCGCGAGAATCAGACTGATGTCGCTGTTGCAGTTAGAACAACTTTCGCCGCGGGTCGGCAAAGCGGATCTGCTCAAATTACTGGACGATGTCGGCGGCCTGCCGGGTAAACGCGTTGGCAAGATCGAACTATCCGGCGGCCGCGCGTCGGTCGAGGTGCCTGCCGGCTGGGAGAATCGACTAGCCCGCTCGCTCGACGGCGCGGTGCTCTACGGCCGGCGGATCGCCGTCTGGTGTGTTGACCCCAACGCTCCGGCGGTTAACGGTGGCATCGAACATCTCGAGCATTTGATTCAACTGATCGAAATCGAGCGGCAGGCCGAAGCGCAGCGGGCCATCGAGATAGGCCGCCGTGTGACACCAGCCGAGGCCGAGCGCGCCGGCCATGCGCTAGTTGACATGGTGATTGTGGACGAAGAGGCCGGTCTGGGCGGGCGCTATTTGCTCAAGCTGGCCAAACGCGATCGCCGCCCACTGCCCTGGAATCGGTTGGGCGTCGGCAGCCCGGTAGTACTCACGGCCGCCGCCGATCATTCGATCGCCGCGCGCGGCGTGGTCTACGATCGACGGGCCGACTCGCTGGCCGTTGCGCTGGCGCATCTGCCCGACGAACTCGAGAACGTCGAGCTGTGGCGACTCGATCTGTCTGGCGACGAAGTCTCCAGCCAACGACAGCGGATCGCGCTGGAACGCGCCATCCGCGCGCGGGGCGATCGGCTGGCCGAGCTTCGTGACGTGTTGCTAGGCCAACGCGCCGCGGAATTCGATCCGCCTCGCGACACAAACGTCGCCCCGCAACCACTCGATTCGGGTCTGAACGCCAGCCAGCAAGCCACGGTGGCGTTTGCGCTTTCTGCCCGCGACGTTGCCTTGGTGCATGGTCCGCCAGGCACCGGCAAAACAACGACGCTGGTCGAAGTGATTCGCCAAGCGGTGCGTCGTGGACAAAAAGTGCTGGCCTGCGGCCCCAGCAACATGGCCGTAGACAACCTCTTCGAGCGCTTGCTGCGGGTGGGCGAAAAAGCCGTGCGCCTTGGGCATCCGGCGCGGGTCATGCCCGAGCTGCGCGAGCAGACGCTCGATTTGCTCGTGCAGCGTCACAACGATGTGCGCGTGGCCCGCAAACTGGTCAAAGACGCGCTGGCCTTGTTTCGCCGCGCCGGACGTACCACTCGCGCCAAACCGGAACCTGGCGCGCGGCGCGACATGCGGGCAGAAGCCAAGTTGCTGCTGGCCGATGCGCGCCGGCTGGAAGCTCAAGCCGTGGAGCACATCCTCGATACAGCCGACATCCTCTGCGCCACGACCACCGGCTTGGACGCCGATCTGCTCGGTGATCGACGTTTCGATCTGGCCATCATCGACGAAGCTTGCCAGAGCACGGAGCCTGGCTGCTGGATCGCCATCGGCCGTGCTGACCGCGTGGTGCTGGCCGGCGATCATCGGCAACTGCCGCCGACGGTGCTCAGCAGCGATGCCGCGCGGCAAGGCTATGCTGTGAGCCTGTTCGAACGATTGGCCAACAGTCAGGGGCCAACATTGCTGCGGCGGCTGGATCGCCAATATCGCATGCACGAGCAGATCGCGGAGTTTTCTTCGCTCGAATTTTACGATGCGGAACTGATCGCCGATCGCAGCGTAGCCAGCCATCGCCTAATCGATTTGCCCGGCGTCGCGGCGACTTCGCTCACCGAAACTCCGCTGGATTTCATCGACACAGCCGGCGCGGGATTTGACGAAGAGACCGAGCCCGACGGGCAAAGCCGCCTGAACCGTCGCGAGGCGGATTTGGCAGCGGTCAAAGTTCAAGCCCTGCTCGACGCTGGCGTGTCCGCTCATCAAATTGGCGTTATCACTCCATATGCCGCGCAAGTGCGACTTCTCCGCGAGAAACTGCCGATTGCGGATTTGGAAATCGATACGGTCGATGGTTTTCAGGGCCGCGAAAAAGAATGCATCGTCATTTCGCTGGTCCGCAGCAACGAGCGCGGCGAGATCGGTTTTCTCTCCGACGTGCGACGCACCAACGTGGCCATGACCCGCGCTCGACGGAAACTGCTGATGATTGGCGACAGCGCCACGCTGGCGTCCGATCCATTTTATGCACGCTTGATCGCGCATTTCGAAGCACACGCGGCGTATCACAGTGTTTGGGAAGAAGATGGCTTTGTTTAATGCCCGTGGTGTGATGTGCCGCAAGAGAATTTACACCGATGGGCGCGGACGCGGACGCGCGGTTTACTGATGTTCACTCCTGCGGATTCTACGAGCGCGAACATGCCTGGCTCAGTGATCATTATTGGTGGCGGCGCGGCCGGTTTGGCTGCGGCCAGCAGACTTGCCGCAGCGGGGCTGCGCGTCATCTTGCTCGAAGCGCGCGATCGCTTGGGCGGACGCATTCATACCTTACACGCCGGTTGGCCGCTGCCGGTTGAGGCCGGTCCGGAATTTCTGCATGGCGACGCTCCGGAGATGCAACAGGCGGTGGATGCCGCCCGCGCAATCACGGAAGAGTTGCCAGACAACCATTGGCGCGCCACCGCTGGCAAGCCGCGGTTAACGGAATCCGAAGGAGTCTGGGCGGACGTTTACCGCCGCCTGCAAAATTACGCCGGACCTGATCTCACGTTCGACGATTTTCTTACGCAGCAGTGTGGACATCTCGCGCCTGTCGCGAGGCAACAAGCCATCGATTATGCGGAAGGCTTTAACGCGGCCGACGCAAATCAGTTGAGCGTCGATTGGCTGCGACAAACCGAGGCAGAACTGGGCGCAGGCAGCGACGAAGGCATCCGCCGCTTGACGTCCGGTTACGACGGGATCGTGCAAACGCTGCTCGCTGATTCCACGCAAATCGATCTCCGATTGCAATCGCGCGTCAAAGCGGTTCGTTGGCGAGCAGGCGCGGTAGACGTTTGCTTCAGTTCGCCCGGCGGCGACGAACATGTCGTGACCGCCGATTGCGCGATCATTACGCTGCCTCTCGGCGTGCTGCAAGCCGAACCGCTGCAGGGTGGAATTGCGTTCCAACCCGAGTTGCCGGAAAAGCGTCGTGCAGCCAGCCGACTGCGGATGGGCGCGGTGGTCAAAGCGGTGCTTTGGTTCCGCGAGCCATTCTGGATGAAGTTGGGCATTGATGCCCGCGGCTTTTTGCATCTCTCCGGTCAATCGTTCGGCGCTTGGTGGCCACTGGGCGATTCGCCGTTGTTGACCGGTTGGTCGGGTGGGCGGCGTGCTTGGAATCTTTCGGACCAAAGCGATGAAGCAATCCTTGCCACGGCGATTGAGAATCTGGCGCAAGGCTTGGCAACGAGCGTGCAGACCGTGCGCGCGCAGTTGGTAAAGAATGAAATTTTTAACTGGCAGCGCGATCCGTTTTCGCGCGGAGCTTACAGCTATCCGGCCGTAGGCGGCGCTGCCGCAGGGCAGCAATTGGCGTTGCCGGTCGAGAACACACTGTTCTTTGCCGGCGAAGCAACGGAAGTGGTTTATGCCGCAACCGTGTCCGGTGCCATTCGCAGCGGCTACCGCGCCGCGGACGAAGTTCTGGCGCGCTTCGAAAAAACTGCTTGACGCGGTTACGTCCGACTGTTACTTTGCATGGCAGAGTAATTGATCTCCCGAGATTCTCGTGTGGGTGTCAACATGGAACTTCGCGACGCGCTGGACCAAATCGCGCACATTCGCGATCAAATGTCGCAGGCCACGGTGTTTCGCGGCTATCGATCGCTACCGATCGGCTTTTCCGGCTTGCTGGGCGTGTCGGCCGCGCTGGCTCAGGCCATCTGGTTACCGCGACCGTTGGAAAATATTGATCACTACCTGGCGCTCTGGATTGCCGTGGCGTCGATATCGCTGTTTGTGGTGCTGGGCGAGGTCTGGTTCCGCGCGCGGCGGAATCCCTCGGAGCAAATGCGCCGGCGCACGATGCTGGTGCTCGAGCAATTTGCTCCCTGCCTGATTGTCGGTGCGCTGCTGACGATGGCCATTGTGCAACGCTCGGTCGCGCCTGCCTGGATGCTACCTGGCGTGTGGGCAACGCTGTTTAGCATGGGCGTGTTTGCATCGCAACGATCGTTGCCGCGGCCGGTGTTTTTTGTCGGTGCTTATTACCTGCTCGGCGGCGCGCTGGCGCTGTACTGGGGATCGGAAACCGGTCGGCTCAGTCCGTGGTCGATGGGATTGATCTTTGGCGGTGGCCAATTGCTGACCGCAAGCATTTTGTACTGCACCTTGGAGCGAGACGTCCATGAGCGCGAAGAAATCTAAGCCAGAAAAGCCTGTCGAGGGACGTTTCGCCTACGAAGGACTGGAACGCGTGATCCATGAGAAAGCGCGGCTCGGAATCCTCACCTCGCTCGTGGCAAACTCGCAGGGCTTGCCTTTTAACGATCTCAAAGAATTGTGTGCGCTCACCGATGGCAACCTGAACCGCCATTTGGCGGCGCTGGAGGAGGATGGCCTGGTGGCCACCAAACGATTGAGCGGTGCCGGACGCCCACAAACGGTGGTCCGCATGACGTCCACAGGACTGCGGCGATTTCAACAGTATCTGAGTGTTTTGGAGCAAGTCGTGGCGGACGCCGCCGAGGCGCAACGCCAAGCCGCGGCTGCGCAGAAGAGCGGACAGCCAGCCGTTCGTTGGTCGGGCGCGTGATGAATGAGACGGCGTGTTTTTTTAGTCGTTTACTTTGCAACGCAAAGTCAACGCGGCGTGCGATGGGAAAATTTCGTTCTTAACTTGCGGAACCGATTATGGCTCATTCCTGGTTTCCACGGCCGATGCGCGAGCCGCCCGCGTTGGATCATTCCGCGCCGCGGACGGCAGTCCAGCCGTGCCGTGCGCTGCTGATTAATCCGTTTTACCCAAAAGATCCGCATGCCAGCTTTGGCAAACATGTGCTGACGCCGACGTTGGCATTGACCAGTGTGGCCGGCAGCACGCCCGCCCATTGGCAGGTGAGTTATTGGGACGAGAATTTGTTGCAAGGCCCGCCGCCGAACGAACCATTTCCGCAAGTGGTCGGCATCACGGTGCATCTGACCTTTGCCAAGCGCGCTTACGAATTGGCGCGCTGGTATCGCCAGCGCGGCGCGAAAGTCATTTTGGGCGGGCTGCATGTGCTCTCGTGTCCTGACGAAGTGGCCCCGCACGCCGACGCGTTGGCGATTGGCGATGGCGTGCAACTCTGGCCGCAAATACTCGCCGACGTGGAAAACGGCTGCCTACAACCGATTTATCGCGGCGATTATCGCCGCCCATATCGCGACGATCCGCCACCCCGACGCGACTTGTTGCCACGCCGCAGTTTCCTGACCACCACCAGCCTGATAGCCACCCGCGGTTGTCACAATCGCTGTGGATTTTGTTACCTGGCCACCGAAGGTTTGCACATGCCGTATTTGATGCGCGAGGTGCAGCAAGTGGTTGACGAATTTCGGGCAGACGGCCAACCTTATGCCGTTTTTACCGACAACAATCTCGGTTCGCGGCCGGACTATCTTCGGCAACTCTGTTGGGCGCTGCGACCGCTTGAGAAAATCTGGAGCGCGGCCGTATCGATCGACGTCACCGACGACGCAGAGTTGGTTCGCGAGATGGCACTAGCCGGTTGTACCGGCGTGTTCGTCGGTTTCGAATCGCTGCAAAACGACAACATCGTCGCCGCGCACAAGAAGAGCCCGCGTACCGACGACTACGCGCGTCGTGTGGAAATTTTCCATCGCTACGGCATTCAGGTGAACGGCAGTTTTGTGCTGGGCTTCGATCACGATCGGCCGGATGTTTTCGATACGACCATGGACTGGATCGAGGCGAATCGTTTGGAGTGCGCCACATTTCATATTTTGACGCCTTACCCTGGCACGCCGCTGTTTACGGAGCTGGAATCGCAAGACCGCCTGCTGCATAAAGATTGGAGCCAGTACGATACATCGCACGTGGTCTTCCAGCCGCGGCATATGAGTCCGGAAGAACTGGCGGCCGGGTACGCAGGCTGCTACCGCCGGCTTTGTTCGCATCGCTCGATTTGGCGACGCCGGCCGCGCGACCGCCGCGCTGTGCCGCCCTACCTGGCAATGTCGTACCTTTACAAGCGCTCGAATCCGCTGTGGCACCTGTTGATTCAATCGCGAATGACGCAATACGCGTGGCGGCCTTTAGTTGAGATCACACGTCGTCGGCACGTGCGTTTCCGTGCTCGATTGGCCGCCCATCCCGAGCAAGCGCACGAGTGCAGCGGCGCGGTGGTTTCGGCCGGCGTGTGAGCGGTGAGTTCGCGAAGTTGTCGATCGCGGACGCATTCGATCGGCTGTATTCGCGAAGCGGCAACGTTTGCCGCCGGTCAGCCCGCTTTGACGGGGGACTTTGTGCGTTGCAACGGCCATTCGCCAGCAAGTGGCGCTGCGGTGAGCACCCACACGCCGTCTTCCTTAATGGCGAGCGTGTGCTCGAAGTGCGCACTGGCCTTGCCGTCTTGCGTGACTTGCGTCCAATGATCGGCCAGCCCGCGCACGCGCTTGGTGCCAATATTCACCATGGGCTCAACGGCGATGACCAAACCTGGTTCGAGCCGGAAGTCGTGGTTGCGTTTGAGTTGCACACTGACGTAGTTGGGCACCTGCGGCGGTTCGTGCATTTGCCGCCCGATGCCATGACCGACGAAATTTTCGACCACCGAAAAACCTTCGTCGCGGACGTAGGTGGCCATTTCGCGCGCGACTTCGCTCCAACGGCTCTTTTCCGGAATCAGACGAATCGCCAAATCCAACACGCCTTTGGTAACATCCAGCAACCGCTGCCGCTCGGGCTCGATCTTACCCACCGGATGCGTGTAAGCGGAATCGCCGCACCAACCGTCGAGCTTGCACCCGGTATCGATGCTAACGACGTCGCCTTCTTTGAGCGTCCGCCCGCCGGGAATGCCGTGAACAACTTCTTCGTTGACGGAGATACACGTGACGGCAGGGAAGGGGACCTCGCCCGGAAAACCTTTGAACAATGAAATGGCGCCTTGCTCGACGAAGAAGTCGTCGATGGCTTTGTCCAGTGCGGCGGTGTTGACCTCGGGCTTGATCATCGCGGCGACAATTTGATGCGCTTGGTAAACGACCAGTCCCGCGCGCCGCATCATTTGCATCTCGCGCACCGATCGCAGATGAACTAAATCTCCCACAAGTATTCCCATTCAATAGAGCGAGTTCGAATTGCGTCCGAGCACAGAGCGAACGACTCGCGGCCGCCGCTAACCCGGAACTTCGGCATCACCTGCCAACTGATCTTTATTTTTCGCCGAATGTGGTCCGCGATGCAAGCGCCCGAGCGCGAATTTCAGGCGGTCGAAGACTTCGTCCGTGGTCCCAATGCCGTCAATACTCTGTAGCAGCCCTTGCCGCTGGTAATACTCCAGCAGCGGCTCGGTCTGCTCGCGATAAGATACCAGACGATGGCGGAAGACATCGAGCTTATCGTCCACGCGTTTGCGACCGACGAGTCGCTGTAGCAGCAGAAATTCATCGACACGTATCTCCACGGCGACATCCAACGGCGTGCCGCGACTGATGAGAAATTGATCGAGCGATTCTGCCTGGGAGATTGTCCGCGGAAAACCGTCCAGCAAGACGCCGGCTTCGAACTGCGGCTCTTGCAGACAATCGATCACAATTTGCGTGATGATTGCGTCCGGAACCAGCATTCCGGTTTCCATAAAGACGCGGACTTTTTCCCACAGCGGCGAACCGGCTTGCCCTGCCTGGCGGAGCAAATCGCCGGTCGAGAGATGCGTAATCCGCAAAGCGTCGATCAGCCGCTGCGATTGTGTGCCCTTGCCTGCACCCGGCGGACCGATCAAAACCAACCGCATGAATGCCGTGCCTCGGGCAGGGGCGACGCGGCGACCATCCACCGCGTGTTGAAAAACGATTCATCCTGTCGGCAAGTAGCATCAAACGCGAAGCGTGCCGCAATGGCAACTGGCAGCGCGACTGGCTCGCAAACATGCCGCAGCTGCAGGGCAGTAGACCGATGCCAAAATCGAGCCGACTATTTTTCCAGCAGACCGCGGTAATTCCGCATCACGAGGTGGCTGTCGATCTTTTGAACCAAGTCAAACGCCACGCTCACACCAATCAGCAAACCGGTGCCACCGTAAAAGCTGGCCGCCTGCACGGGCACATTGAGCGAATTGGCCAATAGTGTTGGCAAGATTGCCACCAACGCCAAGAACGCGGCGCCGACGTAGGTGATGCGGACCATCACTTTCTCAAGGTAATCGGCCGTTCGTTTACCGGGGCGATATCCAGGAATGAACGTGCCGAAGTTTTTGAGGTTGTCTGCCATATCTTTGGGGTTGAACGTGATGGCCGTCCAGAAGTAACAGAAGAAGTAGATCAAAGCGATGTACAGTAAGTTGTAAGTCAGCGAACTGCCGCGGTTGAACGCTCCGCTCAAGTTCTGCCAAATCGTACCCCAGCCCTTGTGCGCGTCACTGTATTCCAACTTGCCGAGCCAAGTGAACAAGAATTGCGGAAACAACAACAGGCTGCTGGCGAAAATGATGGGCATCACGCCAGATTGGTTGATTTTGAGCGGCAAGTACTGCTTGTTGCCGCCGCCATAAACTCGCCGACCGCGCACATGCTTGGCACTCTGCGTGGGAATGCGCCGCGTGCCTTGCGTCATGAACACCACACCTACCACGACCGCCACAAACAGCACGACTAACACCATCAGCACTTCAAGACCATTGCCGTTGCTGCCCTGCAGCGTGAACGTGTTGTTTTGCAAGACTTCCATCAGTGCGCGCGGCATGCCAGCGACAATGCCAGCCATAATCAACAGGCTGATGCCGTTTCCGATACCGAACTCGTCGATTTGTTCGCCGAGCCACATCAAAAAGATGGTGCCGGTTGTCATCACCAATACGGATATCAAATGCCAACCGAATGAGAGGTTACCATCGGTCAGAAACGTCGGATGCACGAGCCCTTGGTTTTGCAACAGTGAGACGTAGCCCCAACTTTGCCCCAAACATAAGACGACCGTCGCGTAACGGGTATATTCGTTAATTTTCTTTCGCCCGCTTTCACCCTCCTTCTGCAACCGCTCCAGCGGCGGCCAAACGCTGCCGAGCAATTGGAAAATGATGGAAGCCGAGATGTACGGCATGATGCCCAATCCGAAGATCGTGGCTTGATTCAATTGGCTGGCGCTGAAAACCGCCACGGTGCGGAGCAAGCCCGCCAGGCCTTCGGACTGTTGAGCAAAGTTTTGTACCTTGACCTGATCTACGATTGGCAGCGGAATGTGCCAACCCACGCGATAGATTGCCAAGAATAGCAGCGTCAACAAGATCTTCTGACGAAGTTCAGGGATCGTAAAGACGACGCGGATTTTTTCCCACATGACTCGCTCCGTCCAGTAATTTAGAGAGCATCCGCTTGGCCGGCGATTGAACAAGCCACTTCGCCACGGCCCAGGCCACGCAAACCGATTTGCGAGCCGAAATTCACGATATCTCAGTTTGTAATATCTCGACCGCCAAACGACAAGAGCGAGTCGACGTCAGTCAACTCGCTGCCGGTCGGTATTTTCAATTGGACGCTCGTCAATACGTGAAGGACGGACACGGCAACCTGCCACACCGGCCAAAACATTCTATTGAACGGGCTTTTTGACTTTGGACTTCTTACCGGCCTTGGCTTCAGCTTCGGCGCGCTTTTCCGCCACAGGCTTGGGACCTGGCACGACAACCGCTTCACCGCCAGCCTGCTTGATCTTGTCCAAAGCAGTCTGGCTGAAACGATGCGCGCTGATCGTCAGTTTCTTGGTCAATTCGCCGGTGCCCAACACCTTGAGTTGGTCGAACACGCCTTTGCAAAGACCATGCTCGCGCAACGTTTCCAGGTTGACTTGGTCGCCGGCGTTGAACAGCGCGTCCAATTCGCCAAGGTTGATCACGGCAATTTCCACGCCCCATTGATTATTGAAACCGCGTTTTGGCACGCGTCGCACCAGCGGCATACGGGCGCCTTCGAACACCGGATGCGCAGACCAGCCGGCTAACTGACCTTGGCCCTTGTGTCCCCGGCCCGATGTCTTACCGCGACCGGAACCAATACCACGGCCAATGCGCAGGCGGCGCTTATTTTTTTGAATGCCACGATGTACGTCGTTGAGAATCATAACGAAACTCCTCGCAGCCGCTCGACTTCTTGCCGGGGTCGCAGTTTTTCAAGGGCCGCAATGGTGGCCTTGACCAGATTGGTGGGATTCGTGGAACCGAAACACTTGGTCAGTACGTCGTGAATACCGGCCGATTCGCAAACCGCGCGAACGGCCGCACCAGCGATCACGCCCGTACCTGGACCCGCCGGCAGCAAAATGACTTGCGAGGCGCCGAACTGACCTTTGACCATGTGCGGAATGGTGGTGCCCTCGAGCTGAATTTCGATCAGGCTCCGCGATCCATCCTTGACGGCCTTTTCGACGCTGGGAGGCACTTCGTTCGCTTTGCCATAGCCCCAGCCGACCTTGCCACGGCCATTGCCGACCACAACCATTGCGGCAAAGCTAAAGCGACGACCGCCTTTAACCACGGCCGCACAGCGTTTGATCTTAATGACGCGGTCACTCAACTCACCGCTTCGTTTTTCGTTGGCCACAACAAGACTCGCTAAAGAACACTAAGTTTGATCGTATCTTGGAGCAATTCACGGCATTCGCGCCGGCAGTTATTACTTAGAAACTCAAGCCGGCCGCCCGCGCCGCGTCGGCCAAAGCGGCCACGCGACCATGGTACTGAAATTCACGCCGATCGAAGCAGACCTGCTTGATGCCAGCCGCCAAGGCCCGCTCGGCAACGGCCTTGCCAATGGCCGTGGCAGCCGCCTTGTTGCCGCCATACTTGAATTCCGCCGAAATCACCTTGTCGTTGGTCGCAGCGGAAACTAACGTCTTGCCAACACTGTCATCGATAATCTGCGCGTACATGTGCTTGGCGGTCCGATAAACGGCCAAACGCGGACGCTCCGTGGTTCCGCGGATGCGCTTGGTAACGCGATAGCGACGACGGAGACGACGACGGAGAACAGTCTTTTCGTGATTCATAACGATTACTTCCGAACAACCGGCTCAATTCAAAGGAACGATCAAGCGGCAGTGAAATAGCAACGACAAAATGTATGTTTGTAACGATTGATACTACTTGCTAACAGCCTTACCAGCCTTGCGGCGGACTTGCTCACCATCGTAGCGGATGCCCTTGCCTTTGTAAGGTTCCGGCTTGCGAACGGCTCGCACTTCGGCGGCAAATTGACCGACCATCTGTTTGTCCGTGCCTTTGATCACAATATGCGTTTGATCAGGGCAGGTGACCGTAAGTCCCGTGGGAATGGTCTTGTGAATTTCGTTGGCAAAACCCACTCGCAATTGCAACACTTTACCGGCCAAAGCCGCCAGGTAACCCACGCCGACAATCTCTAACTTCTTCTCGTAACCTTGGGTCACGCCCACAACCATGTTACGAACCAGCGCCCGCGTCAAACCATGCGCGGCGCGGCCGGCACGGTTATCTTGCTCGCGCGAGACAACCAGTTTCTTGGCCGCTTCGTCATACGCGATCTTGACGATCGGCAGAAATTCAGCCTGCAATTTGCCCAGTGGTCCCTCAACCGACAGTTGGCTGCCTTTGACGGCAACCTTCACGTTGGCGGGCACGGCGACGGGTACTTTGCCGATTCGGGACATGACTACACTCGCTTCGCACTAAGTATCTGAGAAACTCTAAACCGTCGGGGCGATGACTGCCATGATCCCCATCGCTAAGCAGATCAGCCAACTGCGGGGTTACCACAGTTCACAGAGCACTTCACCACCCAAATTCTTTTGTCGAGCCTCGCGATCGCTGACAACGCCACGGCTGGTGCTGAGAATGGAAATCCCCAAACCATTGAGCACTGGACGCAAGGTTGTGGCACCCGAGTACACGCGGCGACCAGGTTTACTGACACGCTTGATGTGCCGGATCACTCGCTCGCCGTTGGGGCCGTACTTCAACTCCAGGCGGAGCTGGTTGGCCGGCTTGGCGTCAACCTCTTTCCAGTCCCAGATATAGCCTTCGCGCTTCAGCACCTCGGCCAAGCCGCGCTTGACCTTCGATAGAGGCATGTCAACATGAGGCCGCTCAACGCGCACCGCGTTGCGGATGCGGGTCAACATGTCGGCGATGGGGTCGGTCATCATTGTGTTATATTCTCGCTACCACAGTTCCCATACCAGCTCGGGCCAACAAGCCAGCTGGAGCATTCCAGCCAGCCCAATTAAAACGACTACCTGCCTGCACTTCAACAACTACGTCCAAAGCACCGGCCAAACCAACTTCCGCCATCCGATCAGCATTCAGCGATCAAAACGGCTCAAACTTTTTGTACGGTCTCTTCCGCACAATCGCCCGCAGGCAATGTACTACCAGCTCGCCTTCCGCACCCCCGGAATCAAACCTTCGTCCGCTAATTTGCGGAAGCAGATCCGGCAAACGCCAAATTTACGATACACCGCACGTGGCCGGCCACAAACTTTGCAGCGGCGGACCAGCCGTGTGGAAAATTTTGGCGTCTTTAGCGCCATCGCTCGTTTTGATTTACTCGCCATGCGGCTTCCTAATCAGTTGGGGGCCAGCCCACACAAAAGCTAATTGTCTTCGATAAACGTTCTATGCACTTTGCCGATGTCATGGCTTAAGCCGCGCCCGACTTGGACTTTTTCGGCTCATCGATCTTGAACGGCAAACCCAGCAACTTCAGCAACTCGCGCGATTCTTGGTCGCTGCCGCCGGACATGCAAATGGTAATGTTCATGCCCTGCGGACGCAGGAATTTGTCCGGATTCAATTCCGGAAACACCAGTTGTTCGGAGAGCCCCAGGCTGTAATTGCCGTGGCCATCAAAAGCGGTGTTCGATAATCCGCGAAAATCGCGAACTCGCGGCAAGGCCAACGAAAATAAGCGATCCAAAAACTCGTACATCCGCGTTCCGCGAATGGTGACCTTGCAGCCAATCGCCAGATCTTCACGCAGTTTAAAACCGGCCACAGCCACGCGAGACTTTGTCACCAGCGGCTTTTGTCCCGTCAACACCGTCATGGCGGCTACGGCATCTTCCAAGTGTTTCTTCTCGGTGATTGCGCTGCCCACACCCATGTTGACAACGACTTTTTTCAGTCGTGGCAAATCGTGCAGGTTGGAGCGTCCCAGCGTTTCTGCCAACTGCGGCAGAATTTCTTTGGCATAGCGCTCTTCCAGTCGCGGTTCAACCGCAACCACGTCGGAAACACCAGCTTGCTTTGCGTCAGCGGATTTTGCTTTTTTGGCCATCTTAACTTTTCCCACCCACACTCAAATCAACCGCGAATCTCTTGCGATTAACTTACGATTTCGAACGGAATATGATCTATCTCGCTGCGGTAACTCTCGCCAGCCTCGCGGCCGCAAGAACCGATCCCTTATTTCTTCTTAGCGTACGCCGCTTTTGGCGGCGAAACCACGCCGATCTCCGCGTTGCACTTCTTGCAAACCCGAAGCTTAGCGCCGTCATCGCGATACTTGGCCGCCGTGCGAGTCGCCTGACCGCAGCGTGGGCAAACCAAAGCCACGTTAGAGATGCTTATGGGCATCTCCTTCGACAGCCGCCCGCCTTGCGGGTTTTTCTGACTCTTGCGCATGTGCTTGTAGACGCGGTTTACGCCCTCCACGACGAGCTTTTGCTCGGCATGTAGCACTTTAAGTACCTTACCTTGCACCTGGTCTTCACCGGTGATGACTTTGACGATGTCGTCGACTCGAATATGCATTACACCACCTCGTTGGCGAGGCTGACAATTTTCATGAAATTACGATCACGCAGTTCGCGAGCCACCGCACCAAAGATGCGTGTGCCGCGAGGATTTTTGTCGTTGTCGATCAACACCACCGCGTTGTTGTCGAACCGCACATAGCTGCCGTCAGTACGACGGGTCGGTTGCCGGCAACGGACGATCACGGCTTTGACCACGGCCTTCTTTTTGACTTCGCTGCCGGGGATCACGCTCTTCACGCTACAAATGATGACGTCGCCCAATCCGGCGGTGCGGCGCTTGCTGCCGCCCAACACCTTGAAGCACATGACTTCCTTGGCGCCAGTGTTATCGGCAACACTCAACCTGGTTTGCATTTGAATCATGACGGCTCCACCCTGACGGATTTCACGCGGCCGGCGAATGACGCACGGCGCCGCTGACTAGTTCTCTTTACGAATGGCTAATGTTTGTACGAATGACTAACTGCTGGGCGTCGCTTCTTGCTCGGCAGCGGCCAACTTGTTGGCCGCACGCATTGCGGCAATGTCAACCGCGCGACTGCGAGAAACCACCTTAACCAACTCCCAACGCTTAGTCTTCGAACGCGGGCGGCACTCAATAATTTCCACCGTGTCGCCCTGGTGCGAATCGTTCTGCTCGTCGTGGACGTGACAGACCGTCTTGCGACGCAAAATTTTGCCGTACTTGGCGTGCCGCACTTGCCGGGCAACTTCCACGCGACGGCACTTGGCCATTTTATCGCTGGTCACAACGCCGACTACTACTCGCTTCGACATAAATACTCGTTCTCGCTAATTCGGTTGGCAAACCCGTGCAACCAACCGCACATCGTAAAATCCAAATGTTGAATTACTTGCCTACCGGCTTGGTCATCGACGCTTCGTTGCTGGCGGCCGCCTTCTTAGCCAGACGCTCGTTGGCAATGGTGTGGCATCGAGCGACCAGCCGCCGATGCTTACGCAGTTCGCTGGGAGCATCAAGTTTCTCGGTCTGAGCCTGCATTCGCAATCGAAACAAGCGCTCGGCCGCCTCTTTGAGAGTCAGCGCCAATTGCTCGTCACTCATGTCACGAAGTTCAGATACCTTTGCCATGTCCATCATCCCATTTCAAACGACACGAACCAAACGACAACCCCATCCGTCGACCAACACGCTACGCCGTGCGGCGACGCAAGAAACGCACTCGCAAAGGCATTTTATGCGCAAGTCGCGCGAAGCACATGCGAGCGGCTTCTTCGGAAATTCCGCCAATCTCAAACAAAACTGTTCCTGGCTTAATCACGGCCGCCCAAAAGTCCGGCTCGCCCTTACCCTTACCCATTCGGGTTTCCAAGGGAATCGAGGTAACCGACTTGTGCGGGAAGACCCGAATGTACAGCCGGCCTTCACTGCGCAGATACTGCGCGGCCGCGACACGCCCGGCTTCAATCGTGGCCGCGCTGAGCCATCCACCCTGCGCGGCTTGCAAACCAAAATCGCCAAACACCACACGGTTGCCCCGCGTAGCATCACCTCTTATACGTCCTCTTTGGCTTTTTCGGTGCTTGACCCTCTTGGGCATCAGCGCCATTGTTCTCGTCCTCGTACATGCCTTGATTGACCCAAACCTTGACCCCAATATGACCTTGAGCGGTCATGGCTTCGGTAAAGCCATAATCGATCTTGGCCCGCAACGTCGACAGTGGGATGGAACCCGCGCCAGCTTTTTCGCAGCGCGACATTTCCGCGCCACCCAACCGTCCCGACAATTGAATTTTAATGCCCTTGGCGCCGGCCTCCATACCTTGCTCGATCGCACGCTTCATCGTGCGGCGAAAGCTGGCTCGCTTGGCAAGCTGCTCGGCAATGTCCTCCGCGACCAATTGCGCCCAAATCTCAGGGCGCGATACTTCTTCGATCTTGATATTGATGCGGCGGCCAATTAACTCTTGCAACTCCGCCTGCAATCGCTCGACTTCCTGGCCCTTACGACCGATCAAAATGCCCGGACGGGCAGTGAAGATCACGACCTTGACTTCGTCGCGAGTCCGCTCAATCTCGATTTTAGGAATGCCAGACGACTTAAATTTCTCGTGCTTCTTGATGTAATTCCGCAGCTTGAGGTCTTCCAGCAACAGCTCCGAAAATTCTTTTTTCGAGGCATACCAGCGGCTCTTCCAGCCCACCATGATGCCTGTGCGAAAACCAGTGGGATTGACTTTTTGACCCATAACTTTATCTCGCCGAAGCCTGGAACCCGCTCAGTACCGTAATAGACCCAACCACAACCACAATGCTGCCGAACTACTTGCCCAAACCAATTTTGATGTGAGCGAAACGCTTCTTGATCATGAACGCCATGCCACGAGCACGCGGACGCACTCGCTTGAACATCGGACCGCCATCGATTCGCACGTCCACTAGGCGAAGGTCGCCGACGGATTGCTCGCGGCGATCCTCGGCATTGCCAAGCGCGCTCTTCAATACTTTTTCCAGCATCCGCGCACCGCGGTGAGGCTGATATCGCAGGATTTCCATCGCCTCGTCCGCGAATTTACCGCGGATCAAATCGGCCACCGGACGCACTTTACGGGCGCTAATTCGAGCGAATCGATGTGTTGCTTCGTATACCATTCCAACATTCCTTATCGCCCAGGCATCACCGGGCCGTCACAGCATTGACCGTCAGTGGCCAACGATTACCTGGTTACTTCTTGCCACCCTTGCCGCCGTGACCCTTGAAGGTCCGCGTGGGCGCGAACTCGCCCAACTTATGCCCAACCATGTCTTCCGTAACGAACACTTTCATGTGCAACTTGCCGTTGTGAACCATAAACGTATGGCCCACGAACTCCGGGATGATTGTGCATGCCCGTGCCCAAGTCTTAATCGGATCCTTTGCGCCCTTGGAGTCGAGCTTTTCGACTTTGCCAAACAGGCGAGGATCAACGTATGGACCTTTTTTAAGCGACCTTCCCATGCAACCTTCTCCGGCAGTGGCCCAAACCCACGAGTTCGCATTCAGCCACGACAAAATTCAAATCTGATTCGAAAACGATAAGCTAGCGCGACTATTTGATTTTTAACTGGCCATAACGACGCGAACGGCGACGACGCACGATCGAGGCGTTGGTTGGCTTGCGACGCTTTCGCGTGCCACCACCCTTGGCCGACTTACCCCAGGGACTCACAGGATGGCGACCGCCCTTGGTTCGGCCTTCACCACCACCGTGCGGATGGTCGATTGGATTCATGGCGGTACCACGAACGTGCGGACGCCAGCCCAGCCAACGATTCCGTCCAGCCTTACCAAGCACCACGTTCATATGGTCGGCATTACCAACCGAGCCGATCGTCGCCCGACAGGTCGACGGCACGCGGCGAATTTCTCCACTGGGCAAAGTCACCTGCGCCCAACCTGCCTCGCGAGCCATCAGCATGGCGCTGTTACCGGCCGAGCGGCACAGAACACCGCCTTTGCCAGGCTGCAATTCGATGTTGTGAATCGCCATGCCCAGCGGAATGTTCTTGAGCGGCAAGCAATTGCCAACCGACGGCGGCGCATCCGGCCCGCTCATCACTTGAGCGCCGGCTTCCAAACCGGCAGGGCAGAGGATGTAACGCTTTTCGCCATCGTTATAGTGCAGCAAGGCAATCCGCGCGCTGCGATTCGGATCGTATTGGATCGAATCGACCTTGGCAGGTACGTTGTCTTTGTTACGACGAAAGTCAATCAACCGCAGATTCCGCTTGTGGCCGCCACCGCGATGCCGCGAGGTGATCCGTCCCTGATTGTTGCGTCCGCCCGTGCGGCGCTTCGGAACTAGCAGGCTCTTCTCCGGCTGCGCACCTGGCGTAAGCTCAGCGAAATCGCTGACGCTGGCGCCGCGGCGTCCAGGAGTCGTCGGATTGTATCGGCGAATACCCATTCGTTTAACTCTTATTCGAATCCACGTTCAATCAACACTCGACCAAATCAACACATCGCATTCAGCACACCACAATCGGTAGCGCCGACTCGATCAGCCAGCCCCGCCGACTAGAAGAAGTCGATGCGATTTTCAGAATCCAATTTGACAATCGCCTTCTTCCAATCCTTGGTGTAACCGCTGCGAAAACGGGTGCGACGCGGTTTGCCTTTGCGATTCTGAATGTAAACCTTCAGCACCTTCACATTGAACAACTCTTCAACGGCACGGCGTACGTCAATTTTGGTCGCAAGGCGATTGACCTCAAACGCATAAGCATTGTGGCGAGTCGAGCGATGCATTCCCTTTTCCGTCACCAACGGACGCAAGATCACTTGATGCACCGGCAATGCCGCTGCTTCTTCCGCCGGCGATGCAACTGCGTCTGTAGCCATAACTCACCTGCCTTCAAAATCGACCTGAACCAGCCGAACCGCAAAAACCGTCCGCACAACGTCACAACTGCCTAACACCAAAACTGCACAACGAACTACTTCTTCTCCGCCTCAGCTTCCGGACGGTCCGGACGCTGGCTTGCCTTGGCTTTTTCCTTCACCAAGTCCAGCGCGGCGCGTGTGAACAGCACCTTGCGGGGCGTGAGCAACGACAACGCGTTTAAGTCCGCAACCGGCGATACCGAAACCTTATGGATGTTTCGCGCACTCTTGTAAACATTCACATCGTGCGTGGCCGTGGTGACCAGCAAGCTGCCTTCGTGCAGCGACAGCGCCTTGATGATGGCAGCCATCTCTTTGGTCTTGGGCGCCGAGAAATTCAAATCATCAATGATCGCAATCTGATTATCTTGAATCTTGGACGCGAGCGCCATGCGTGTAGCCAACTGCACGGCCTTGCGCGGCAAACGAAACTTCCAATCGCGCGGCGTCTTGTGAAAAATATGACCGCCGCCACGACGAATACCGCTGCGGCGAGAACCGGCGCGGGCATTGCCCGTACCCTTTTGGCGATACATTTTCTTGGTCGAACCAGCCACCATGCCGCGGCTCTTACTGGCCGCCGTGCCTTGGCGAAGGTTCGATTGATACATCACCACAACATCGTGCAACAACTGCTTATTGATCTTGGGCGCGATAAGCGCCGGATCGATTTCGTAGCTGCCGACCGACTTGCCGGTGCGATCAAAAATAGTCAAACTTGCCATCTTAATTACGCTTATTTCAATTCTGAGAACTTGCAATCCGCGACGCTGATTCGAATCGCGGCCAACTTCACCGCAACACCCAAACTGCAGCCGACTACTTCTTTTTCTTCTTGCTCTTGATCTGCTTGGTCGGATCAACGATCGGGCGGAACTTGTTGGTCGGTCGAATGATTACGCTACCGCCAATCGGACCCGGCACTGCACCGCGAACCAGCAATAGATTGTTTTCCGAATCAACACGCACGACGGTCAAATTCCGCATCGTACTGCGCTCGTTGCCGTAGCGACCGGCCATCTTCTTGCCTTTGAAGACGCGTGCCGGGAATGTGTTCATACCGGTCGAACCGCCGTGACGGTGGACCTTCTTAACGCCGTGCGTGGCTCGCTGACCGCTGAAATTATGGCGCTTCATCACGCCCGCGGTGCCTCGGCCCTTGCTAGTTCCGGTGACGTCCACGGCAATCACGCCCGTGAACACGTCAACCTTGACTTCTTTACCGACATCAAGACCTTCGCCAGTGCCGCGAAACTCGCGAATGACGCGTTGCGGCTCGCAATCGGCTTTGGGGAGCACTTCAACGCCGCTTTTGGCGCGAGTGCGAGAACGCTTGCTGTCAAGCTTGGCAACGTGACCACGAAGACTACGACTCACGAGGCGACGGGGTTTATCGAGAAAACCCATCTGCACGGCTTGATACCCGTCACGCTCAACGGTCCGCACCTGCAAAACCTTGCAGGGGCCCGCTTGAATGACGGTAACCGGAATGACTGTTCCGGATTCATCAAATATTTGCGTCATCCCGACCTTGCGGCCGAGTAAACCGAGTGCCATCGCTGTGTACCTTGTGGTCTTGTCGATCAGGCTAGCCGAGACAACTACAGCCATTGCTGCAGCGGCCGCAATCCGTGTTGCGGCCATTTTGCCCTGCCGTACCCCACCGACTTCCGTTCATTGGGTAGTGAAAGTGAGATTCCGCGTTTTTGCGACCGGCAACTGTGCGATTTGCACCAAGCCAGCCACGTGGTTGGTAAACTCCACTTCGTACTGCCAAAGGCGAGCCATTCTCGCCGTCACAAATCTGACTCACTAAAACCAGTCAACTAGTGCTTACTGGTCGCCTTAATTTTGATGTCAACGCCCGCCGGCAAACTGAGCTTATTGAGAGCTTCAATCGTCTTGGCGGTTGTCTGCACAATATCAATCACGCGCTTGTGCGTGCGAATCTCGAATTGCTGTCGTGCCTTCTTATCGATATGCGGGCTTGAGAGCACCGTGTATCGCTCAATCCGCGTCGGCAACGGAATGGGGCCATGAACTTCCGAGTTCGTACGCTTGGCGGTGTCCACGATTTCAGCAGCGCTTTGATCCAGCACGCTATGGTCGTAGGCTTCCATCCGAATGCGAATAATTTCCTGACTTGTTCCAGCCACGCAATTCCTCTTTCAACCGTATTTTCGAACTGGTCGGATGTGTGGCCATGAAATCGGCTACAGCAATCCACCAGATGCAATGCTTTGTATCTGCCTCGCCCCGCAGGGGAAACCACAGAGTCTAAGGGAGCTCGCGGGAGGTGTCAACAGGGCGGGAACACGAATTTTGTGAAACTCGCAAAGTTCGCTGTGAAAGCGAAATTCTAACCCCGAAAAAGCCCTCGTGTCGCGCCCAAATTGCAACGCGAAACCAGCGCAGTCCGTACACCAGCAGCAGCGTAATCGGCACAAGTCGCAAACGCCAATTGGGAAGTCCGCGGCGCAGATGAATGATCTCGCTAAGCACCACGGAAAGTAGGCTCCAAAGCGTGCCCCACACCAGGCACCCCTCCATCAAAATTAGGCACAGTAGCCCATCGTCATTTGTCCTCGCGCCGAGCCAAGCGCCTACCGCCAGCGACGGGACGGCAATTGCGCAACCGAGCCCTAAAAAAAGGTCCATTTCACCGATGATGCGAGTTCGCTCAAGGCAACAATCCCATCTGCAACGCCCGCAATTAGTTGGATGACGGCCCGTATCGCAGGAACTCCATTGAGAAACCCGCGCGGCCCTGGCTCAAACTGCGTACGGCCATCGAATATCCGAACATCTTGCCCAGCGGCACTTCGGCGCCGACGACCGTGGAATGCCCGCGAATTTGCGTTCCGGTAATGACTGCCCGCCGCTGTTGCAGATCGCCCACAACGTCGCCCAAATGCTCTTCAGGCGTGGTGACTTCTAACTTCATCACGGGCTCCAGCATTGCCACGCCAGCTTCTTGCAGGACTTTGGTGAACGCATCGGCCGCGGCAATTCGGAGCGCTACTTCGCTGGGCATAATTTCCGGAAACGGCACTTCCAGCAGTTCCAGTGAGCTATTCCAGAGCGGAAAGCCCTGCAGTCCGCCGCCGGCCGCACCTTCTTTAAGCGCGGTCACCAAGAGTTCGATGGCGTTGCGAATGGGCGGTTCTTCTGAATACCAGGCCGTAAACACCTGGCAGGCTTTGTCGTCTTGCCGCGGGGTGATTCGCAGTTTGACCTCGGCAAACAAGTTGGCGCCGCCGACCTGTCGCACGCACTTGCCCACAACTTCGGCGGCCGAGAGCACGGTTTCTTTGTAGCTGACGCGCGGCTTGTGAACGCGAACCTTGAGGTTGAAATCCCGCAGCAGCTTGTTTTTGATGACCTCCAAGTGCAACTCGCCCATGCCGCTGATGATGGTTTGGCCAGTCTCTTCGTTTTCTTGCGCACGGAAGGTTGGATCTTGCCGCTTAAGCATTTCCAGCGTCTCGCCGAGTTTCTTCCGCTCGAGCGAACTGTCTGGCTCAATCGACATCGAAATCACCGTCTCGGGAAAATCGATGGATTCCAGCAAGATCGGATCGTGGCTGTCGCACAGCGTGTCGCCGGTGACGCTGCTGCGGGGGCCAATCAAGCCGACGATGTCGCCCGCTTCGGCGCTAGGCACTTGTTCGCGCCGATCGGCCTGAATGTGCCAGAGCTGCGCGGCGTTTTCTTTTTTATCTTTGCCCGGATTGAGCACGCGAGAGTTGGCTTTGAGCTCGCCGGAGTAGATGCGAACGTAATGCAAATCGCCATGTTTGTCGGCCACGATCTTGAACACCAAGCCGCAAAACGGTTCGTCGGGGCTGGGCTTGCGAATGAGTTTTGGACCGCCTTTTTTCAGGCCTTGCCCTTCCACCGGCGGCACATCCGCCGGGCTGGGCAAATAATATTGCACAGCATCCAGCAGTGGCTGGATGCCGATGTAGTCCCGCGCCGAGCCGCACAGCACCGGCACAATCAGCCGCTGCACCGTGGCGTCACGCAGCACTTTGCGCAGCAATTCCGTGGACACCGGCGATTCTTCCAGCACCAGTTCGGCCAGTTCGTTGCTGTAGTCGAACAGCTTTTCGAGCATTTCTCGACGCCACATGTGTGCTTCGTCGATGAGCTCCGCGGGGATCTCGCTTTCGACAACGTCCGCGCCTTGGCTCTCGGACGTGAACGTCAGATACTTCATGCCGACAAGATCGATGACGCCGCGAAAGCCACTTTCGATATGCGGCGGTCCGGCCCCCACCGGCAACTGGATGGGAATTGGGTTTGCGCCCAGCCGTTTGCGAATTTCATCCACCACGCCATAAAAATCCGCGCCTTCGCGATCCAGCTTATTGATGAACGCCACGCGTGGGACGAGGTATTTATCGGCCTGCCGCCACACGGTTTCGCTTTGCGCCTCGACCCCTTCGCGCGCGCTAAACACCACCACGCCGCCGTCCAGCACGCGCAGGCTGCGTTCAACTTCGGCCGTGAAATCCACGTGGCCGGGCGTATCGATCAAGTTCACCACGACGTCCTTCCAATTGAACGTAACGCAGGCTGAATAGATTGTGATCCCGCGTTCTTGTTCTTCTTGATCGAAGTCGGTGGTGGTGGTGCCTTTATCGACCTCGCCCATGCGGTGCGTGGCCTTGGTGTAAAACAGCATCCGCTCGGTGACCGTGGTCTTGCCGGCGTCGATGTGGGCAATAATGCCAATGTTGCGGAGGTTGTGGAGATTACGAGCCATGCGAGAGTTCCAGGATCAGTTGGTTTGCGATCCTGATGTTGCGATCGACGAAAGTTCGGTGACTTATTTCAGCGCAGAAAAAAGCCGCGACGGAACGGAGTCCAACGCGGCCAGGTGAATTATCCGGGAAACTACCAGGCAAAGTGTGCAAACGCCTTGTTGGCGTCGGCCATGCGGTGGACGTTCTCGCGCTTCGACATTGCGGCACCTTCACGCTTGAACGCTGCCACAAATTCTTCGGCCAGTTTCTCGTGCATGGGCCGGCCCTTCTTTTCGCGGACCGATTGCAGAATCCAGCGAATGGCCAGCGATTGCTGACGATTGCGGTTCACCTGCATCGGCACCTGGTACGCAGCGCCACCGACCCGCTTAGAGCGGACTTCGATCGACGGCTTGACGTTTTCCAGTGCCTGCGTGAAGACTTCGATCGGCTCTTGATCCGAAACCTTGGTTTTGATGATGTCGAGCGCATCGTAGAACACCTTTTGAGCGGTGCTCTTCTTGCCGTCGTACATCAAGCAGTTGATGAACTTGCTGGCCAGGATCGAGGCAAACTTGGGATCGGGACGGAGTGTTTCGCGACTGGCAGTGATCTTGCCCATAATGGTCTATTTTCGTCGTCTTAAGCTGAATGAAATCGATTGAAATGAATGAATGTTTTGTCGCGAAACTACGACCGCTTGGCCCCGTAGCAGCTTCGGGATTGCTTACGGCCTTCAACGCCCAGCGTATCCAGCGCACCGCGGACAATGTGATAGCGTACGCCCGGCAAGTCGCGAACACGGCCGCCGCGGACCAGCACGATGCTATGCTCTTGCAGGCTGTGGCCTTCGCCCGGGATGTAAACCGTGACTTCCTTACCGTTGGAGAGTCGCACGCGAGCGATCTTTCGCAGGGCCGAGTTAGGCTTTTTGGGCGTCATGGTCTTGACTTGCAAGCAAACGCCACGCTTCTGTGGGCAGCGTTCCAACACCGGCGACTTGCTGAATTTGCGCGGCGGCTTACGGTTCTTGCGAATAAGCTGGTTAATCGTCGGCATCGGGAATCTTTCCGCAGGTTCTACAGTCAGTATGTTTGCAATCAGCGTCGATCTAACGCCGGATTCGGAATTCGATAATCCATCAGGTTACTGAATTGGCCGAAGTTGTCAAGGCGACGCTTGGTCAAATTGGCCGGAAATGTGACGACACGCGCTGCGGCAGTTTTGCAAGCTAGAAGTTAACGACGGTGGTGCGCGGGAGCGAAGTGCCGTCGAGCCCAATCAGGTTGGCACCAGAACCGCCATCGATCAGCCCATAATCTCGCAGCGTGCTATTGAGTACCGCCAGACTATCGCTCCCGGCGCCCAGTTCGGCGAAGAAATGATCTACTTTCATGGCGTCGACATCGAAGAAGTCGTCGCCGCCGCCGGCATCCGCGTAGAAGATCTTGGCAGAGAGGTTGCCAACCTGGATGTTGTCCTGGGCTGCGCTGGTCACCAGGCACAGATTGCCCAGAATGTTGGTGTTGTAGAAATTGTATCCATTTCCACCATCCCCGCCTGTGCCTAGGATGTTGAGATTTCGCGCGAACGTATTGCTGTTTAACGTGATTCCACACCCGGCCTCGCTACTGATCGACGCCTCTCCAACGATCCCACTACCAGTGATTTTGAGGATCTTATCGGGCCCAGCGGCTGCGTTTGTGCCTAAGCTAATCGACAGATCGCTCAGACTGGTGACATTATTAAGCGTCACGTTGTCGTTGCCCTCACCGGCGCTGACGGCAATCACGCCCTGTGCGGAGCTGCCGTCGATACTAATGACATCGTCTCCCGCGCCGCCATTGAGCACCAGGTTACCCACCATGTAAACTTGTTGCAGCGAGATGTTGTCGACCGCGGAGCCGCCGGAAATCACAAAGCTGCCGCTCGACGATTCGACTCCATTGAACCCAATCCGCAGGTCGTTCTCGCCATTGCCTAGGCTGATCACCACGTCGTTGCCGGAGAGCACGCGGTCGAAGTTGAGCACATCGATCCCAGCGCCACCGTGGATCGCAATCAGACCGCCAATCGACGAATTGGCGACGTTCTGGTCGCCGATGTTCAACGTGTTATTGCCTTCGCCGGCTTCGAGCGACAAATAGGCGGCGATCAACTGGTTGACGCTGGCCTGGTCGTCGCCATCGCCCAAGTTGAGCGAGAATCCGTTGGTGGCGGTGACGGCACCGCCGGTCACCCCGACATTGACCGTATCCGCCCCTGCACCAGAGTCGATATTGATTGCGCCGGACGTCAAGCGGTTGACGCTGATCCTGTCGACGTTGCCACCCGTCTTGATGGCCAGACCGATGGTAGCGGTGACGGCGGCGCCCTGCAAACCAACCAGGACATTGTTCTTGCCTTCGCCGGCCGTGAAGCTGACGTAGTTGGCGGTCGCGTTGTCCAGGTTGATGATATCGCCGGTGCTACTGGCATTGGATCCTTCGATAACCGTCAGGTTGCGGCTGATCGTCACTGACGCCGTTGCCGTGCCGACTGAAACGACATCGCCAATGTTGCCGGCGTTGCCGGTATTGATGGAGAGACTTCCGGTGATTGTGTCCGGATGAAAGGCGGCGAAAGTAATACCGTCGTCGCCATTGCCCCCAGTCACGTTGACGTTCACCGCAGTCAGGCTATCAATTTTAATCGAATTGGCCGAGGTGTTGCCGCTTCCGGTTCGGACGGTCACGTCGCCGGAGACCGTAACCGCTTGATTCGTGCCAAGATTGAAAGTATTGAACTTGGCGGCATCTCCCAAGTCGACGTTCAAGCTGCCGTGAGCCACGCTCACCGCGCTTTGAATCCCGAGACTTACGATGTCGTTGCCCGCGCCGGTGGTGATGTTGAAATTGCCGGCGACGTTGCCCACGGTCAATCCGTCGATGACCATCAAATTGTCATTTGCGCCACAGTTCAACGTGAGATTTCCATCGACCAAAAGCGTGTGGGCGTTCTGCCCGATAAAGATGGTGGCGCTTTTGCTGGCATCGACGGATAGATCGCCATTGACGACCACGTCGTCGATTGAGGCGAGATTAATGGTGCCCGCTTGGGTGTCGATTGTCAGTGCGGGCGCCGTCAATGCGTCGACCGCGACGATTGCCGCGCCGGTCCCGGTGATACTAACTGACTTACTGACGGAGTTAACGCCGTATACCGTGTCCGGATTGCCGGCGAACGTCGTTTGGCCAATGATCACGGTATCGCCGGTGGTCGCATCGCCGGTATTGATCGAGAGAATGCCAACCTGGGCCGCCCCCAAGCCGGCGACCTGCACGTTATCGTTGCCCGCCCCTAGGCTGATGAAAATGTTATTGAACAGGCCGACATCGAATTCGCGACCGCCGCCAGCGTTGGTGTCTGCGACGGCGCCCGCCAAGACGCCATCGCCGGTAATGGCCGTCGCGGTATTTCCGTAAATGAATAGCCGTCCGCCGCTTCCATCCTGAAAGATGGCAATGCCGTTATTTGCGCCGTCGCCGCTAATCAGAATGTCTTGGTTCGCCGCTTTGATGGTCACGGTCAGCATCCGCCGCGCTTCAAGCGGCTCAAATCGCAGTTTGCGGTTGTTTCCGCCGAGCGTCCGCCGATTTTTTTTTAATCGCTTGGACATTGCCTGTCTCCGTGTGTCAAATTGTGTCGCTGCTGAAAACGGTCGAAACGAAACAAATTCTTCAGCCCTCAAAACGATTGCGGCAGCGCGGCTTTTGAGCAGAGATCGCCTCGACGCCCGTCATCCGGCAGGATGATCTTACGAGAGCCGTCAGTGAAGGCGAGATCGTTCAGGCGAAATCGTGCAGCGCTTGTTCGTGCGAGCGGCGAGGTCCAACGCAGTCCGTAAAGCAGCGGCAAAACGTGCGACTTTGGCGGTTATCTAAAACAGCCAACTGCGGACAACCGCATTCCATACTAACCACCGAAAAACACGAGTCAAGGAAAAGGCAGAATCAAACAAAAAAGCCAGGAACCGGAGTTCCTGGCTTATTCGAGAATCGATTGTTATCACGCGAACTGGCTCATTCGCGCCCGCTACCAAAAGGATCAGCTACTTTCCCTTGCCTTCGCCGCCGAGCAGGGCATCCAAACTGGTGGGAGTGCTCTCCTTGGGCTTCGATCCACCATCGGCGTCGCCGCCATCCAATAGCGGGAAGTGACGAGCCAACGTGCGATCTTTCTCGGACGCCATTTGTTCCAGCGCCTCGCGGCGAATCCGCACTTCTGACTCTTGGAACGTATGAAAACCGGTGCCTGCCGGCACCAAGTGGCCCAAGATGACATTTTCCTTGAGGCCGACCAAATTGTCGACCTTGCCCGCCAATGCGGCTTCGGTCAGCACTTTGGTTGTTTCTTGGAAACTGGCAGCCGAGATGAAGCTCTGGCTTTGCACGGCCGCCTTGGTAATGCCCAACAGTTGCGTGCTGGCGGTTGCCGACTTCGGCTTGACGCCCTTGGCAGGCGTGCCGCCAAGTGCTTCCACATGGGCGTTGGCCTGTTCCAAGGCATCTTTGGGAACGATAGTGCCTGGGGCGAAGTCCGTATCGCCCTTTTCGCTGATCTTCAAACAGTTGGTCAGCGATTGGTTGGAAGCGCGGAACTCGAACTTATCCATTACACTGCCGGGCAGCAAACCGGTATCGCCCACCGATTCGATCCGCACTTTGCGAAGCATCGAAGCGACGATGATTTCGATGTGCTTGTCGTCAATTTCCACGCGCTGGCTGCGATAGACGTTTTGAATTTCGCGAACGAGGTATTGCTGCACGGCTTCTTCGCCGGAGATGCGGAGAATGTCGTGGGGAACCAGCGGACCGTCCACCAAGGCTTCGCCTGCCCGCACAAAGTCGCCAGCGTGCACGCGTAAGTGCTTGCCGTGCGAAACCAAATGCTCGCGTTCGATGCCGCTTTCGCTGCGGACGATGATCGTCCGCTTGCCGCGACGCTTTTCGCCTAGCAGTTCGACAATGCCGTCGATCTCGGCAATGACCGCCGGATCCTTGGGCTTACGAGCTTCGAAGATTTCCGTCACCCGTGGCAGACCACCGGTGATGTCTTGCGTACCGGACACTTCTCGCGGCGTCTTGGCCAGCAGCGTACCGGCGCGGACCACGTCGCCTTCTTTGACTTCGATGTGTGCCTTTTCGGGCAGGTAATAGAAGTCAAGAATCTTGCCGGATTCGTCTTCCAACACCACTTGCGGATGGAAGTCGCCCTTGTGTTCCATGACCAACTTACGCATGGTGCCACCGGCGTCTTTTTCCAGACGCATGGTTTCGCCTTCGATCACGTCCTCGTAACGGACCTTACCGTTGACTTCGGCCAAAATCGGGATGCTGTGCGGATCCCATTGGCAGATGACGGCGCCTGGCTTGACTTCCTGACCTTCGTCAATGGTCAAGTTGGCACCTGCCGGAATCTCGTACTTCTCGACTTCGCGACCCTTCGGATCGAGCAGCAAAATTTCGCCGTTACGCGTGAGCACAATCTGCTGTCCGTCCTCGGCACGCACGACCTTCAAGCGGGTGAACTGCGCCACGCCACCCTTCTTGGCGCGAATTTCGCTTTCGACCATTGCACGGCTGGCCGTTCCACCGATGTGGAACGTACGCATCGTCAACTGAGTACCCGGCTCGCCGATGCTCTGCGCGCCGATGATTCCGACGGCCATGCCTTCTTCGACCATCGAACCGGTCGAGAGATCCATGCCGTAGCAGCAGCGGCAGATACCGAGCGTGGCATCGCAAGTGAGCGGGCTGCGAACTTGAATCCGCTCAAGCCCCAACTCTTCGATCCGGCGGGCGATCTTGGGCGTAATCATTTCGCTCTCGCGAACGATCACTTCGTCCGTAATCGGATTGACGATGTTGGTGCGGCTGACGCGGCCACGGATGGTATCGGCCAGACGAACTTCGACCTTTTCACCGCGATAAATTACGCCCTTGGTGATGCCTTGGGTGGTGCCGCAATCGTGCGTGGTGATGACCACGTTCTGGGCAACGTCGGCCAATTTACGCGTGAGGTAACCGGAGTCAGCCGTTTTGAGCGCGGTATCGGCCAAGCCTTTACGAGCACCGTGCGTCGAGCTGAAATACTCGAGCACTGACAAACCTTCGCGGAAGTTCGCCTTGATGGGCGTTTCGATGATCTTACCAGACGGCTTGGCCATCAGACCACGCATACCAGCCAACTGCCGAATCTGTTCCACGCCGCCTCGCGCGCCGGAGTGAGCCATCAAGTAAATGGGGTTCACATAACCGGGCGTCCGCGTGTCGTTTTCGAGCGCCGTCATCATTTCCGTGGTGATCTGTTCGCGGGCGTGCGTCCACGCGTCCAGAACCTGGTTGTAACGCTCGCCTTCGGTAATGATACCGCGAGCATACAGCTTGTTCTTCTTAAGCACTTCCTTCTCAGCGTCGCCGATGATTGCGCCCTTGCGCTTGGGCGTAATCAGATCGTCCGTGGCGAACGACAACCCAGAACGGGTGCTCTCGCGGAAGCCCAGCCGGTTCATTTCGTCCAACAAGTCGATGGTAAAGCGACGACCCAAGATTTGGTAACAATCCGAGATGACCTTAGCCAACTCGCTGCTCCGCATGGGGATGTTGTAGAAGGGCATGCCGTCTGGCAAATGGAAATTAAAGAACACGCGGCCGACCGTGGTATCGATAATGGCGCCCGGCAACGAACTGGCGTCGTTATCCGTCTTCAAACGCCGATTCGGTGCCAACCGCACTTTGATCCGCGCGTGCGTATCCACGGCTTTGAGCGAGAATGCCAAAATCACTTCGTCCAATGACGAGAATTTCATGCCCTCGCCGCGGCGATTCGGCAGCGACATGGTCATGTAGTAACAACCCATCACCACGTCCTGCGAGGGACTGATAATTGGGGCGCCGTTGGCAGGGCTGAAGATGTTGTTGGTCGACATCATCAACGTATGCGCTTCCACCTGGGCTTCGATCGACAGCGGCAAATGCACGGCCATCTGGTCGCCGTCGAAGTCGGCATTGAAGCCCTTACAAACCAGCGGATGCAACTTGATGGCGTTGCCTTCCACCAGCGTTGGCTCAAACGCCTGAATGCCCATGCGATGCAAGGTCGGGGCGCGATTCAGCAACACGGGATGGTTGCGAATCACTTCTTCCAAGATATCCCAAACCTCTTCGTCCTTGCGCTCCAGCATCTTCTTGGCCGACTTGATCGTATCGGCGTGGCCCAATTCCTTGAGCCGACGAATGATGAACGGCTGGAACAACTCCAGCGCGATCTTCTTGGGCAGACCACATTGATGCAACCGCAAGTTCGGACCGACGACGATCACCGAACGGGCCGAATAATCGACGCGTTTGCCGAGCAAGTTCTCGCGGAAACGACCTTGCTTGCCCTTGATCATGTCCGTCAGCGATTTGAGCGGACGGTTGCTGCTGCCGAGCACCGGCCGCTTGCAACGGTTGTTGTCGAACAGCGCGTCGACGGACTGTTGCAGCATCCGCTTTTCGTTGCGAATGATGACTTCTGGCGCGTTCAAGTCGACCAGTTTTTTCAAACGGTTGTTGCGGTTGATGATCCGGCGATACAGATCGTTCAAGTCGCTGGTGGCAAAATTGCCGGAGTCCAACAACACCAACGGGCGCAAGTCCGGCGGAATGACCGGAATCACGTCCAGCACCATCCACTCGGGCTTATTATCGCTATCGCGGATGCTCTCGACGATTTTCAGCCGATTGATCAGGTCTTTCTTCTTCTGCTTCGAACCGGTTTCGTGCAGATCAACGCGTAAATCCTTGGACAACTGCACCAGGTCGAGTTCGTTGAGCAAGCGGCGCACGGCCTCGGCGCCCATCTCGGCTTCGAATTTATCGCCGTATTGCTCGCGCGCTTGACGATATTCGTCCTCGGTGAGCAGTTGCTGCTTTTTGAGCGGAGTATCGCCGGCGCGGGTGACCACGTAATCCTGAAAGTAGATCACTTTTTCCAGGCTGGTGGTCTTCATGTCCAGCAAGTTGCCCAAGCGGCTAGGCATGGCCTTGAAGAACCAAATATGCACAACCGGCGCGGCCAGTTCGATGTGGCCCATCCGCTTGCGACGCACGCGACTGTGCGTGACCTTAACGCCGCAGCGGTCGCAGATCATGCCTTTGTACTTCATGCCGCGATATTTGCCGCAGGCGCATTCCCAGTCTTTTTCCGGTCCAAAGATCCGTTCGCAAAACAGACCGTCCTTTTCTGGACGGTAGGTGCGGTAATTGATGGTTTCTGGCTTTTTGACTTCGCCGAACGACCAGCTCCGAATATCGTGCGGTCGGGCCAAGCTGATCTTGACCGATGCGTAGTCGTTAATCCGATCGTAGGACGTTTCGCTAATGGTGCTCATGTTAATACTTCCTTTTTTGTTTTAGCCGCCATGGTTAATGGCCAACAGTCGCAGCGCAACGGCTCAATTTTGCGTCTCGCCCTATCGAAGTTGAAAAGGCTTCAATCGACCTCGCCGAAAACATCTGCTGAAATTTCCTTGGGTCGACTCTCGATTCTCGTGCAGACTAAAGCCGGCGATTATCAAGGCATCTCACCACCGATCGGCAATTTTCTTACTCGGATTCGCCCGGGGTCAAAAACGACTACGGCGCCGAGGTCTAACTCTTTCTCAATTTGCCGGAGATTGGCCATCAAGGAATCGAACTGCTTTTGCGGATGATGGGACACTTCTCGACGAAACAGAATCACCGAAGGCTTTGATGAAGCTCGCAAGGCCAAGATTGTCCCAAAATCGGTATCCGCGGAAATCACAACCCGGTCCTCACTCACCGCCCTCTCAAAAATCTCTACGTCGTCCGCGGATTGCATCCCGTAATCTCGCACATGAACCGCATCGTGCCCCGCTTGACGCAAACTCTCAGCGATTTTTGGCGATAAGGCATTGTCAACAAGGAATTTCACGTCCGCACCAGCAGCGGCAATTCATGTTCGCGAACCGCCTCCGCCGCGTACAACAAGCACTCTCGAACATCAACGTCCTGCAAATCGGGAAAGTCCGTCACAATTTCCGCAACGGACATGCCCTCGGCAACCATCGCCACAACGGTCGCTACGGGAATTCGTAATCCCCGCACGCAAGGCACGCCGTCCATTTGACTCGCCTGCACGGTAATTCGTTGGTAAGGCATACGTTGACTGCCCCTAATTGCCTCTTGTCCACTGGGAGACAACCCACCAGTTACACTCTTCGTTTTTCCAATTGCATGTTCAGGCCCAGACCGCGGATTTCGTTGGTCAACACGTCAAAGCTGGCAGGCGTGCCGGCTTCCAGCGTGTTTTCGCCCTTGACCATCGACTCGTAAATCTTGGTGCGGCCTTCCACATCGTCGCTCTTGACGGTCAGCAATTCCTGCAGGATGTAAGCGGCACCGTAAGCTTCCAGCGCCCAAACTTCCATTTCTCCGAACCGCTGTCCACCGAAGCGCGCCTTGCCACCCAGCGGTTGCTGCGTGATGAGCGAGTATGGACCAGTCGACCGCGCGTGAACTTTGTCGTCCACCAAGTGATGCAGTTTGAGCATGTAGATGTAGCCGACCGTGGTCTCTTGCTCCATCTTGTCGCCCGTCCGACCGTCGTAAAGCTGCGCCTTGCCATGCCGCGGCAGACCGGCTTCCACCAGGCATTCGCGAATGATTTCTTCGGTGGCGCCATCGAACACCGGCGTCAACGCCTGAAAGCCCAGCAGCGCGCCAGCCCAACCCAAGTGCGTTTCCAAAATCTGGCCGACGTTCATACGACTCGGCACGCCCAACGGATTAAGCAGAATCTGCAGTGACGTGCCGTCCGCCAAGAACGGCATGTCTTCGCGTGGCAGCACCTTGGCAATCACGCCTTTGTTACCGTGGCGTCCGGCCATTTTGTCGCCCACGGAAATCACCCGCTTGGCCGACACATACACCTTAACCATTTGCAATACGCCGCTGCGCAGTTCATCGCCGCGCTTCATCGAGTTCAACACCCGATCGCGATCATCAATGGCCACTTCCACCGCTGGCCACAAGGTTTTGTAGGCCTTGTCCACATCGGCCTTGCGCTGTGGGCTGCGGATATCGATGGTGTCCAGCTTGAATTGCAGCGCCCGCTCGGCCACGAACTTGTGTTCTTGATCGCGAACCAGCGGAGTGCCGTCTTCATCGGTGAGCATGCGGCCCAGGATGGTTTCCATCTCGGCCACCATGGCACCAAAGGACTCGGCGATTTTGGAGTTGCCGGTGCTCTCGGCTTCTTTGAGTTCTTTTTCGAACTTCTTGCGTTCGTCTTCAGTCAAACTCATCCGACGCGAAAACTTTTGCGTATCGATGACAATGCCTTCCACGCCCGAGGGCACTTCCAGCGAGTCGTTTTTCACGTCTTCGCCGGCCCGGCCAAAGATAGCGTGCAGCAGTTTTTCTTCCGGCGTAAGCTCGGTCTTGGATTTTGGCGACACTTTGCCGACTAGAATATCGCCCGGTCGCACGAAGGTGCCGATCCGCACGATGCCGTTTTCGTCCAGGTTCCGCAACGCTTTTTCACTGACGTTGGGAATATCGCGAGTGAACTCTTCGCGGCCCAATTTGGTTTCGCGAATTTCGATATCGAATTCCTCGATGTGAATCGAAGTGTAGGTATCGTTTTGCACCAAGTCTTCGCTGATGATGATGGCATCTTCGAAGTTGAAGCCGTCCCAGGCCATGAAGCCCACCAGCACATTGCGACCCAAGGCCAACTCGCCACGGAAGGTGGCCGCGCCATCGGCGATGACCTCGCCTTTTTCGACCTTCTGGCCGACCGAGACAATGGGCTTTTGGTTTTGGCAGGTGCGCTCGTTCAAGCCGGTGAACTTGCGGAGCTTGTGCAGTTCCTTGCCGATTTCGATGCGGTCCGCGTCCACGTACGTGACGGTGCCCTTGTGCCCCGCGCGAACCAGCAGACCGGAGTTCTGCGCGACATCACGTTCCATGCCGGTGCCCACGATGGGCGGCTCGGTCACCAACAGCGGCACGGCTTGCCGTTGCATGTTGGACCCCATCAGCGCGCGGTTGGCGTCGTCATGTTCCAAAAATGGAATCAAACCGGCCGAAACGCCAACCATTTGGCTCGGCGCGACGTCGATGTACTGAACCTTATCGACCGGCGCCATCTCGAAGTCCGCCCGGTAACGGGCAATGATCGTATCGCCGCGAATGTGGCCTTTTTCCACCGGCGCATCGGCCGGCGCAAGATAGGCTTCCGCCTCTTGATCGGCGCGCAACCAGACGACTTCGTCCAGCAGCTTACCTTTATGGACTTTACGATACGGCGTGACCAAAAAGCCGTATTCGTCTACGCCCGAGTAAATGCCCAGGCTGGAGATCAAACCGATGTTCGTACCTTCCGGCGTTTCGATTGGGCAGATTCGGCCGTAGTGCGAAATATGCACGTCGCGAACTTCGAAGCCAGCGCGCTTACGATTCAAACCACCAGGTCCGAGCGCCGATAGCCGACGCTCGTGTGTCAACATCGAGAGCGGGTTGGTTTGGTCAACCACCTGCGAGAGCTCGCCGCGGCCAAAGAAGTATTCGATGGCAGCCGAAATGCTCTTAGGATTAATCAAACTACGGGGCGTCATGTCCTCAAGGTCTTTGAGGCTCATTCGCTCTTGCACTGTGCGGCGAAGCTTCAAAAAGCCTTTGCGCAGTTCGTCGCAAGCCAACTCGTCAATGGTTCGCAGACGGCGATTGCCCAAGTGATCGATGTCGTCGATCTCCGCGCCCGGATCGCCTTGCGCCAACGCCAGCAGATACTTAATGGCGCTGATTAAATCTTCTGGACGCAACGTCATTTCCGTTTCCGGCACGTTGAGATTCAACTTGCGGTTAATGCGGAAGCGGCCGACGCGTCCCAAACGATAGCGATTGGTGTCGTAAAATTTCTCGTGGAACAGCGCGCGAGCTTTTTCCAATTGCGGCGGATTGCCCGGCCGCAATCGCTGATAAATCTTCAGCAGTGCTTCTTCGTGGCTGTGGCTGTTGTCTTCCGCTAGGCTGTTGAAAATCAGCGGCAGCTTGACGTCCGCCATGACCTCAACCGCGTGCAGGCCAGAGGTGCAGATCAGTTCAGCAATGTTTTTAGTGATCTTGTGACCGGCCTCAAGAATGATCTCGCCGGCCTTGTCGCTGTTGGACGGATAAACCACGTCTTCAACGGCGATTTTGTTTTCGATCTTGGCGACGCTACGTCCATCGACCACCTTTTCTTTAGTGGTTTCATAGAACACGCGCATCAATTCCGAATCGTTGCCGTACTTGGGGTCCATGGCCCGCAAGAGCGTCATCGCCGAAAATTTACCGCTTTGGTCGATGCGGACCGTGAGCGTATCTTTTTTGCTGATATTCAGCTCAATCCAGCTACCGCGCTCGGGAATGATGCGGCAATTATGCAGCTTCTTTTCCGTGGTTTCCGTATCGGCCACGAAGTCCACGCCAGGGCTGCGATGCAACTGGCTGACCACCACGCGCTCGGCGCCATTGATGATGAACTCGCCACCGCCGAGCATGATGGGCATGTCGCCGAGGTAGACTTCTTCTTCCACCGGTTCTTCTTTGGTGAGCCGCAGCCACACGCGAAACGGCCGACCGTAGGTCAAGCGCAATTGGCGGCATTCGTGCGGTTCGTAACGCGGCTTGCCGAGCTCGTAGCGCACGTATTCCAAGCGGAGCGTCTTGTCGTAGCTTTCGATCGGGAAAATTTCCCGCAGCACGCCTTCAATGCCTTGATCTTTGCGCTTGGCGGAGGCCAAGTCGTACTGCAAAAACGCTTCGTAGCTGCGGGTTTGGATCTGAGTCAGATCGGGAATGGGATGGTGGTCGCGAAGGCTGCCAAAACGGCGGACTTCCCGCGGACGCAGACGTCGTTCTGCCGAGGTCGCCATATGCAAATGCTCCTTAGGTCGCGCGAAACGAATCGAACCGCGCGCAGAAACTCATCGCCAAGGCGTTGCGAGACGGGATCGCAACACAACTGGGAATTTCGCGCAGAAAAGTGGTTCGATCAGTCAATGGAATCACGAAAAGATGAACGCAAGCGAGTGGCCGCCCGCAAACGAGCGATGCCGACTCGGCAATAACGTCCCCAGCAAAACGGCCCAGGGCGATATTGCATCCAGCGGTGTTGCACCGAAACCACGTCGCGTTGACATTTCGCGCACAGTGAAGGCTTCGACTTGCATACCACTCCAGAATCTCGCTCCAGCGAGCATCGGCTACCAGTCGCTTGCGAACAACATTCGCACTGCGGACGGTTGCCGTGATGAGCAGCCCAACGATTACGAGAACCTCCGCCGCTGCGCGCGGACATCAACCGCGCAGTCGGCTCGCAACCGGACGAACTACCTGAGGATGGTAACAAATAATTGACGGACGCTAGCTGACTGACCAAAACTGTTCGGTTGCCATGCACTGTCGAATTGACCTGCGGGGCCGAAAAGCTTTTCGGGTCAAAAACGCTGTCTCAAAACCCACTTGCACAACTGCCAAAAACGCGCGCAATTGCGATACGGATAACGTTGACAACGCGAACCGGCCGAGCGACCACTTTCGGCATTCATCCGAAGCAATCGACGGCCAGCGACGCGACTGGAAACCCATCAGGCCGCCGATGGCAACGATTGGTTGCCCGGCGGACGACGGAATTTCGGAGTCCGAATGATCGTTACTTGACCACCACCTTGGCGCCAGCATCTTCCAGCTCTTTCTTGAGCTTTTCGGCGTCTTCCTTGGACACGGCTTCTTTGACCTTGCCCGGAGTCTTTTCGACCAAATCCTTGGCTTCCTTCAAGCCCAGGCTGGTGGCCGAACGGACGACCTTGATGATGCCGATCTTCTTGTCGGCAGCATAGCTTTCGATAATGACATCGAATTCAGTCTTGGCTTCCGGAGCAGCCGCGGCAGCGCCGCCAGCGGCAGGGCCGGCCATCATCACCGCGCCGCCTGCGGCGGGCTTGATGCCGTGCACGTTTTCCAAATAGTCGCTCAATTCCTTGGCCTCTTTCAAGGTCAACGTCATGATCTTGTCGCCCAACTCTTTAGCGTGGGCAGAGAATTCCTTCGTCGAAGCTTCAGCAGTCGCCATGTCTGGTCCTTGTCCTTTCTCACTTAGCGTTTTGTGACGGCCGATCCACCAGCCGCCAACGCAGAACTCATTTGGGTCGTTTGAACTTTATCCAAAAACCCGACCGCCGCCCTTAAACATCGGCTGACGCCCGAGGAAGATAACTACGCTTTCTCGACTAATCACACATCCATTTTCAAGCTGGCCCTAACAAATACCGGCCAGCCTATCTACCGCCATAGCAAGCAGTCATTGTACGGGCAAAAGAGATTTCGCCAAGCACTAATCGTGCCGAAATATTTCTAATTGTTCACAATGCCGCATTCAGCTCAAAAAAACGCCACCATCTCCCGCAAGTTAAGCGGACGGAGCGTCCGCAGGTGGAGCATCAGTCGCAGGCGATTCGGCCATCGGCGGCGCATCCGGTGCTGCATCCGTCACCGCAACATCGCTGGCCGACGGGTCTTCGCCCTCGGACTTCTGCTTGATTTGGCTCGCCAAGGCACCACCCACGCTGGTCAACTGACCAACCAAAGTTGCCCCCGGAGAAAGAATTTGACCGAGCAGCAAGCTGAGCTGTTCCGACCGACTCGGCCATTTGGCGACGAGTTTGACGTCATCGGCCGCCATTTTGGCCCCGTCCATCGCGCCGCCGCGCGCTTCCAGCTTGGCGAACTCCTTGAGTTCCATAAGCCGGGCGACTTCCTTCGACAGCGAGACGATATCTTCACCGCCCCAGACCACGGCCAGCGTGCCTTTGGCACCTTCGAACGCCGGGGCCAAAGCCGTGCCTTCGGTGGCGCGACGGGCCAGGCTGTTCTTGACCAGGGTCATCTGAATCTTCTTTTTGCGAAGTTCCTGACGCAGTTTGCTGGTGCTCACGGCGTCCAAGCCAACGATATTGACCAGCAGTGCGTCGGTGGCACCCTGCAGCCGATTTTTCAGGTGACTGGTCACCAGGTCTTTTACGAATTTGCTCATGGTGGTATCTAAATGCTTGCCGCCGGGATCATTGCGCTGCGGTCAATTCCGCTCACGTTCGTACCGGCATGAATTTCAATGTTTGAAAATGACTGTTTCATTGACGGGCGACTTCATTGACGGGCGACCGACCTCAAGATCGGTCGCGCCAATCGAACTAGGCCGCGACAAAAATGCCAGGGCTCATCGTCGCGCTGACCGCAATGCTTTTGATGTAATGGCCCTTCACGGTGTGCGGCTTGATGCCTTGAATGTGCTGAATGAAGGCCTGGATATTTTCCGTCAGCTTTTGTTCGTCAAAACTCAGCTTGCCAACCACGGCGTGAACAATGCCACCGGCATCGTTGCGGAATTCGACCTTACCAGCTTTGTATTCTTTGACGGTCTTGCCCACATCAGGCGTCACGGTGCCCGCACGCGGCGAAGGCATCAATCCGCGCGGACCCAGAACCTTACCTAACGGACCGACCAAACCCATCATGTCCGGCGCGGCGATGCAGGCGTCGAAATCCGTCCAACCTTCTTTGATTCTCTTGGCGAGATCTTCCGCGCCAACTTCATCGGCGCCTGCCGCCGTAGCAGCCACGGCTTGCTCGCCCTTGGCAAACACGACCACCCGCAGCGTCTTGCCGATGCCGTGCGGCAATACAATCGAACCACGAACGATCTGATCAGCCTGCTTGGCGTCCACGCCCAACCGCATGGCGATTTCGACCGATTGGTCGAATTTGCGATTGTTGAATTGCTTGAGAATCGTCACGGCCTTGGCCACCGGTTGCGGCGCGTCTTTGCCGGGCACTTTTTCTGCTGCGGCCTTCATGCGTTTGGATAATTGCGGCATCTTTTTCTCTCTTTTACGCCTGGTGCAAGCTGCACCGGCGGATGTCAACGAACGACGAATTCAATGTGCGGAAGTCTGAATGTTTAGCAACGGACGCCAGCGATTTGAGCCTTTCAGCTCAATCGACCATCGGCCGAGATTTACTTTTCAACCGTCAGGCCCATGCTGCGCGCGGTGCCTTCGATCATGCGTTTAGCATGCTCGACGTCGCGGGCGTTCAAATCGGCCATTTTCAATTTGACGATATTGGCGATCTGCTCCTGCGTAACTTTGCCAACCTTGTCTTTGTTGGGCACGCCCGAGCCCTTGGCGATGCCTACGGCTTGCTTGAGCAAAGCGGCGGCTGGCGGACTTTTTGTGACGAAATCGAAGCTACGGTCGTTGTACACGTTAACAACAACCGGAATCGGCATTCCGCCGGCCTCGCGCGTCTTTTCGTTGAATTGCATCACGAATTGACCGAGATTCACGCCGAACTTACCGAGCGAGGTGCCAACTGGCGGCGCCGGGGTCGCTTGTCCGCCGGGCACTTGAAACTTAACGGTACCGACTAACTGCTTTGCCATGATTCCATCGCGAAAAAACGAGTGCTTAAAGTCTGTATCTGATTTGAGATCTTAGATCGCTTCGATTTGCCAATATTCCAATTCGACCGGCGTACTGCGGCCGAAGATGTTAATCATGACCGTGACGCGACCGTTGGCCTCGTCAATGCTGTCCACTTCGCCTTCGAAGTTTTCGAACGTGCCTTCGTTGATTTTGACGCGATCGCCCTTGTTGAACGCAATTTTGAGCTTCGGCGATTCGTCGGACTTCTCTTCCTTCTTATCCAAAATCTTCTTGATTTCGCTATCCAACATTGGTGCCGGGCGGCCAACTCCGCCGGTGAAGTCGCCAATTCCGGGCGTCTCGCGGACCAAAAACCACGTGTCGTCGTTGATTTCCATATTCACGACCAAGTAGCCAGGGTACAGCTTACGCTTAACCACTCGCTTCTTGCCGTTTTTGAACTCGGAAACCATCTCGACCGGCACGATGATCTCACCAAAGTAGGCGTCCAAGCCTTCCATGGCCACACGGCGCTGCAACGCGTCGCGGATCGAATCTTCGCGATTGCTCTGAACCTTCAAAATATACCAACGGCGGTCGATCGTCGGCGGTTCGGCCGTGGAATGATCCTCCACCGGCTTGGCGTCCTCCGACGATTCGGGAATGGGCACCAGTTCGGGCTCCGGACCCCAATCTTTCTCAGCGACCGGCCCGTCTTGAACTAGGCTGTTGCCAGCGGCGGATAAACCGGCGTCATGCGGCGCAGCCGCGGACGTGGGCGTAGACGCTGCCGTCTCGCCATTCTGCCCGATGACCTGCTCGTGATGCTCGCTCGTGTCGTCCATTCGCAACAAACTCTCTATCTATGATCGAAAATTCAAGCTTTGAGAACGGCGGCCGAGTGCCGACTACTAAGCCGCACTGGTCACTTTCAAAAAGTTCAGCAGCCAAATCCAGAACAGGTCGTAACAGTACAATGTCAATGCCAGAAAAACGATCGTAAAAACCACCACGATGGCACTGCGAACCAGTTCGCCCCGGCTGGGCCAGGAGACCTTGTTCATTTCCAATTCAACCGCGATCAAAAAGTCGGCAAAGCTCGACAGATTAACCAAACGATATGCAAACCACAAACCAACCGCGACGATGGCGATCGGCAAACCGACATGCAGCCAGGGCGCTTCATTCATCTCGCTGAGCCGCCAGGCGCCGATCACCAAAATGATCGCCACGGCGGCAAACGTCACCTGACGCACGATTCGCCCTTGGGTGCGTTTGTAAATTCCGGGCTGAAACAGCTCGCGAACCCACAGGCTACCACCAGCGGTTGCTTCTTTTTCTTTCGACATGAATTTCTGAATCCCTATCCAACGCAACGGAATTAAAGCAGCCGTCAATCAAACGCGGATCGCCCGACCACCCCGTAATCCATCCCTGTGTTCCGTGTTCACCTCTGGCAACGACACTCATCTCGATCGCCGCCGCACCCGCTGACTCACGCCAGTCGCAACCCTACATTCCTCGCAGACTCGACGACACTGGACCGCCCGGCGACCCGACGATCATAGACCGCAACGGATGCGTATCGAGCCATTCATCAATCCCGCCCGATATTTCACAACCGAGCAGGGGCGGCGGGAATTGAACTCGCAACCCCCGGTTTTGGAGACCGGTGCTCTGCCAATTGAGCTACACCCCTGTAAAATCGAACTTGGCTCGGCCGAAGCCACACTTCGGCCGAGCCCGTTGTTCGATTCAAAATTGCACACCGCCCAGGGCGATGTGCATTCGCTTACCAATCACGGCTTGACGAGCGAACTTACTCGACGATCTTGGTCACAACGCCCGAACCCACGGTGCGGCCACCTTCGCGAATTGCAAAGCGGACGCCTTCATCCATGGCAATGGGAGTATGCAATTCAACAATCAGTCGGGCGTTGTCGCCCGGCATGCACATTTCCGCATCGCCGGCCAACTTGGCAGTGCCGGTGACGTCAGTGGTGCGGAAGTAAAACTGCGGACGGTAGCCGCTGAAGAACGGCGTATGACGGCCGCCTTCTTCCTTCGACAAGATATAAACTTCGGCCTCGAACTTCGAGTGCGGAGTGATCGAACCCGGCTTGGCCAACACCTGACCGCGTTCAATGTCTTCACGCTTGATACCGCGGAGCAAGCAACCGACGTTATCGCCAGCCTGACCTTGATCCAACTGCTTGTTGAACATTTCCACGCCCGTGCAGGTGGTCTTGCGCGATTTGTCGCTCAAGCCGATGATTTCCACTTCGTCGCCGACCTTGACAATGCCGCGCTCGATACGACCCGTGCAGACCGTACCGCGGCCTTCGATCGAAAACACGTCTTCGATGGCCATCAAGAATGGCTTGTCGATTTCGCGGACAGGCTCAGGGATGTAAGCGTCGATGGCGTCCATCAAGTCGCCGACGCACTTGCTGGCGGCGGGATCTTTTGGGCTATCCAACGCTGGCTTCGAGGCACCGCGAATGATCGGGATTTCGTCGCCAGGGAAGCCGTAGTGCGTGAGCAATTCACGCAATTCGAGCTCGACCAATTCCAGCAACTCCGGATCGTCGACTAGATCGACCTTGTTCAAGAACACGACCAACGCCGGCACACCGACCTGGCGCGCCAACAGAATGTGCTCGCGGGTCTGCGGCATCGGACCGTCAGCGGCCGAAACCACCAGAATCGCTCCGTCCATCTGGGCGGCACCGGTGATCATATTCTTGATAAAGTCGGCGTGGCCCGGGCAGTCGATGTGCGCATAGTGACGCTTGGTCGTCTCGTACTCGACGTGACTAACGGCGATGGTGACGGTTTTGGTTTCGTCGCGGACCGTACCACCCTTAGCGATGTCGGCATACGACTTCGTCTGGGCGAGGCCCTTGGCTGCCTGAACGGCCAAAATGGCGGCCGTGGTGGTCGTCTTGCCGTGGTCAATATGGCCAATCGTGCCTACATTGACGTGGGGCTTGGTACGTGCAAAAGTTTCCTTGGCCATTCGAATCTAACTCCCTACTCTTAAAACGATCACAATCTTGAATTGTCGATGCTAAAAACCAACTACTGCCTTGAGGCTGCTGATGGGAGTTGAACCCATGACCTCGTCCTTACCAAGGACGCGCTCTACCAACTGAGCTACAGCAGCAAGAGTTTACACATCCACCGCTCGACCGCCAGCCCCGTGCCTGCCGGAAACCAAGCCGCCAACACAAAAATCAAACCTCAACCAAGAAACCGACAAGCGGGTGAAGGGAATCGAACCCTCGTATTTAGCTTGGAAGGCTACTGCTCTACCATTGAGCTACACCCGCGTTTCCCGCCAATCGAGCAATCCGTCCTATCTCAACATCAATGCAAAACGCGTCCAACTCGAATGGGGAGTGTAGGATTCGAACCTACGAAGGCAGAGCCATCAGATTTACAGTCTGACCCCTTTGACCGCTCGGGAAACTCCCCGGAACACCATCCAAACGACTTCTCAAGCAAAACCCAACTCGCCGCAGCTCAACTGAACACAAATCCTGGCAATCTCAAGCAAATCGCGGGGACTTTTGTGCGGCAGCCCCTGCAACCCCCGCCAAAAACCGCAGGCTTTCCCGCTAAACGAGCTAGCGGAGGGACTTGAACCCACAACCTGCTGATTACAAATCAGCTGCTCTGCCAATTGAGCTACGCTAGCCTTCCGAGGGCTATTCACGAAAACGTGTCAATATAACCAAACCAGACGGCCATGCAAGACCGTCAGCAAGGAAACTTGCTGTAACGCTCATTTTCATGCAGCCCAGCTGCTCATCATAAAAAATGGCGAGCGGCTTTTCGAGGGGGTCCCTCGCCATTTCTTACGACATTTTTGCGTCCGACAGGTTCAGAGGTACGTCGAGAGGGCCGCACCTCGGCATTGCGGACTAGCACGCGAGCTATCGATTTCGGCACAAATTCTGGAATCGGTTTTGTCCAGCGAACCAGACCGCAGCAACCGAAAACGGGGCCGCAGAGCGCAAAAGTTTGGCAGACGAGAGTGGTGACAGACGTCTCTCAAAGACTCAATAACTGCAGCAAGGCCTCTTTCGTCAGTCCGTGATGTCGGGCAATGTTGCGAAGAATGCTATTCAATGTGCCGAGCTTAATTGAGGTTTGGCACGGAATCGTCTCGGAAAACTCGCCGTCTCTGGTTGTTTTCACCCGAATGTGCGACGCTCGTCTGACGAACGATCTCATAGCCAAACGCGGCACGAAGCGCGGCGATCCGATCGGTTGCATCAACGTCGCGCGGCAGTTTCATGGCTTAGTTTAGCGTCAAAAGCTCATCTTTGACGAAATGCAGCCGGATGATTTTAGGAATAGCCGCCTCAGCATCAAAATGACATCTCAAGGCGTCGGCAATCATGATTTTCACGTCGGCAATCGTTTCCGCTTGTGTGCGAAAGTCAAATTTCGCGCCCAAGGCAGTGGCGACATACCCGCCATCGACGTCGTCTGCTCGAATTTTAAAAATGATTTCGGTCATTCTGGTCTCCCGCCGAATTCGGCGCGCTCGTGTTGCGAACGAAGCATCCCAACACCACGGATGGAACATTCTTTTTTTCCAACGACTTCGTGAGTAGAAATGACACGCCTTGGCATTCCAATGTGGATGTACTTTCGATTCCGCTCCAAACCGTTTTTCATCGACTCCTGGCCGCAAGTTCAAAAAACAGCTACCGTGGATCGCGATCATGATAGGATTCGGGTGGCGGCTAATCCGGCAATGACATTTTCGGTATACTTCAGCGTACTGAGCGGCCGATTTGCGGTTCGCCACGAACTATCTCGCGGACAGGCGGTCATTCAGCAGCCGAAACCTCGCATTGCTGGCCAACGGGCCGCCAAACGATGGTGACTGTCGTTGCTCAAGTTTTACCCTGGAATCATGACTGAAAACCTATGATTCGTGCAGCAATTCTCGGTGCCACGGGCTACACCGCCCTGGAATTGATCAAAATTCTGTTACGGCATCCCGAAGTCGAAATCACCACGCTCACCAGCCGGCAAGAGGGCAATCCGCACGTGGCGATGATTCACCCCGCGCTCAGCCGCAGGTTGGATCTTTGCCTGGGAGACTTGCAACCCTCGGCCATCGTCGGCCGCGCCGATGTGATTTTCAGTTGCTTACCGCACGGGGTCACGGCATCGTTGACACCGCAGTTTCTCGACGCCGGCAAGAAAGTCATCGATTTTAGCGCCGATTATCGCCTTGACGACGGCGAAACCTATTTGCAGTGGTACGGCCAGAAACATCCCGACGCTGGGCGACTCGGCAAAACGGTTTACGGGCTGCCGGAGCTATTTCGTGCGGAAATTGTCAAAGCTCAACTCGTGGCGAATCCCGGCTGTTATCCCACTTCAGCCATTTTGGCCCTGGCGCCGCTCATTAAGCTGGGATTGATCGACGCCAGCGATATCATCGTCGATAGCAAAAGTGGTGTCACCGGGGCAGGGCGGTCGCCAAAGCTGACCACGCATTATCCCGAATGTAACGAGAGCATCTCCGCCTACAACGTCGGTCGGCATCGTCATACGCCGGAGATCGATCAAATTCTCGGGCGGGCGACAGGCCAAAGCGTCGGCGTGATTTTCACACCGCATTTGACGCCCATGGATCGCGGAATTCTGAGCACCACGTATTCCAAACCGAAGGTCGAACTGACCGAAGAAAAACTGTTTCGCGCGTATCGCGAATTCTACGCGGACGAGCCGTTTGTGCGGATTGTCGAGCATCTGCCCGGCACCAAAGATTGCGTCGATTCGAATTTCTGCGACATCACCGCCCGGTTGGTTCGCGGTCGCGTGGTGACGATCAGTTGCATCGACAATTTGATCAAAGGCGCGTCCGGCGCGGCGGTGCAAAACTTTAATTTGATGTTCGGCTTTCCGGAGACAACCGCGCTGCTTTAAAGCGGGCTGACTTCGCTCGGCTCTGGCCATTTTCCTCTAAAATATACTCCTTTTTTGCCATGTCCATTCCGACTCGTGTTCCCCAGGGTTTTCGCATGGCGGCCATGCATTGCGGCATCAAACGCAATGCGGCGAGAGAAGATCTCACGCTGATCGTCTCGGATTTTCCGGCCACGGCGGCCGGCGTTTACACGACAAATCTCGTGTTTGCAGCGCCCGTGGGCTGGGACCGCAAACAGACGCCTAGTGACACGATCCGCGCGGTGATCGTCAATTCCGGAAATGCCAACGCCTGCACTGGCGAGCAGGGCGACCGCGATTGCCAGCAAATGGCCCATTTAGCGGCGAATGTCGTGGGCGCGCAAGCCGATCAAGCTCTGGTGCTTTCGACGGGAATCATTGGCGAATTCATGCCGCTGAAAAAAGTGGCGGCGGGCATCGACGCGCTTTCGCAGCGATTGGCCAGCGACGAAGCCGCTCTGGAAGCAGCCGCGCGCGGCATGATGACCACCGACACGGTTCACAAAATCGCCTCCCGCACAGTTTCCCTCGGCGCCAAGTCCGTGCAAATCACCGGCATGTGCAAAGGTGCGGCAATGATTGGCCCCAATATGGCCACCATGCTCGGTTTGGTGCTCACAGACGCCAAGATTCCCGCCCAGCAACTGCAGCGAATGCTGACTGAAATTGTCGAAGATACGTTCAATTGCATCAGCGTCGACGGGCATATGAGCACCAACGACACAGTGCTGCTGGTGGCGAACGGCGCGGCGGAAAACCAAGCGTTGGCTGGTGCGGATCTCGAAAAATTCCAAACCGCGTTGCAGCAGGTCTGCGCTCAACTCGCCCGCAAAATTCCAGAAGACGGCGAGGGCGCAACCCACCTGATTACCATTGAAATTCACGGCTGCGCTACGCGTCAGGCTGCCCGCGCCATTGCCTGTTCGGTCGGCAACAGTCCGCTGGTGAAGACCGCGGTCGCTGGTGCCGATCCTAACTGGGGGCGCATCGTTTCCGCGGCCGGATATGCCGGAGTTCCGTTTGATCCCAGCGGCGTCGATCTCCGCGTTAACGGACATCTGCTCTATCAAAGCGGCGCACCGGTCAAATTCGGCGCGGCTCAGGTTTCTGCCTCAATTCGTGATTCTCGCGATACGTTGCTCGAGTTGACGTTTCGTGAAGGCGATTCGAAAATTCGATTTTGGACCACCGACCTCACGGCCGACTACGTTCGCTTGAATGCTGATTACCACACCTAAATCGTTTGATGGCCGGTGCCGGTTTGTCAGCGGCACTTGGATTGCTCCTCATTTGGAGGGGTGGCGGACGCAAGTTTTGTCTTGTGTCGTCCTGCTCGGCTTGATTGGCGAACGACCGAATTGAATAGGTGGAAGTCTCGCGATCATCAAGGTTGCAAAGTCCTGATGGCCCTGTCGCTCGGGAAAATCCACAAGCTGCCAGCCGTTGTTCTTTGCGGCAAATGATGCGGTCAGCTCGACTAACCAAAACGATTTCCAACTGCTCAGCGGGCCGCCTGCACAAAAATCGGCGCAGATTTTGCTCATGCGGACTTCCGCTTAATTCCGGTGGCTGTTAGAAAAGTTGGAGGACCGAGTAAGCTGCCGAGTTCGCCTCCCGAAACAGCCTGCTATCTGGTGGAACGTTTCATAAAGAAAGTGAACATGTCAACAGATCAAACAGTATTCGTGGTCGACGACGATCCTGCGGCTCGAAACTCGGTGGTGGCGCTCATTCAATCGCATGGTGCCAAGGCGGAAGGTTTCGCGTCGGCCGAGGAATTTCTGACGTCGTTCGACGGTAATCGGGGCGGATGCTTGGTGCTCGACGTGCGGATGGGAGGAATGTCCGGCTTGGACCTGCAGAAAGAACTCGTCAAACGTAATGCCTCGCTGCCTGTGATTATCATCACCGGTCATGGCGACGTTCAGATGGCGGTCCAAGCGATGCAGACCGGCGCCGTGACGTTTTTGCAGAAACCTGTGGAACGAGACCTCTGGCCGAGCATCGAAGCCGCGCTAGAAAAGGATCGAAAACATCGGCACGAGCACACCACGCGGGCGGAAGTGGCGCAACTACGTGCCTCGCTGACGGCCGGCGAAGAGCAGGTTTTGAACTTACTCCTGCAGGGCAAGCCAAACAAAAGTATTGCTTCGGCGCTGGACGTTGGCCTGCGGACGGTCGAACAACGTCGCGCCAATATCATGCAAAAAATGCATGTCGAATCCGTCGCCGAGCTGGTACGTCAGATCATGGTCCTGGAAACTCCGAAGTGAGCAGTATTCACGGAGAAGAATTCGCCTTCGACGGCTCCATGTCGGCAGCCTTCCGACTAAATGGTCGAATTTAATCATCGTCAAGGGTTAACGACGAGACGTTTGCAGCAATCGATTCCATGAACCCTGCAGTGCGCGGGGTGCGTTCCCGCAACGCGATCCGCAGTTTGCCAGCGGTTTGTCTTACATTCGCTCTAAACGGAACAGATGCTCCAGTTATTCGAGTTTATCGCCGGAAACGATTGAATCCCACGCTAGCGGATTGTCGATGGGATGGAGGTCGCGGCCGCAGCATCGACGTCGATTCCGGACCGTTGACAACGAAATGAGAGCCTGAACCGATCTATTTTATGCAGAACCGCACAATCCTGCTCGACAGCCGCGTTGAATCCGCACTTCGCCGCAATCCCCACCTCACCGGGCGTAATCTGCGCTTCGAAACCAGCCAAGGCCGCGTAACGTTGCATGGTGAAGTGCAGTCGTTCTATCAAAAGCAAATGGCTCAGGAAACTTTGCGACGGATCGAAGGCATTGAAGCCATCGAAAACCAACTGGTCGTGGCTTGGCGTTAGTGCTGGCTGCTACTAGACAGCGGTTTGCCTAATTTACGCAAACCTTTGCCGTCAGAGATTTTCCGCCCGCCACGAAGGACGGAATTCAGCCGGGACGCTTGGTATGCCGACGCATAGGTAATGCGAAGGCGAGCCCAAACGCCATTGCTTGAACGAGGATCAATCGATTGGGATAAAGGACTGTCCGAATGTATGAAGCCTACTTTGGGTTGCACCAACGCCCGTTCACCGTTGCGCCGGAGGCGGATCGGTATTTCGCCGCCACCGCGTCCGAATCTGCACGGATGTCGCTGGCCCGCGCCATCGAGCGAGCCGAAGGCATCGGCCTGTTGATTGGCGCGACCGGTATCGGAAAGACGCTTCTCTGCCGCGTGCTGGCCACGCAATTCCGCGATCGCTTCCAGGTCGCCATGCTCGCCAGCGGCCGACTTGGCACCCGCCGGGCGCTGCTCCAAGCGATCTTATTCGAGTTGAACTTGCCTTATCGCGGCATGGAAGAAGGCGAACTGCGGCTGTCGCTGATTGATCACCTTTCGCCACGCGGCGCGGCGCACAACGCTGCCGCCGACGTTGGACTGGTGCTGATTGTCGACGAAGCCCACACGCTGCCCAGCAAACTGCTGGAAGAATTGCGGATGATCACCAACCTGGTCCGCGACGGTTTGCCGCGCGTGCGGCTGGTGCTGGCAGGCGGACCGCAATTGGAAGAACGCTTCTCCAGCCCCAAGTTGGAATCGTTTAACCAGCGAGTCGTGGCGCGCTGCTACCTCACAGCGTTAAACAAAGACGAAACCGATCAGTTCGTCCGCTCGGCCATTGAATCGTCCGGCGGTGTTGCCAGCGAATTGTTCACTGAAAGCGCGCTGGCGGCCATCTACGAAGCCTCTGAGGGCATCCCGCGGCTCGTTAACCAAATTTGCGATCACGCACTGATCCTCGCCTGCGCCGGCAATGTGCAACCCATCGAACGCGCAGGCATTGACGAAGCTTGGGCCGATTTGCAGCAGTTGCCAGCGCCTTGGACGCAAAATCGCAGCGGCACTTCCGCCGCGACAAGTTCCGTCATTGAGTTCGGCGGCCTCTCCGACGAGCCCAGTGCGGTCCTCTTTCGATCGGACTATGCAAATCAGGCCGTCGAACCGGCCGAACAAGTCGATGCCATCCAGCAGCAGCTCGAGGGCATCGATGATGAATTCGAACCGGCCGGCAGTATCGGGCCGCAAGTCGAACTCTACTTCGCTGAAGAAAGCAACCCATTCAACGAAATGTTCCTCGAAGAGGAAGTGATCGTTGACCACTACGCCATGCTCGACTCCGGTTTGCTGCAAAACCTTCCGGTCGTGCGCAGCCGCGAGGGCACGGAACTGGCTGGCTTGCTTGCGCCGTTCGTGCAACCCCAGCCCAAACCGCGCTTGAGTATCAGCGCACCGACAAGCGCGACATCGGTGCCAGCCCAGCGGCAACCCGCGCCAATGGCGAAAAGCGGACCGTCCGCCTCGCACGTTTTGCCGGCTGTTGCCGAACAATCGAGTCACCGCGTCGCCGCAAAGGCCGCCGCAACCGTTCCGTCGCAGGCACCGACCGTTTCCGAGCAGCCTGCGCCAATTGTAATCGCGCCGCGACAGCCGTCGACCGTAGAGCAGCTTCCCGCGAAAAACATTTCGCCGCCCAAGCCCGTGGCCGCTCCCAGCGACGACTCGCAGGACGACGAAGTTCACCACATACAAGATCACGATCTGATTGTCATTGAAAGCGATCCGGTCGAAAACCTGGATGCGGAACGCCATCCGGTCCGCATGCAACGTCAGGTGCGCCGTCAAGAGTACCGGCAACTGTTTGCCCGTTTGCGTCGCGGTTAAGCGTTGACCCGAGTTCCGTTTCGCGAAATATCGCCATGAGCTTGCTCCTCAAAGCATTGCAGCGCGCCCAGCAGCAGAGCACAGCCACGCCCAGTCGACTGGGCGATGACCGGCAACTTCCTGCCGTAAAATCACCCGAGGCGCTGGCCTCAACGGACGTGTTGCCGACGCACAATGGCGGCACTCAATTGTCGCATGCACCGGCAGTCACTCACACAAGCGACGAGCCTCTCGCACTCGAACGGACAGTCAATCAACCGCTGCAATCGCAAACCGCTGCGGGCCACGACAATTCCGAGCCATCGCGCGTGTTAACGCTTGAGCTGAATGCTTGCGAAAGCTTGCCGGACAGTTATCCCGCGAAGCTCGATGCGGCCATCGCTGCCATTGAATCGCTACGTGCGGATGAAGCGGGGCCGCTGGTGGGCTTGTCGGCAGCCTGCGGCGACGTCGGTGCCGCGCCGCAATCGACGCCATCGCCGGCAAACGTTTTGATGGCAACGCCGAATGTGGCGCTGATGGACCCCGGCTTGAATTCGTGCGCGGCGGCATTGATTTGCCATGTCGGCAATTCGCCATTTTGCGCCAGCATCTTCGGACTCGATTCCGTCGCTGACGATCGGTCGTGGCAAGCCGGTCTGGCGACGGCCTTGGGCTCGCAACTGTTCGGCGATGTGCTGCTGATTCACGCCCAATGCGGAACGTTGCCATTTCGCACGGCAAACGAGGCGGCAGTCATCAACCCTAGCGATTTTTTAGCCGACGATTTTGATCGCGAGCAGGCAATCACCAAGACGGAATACCTGAACCTCCGCGAGTTGACGTTGCAGTTGCCACTGGATGCGGACGCCCAGCATGCCGCGCAACTCGCGCGGATTGTGCGAGATTGCAAACGCGATTTTCAGGCCGTGCTGATCGACTGCGGCGTTGGCAACCCCTCTGCGTTGCAGGTCGGCAGCATCGCCCACGCAGGCGACGCCACCGTACTCGCCGTCCCGCTCGGCAAAATCGACCACCAGCGCTTGCGTGACGCTGCCGCACAGTTGGTTAAACTCCGCGCGCCTCGCGTCGCCTGCATCGCAGTGCAATCTGCATACGCTTAATCGCTGACGCGTTCGACAATCAGGGCCACGGCGTTGCCACCGCCCAGACACAGAGATGCCAATCCGCGCCGCAAGCCGCGCTGCTTCAGTGCGTGCAGTAGCGTGACCAGCACGCGAGCGCCGCTGGCGCCAATCGGGTGTCCCAAGGCGATGGCACCGCCGTTGATGTTCACCTTATCGCTACTGAGACCGAGCGGTCGCATGCACGCCAGGCATTGCGCGGCAAAAGCTTCGTTGAGTTCGACCAGGTCGATGTCTGCCAATGTCAAGCGGGCTTTGAGCAGCACTTTCTCAATGGCTGAAACGGGGGCAATAAACAGCTCCTTGGGCGCCACTCCACTCGTGGCCGCGGCGATCACTTTCGCTTTAATGTCGGCCTTGTATCTACGTGCGATATCGGCCGACGCCACAACCAATGCCGCGGCACCGTCGCTGATTTGCGAGGCATTGCCGGCGGTCACCGTGCCATCGCTGGCAAACGCGGCGCGCAGCTTTGCCAGCCCTGCCAACGACGAATCGGCACGCGGCCCTTCATCGTGCCGCACAAGGACCTCGGACTTGCCGATCGACGTTTTTACCGCCACAATCTCTTGGTCGAACGTACCAGCAGTTGTCGCGGCCACCGCACGGCGATGACTCTCGGCGGCAAACGCATCCTGGTCCGCTCGGCTGACTTGGTAGCGGCCAGCAATGTAATCGGCTTCTGTACCCATCGCGCAGTTCTCAAAAGCGCACCACAGGCCGTCGTGCAGCATCGAGTCGATCGCAGTTTGATTGCCGAATTTCCAACCCGCGCGCACGCCTGGCAGTAAGTGGGGCGCGCGGCTCATGCTTTCCATACCGCCGGCGACAATCAGTCTGGCATCGCCGGAGCGAATGGCTTGATCGGCCAGCATGACCGCCTTCAAACCGGAGCCGCAGACCTTGTTGATTGTCAACGCCGCCACGGCATCTGGCAGCCCGGCTTGCAGCGCAGCCTGACGAGCCGGCGCTTGCCCCACGCCAGCAGTCAGCACGTTGCCCATGATGACTTCGTCGACCTGCGCCGGATCAACGCCTGCGCGGCGGATCGCTTCGGCGATGGCCACCGCGCCCAGTTGGGGCGCGGTCAATCCCGACAAGCCACCGAGCAATTTGCCAATGGGCGTCCGACAACCGGCCAACAGAAAGCTTTCCGCCACGGTGCCACCTCGCGAGTTTTTGACTGCCGTTCAGAATCTTGCCCGCCAAAATTATACGCGGCATTTCGGCGAATGGCATTCAACGCGACGCTGGCGTCTGTCGTTTGCCGACGACCACCACACGCAAATCGCAAACGTTCGTGTGCGTGGGTCCGGTTTTGATCAGGCTGCCGGTCCGCTGGAAAAAGTGATAAGCGTCGTTGCGGCGCAGATAATCCGCTGCGTCGAGCGCTTGCTGGCTTGCGGCGCAAAGAACGGTTGCATCGCACCACGCGCCGGCAGCGTCGGTGGGGCCATCTTCGCCATCGGTGCCGGCGGAGAGTACCACAATGTCGTCCGCGTTGTGCTGCCGGAGTTCCAGCATGGCGGCCAGCACCAATTGCTGGTTCCGCCCGCCAAGTCCACGAATCGCAGTGTCGGCCAACCGCACGACGCTTTCGCCGCCTGAAATTAAGCAGTCGGTGCCGGGCGAATCGCGCATTGTGACGGCCATTTGCGCTAGGTGGCGGCCGATCGGTTCCGAATCGCCTTCAAGTTGCGTGGCGGCAGACATGGCATGCGAATACCCTAGCCGCTCCGCCTCGATTCCAGCCGAGTCAACAGCTAACGCATTATTGCCAATCACCAGGTTGATGACGCGGGCGGGATCGAAGGCCTCAAGTGATGCTTGCGATGTAACCCGCGCCTTACGCGACAAAAAGTCGAATATCCGTGGTGCAATGCCGGCCTCGTGGGCGCCAAACTGCTCAAGCACGTCAATTGCCTGCTGAGGACTCGATCGATCTGGCACTGTCGGGCCGGATGCGATCACGTCCAACGGGTCGCCAATCACATCCGAAATGATCAAAGCCACGAGCTTGCCGGCGGCACATGCGCGTGCTAACCCGCCGCCCTTAATCCGACTGAGTTGTTTCCGAACGGTATTGAGTTGAGAGATATTCGCGCCCGCCGCGCTCAAAAACTGCGTGATGGCGAATTTATCGGCCAGCGAAATTCCTGCCGCAGGCGACGGTAACAGCGCCGATCCGCCGCCGGAGATCAGCGCCAGGCAAAGATCCCGCGGTCCCAGCGACGCAGTGATTTTCAGAATCGCCGCGGCGCCCGCTACGCCCTCCGCAGTCGGTTCGTTACATCCCGCCGGTCGCGCGGCATGCAAGTGAATACGTTGCAGTGTTGTCACGCAATCCGCCGGTACATTAATCCAACCGACAAGCTGCTTTGCGTTCATCAGCGGCGGGCCAAGAACGTCTTCAACCGCGGCGGCCATGCCCGCGCCCGCTTTGCCAGCGCCGACGACGGCAATTCGGTCGATCGAACGCAAATCGAGTTCGTGCAGCGGGCCATCGTCGCTGCCGAAAAGCAGCCAGTGTCCATTGACTCTGAGATTCTGCCGCACGAGCTGATCCGAGCGTACGGCGGCCAGACCGGCTTGCCAAATTCGCAGCGCGTCATCCAGCAGACGCGGGGTGCGGGTCGAGCGATTTTCCATTTGGAGGTTCCAAAAGATTGCCCGCCAGCTAGCCACGGATCATGCGGGCACGCAGCAAGCTGGCCTCGATTCTATCGGCAGTATATCGGACTTGTGACGAGAATACTTCGGCGGGCGATCACTCCAGAACACTCGGCCTCGGAGATGCGGCGGCCCAGCAGATCGTCCCGATGGTTCGCGTTGAATCATCGGGCAGGTGCTCGCGAAGAAAGTTGCGAAAGGCAGAATCCGTTGATGAGTTCGGATCATTTCTCGATCAGGTGTATCTCGGGGAGTTGACCGTTGCGTTGGGATCGGCTACTTTCGCGGTCTGTGCTTTGGTGGTCGGTGGTGCTAATGTTCAGCGCCATCGACATTGAACAGGGAACTCCGGTGCAATTCCGGGACGGCCCCGCCGCTGTAACCGAGCGTAGCACAAAACGTCGCCTCAAACGGCCATTGTCGAGGTGTGTCTGCGGACGCACACCGATGAGAAGGCCAGGCGTTTTGGCTCGGAAGTCAGAAGACCTACCAAGCGAATTTTTGCTGCCTGCGACGAGGGATCGCAGACGGTAACGGTGTTTTACTTTTGACGCCTAACGTTTCGGTCGCCGCGCCCGCTGCATGATCTGCGCGAATTAACGCGCAAAATTACGCGCCGTTCGCACAACCGACTGACCAGCCTCAATTGTACTTGCACCAGTCCCATTTTTACGGGAGATGCGTGATGTCTGTTTTTTCACAGTACGGTTGTTGCGTTGCACCGCGTTTTGCACTCACCATGGCGCTGGCGATGTGCCTGGGAGTATTGACTCCGGCCGCGTCTGCCGGACCGTTCGCTCCGGCCGCGGGCCAACCTGGATCGGACGCCATTCCCTTCAACAGCCCCAAGATCGTCGAATGGGCAACCGGCGCGACCGTAATTCGCGGACCGCAAGACATTTCCAACCCCGGCGCAGGTCTGGCCACGTTTGGCAGCGCCAGCGATGCGCTAGGACCGGCGGATGGCGCTTCGGTCGTTAGCCTGGGCGATGGCGGTTCGATTACGCTGACGTTCGATCGGCCAATTGTGAATGGTACGGGGCCCGATTTTGCCGTTTTCGAAAATGGCTTTATCGATAGCTTTTTAGAACTCGGTTTTGTCGAAGTCAGCACCGACGGCACGCACTTTGTGCGATTTCCATCGATCTCGCTCACGCAAACCAGCACGCAGATGGACAACTCGGGCGGAATGGATCCAACAAACTTATTCAATTTGGCCGGCAAGTATCGGGTCAAGTTCGGCACGCCATTCGATTTGAGCGACGTGGCCGGACTCTCGCCACTGGTGGATGTCGACGACATTCATTACGTCCGCGTGATCGATGTAGTGGGTTCGATTAACCCGCTCTATGCCACGTTTGACTCGCAAGGCCACATCGTCAACGATCCGTGGCCTACGGCATTCGCATCCGGCGGTTTCGATTTTGACGCCGTCGCTGTCACGAGCGTGCCGGAGCCTTCTGGCGCAGTGCTGCTGAGTGGCGCAATACTTTGTTTGGCGTGCATCAAAATGCTGCGGCGCCGCGATTCTGTTTCATCGCCGATCTAGCGGACATCGAGCGGTTGAAACAATTCAAGCGAGAATGGCAGTTGTCTGGCAAACGGGCTGAAGTTTCGAATCGAGCGGGCCGCTGTCGACGAGCGACTCGACTGGATTACGCGATTCGACGAGTTAAAGAGTCAAGTGTCCGGCGCGCTATCGCTGGATTTGCCCGCTCGGCGTGCGTGCCGTGGTATCCGGCCGATCGCCGCGCGCTTCGTCCGCCGGGAGCAACAGGATCGTGCCTGGACGGACGAAGTCAAAATCCTCGCTCAGCGTGTCGCGATTCAACTCGTAGATTTCCGTCCAGCGCGATGCCTTGCCTAGTTGGAAGCGAGCGATATCGAACATGGTATCGCCCTGCTGCACGGTGTAGCTGCGCGTGCCAGGGCGAAGTTTGGCGCTGACATTGGTCATGTGCGTACCAGCAACTGCCGCCGGCTTCCGCGCCTTGGGCGTCAGGTCCGGATAATTCTTTTGCAGCACGGCCAGATCGGGCGTGCGAATCGTGTCGCCAACGGCCAGATCGGGGCGTGGATATTCGCGATGGTTATACTCGTGCAGCGCTTTATAAAACGCACCGTTACCGTAAACTCGCTGCGTGATCGTCCACCAGTTGTCGTTAGGCTGAACGACGTATTTGTCGTCTTTGCGAGCGGCGGTGGCCGTACCGCTCTCGGCCGAAGAAACACCGGCCGCAACGGCTGCCGGCGGCAGCACGCCCGGAAGCGTTGCAGGCGGCTGATAGCGTGGGCGCACTTCGTTTGCCGGCGCGTATTGGGGTTCGGCAGCCAAACGTGATTGCGGCTGCCCGAACCGCGATTGATCTGGGTAAGCCGGTGGGTAGGCACCATCAACCGGAGGCAACGATGTCGCGTCGTTGCGCGGCGGGGGAGGCGGCAAACTGGCGGGTCCGCTCACGACCGGAATCCGCGTATCCATTTCCGGACGCTGCCAAGGCACGGAACCGGCTGGCGGAGGATCCATGCCTTGCACGTTATCGGCCGCCTGTTGAACGGCCGAGTCGCGGCGAATCGGTCGCGCGTCGACAACGGGCAGGGGGGCCGGCTCTTGCGGTTCCTGATCGTCCGGGGTTGCCTTCATCATGACCCGCGTGCCGGAACCCATGTTGCTGGACTGCGGCCCCAGCGGCAGAGTCGAGATGTCTGGCGGCGTGGTTTCCGCTGCGCTGGCCGGCGCGGTGGCAATGGTGGGCGACTGTTGATTTTCTGGCGCGAGCACGTCAACGGCATCCGTCGTGTCCCGCTGTACGACGACCGACTGCCTGGCGGCCGGTAAATCGGCGGCGTCGGCCGCCAGCGGATCCGCTTGGGCTAAATCGTGCGCCGGCATGATCGAGGCCGAGTTTTGCGCGCTGCGAAATTCCAGATTATCTTGCGGATGTCGCGGCGCTTTTGCGCGAAATCCGCCGCCCGCCGTCGATGCTAGATAATCCGGCGTGGTCTCGGGCGAAACTTTGACGACGGTGGGCCGATCGACGGTCGGCGGGGCAAGATCGTTTTTTCCGCCCGCGCCGTGGGCGTCGCGTGGCAGATCGATCCGCGCCTGAGCGCCGGTCGACTCGCCGTCCGCGGCGGTCAGGCGATGGTAAATCGCGCCACCCAGGCAAAGCGTCAAGACGCCCAACGCACTGAGCCAAAGCGTCACTTCGAGTTTTGCGTTTTTACCCATGATGGCCTCCTCCATGAGGCAGTCGGATTCCAACTGATTTTATCGAACTGTGCCGTTAACGACGCCGGGCGACGCGCAGCTTGGCGCTGCGCGCACGCGGATTGGCGGCGACTTCCCTGTCGCTGGCTCGTAACGGCCTTTTGGTAATCACTTCCAGGCGTGGATCGTTGCGAAAAGCCTCTTTGACGGGGCGATCTTCCAACGAATGAAAACTGATGATCGCCAGAATTCCGCCCGGCGACAGGCAATCTGGCAACACCGCCAGGGCGCGCTCCAGCGACTTGAGTTCTTCGTTCACGGCAATCCGCAAGGCCTGAAACGTCCGCGTGGCGGCATCGATTCGCTCGCCCTGAAAACTTCGCGGCACGCAACGCCGCACCAGCGCGGCCAACTGGTCTGCGGTACGAATCGGCTCGTCTTCGCGAGTCGCGACAATCTTCCGCGCGATCCGCCGGCTGTAACGTTCCTCGCCAAATTGAAAAATCAAATTCGCCAGCCGCTCCTCGCCAATATGCGACAGCAATCGCCAGGCAGGCTCGCCGGCAGTTGGATCGAAACGCAAGTCCAGCGGTCCCTCGGCGTCAAAACTAAAACCGCGGTCGCGATCGGCCAATTGATCGCTGGATAAACCCAGGTCCAGCACAATGCCATCGACGGCCGTGATATCGAGTTGTTTTAAAACCTGTGGCAGCTCGCAAAAATTGGCATGAACCAACTTGATTGGCAAGCCGGCGAGGTTTTTCTCGGCGGCGTCGAGCGCGGCCGGATCGCGATCCATCGACAGCAATTGCCCCGTGTCTCCTAGCAGTTCGGCCAACATCCGCGAATGCCCGCCGGCCCCGAGTGTGCCATCCACCAACGTCAGGCCAGCGCGCGGCGCAAGCGCCGCAAGAATTTCGGCCGGCATGACGGATACGTGAATCGGCGACGACACGGCAAAACTCGGCAGTGCCGAACCACGTGAAATCAGGTTTGGTAAGCAGGCGACAAGCACGACACGAAGCTCGAAATGCTAGCAGAATTTGCTCGGCAGACACAGCCGGAAACGATCCAATCGGTTCAATACCGCGATCGCGTATCGGAATCAAGAGCGGTCTGACCGTGGCGCATCGTCATCAACTGCCCGGACGACCCCAATTGTCCAGCTTGCCAAAAATATTTCCGAAAAATTCGCTTCCGGTGAGCCGCCGATGAGCGATCGCAGCGAAAATTCGCAAGTGGCATTGCTAGCAACATGTTTCGTCCAGTCCGTGGCCATTTTGAGCATGGCACGGCCGCTAGCAAGGATTGCGATAAGTCGATTTTCTGCAAGCACTTGAGCCACGCGAACGGGCGTGATTGACGACTCTGAAAAAACGGAGTAAACTCGGCCCGAACGCTGTATGTTGTGGTCATGGCAGGCATCCACCACAACCTATAGATGTGCAGCCATTTTCTTCTTGAGACACTCCAGCCGCTTTGGCAGGCATCTCAGGGCGTAAAATTGCCTTGCTATGAGGTCGCCTCAAGCAGGCTCCTGGCAAAAAAAACGCGACCGCGGTCGAGCTCAATGAACTCGGTCAAGCGGCATGCCAGCGACGGCCGATATGGACAAAGTAAGTATACTTGTGTATACTTAATGGCAAGGGATGCCCAATTCAGGATTCTTCCCACGCAAGGAGCTGTTGCAATGGCAAGTGCGGAACTCGGCCTCAAGATTCCATCGAAAAAAATATTGAATAAACGCAGCGTGGGGCGTCGTCGGTTGACGGCCATCGCCATCGAGCCAATGTTCTGCCCGGAAGACGCGGCCGATCCGTTCGATACCGTGCAATGGGATTTGCGGACTGCCGCCATCAAAGGCGAGTCGGGCGAGGTGCTGTTCGAGCAAACCGATTGCGAGGTTCCGAGTTGGTGGAGCCAATTGGCGACCAACGTTGTGGTCAGCAAGTATTTCTACGGCGAGATCAACACGCCCGAGCGTGAGAAGTCCGTTCGGCAGTTGATTCACCGGGTGACGCGCACGATTGCCGACTGGGGTAAGGCTGATGGCTACTTCGCCAGCGAAGACGACGGCGAGCGATTCTATCGCGACCTGACTTGGCTGTGCCTGCATCAGCATGGCGCGTTCAATTCGCCCGTCTGGTTTAATGTGGGCTTGCACGCTCAATACGGAATCAGCGGCGCGCAGTGTAACTGGTGCTGGAATCCGGAGACCAACACAGTTGTTCAACCGCAGAACACCTACGAGTTTCCGCAAGGTTCCGCCTGCTTCATCCAAAGCGTGCAAGACAACATGGAAGACATCATGGAACTCGCGCGGAGCGAGGCCATGCTGTTCAAATTCGGTTCCGGCACAGGCACCGACCTCTCGACGCTGCGTTCGCATCGCGAAAAACTTTCGGGTGGCGGACGTCCGTCCGGTCCGCTGTCGTTCATGCGGGTGTACGATCAAATTGCTGCCGTGGTCAAGAGTGGCGGCAAGACGCGTCGCGCGGCCAAGATGCAGTCCATCAAGGTCTGGCACCCCGACGTGATGGAATTCATCGAATGCAAACATAAGGAAGAACGCAAGGCCCGCTGCCTGATCGAACACGGCGGTTACGAAGCCAACTTCAACGGCGAAGCGTACAGTTCGGTGATGTTCCAAAACGCGAATCTTTCGGTCCGCTTGACCGACGATTTCATGCAAGCCGTGGTGGAAGACAAGCCCTGGACCACGCACTGGGTGACCGACGCCAAGCAAGCGGGTCCTACATGGCCGGCGCGCGATGTGTTGGCCAAAATGGCCGAATGTGCTTGGTCCTGCGGCGATCCAGGCGTGCAGTACGACACCACCATCAACAAGTGGCACACCTGCCCGAACTCGGGCCGCATTAACGCCAGCAATCCGTGTTCGGAATACATGTTTTTGGACGATACGGCCTGCAATCTGTCCAGCATCAATTTGATGAAGTTCCGCCAAAGCGACGGCACGTTCGATGTCGACCGTTTCAAGGGCGCTTGCCGGTTGTTCTTTATCGCCCAAGAAATTCTGGTCGATCATGCCAGCTATCCGACCAAGCGAATTGCCGAAAATAGCCACAAATATCGCCCGCTCGGCTTGGGTTATTCGAATATCGGCAGCCTGATCATGTCGAGCGGCATTCCTTACGATTCGGACGCGGCACGCGGCTTGTGCGGTGCGATGACCGCGATGTTGCACGGTGCGGCCAATCTGACCAGTGCCGAATTGGCCGACGCCGTTGGTACGTTTGACGGTTACGAAGCCAATCGCGAACCGATGCTCAAAGTGATGCAAATGCATCGCGACGCCGTCGAAGGCATCGACGACTCCTGCCCGTTGTACCTGAAAGAGGCGTCGCGGCAGGTGTGGGACGAAGTGCTTGAGGCGGGCCGCGCCGTTGGTTTCCGCAACGCGCAGGCCACGGTCTTGGCGCCCACCGGCACGATCAGCTTCTTGATGGACTGCGATACCACCGGCATCGAGCCGGACATTGCGCTAGTCAAGTACAAGCAATTGGCTGGCGGCGGCATGCTCAAGATCGTCAACAATACCGTGCCGCTTTCGCTCAAAACGCTGGGCTACGATCAGCCGGAGATTGAATCGATCCTGGCGTACATCGAAAAAGAAGACACCATCGAAGGCGCCGCGGATCTCAAGGACGAGCATCTGCCGGTATTCGATTGTGCCTTTCAGCCGCGCAACGGCACGCGGAGCATCAACTGGCACGCGCACGTGTCGATGATGGCTGCCGCGCAGCCATTCCTGTCCGGTGCCATTTCCAAAACGGTCAACATGCCGCGCGAAACGACGCCGGCCGACGTGGCCGATGCGTATCTCGAAGGCTGGCGTTTGGGCTTAAAGGCTCTGGCCATCTATCGCGATGGTTCCAAAGAAAGCCAACCGCTGAACACAGGCACTGAGGCCGACAAAGCCGCGGCCAAGGTGATTGCCACGCCGCGTCGTGAACGCCTGCCGGACACACGCCACAGCATCACCCACAAGTTCAGCATCGCCGGGCACGAAGGTTATATCACCGTCGGCCTGTACGAAGACGGACGCCCGGGCGAGATGTTCATCACCATGGCCAAAGAAGGCAGCACCATCGGCGGTTTGATGGACTGCTTTGGCACGGCCGTTTCGATGAGCTGGCAATATGGCGTGCCGCTGGAAGTGTATGTGAATAAGTTCTCGCACACGCGCTTCGAGCCGATGGGGCACACCAAGAATCCGGATATTCGGATTGCCAAGAGCCTGGTGGACTACATTTTCCGTTGGTTGGGCATTACGTTCTTGCCCGGCTATCGCGAAGCCAACAAGGGACTGTTCACCGCCGCCGACGATGCCGCTGCCAAAAGCGCTTCGACCTTGGCTGCCGAAGAAACGGCCAGCGAAATGCGTTCGATCAACAAGACGCAAGCCGCTGCCACAGCAGCAGTGAAGAAATCGTCGGGCGTCGCTACCAAGACGGCTTCCTCACCGGCCAAGTCGGCTGTCAATCCGGCTGGTAAATCTGGTGCAACTAATGGGCAGGGCACCGGCCGCAAGCCAGACGCCGATCTGTTGGCCCGCTCCGGCGTCTCGATGAAGATCGACCTCAACGGTGGGCCGATGGCGCGCAGCGAGCAATTTGCCAGCTTCCAATTAGATGCTCCAAGCTGCGATAATTGCGGCGCCATCACCGTCCGCAACGGTAACTGTTACCTCTGCCACAACTGCGGCAACAGCATGGGCTGCTCGTAGGTCAGGCGAGGGAAGCGCGAGCCGCTTCAAGATTTCGAAAATGTCGACGGGCGTCGCGGATCAGTTTTCTGCGACGCCCGTTGTTCGTTTCTCAGATGCTTTTCTTGGGTCGCGGCACGCGATTGACGGCCGAACGCTGCGTGCGTTTGGCGCCCTGGCTGCCCTTGCCAAGTTTGACCGGCATTTCGCCGACGGTCTTGCCCATCGAGTCGCGCATTTGTTCGATGCGATCGCGGAGATTGGCGGCGCGTTCGAAGTCCAGCGCCTCGGCGGCGGCGAACATTTCTGCTTCTAGCTCGGACAGGAATTCTTCGGTAATGTATTGCGCCTCGTCGGTGCGCCCGACGGCTGCGTTGGCCTTGGCGTGGGCGGCCGCTTCGGATTCGATGCCAGCGCGGATGCTCTTAATGATGGTGGCCGGCGTGATCCCGTGGTCGCGGTTGTACTCTTCTTGAATGGCGCGGCGACGCTGGGTTTCTTCGATGGCTTTTTGCATCGAGTTGGTGACGCGGTCGGCGTACAGAATCACCTTGGCATTCACATTGCGCGCGGCGCGGCCAATGGTTTGAATGAGTGACGTTTCACTCCGCAAAAAGCCCTCTTTGTCGGCGTCCATGATCGCCACCATCGAAACTTCCGGCAGGTCCAAACCTTCGCGCAATAGGTTGACGCCCACCAGCGCGTCGAAGCGCCCTTGTCGCAGATCGCGGAGTAGTTCCACACGTTCGAAGGCATCCAACTCACTGTGCAGCCACTTGCAACTGACACCTTTTTCGCTCAGATAAAACGAAAGATCTTCCGCCAGCCGCTTTGTGAGGGCAGTGACCAACACCCGGTCGCCCTGCGCCGTACGCTCTTTTATTTGACCGAGCAGATGCTCGACTTGACCACGAGCCGGCACGACTTCGATGATCGGATCCAGCAGGCCAGTGGGGCGAATGATCTGCTCGACAAACTCGCCACCACTCTGCTGCATTTCGTACGGTCCAGGCGTGGCCGAAACAAAGACCAGTTGATTGATTTTTCGCTCCCATTCTTCGAACTTCAGCGGCCGATTATCCATAGCGCTGGGCAAACGAAAGCCATGCTCCACCAATGTGGACTTGCGGTTGTAATCGCCGGCATACATGGCGCGAATTTGCGGCAGTGTAACGTGCGACTCGTCGATGATCATCAGGTAATCGTCGGGAAAGTAGTTATACAGTGTGTCGGGCGTCGAACCGGCCGGACGGCCACTCAGCGGGCGACTGTAATTTTCCACGCCAGGGCAATATCCCACCTCAAGCATCATTTCAATGTCGAACCGCGTGCGGGCGTTGAGCCGCTGGGCTTCCAACAATTTGTTGTGATCGCGAAACCATTCCAATCGGTCTTCAAGCTCTTGTTTGATATCGGTCACGGCCGCCGCCACGCGAGCCTCAGGCATCACAAAGTGCTTGGCCGGATAAATGTACAGTTGCTGCTCACGCGAAATCACTTCGCCGCTGGTGGGATGAATGAACGAAAGCTTCTCGATTTCGTCGCCCCAGAACTCGATGCGATACGCAAACTCTTCGTAAGCCGGCCAAATTTCGACGCAATCGCCACGCACGCGGAACTTGGCGCGGGCAAATTCCACATCGTTACGCTGGTAATGAATATCCACCAGTTTGGAAATCACCTGGTCGCGGTCGACGGCTTGCCCAATCGTCAGGCCGACCATCATGGATTTGTAGTCGCCGGGCGAGCCTAAACCGTAGATGCACGAGACGCTGGCCACAATCAGCACATCGCGGCGGCTGACCAAAGCGCTGGTGCTGGCCAACCGCAGGCGGTCGATTTCTTCATTGATGGACGAATCTTTTTCAATGTAGATATCGCGCTGCGGAATGTAGGCTTCGGGCTGGTAGTAGTCGTAATAGCTGACAAAGTAGTGAACCGCGTTATGCGGAAAGAACTCTTTGAACTCGCCGTAAAGCTGTGCGGCCAGCGTCTTATTGTGCGAGAGCACCAGCGTGGGCCGCTGAAAATGCTGGATGACGTTGGCCATGGTAAACGTCTTGCCAGAACCGGTGACGCCCAGCAGCACCTGATGTTTTTGGCCGCTTTCAATGCCGCGCGTCAAGGCTTCGATGGCTTGCGGCTGATCGCCGGCAGGTTGGAACGGGCTGACGAGCTGAAATTGCGGCATGAGAGTCCGGGCAATTGGGGTTCGGGCGACAGAAGCTTCATTCTATGGGGCATGGCAGCGCGGGACCAGCGCAGAGCCAGCCACGACCGCGAGTTGCGGTTCGTCATCGCAACTTCCATCGCAATCAAAATCCCCTTAAGTCATTCATTTGGATCGCAAGAGCGGAGACAAAAACCGTCGATTTTTCGATTTAATGCTTTGCACCCCTTGCCATGCGCGCACCCGCAATTAAAATGCTGACTTACTTGCCGCTCCCGACATTGTGAAAAAAAACACAAAGTAGGGTTTACGGCGGGAGAATCGCGGTTTATGGCCGGATGCCGGACGGTCTTGACTGCCGGAAGTTGCCGGGAGTCAGACGCTAAGCGGGATTGATTCGTATTTGATCGAGCCAGTCCGGGAGTGCTGCATTGCGCGATTCCGAAGACCGAGACGATCGCGAAGCGGAGTCGCGGGCGGTTGCCTCGGGCATGGAGTGGGCCATGCGAATTACGGTGGTCGGATTCGAAATGGTCGTGCCTGGCGTGCTGGGCGTTTGGCTGGACGAAAAGCTCGGCACCAAGCTGGTGTTTACGTTGATCGGATTCGCGCTCGGTTTAAGCTGGGCGCTGTGGCATTTGTTGAAGATGACTGGCAAGCCGGGCGGTCCAAAAACCTGACGGCTTGCCCTGGCGATATTTGAGAATTGCGTTGCATCCATCGTTTGTCAAATTGCTAGGAGCACTCTCTCGCCTGACATTTGTCATGCGCGTGGTGGTGCTGACGGCACTGATGGGGGCGGTGGGGTTGGCGGTGGCCGTGTTTGCTAATTGGCGGGGCGGGCAGGACGAAGTGTTGGCCGCTGGTTTGGCTGCCGGCGTATGCTTGTTGGCCGGTTACGGCGCGCTAGTGATTGCTAGCTTGTTCACCCGACCCGACGTCGCGGTGCTTGGTGTGCTTGGCGGGATGATGTTTCGGATGGCCATTCCGCTGGGGGTTTGCTTCGCGCTGATTCAAAAGGGCAGTTGGCTGGTTGAGCGTGGGCTGCCGGGATATATGGTTGTGTTTTACTTGGTCGGTTTGCTGGTCGAGACCGTGATGGTTGTGCCGGCGTTAAATGCGGGCCAGGCAGTTCGAAGCGGATCGATATCGCATCGTCCTCCAGTAAGTCACCCCGCGTCAAAGGGTACATCGGCGCCACGTTAAGGCGTTGCCTCAGGTTGAATCATGGCCGAACATTCCGAACATACTGAGCACGCCGCGCACGATCCGATGGCGCCCGAACATTTGTTTGGGCACGTCAAGGATTCTGACCATTTCGAGGTGCCGCGGGCGATGGGCCATGAGTGGGCAATTCCGCAGCCGTTGAAGTTGGAAACGCCGTTGATCGCGGCGAATCCGAATAAGCATCTCGAAGCGATGGACTTCAAGATCACCAAATTTATGGTGCTGGAAGTAGTCGTCGCGGTGCTGGTTGCGGCATTTTTCATTTCGGTTTCGAAGTGGGTGTCCCGGGGTGCGAGGCCGCGTGGACGCGCCTGGAACTTGCTGGAAACGTTTCTAGTTTTCATTCGCGACCAGGTTGCCCGTCCGGCGATTGGGCATCACGACGCCGATAAGTTTTTGCCATTTCTTTGGACACTGTTCTTCTTTGTGCTGGGTTGCAACTTGATGGGCATGTTCCCTTGGATGGGTTCGCCAACGGGAAGCCTGGCAACGACCGCAGCGCTAGCACTGGTTACGTTTTGCGTGACGGTGGGCTCTGGAATGGTTAAGCTCGGCGTCCTGCACTTCGTTACCAGCCTTGTACCGCATATGGATTTGCCGCTGCCCATCAAGATTGTGTTGTGGCCGGGGATTCTGCTTTTAGAATTGGTCGGCTTGTTGATTAAGCATGTTGTGTTGGCGGTTCGCTTGTTGGCAAACGTCCTTGCGGGGCACTTAGTGTTGGCAGTGATCGTGGCGTTTATCGCGGCGACCGCGCATAGTGCAATTTGGCCAGCTGTGGCCGGCGCGAGCGTGCTTGGGGCCACTGCGTTAAGCTTATTGGAATTGTTCGTGGCCTTTTTACAGGCGTACGTTTTCACGTTTTTGGCGGCGTTGTTCATCGGCACGGCGATTCACCCGCATTAATTCGCGAGCGCCACGCGTGCCAGATCGTCCGAATGTTTTTGAGTGTTTTGAACAAATTTTGGTTTGCACCATTTAGGTTTCCACAAGGAGAGCGGTACAGTGTACAAGTATTTGAAGGTTGCATTGATTGTGGTCGGTCTGGTGTTAATGTCGAATACGGTTTTTGCTCAACCAAAAACCACGACGACAACCGCTGCAGAGGCACCCGCCGCGACGGTTCTGGATGCTGGTCACTTTAGCATCTTCTTCGGCGGTGCGTTCGGCGCGGGTTTGGTTATCCTGGGCGCGGCGATGGGCATCGGCAAGATTGGTTCCAGCGCGGTCGAGAGCATGGCTCGTCAACCAGAAGTGGCTGGCCAAGTGCAAACCGCGATGATCATTGCGGCCGCTCTGATCGAAGGTGCAACGTTCTTCGCGCTGATCGTTTGCATTCTGAAGAGCTAAGCTCATCTGCGACGATTCGCTCATTCCGTTGTCTCGATTTCCTTGGGTTTGGTTTTCCGCTATGCGTGCAAAATTCATCGCATTACTGATTTTCGCATTGGCTGCTTGTTGCTGCGTCAATTGCCCCACGCCAGCTTCCGCCGCCAAGGCAGAAAACGAGACAGCAGGCGTCGCCAGCGCCGGCGGTACAACTGTTAATCCGGCGACCGACCCGTTGTCGGTCGATCCCGATCTGGCAATTTGGACGGCCATCGTGTTTGTGGTGCTGTTTGCAGTGCTCTCCAAATTCGCTTGGGGGCCAATCGCCAAGGGCTTGGACGCCCGCGAGAAGGGTATTTCGGACAACATCGATGCCGCGCAGCGCAGCTTCGACGAAGCAAAGCGAGTGCTGGCCGATTACGAAAAGAAACTGGCCAGCGCGCAGGCGGAAGTTCGCGACTTGATGGATCGGGCTCACAAGGATGCCGAGTACACCAAGCAGGAAATTCTCACGGAAGCCAAGGCCAGTGCCACCGCCGAGCGAGAACGAACCTTGCTGGAGATCCATCGCGCACGCGACGTGGCACTGAAAGAACTTTCGGAACACTCGGCCAACATTGCCGTGGAACTGGCGGGCAAGATCGTGCGCAGCAAGATCACGCCCGACGAGCAAACCGCCTTGGTCAACGACGCGATGAACAAGTTCGCCGCATCGATGCCCAGCAAGAACTAGCCCAAGCGGCGACGGGCGACCGTCGCGGCTGCACAGCCGATTTCATCTTTGACTTCCGATTTTCGTCCTTGTGAATTGAATCCAAACGCCATGACCCAAGACGCATCCGCATCGCAAAACATGTCCGAGGCCGCACAAGCGGCCCTGGATGTAGGCGCGCAGCAAATTGCCAAGGTTTACGCCAAGGCATTCATGGGCGCGGTTGAAGCTTCGGGCAAAACCGACGAGGCGATTGCCGAGCTGGATTCGCTGATCAGCGACGTGCTGGATGGATTTCCGGGCTTGGCGCAATTGTTTAGCTCGGATTTGTCGGCCGAGGAGAAGTCGGCCATGATCGATCGCGTGCTGGGCTCGCAAGCCTCGCCGCTGATGTTGAATTTTTTGAAGGTATTATCGAATCACGGCCGGCTGGATGTGCTCAAGCCCATCCAACGCGCCGTTCATCAACTTTACGACCAAATGCGCAACCGATTCCGAGTGCGCGTCACCACGGCCTTGCCGCTGGACGACGCACACCGGGCTCAAATCGCCGAACAGTTGCGTGTCATGTTAGGCGGCGAACCAATGCTGGACGTGAACACCGACGCCGACTTACTCGGCGGCCTAGTGTTGCGCGTGGGCGATACCGTGTACGACGGTTCGGTGGCCACGCGGCTGCAGCAGGTTCGTCAGCAAATGATCAACAGGAGCGTGCATGAAATTCAAAGCCGACGAGATCGCTTCGGTTATTCAGAAGGAAATTGAAACTTACCACTCGCAGATCGACGTCCGTGAAGTCGGGCGCGTGCTGGAAGTGGGTGACGGCATTGCGCGCGTCTATGGCCTCTCGGGGGTCATGGCCGGCGAAATGGTCCAGTTCGCCAACGGCGTGACCGGGTTGGCGTTCAACCTGGAAGAAAACTCCGTCGGCGTGATCATTCTGGGCGATTACCTGGCCATTGCCGAAGGCGACGAAGTCAAAAGCACGGGGCAATTGCTCAGCGTGCCGGTTGGCGACGCCGTGATGGGCCGCGTGCTCGACCCGCTGGGCAATCCGCTGGACGGCAAGGGGCCGGTCGTGACGGAAAATCGCCGCCCGGTCGAATTCATGGCGCCTGGCATTGCCGGTCGTTCGCCCGTGAACGAGCCGCTACAGACTGGTATCAAAGCCATCGACGCCATGACGCCCATTGGCCGCGGCCAGCGCGAATTGATCATCGGCGACCGCAAGACCGGTAAAACGGCGATCGGCATCGACACGATCATCAATCAAAAGAATTCGGGCGTGAAATGCTTCTATGTGGCCATCGGTCAAAAAGAATCGACCGTGGCTAACGTCGTCGAGGCGCTGCGTAAACATGGCGCCATGGATTACACCACGGTGATCGTGGCTGGTGCCAGCGACCCGGCGCCGCTGCAATACGTGGCGCCTTATGCCGGCACGGCGATGGCCGAGCATTTCATGTACAACGGCGGCCACGCGTTGGTGGTTTACGACGATCTTTCCAAGCAGGCCGTGGCTTATCGCCAGTTGAGCTTGCTGATGCGTCGTCCGCCCGGTCGAGAAGCTTACCCGGGCGACGTGTTTTACGCCCATAGCCGGTTATTGGAGCGTTCGGCCAAGCTGAGCAAAGAGCTCGGCGGCGGTTCGCTGACGTCGCTGCCCATCATTGAAACGCTGGAAGGCGAAGTTTCGGCCTACATTCCGACCAACGTGATTTCGATTACCGACGGCCAGATTTACCTGCAGCCGGACTTGTTCTTTGCCGGTCAGCGTCCGGCCATGAACGTCGGTATTTCGGTCAGTCGCGTCGGTGGCGCCGCGCAGATTAAAGCCATGAAAAAGGTGGCAGGTGGTCTGCGATTGGTGCTGGCTTCGTTCCGCGAGTTGGAAGCGTTCGCCCAGTTAGGTACGGATTTGGACGCCGATACGCAACGCAGTTTGGACCGCGGTTATCGAATGGTGGAATTGCTCAAGCAAGGGCAATATTCGCCGTTGGATGTGTATGACGAAGTGCTGACCATTTTTGCCGGCACCCGCGGCTACTTGGACAAAGTGCCACGCGATCAGGTTGCTGTGTGGGAAAAAGAATTCCTGCAGTTCGTCCGCGACCGCAAGCCGGGCATCCGCAGCAAGATGATCGAAACCAAGGACATGGACGCCGGGCTGACTAAAGAGATGGAAGACGCCATCACGGAGTTCCAAACGCACTTTGCCGGTCAGCGAGAAAAAGAAAAGGCCGAGCGCGAAAAATCCAAACTGTCGGCCATGAAAGTTTAAGCGCGAAAATCAATACGTAGACCTATCGTTCGGGAGGCTGCTGCGATGGACATTCCGCCGATCGATGTCGATCTGCCGCCAATCCTCGAGTCGGATCCGGACGCCAGAAATTGGGGCATGTTCTGTCACTTGGCCGGGTTCGCCGGCTATGTGGTCCCAATTCCGGGCGCGAACATCATCGGGCCGCTGGTGGTTTGGCAGATGAAGAAAGATCAGTACTCGTTTGTGGATCGCTGCGGCAAAGAGGCGCTGAATTTTCAGATAACGTTGTTCATTGCCCTGATGGTTTCGATTGCATTGTGCTTCGTGTTGATCGGTTTTGTGCTGTTGCCGGTCGTGGTGGTTTACGGTGTGGTGATGAAGGTTCTGGCGGCCATCAAGGCGGCCAATGGCGAGTTTTATCGGTATCCGTTCACGTTGCGTTTGGTGAGTTAGGTGCAGGGCGGTTTGGTTTGTCAGGTCGTTTTCCGTTGAGATAGATTTAGCAGTTCAACATGGCCAAAGCTCGCGCTTTAGATAAACGTCGCAAGTCGATCCGAAATATCCGCAAGATCACGCGGACGATGGAGTTGATCGCCACGGCGCGATTCAAAAAGGCGATGGACCGCGCCAGCGCCGCCACGGCTTACACCAAGCGAATTACGCAACTGGTGGCCGACCTGGCCAACGCCGGTCTGAAAGTCACGCATCCGCTCTTGGAAGCTCGCGAAAAGACCGAAAATGTCACGCTGCTGGTGCTCAGCGGCAATCGTGGGCTGGCCGGTGGATACAACGGCAACGTGTTTCGTCAGGCTTGGACGCGACTAGCCGAGTTGAAGGCCGCTATTCCCAACGTGCGCTTGGAACTTTCCGGCAAGCGGGGAATTTCGTCATTCAAATATCGGCAAGTTGTCGGCCAGCAGTCATATACGCATTTCGAAGACAAGCCGCGGTTCGATGAAGTCGAAGTGCTGGCCAATCGCTTTCTGGAAGAATTCATCCAGGGCAAGCTTGATCGGCTGGACGTTGCTTACACTCGCTTCGATAACATCGCCAAGCAAGTAGCGGTGGTCGAAACATTGCTGCCGCTGGGCGCGCTGGAAGGCGCTTCGGAAAAGGCCGAGGCGTCGGAATCGCAGTACGAATTTCTGCCGTCAGCCGAGAGCATTTTGGAAGAAGTCGTGCCCACCAGTTTCAAGGTGAAGCTGTTCAAGTGCTTTTTGGACGCCGCGGTCAGCGAACAAATTGCCCGCATGGTGGCCATGAAGGGCGCGACGGACAACGCCGGCAAGATCATCAAAAATCTCAGCCGTACGTACAACCGCGCTCGGCAGTCGCAGATCACGGGCGAAATCATGGAAGTCCTCGGCGGTGTCGAGGCCTTGAAAGGCAAGTAGCAAGAGGGCAGAGGGCAGGGGCAGAGGGCGGGGAAGCCCGGGCTGAGAATCATTCGAAATAACTGCGTGGCGATTCGCGCCGCGAATTCAACAGACGAGAATCGGATTTATGGTAACTGCGACGATGAATCACACGGGAACCGCCGGTGGGGTGGGCAAAGTCACGCAAGTCATCGGCTCGACATTTGACGTCGAATTTCCCGAGGGACATCTGCCGGCCATTTATAATGCCGTCAAAATCGACTCCGAAACCAAAGGCGTCAAGCTCGCACTGACCGGCGAGGTGCAACAGCACTTGGGCGGTAACCGCGTGCGCTGCGTGGCGCTAGGCAGCACCGACGGGATGATCCGCGGGCAGGCCTGCGTCGACACCGGCGCGCCAGTGACCGTGCCGGTTGGCAAAGCCACGCTCGGCCGGGTGTTCAATCTGGTGGGCGATCCGATCGATAATCGCGGACCGGTCATTTCGGAAGAACGCTGGCCCATTCATCGCGATGCGCCCGACGTGACGGATCTTTCGACCAAAACCGAGTTGTTCGAAACCGGTATCAAAGTCATCGACTTGCTGACGCCGTTCGTCCGCGGTGGTAAAGCCGGGTTGTTCGGTGGCGCCGGTTTGGGAAAGACCGTCATTCTGCAAGAATTGATCGCGCGGGTCGCCAGTTCGCACGGCGGTTACTCGGTGTTTGCCGGCGTGGGTGAACGCACCCGCGAAGGCACCGACTTGTGGATCGAAATGCAAGAAGCCAAAATCGGCAACACCGGCCGCGCGGTGATCGAACAGACCTGTATGGTTTTCGGCCAGATGAACGAACCGCCGGGCGCGCGGTTGCGCGTGGCGCTGTCGGCCTTGACCATGGCCGAATATTTCCGCGATACGACCGGCGCCGACACTCTGCTGTTCGTCGACAATATTTTCCGGTTTTCGCAAGCCGGCAGCGAAGTCTCGGCATTGCTCGGTCGAATGCCGAGCGCCGTGGGATATCAACCCACGTTAGCCACGGAAATGGGCGCGCTACAAGAACGCATCGCCTCGACCACCAAGGGCGCCATCACCAGCGTGCAGGCCGTTTATGTGCCGGCCGACGATCCCACCGATCCCGCACCCGCCACGGCGTTTGGCAACTTGGACGCGTTCTTGTATTTGGAACGTTCGATTTCGGAAAAAGGTCTGTATCCGGCGGTCGATCCGCTGGCTTCATCGAGCCGAATTCTCGATCCGCAATATGTAGGCGAGCGGCATTATGCCATTGCCCGCCGCGTGCAGCGGACGCTGCAGCGGTATCGTGAACTGCAAGACATCATTGCCATCTTGGGCGTCGATGAATTGAGCGAAGACGACAAAATGGTGGTGCATCGCGCCCGCCGCATGGAGCGATTCTTGTCGCAACCGTTCTTGGTGGCCGAAGTGTTTACCAACAAGCCGGGCGAAATCACCAAATTGTCCGACACCATTCGCAGCTTCGAGGAAATTGCCGACGGCAAGTGGGATAGCCTGCCGGAAGACGCCTTCAAATACGTCGGCCCGATCGAACAAGCCGAAGAACAAGCCAAGAAGATGGCCTTCGAAGCCAACAAGAAGTAGTCGGAAGCACTGGCCCCGCGTATTACCGTAGGCCAATCGATTGGCGTTGCATTTGGGAATGAGTTGTCTTTGTTGCGGCAGGCGTGATCTATGGAATACGAACAGGGTACTGACGTGACCTCGGCTGAAGACGTGCTGGAATGCATCGTGGTCACGCCGGAAGAAACTGCCTTGCAAGCCTACGCGCAGTTTGTCGCCTTGCCGCTGTTTGACGGCGAGTTGGGCGTGTCGGAGCATCACAGCCCGTTCATCGGCCGCCTGGGATACGGCGAGTTACGGCTGGTGGAAGGCGGTACCACGCGCCGCTGGTTTGTGGATGGCGGTTTTGTGCAGGTCGCCAACGATATTGTCACGGTCCTGACGGGGCGGGCAATTCCGGCCGAAAAAATCAACGTCGCCGCCGCTCAAGAACAACTTCGCGAAGCCAATCATCGGCTGGCGAACACGCCTGAGCTGGAAGCGATTCGCGACCGGCTAATTCTCCAAGCCCGCGCGCAAATTCGCGTAGCGCAGCATGCGAACAAAGCGCCGCATTCAATGGCGCCGGCGCACTAAGCCAGCGCGCTCGGAATGTGGTTCGCCAATCGTCGCGTTTCGCGGAGACCGTTTCTACGGACCGCTTTCTTACCGCGGCTGTTCAGTTCAATTCGGCTGCTTCTTCCCAATGTTCGTACAGTGCGGCGAGCGCTTGCTGCGCTTCGGCAATGTCGGTTTGCACTTGGCGGATGCGGTCGCCACTGCGATGCGTTTCCGGCAAGATCAACAGCGCGTTCAGTTCGGCCAGCCGAGTTTCTCGCTGCAAAATATCTCGCTCGATGTCCGGCACTTTGCGATACGGAAACTTGCGTTTGCGCTTGGCCGCTGCCGAGGCGTCGTCGGCCGGTTTGGATTTTGGCTTGGCGGAAGGGCTGGTTGCGGCCGCGGAGCCGCCCTTTTTCCCGTTGGCTTCCGGCGGCGCGGTGCCCGTGGCTTGGACGAACTGCAAGTAGCTTTCGTAATTGCCTTCGATGGTCCGGAAGCGATGCGGCTCGACGACCAACAGGTGATCGGCCACGCGGTTCAAGAAGTAGCGGTCGTGGCTGACAAACAGCAGCGTGCCGTCGAACTTTGCCAGCGCGCGCTCGAGTGAATCGCGCGCCCACAGGTCCAAGTGGTTGGTCGGTTCGTCGAGCACCAGAAAATTCACGTCCATGCCAGACAACCGGGCGAGCGCCGTGCGATTGCGTTCGCCGCCGCTGAGGCTGCTGACTTTCTGAAAGACCATTTCTCCGGTAATTCCGAAGCGCGCCAGCAGATCGCGGCGTTGCGGTTCGTTGAATTCTTTATGATCGGGGCGCACGGCCTCGACCACCGGCAACTCGTCGTCGACGGTCCGCAAGAGCTGATCGAAGTAACCGATTTTGACTTGCGAGCCGACGGTTGCGCGCCCGGCATCGAGCGTTTCTTGCCCTACCAGGCAGCGGAGCAGCGTGGTTTTGCCCGTGCCGTTGGGTCCGATGATGCCCCAGCGCTCGCCGCGTTCGATCTGAAAACTCAACTCCTTGAACAGCGGCCGATCGTAACCTTTCGAGACGCCTTCTGCCCGCAGCACGATATCGCCGGCCCGTTTGCAAGGTGGAAAGCTCATCGCCGGTCCAACGATTTCGCGCGGTGGCTGCACGCGCTCGATCCGCGCCAGTTTTTTGCGGCGATCTTCGGCCTGTGTGGCCTTCTGTCCGTAAAAGTTCTTGCGAATGAACTCTTCGGTCTTAGCGATTTCGTCTTGCTGTCGCTCATAGGTTCGCCGCTCGACCTCCACGCGCTCGGCTTTTTGCCGCCAGTAGGCCGAGAAGTTGCCGGTGTACGCGTCGATGGTGCCGTGGAACAATTCGAAGGTTCGATTGGTCACGCGGTCGAGAAAATAGCGGTCGTGGCTGACGATGATCATCGCCTGTGCGGATTCGGAGAGAAACTGTTCGAGCCACTGGGTGGCTTCGATATCCAAGTGGTTGGACGGTTCGTCGAGCAGCATCAAGTCGGGGGCCGACAGAAGCAGCGTAGCGAGCAGCAAGCGGTTTTGCTGGCCGCCGCTGAGTGTGGCCGCCGGTTGCTGGTAACTGGCTGGCGTGAATCCGAGACCGCCGAGAATTCGCTCGATTTGATGGTCGATGTTGTAAGCGTCGCGCTGCTGCAGTTCGTGCTGCAGGCGGTCGAACTGTTTTTCGAGCCGTTTGCGTTCGGCTTCATCCTGGGCGGCGGCAATCGCCTGACCAGTTTGATCGGCCTGCTGCGCCAGTTGAGTCAATTCGCCGCAAGCGGCCAGTGCTTCGTCCCAAACGGTGCGCTGCGGCGGGAAGCTGGGTTGCTGCTCCAAAAACGACAGCCGGCAACTGGGATGCAATTCGACCTTGCCGGAGTCGGCCGATTCTTGCCCGGCAATGATCTTCATCAGCGTGGTTTTGCCAGCGCCGTTTGGTCCCACCAGCCCAATTCGCTCCTTAGGATGAACTTCTAGCGATACGCCCGCCAAGACCGGTTCGGGGCCGAAGTGCTTGGTAACGGAGTCCAGAGTCAGAACATTCATCAGCGGCCAGGCAGCGGGGCAACGTGCATTTTCAACCCTGGCATTATGAATGACACGGTTGCCGCACGAAAGCTCAACTCGACGCTCATCCGGCGGCTTCGGGTTGCCGATTCGTTCGTGAATTTAGCGCTACTACGCCAGCTCAACCAACGCTGGCAGCGTCGGAAACGACGGGAGTGGTTCGACGCGACCACTCGACTTACTGATTGCGATTTTCGTAAATCTTCTTGAGCATCTGCGTGGCCGCTTCGCGACTGTCTTTGGTGCCGTTGGTCACGGGGCCGGTCTGCAATTTGCCGAACACGCGATCGGCCGTGTTGGTCGACTGCTTGGGCAATTCGATCGGCTTTTGCATCGCCGCGGTGCTCTTGAGCGCGTCGGCCTGCGTGTCGGTGCCCGCGGCTTTGATCTCTTTGGTATTGGTCGTCTGATCGCTGGCTTTATTGACGGCCGTATCGTCTTTGGCAGGCGTCGAGAGCCAATCGCCAATTTGCTCGTCCGAACCGCGCGGACCGGCGGCCAGTCGGGCCGCCACATCGGCCACGCCTTTGACGGCAGGCCGCTTCTTGCCACTCACGTTGGCCGTAATCACAACTTCAAAATTTAGCGATCCGACAGTCAGCTTGTCGCCATTTTTCAAAGGGCATTCGCCGGAAACGCGCTCTCCGTTGACGAACGAACCGTTACGGCTGCCGAAGTCGCGGAGCGACGCATTGCCAGGCTCGATATTGATCACGCAGTGGTGGCGGCTGATGGCGTCGCTGTTGGGTCGCAAGTGGCAATCTTCCGCTCGTCCGATGAAGAACTTCGGTCCAGCGACTTTGATTTCCTTGCCGTTTTGCGAACCGCCAAGAACTTTGAGCGTCAATTCCATCGATTGCACCTCGTTGGTTGGGCCATCAACGACCACGAAACCCGCACATCAATTATACGTTGGCCAATGCCGCAATGTTTGCGAGCTTGCCAGACTGGCCGCTTAGCGCTGCCTGCCCCAAGTCTAATGAAAACGCCACGAAAATGCACGCAATAGTTTTATCGGCAAGCGTGCGAGCGCGACTGCGATGCCTTGTGGGCACCGGATAACCGCCGCCATCGCCATATTTTCACGGGCCGTCGGCGCGATTTAACCAGCGGCGGCTAACGGTTCAAGCTCGGTGTGCGTGTTGGATCGCGTGGCCCACCACCGCGCGGCGTCGTCGCGCGTCCAACGATCGGCCGAATCGCAAGCGGCCAGCGCGGCCGAAAGCGCCCCGGCGTCTTGATACCGGTCGATGGGATCCTTGGCCAAACAGCGCATCACCACGTCTTCCACATCGCCCGGCAAATCGGATTTAAACTGCGAAGGCGGCGTGGGCGGCACACTGGCGTGCGAAATCAGCACCTTCATCGGGCGGTCGTCGTTGAACGGCGGCCGGCCGGTCAGCAGGAAGTAGGCCACGGCGCCTAACGAGTAAATGTCGCTGCGGGCGTCCGGCTCGCGGTCGCCGGTGGCTTGCTCGGGGGACATATAAAGCGGCGAACCGGTGATTGTGCCTTCTTGCGTGAGCATCACATCCACGCCGGCGGTGAGCGGTTTTGCCAGGCCGAAGTCGAGCAGTTTCGCCACGTCGTAAATTCCGCCACGCTGCGCGGCGAAAATATTGCCCGGCTTGATATCGCGATGCATCAGGCCCAGGCTGTGCGCCTCGCCCAGCGCATCACACGTTTGCCGCAGCAAATGCACCACGCGCTCCGGCGCGAGTGGGCCTGAACGTTCGACGAGTTCCGCCAGACTGAGGCCCGGCAAATATTCCATCACGTAGTAAAAGGTGCCGTCGTCGGTGCGGCCGTAATCGAAAATTTCGATCGTGTTCCAGTGCGAGAGCTTGGCCGTTGAGCGGACTTCGCGTTCGAACCTCGCCAAGGCGTGGGGATCGCCAGCTTTGCCGGGACGAATCAGCTTGATGGCACAGGGGCGCTTCATCAATTGATGTTCGGCCAGGTAAACCTCGCCCATGCCGCCTTGGCCGAGCAACCGCTTTAGCCGATATTGTCCAAACTGCCGGGCTGCAAATGCCTCGCGGCGCAATTGCCCAATGGTGTAAACGCCAAACGCGCCGACCACACAACCCACCACCAGCATCAACCCGATACTGGCAATATGATACCAGTTCATGAGATCTTGAAATTCGACGTCGGTCAAAAAGAGATAGAGCAGCACCGCGACCGGCGCGGTAGCCAGCAGACCCATGACGAGCGCCGCGCGCTTCCAAGTATTCGGAATGAACAGCGCATAGGTAAAGATCAACATCAACCACGGTGACGTCGGGCTTTCGATAAAGCCATGTTTAAGCCCATGGCCGAATCGATCGCTAAACTGCATCGCCAGAAAATAACTCGCCGGCAATGAAAAGATCAACAACTCTTTGACGCGTAAGACTTTGGTGGACGATGTGCATTTCCAGCACAGAGAACCCGAAATCACCACCAGTCCCGCGGTCACCAAAAACTGAAAGTACAGCCAAATGACGTCGGCGCGATCCGTCCAATGTTTGACGATTGCGTTGCGAATGAAGAACAGCGTGAAGCCAAACGCCAACGACAACGCGGCCGCGCGCAACCGCGTCCGCAACAGGCTATGCGTCTCATTGGAAAGATGCTTGGGGCAAACCGCTTCCATGGCAATTCGCGGGCAGGGCGCGGCGCTCTGCGACTGTCGAAACCGAGAATCCGCGATGATCTGCGGCGGATTAGATGTGTACAGTTCGGTGCTGGGCGCTTCCAGCGTCAATGCGTTCGATGGGGCGACGGGCGTATCCCGGTGCTCGTTTCGGTCCACGGTAGAACCTCCGATATGTTCGCGGAGCAATACCCGACATTCTACCCCGAGAACCGCAGCGGGCGACAGAGCGCACCGCAGATCAACCTCCAGTTGCGATTTTCAGCGACCTGCCCTGCGGTATTCCGCACCTGGACAGTTGATCCAGACCGCCAGGCTCGGCGAACCACCAACGCGCAGCAGGCAGCGGAAACACGCGTGGCGCTCGCTTCCGCGCAATCTTGCTGGCACCGAAATGATTCACGGGCGGGCAAGCCAGCCGCGAGAATCATCGCGCCCGCCAATGTGCAAAAATTCTTACGCGAAAAACTCAACGCGCCGGCCCCACCAGCACAAACGGCGCCCAGTAATAAGGTGACGACCATTGCGGATTGTTGCGAATTCGCTTTTTCGCATCGGTCAGGGCGGCCGCATAATCTGCCCGTTCGCGACGCGCGGCTTTGTCCGTGGAGGCTGGCCGATCAAGTTCCGTCGCCAGATTTTGGAATAGTCCGCCCATCGTCTCGGCCGTCGAGCGGTCGTCCACGTTCCAATGACTGCAGATCACACGCTTGGCGCCGGCTGCCAAAAACGCTTGTGCCAATGTGCTGCCCGCTTCGAGCGGCCGTTCTGGACCAACGTTGGTTTGGCAGGCGCTGAGCACCGCCAGCTCGCAGCCGGTGAGTTGCAGGCCATGAATTTCGTGCAGCGAAAGAAAGCCGTCGTCATCGGCCGAGGCGTTGACGTCACGGCTGGGCGTCAAGGCGATGGCGCCAAACAGGTTGTCCGTCTGTTGATCGACCAGACCATGGGCGGCGATGTGAATGAATTGCTGCCCCGCAATCGCCGCGCGAACTTTCTGCTCGCTAGCGTCGTCGGCCAGGAGTTGCGTGACTTGCCGTTTGGCGAACGCGCGGCTAACGAGCGCACACTCTTGCGCAGTGCCAGGCAGCGGCGGCAGCCGACCACCCAGGCCCAAATAAGCATCGCGCGTGGCCGCCAGCATGGTGATCGGCGGGCGATCAGGCGCATCGGTCTGCGGCAGATAATGCGGATTGCCGACGGTCAACAATTTGGCGGGCGAATTGCGAGTTGCCGACGGTCGATTGTAAAGATTCCACCAAATGTTGGCCGAGGGCGCGTACGAAATTGGTGGTAACACATCCAGCACGTAGCGCGGCGCTGGCGACGCGCTGAGCAGCAGCGCCTCGAACGGCAGTTGATGCAGCGCGCCGTCCGGCACGATCACCACGCCTTGCGCTCCGCTGTCGCTCACCAGCTTGCGGACCGCGGCGGGCAACAGCGTCTCGGTCAACAACGTGCCTTGTTGTGCAGCCTCGACGCCCTTCACGGATTTGACAATTCCTCCCAACCCTCGACCACCAGCCCGATCGCGCATGTCGGCCAGATGTTGATTGACGATTTGCACCGCGGCCGGTCGAGTGAGCGGCCCGGCTTTGACAGACATCGCTGCCGCCAACGGTTCGGAGATCACCAGCGGAAAGACTTTCGCCTGCGGATCGTCAGGAGCGATCAACAACAGATAACTGTGCGACGCGCCGAGAAAGTAAAACAACATGAGTTGCTTGTCGTTTTTAAGTGCCCCGCGCACGTCCGTAAACATATGCGTGCTGGTATCGGCCGCCAGACTTTCGCGATACAGCGGACTGGCATCGCGGATATCGGTCCAGACTTGAGCGTAAGAGTCCTGAGCTTGAGCGAGTTGCCGCGATAGCGCTTTGATCGCCGCCGCATCGCTCATCGCGGACGAGTTCACGGCGCGCGCGCGAAGCGAGCCCATCTCCGTGCGAAGTTTTAACTCGCGGGCCAGCAGTTGCTCGCCGTGCGCGCCGCTGAGCGTATCGCGCAAGTCGACGCCGGCCAAATTGAGTTGATCCAGCAGCGTGCGGCTGCGACCGTTTTCGGCACTCATCAGCGCCTCGTCAACTTTGCCGTCTTGCAGGCTCCAGTCCACCAACAGGTCGTACGCGGAGGCGAACTGAGCAAAGAATTCGGCCCGTCGAGTTTCGCCGCCGGTTGTGCCTGAACGTGGCGTTTCGATAATTTTTACGGCTGTGTGCAGCAGCGAGAGCGCTTCGGCGTTTTTCCGTTGGCCGTGTAAGATTTCGGCCAGGTTGCAGAGCGCAAGGTAGTGCACCACGGGATGCGTTTCGATCGTGGCTTGCAGCTCGATGGCCTGTCGGTAACGTTTTTCGGCCAAGGCGGTATCGTTTTGCAGCGTGGCCACCCGCGCCAAGTAGACCAGCGTGCGGGCAGCCTGCGGCGTTTGACCGGCGGCCTGCTGAATGGCCAGGGCTTGTTGCCACTGCGAAGCCGCATCGGAGAATTGGTCTTTTTGAAAACTGATCAGCGCCTGTTGATGGAGTGTCGCGGCGAAGATCGGTTCGCGATCCAGATGATTCTTCTGCTGAATTTCCACGGCCCGGCGGATGAACTGATTGGCTTGATCGAACTGACTTTGAGCGACTGCCAATTGAGCCAGCGAGTTGTAGTAGGCGGCCGCGCCCGATGCATCCGCGCCAAACGCACGTTGGTAAACCGTCAAAGCCTGGTTGCAATAGTCGCTGGCTTTGCTCAACTGACCTTGGCTTTTGTAGGCCATGGCCAAATTCAGTAGATCGTTACTGAGCGAATCTTCGGCCGCGCGTCCCCGAGACTTGCAGAGCACAACGGCCGATTCCAACAGCGCAATGGCTTGTGCGTAGTCGCCTTTGGCTAGATCGACGCTGGCCAGATTGTTCAGAGAATAGGCCACACGCAGATCGTCCGGCTTGAGTCGCTCGCGGCGAATGTCGAGCGCTTGCTCGAACGACTTGCGTGCCGCATTGAGCGATCCGCTGGCTTGCTGCACCACGCCCAGATCGTTGAGTGCGCGAGCCAGGCGCAACGGATTGGGCGGATTCACTTTCCGCCAATAGTCGAGCGATTCGACCAACAGTGGCTGAGCTTGCTCGAAATCTTCGATGGCGCCGTACAGAGCGCCGAGATCCGAACGAACCGCGTAGGTCGTGGGATGTTGATCGCCCAGCCGTTGCTGGCACATTTTTAATAGCCGTAAATTGACGTCAATGGCCGCGCGAAATTGTCCGGCTTGCTGCATCACGTTTTGTTGTTGTTGCAACAGCGTGGGAATAAGCTGCGAATTGGGATCGCGCGCTGCTTCGCGCGTGATCGCCTGGCCATAAGCGTTGGCCGATTCGTTGAACCGCTGTTTGGCGTCTTGCTGCGCGCCTTGCGCTTTGAGCATGGCGGCCAGCGCGGAAAGCAGTTCGGCTTCGTCGCTGCTGTTGACCGCCAGCTTGCGTTGAATCTCAAGCGCCTCTTCCAAAAACTGCCGTGCGTGGGCATAGTCACGCGTTTGCGAATACAACAACCCCAGATCGGTGCGGGCTTTGATCTCGCCGGGCTTATCTTGCTGTTTGACGCGAATGGCCAATAGCGATTTCTCGACGCGAATGGCGTCGGCGAAGTTTTCGGTGGCGGTATTGCCAGCAACCAGCGCCGTCGCGATTTCCGGCAGGTTCGCTAGTGGCATTTGACCGGCTTCGATCAGCTTCCACTTCGCGGCACCATGCTCAACCACGGTTTGCCAGCGCTGCCGAGCGTCGGCGTCGTGATCTTGCGCTGCGGCCAGTCGAGCTAGCTTGACTTCCAGCGTCAACGCGCGTGCCGGATTCCCGCCCGCCTTGGGCTGCCGGTCGAGCGCTTCGCCCAACATTTTTTCGGCCTCGGTGTAACGCCGCAATCCGGCGTAGATATCGGCCAGTTCAACGGCATTTTCTTCTAGCGCCTGATCGCGGCTTTTTGCATCCAGCGCCGTTTGTCCGGCGATGAACTTCTGGTAGCGCAGCGCCACCGGCAGCGCATCGTCGTGGCGACCCCAAACCCGGTAGATATCGGTCAGCGAGTTCAAACAGCGGCCCAATTGGTTGGCCGGCAGCTTGCCGCTATCGATGCCGGCCAGCACGTCTCGCAGCAGTTTCTCGGCGGCAACCAACTGACCCGACTTTTGCAGCGCACGGGCGCGGTCGATCGTGTTTGCATCCACCGGCGCAGGCGCGGCCGCGCAGGCGAACCGTGGCGTGCAGGCAATCGCCACCAGCAGCAGTAAAACCAACAACCGAGCGTGCGTCATGCAAACCGTCCTTTGTGCAAGACCGTCGATTTTCCGTGAGCAACCGGCAATGCGGTTCTGCATTTCCGCCAGCGTTGATTTCGCCAGCGCCTATTCGTCGCTCGTCACCACCGGAATCGCCATGCCGTGAAAGTAATCGAATGTCGATTTCAGGTGTTGTTCAAAGGCCGGGTCCAGCGGATTCTTGCGAGATTTGACCACCGCGCCCAAGCCGCGTTGCAACTCGGTATTGCTGGTGATGTGAAACACGCCATCCAACCGCAGCGCGTTGGCGCTAAAGGCCGGTCGCGCCTCGAAGGCGGTGAGTTCCGCGCGTGTTAGCGGCGTATCGCGCGTGGCCAGTAGCGCGACCTGCGCCCCGAGTTTACTATCGATGGGATAAAACTCGTTATCGTCGCCGGTGTTCGGCAAATCGAGCTTGGCAATCGGTTGTTGATGATCGATCTGCTCGTCGGCTGGCCACAACCGTTGCGGGCGACCGTCGAAATCGTACCAGTAAAAATACACAAAGCGTTTCACTTCGCCGCGCGTCACGATGTGAAATTGAATTTTATCGCCTTCGCGGAGCCTGTCCGTTGCACCGTCAAACGCATGAAAGGTGCCGCTTTCTTCGGCCGCCTGGCGAATAATTCTGAGCGTCGGACTGCCGGCCGGTAGCGCGGCATACAGCGGTTGCAGCGAATCGCCAGTCGCGGGATTCACATTGTCCTGGGCTGCGGGCAAAATCGAATTCGCTCCGCCGCGATTTTCCGGCGGATGTTGTTTCCACGGTTGGCCAATCAGCAAAAAAGCCAGCAGCGCGGCAGCGCCGGCACCGCCAGCGGCCATCAACGGCCAGCGATTGCGGCGCTGCGGCGGTTGGGCCGCAAACGACGCACGAATGTCGGCCGCCATATCGGACGCGGTGCGATAACGCTCGGCCGGCGACTTGGCCATCGCGCGCAGGCAGACGTCCTCCAGAGATTTGGGGATCGAGTCGTTAATGGTCCGCGGCGGCGGCGGCGTGCGCTGCTGAATTTGTGCCAGCGCGTCGTCGATGCTGCGGGCGCTAAACGGCAGTCGTCGGCAAAGCATCTGATACAGCATCACGCCCAGCGAATAAATATCCGTTTGCGGCGTGGCCCAGTGCGATTGTCCAGCGGCTTGCTCGGGGCTCATGTAAGCCACGGTGCCCAGGATTTTGCCGGAGTCGTTCTTGAAAAACTGATCGTCGATTTTGGCCAGGCCAAAATCGGCAATATGAGTGCGTCCCTCTTCATCCAGCAGGATATTGGCGGGCTTGATATCGCGATGCACAATGCCGCCCTTGTGCGCGTGATGCAGCGCCTCGGCCGAATCGGCTACCCACCGCGCGGCATCCTCGAGCGTGTACTGACCGTCTTCCAGTCGATCTTGCAGCGTGCAGCCAGCGATGAATTCGTACACAATAAACGCGCGGCCGTCGGACGTTTGGCTGGCATCCAGCACGGTTACAATGCCGGGATGACGCAAACGAGCGGCGCTTTGGGCTTCGTGCAAAAACTCTTTGACTTGATCGCGCGAACTGCCGGCGCGGGTTGGCACCTTAATGGCCACATCGCGTTTCAGATCTTCGTCGAAGCAGCGATAAACCAGGCCAAAGCTGCCGGAGCCGAGCGTCTTTTTCACCGTGTAGCGGCCGATCGAAACCGGCGCGCCATCAGTTGGTTGCGAGCCGCCGGAGATCACCGTCACCGGTTGGCGCGATGCCGCGGCAGGTCGCACGCCACTAGCTGGTAATGAATCGGGCGCGCGCGTGTTGGCCGTGGACGAACGCGAGTCACTCGTTGAATCGCGATTTCTACGGCTGTCGAAGACCAACGTCCCGGACCGCGCGTCACCGGAACCATCGTTGGTTGAACCTTGCCCCGCCAGGTTGCCGGATCGATCGCGATGCGTGTCTTCGCGATTGGTTTCCAGCGGTTGCACGGCGAATGGTAGTGTGCCGGCGATTTGCTGCGCGGTGTCGAACAGCTTGTGACTTTCCAAATATGGAAAGCGCGATTTCAGTTCTTCCGGCAGCACCGTTTCGCCATGCCGGGAGCGAATCTGCAGTTCGTCTCGTAGCAGTTCTTCGATCGCCACCGAGGGTTGTCGCAGTTCGGGGTAATCTTGCAAGTACTCTTCGATCTTGCGCGCCTGGCCTTGCTCCCAGCGGCGCTCCAGATCGACGCGCACCAACTCTTCAAGCGCCGCCAGGCGATGCTCGGGATCGGCCCGATCGGCATATTTTCGCAAGTCCGGAAACGCGCCGCCCGACTCGACTTCGTAGGAGTCAACGCATTGAGCAACCGCCCACCACTGACCCGGCAACAGATCCTTAGTCGAGCTTGGCATGGCTTTCTCCTGACAAAAGTGCGGTCAGCGTACGACGGCGAACCAATCGGTAACTCCCATAGCCAGCGCCAGCCAGTGCGGCTGCACTGGTGGCGCCAATGGCCGCCCAACGAATCCATTCGCGCTGCGTTTCGTCGGCGTTCAACAGCGGCGCGACATCCGGCAATTTGTCGGCGGCCGACATCGGCCGGGGCATGGCGGCGGCCGACGGCTCCGGCAACAACTGTGGCGTAAACGACGCCTGATGTGGCCGCGCGCCGGTGTCCTCAATAAATCTTGGCGGCGTCGGCGCCGGCAGGTCCATATCGACAATCGCCCGATCGACGGCCGCGCCTGGCAATTCGCGCGGCGCTTCGGACGGCGGTAGTCCGTACGAAGCCGCTACCTGATACAGCGCGTCGCCTGGCAAATTTGGCAAGAACAAATTGGCCGCCAGTTGCCCGGCCACCACCAGCACCTCGCTGGTTTTGATTTGCGTTCCGGTCAGCGGCGAAAGTTTGGCCAACCACTGATCGGTGTATTGTTCGGCGGTTTGCAGCCAGGCGGAAAACTGTTCGGCCAGTTTGGAAAAATCGAATCGATCCGCCGCCGCGCCGCCCAAGCTCGTGGTGTCGAATTGACTGGCGGCTTGGCCACTTTCCAGCACCGCCAACGTCAGCAGCGATGTGAGCGCGCTGGTTAGCGACAGCAGCGAACCGCCGGAACTTTCGCCGGAGGCATCCACGGCTAACGCAGCCTCGGCACTGGACGGCGGTCCATCCGGGTTTTGCGTCTCGCGTGAAAACACGCGGACCAGTTCGTCGCCTTCTTCGGTGCAGAGCAGTCGCAAGTCGCCGCCATCGCCCAGGTCGGCTAAGGCCAGCGCAACCGGATGTTCTAAGCCGGCTTCGAACATCGTTTCGGAAAGCACCAAACCCTGATTGCCACCCAAGAACACACTGATAGCGCCGTCGCCGTTGTTGCCGACGATCAAGTCGAGCAGACCATCGTGGTTGAAATCTGCGGAAACCGCGGTGATGGGATTACTACCGCCGGCGGCGATGTCGACGCGATGGTTGGGATCGAAGCCCGAGTAAAACGAGAGACTGTTGGAATTGAAATTCAGTGTGACCAGATCGAGCTTACCATCGAACGTACCGACGATCAGCGATTGCGGCGAACTGCCGGTGTTGAAAATTGTAGGCGCGGTATCGTTAAAAAAGCCGTTGCCCACGCCATTCAAAACCCAAACCTGATTACTCGTGGCGCTGGCCACCGCCAAATCCGTCTTGCCGTCGCCGTTGAAATCTCCAACCACGGTCTGCGTTGGTCCGGCGCCCACGTTCAACCGCACGCCGGGCCGCAGCACCGAGGCGCTATCGCCCAACAGTACGCTGACATCGTTGGAACCTTGGTTGGTAACCACGACGTCCGGCTTGCCGTCACCGTTGACGTCGCCAATGGTCAAGCCGACCGGATTGGTGCCGGCGTAAAACGATTGCGCGTTGGCAAATTGACCGTTGCCCTGGCCGAGATACACCAGCACATTGTTGCCGCCGCTGTTGGCGACAATCAGATCGAGCAGGCCATCGCCGTTGATATCCACCATTTTCACCGCGCCGGGATTCACAACGCCGGCGGCGCGATCCTGCTGAAACGCAACCGGCAGACTGGAATTTTGGAGCACGAGATGATCGGCGGTTTGATTGCTGACCAACCACGAATCGTGGCCCGTGCCGGTAATATCGCCGACCGCGATTTCCACCCGCCGACCAATCCGCGTAAACGGCGCGAATGTGCCATCTCCCAGGCCAGACAGCGTCAACGCATCGCCATAGGGATTGCCAACGACCAGATCGAGCCGGCCATCGCCGTTAAGATCCATCAGCGACAAACCATTGGGCGCGTTGCCGGCGTCGTAGGTGGCGCTGGCTGTAAAGTTGCCGAGTCCGTCGCCACGCAGCACGACCACGCTTTGGCTCGCGGCATCGAGCGCCGCCAGATCGAGCCGACCATCGCCGTTGAAATCTCCGGTGCGGACCACCGTTGGCCCGCTGCCCACCAGAATCGAAACCGGGTTCGCCAGGCCGCCGTCGGCCAAACCGAACAGAATATCGACGCTGTTGTTGCCGCGATTAGCAATCGCCACGTCGATGCGGCCATCGCGGTTGAAATCACCAAACGCCAGCGCGGACGAACTGTCGCGGGTCAGCAATCGCGGATCGCCGGCGGCGTTGAGCGAATACCCGGTCAGGCTATTGCCAGCCAGATAACGTGTTTCCGTATACGGACCGCTGGCGGTTGCGCTGCTAAAAACGCTGATCGTGCCGCCGATTTGATCCAAGGCGACGATGTCGTTTCGTCCATCGCCATTCACGTCGGCCAGTTCCAGGTCGGTGGGATCTCCGCTAAACGCGATCGGCGCTTGCGGCAAGAACGTGCCGTTGGCGATCATTCTCCATACGACCAGCGATTGGCTGCCGATGCCGGCCACCAGCAGATCCGGCGCGCCGTCGGCATTCAGATCGCCCGCGACGATTTTCACCGGATGCGAAACCTGCGCGGCAAAATGCTGCGTGCGGAAGGCCGAGCCCGTGGCCGAAATCATGTAGACCGAAATCGCATCGGCGAACCGGTCCGTGACGGCGATCATGGTGAATCCGGCAATGCGGATGGTCGTAAACGCACCGGCCGGCAGCGCGGCGTTGAGCACCTGCGGCGCGTCGAACACCCCTGGCTCGCCGGCGCGGCCCAATCGCAACAACAATTGCCCCGCGCCGTTAAGCACCAGCGAATCGATCACGCCATCGCCGCTATAGTCGGCCAGCGTCGGCGAGGTGCTCGTGCCGCCAGATACAAACTGCGAGCCGGTGGCAAAGTTACCCAGCCCCAAGTTCAAGAGTGAACTGACCGTATTATCGACGCCGTTGGCCGTTGCCAGATCTGGCCGACCATCGCCGTTGAAATCTCCGGTCACCAGCGCGCCGGGCGAGTTGCCTACCACGTCGCCCAGCGGCGGCGCAAAACCGGCCGCGCCCAAATTTCGATAACGCAGCACGTTGTTGCTGTCGGCGTTGCTCACCGCCAAATCCAGCCGGCCGTTGCCAAACAAATCGGCGGCCACAATCGATTTCGGTCCCGCGCCGGCAGCCAACAGCGTCTGCGGGGCGAAACTGCCACCGCCGAGGCCCAGGCAAACCGAAACATCGTTGCTGCCGAAATTCGCGGTGGCAAAATCGACTTTTCCATCGCCGTTGAAATCGCCGACGACAATTCCATTGGGCGCAATTCCAACCACCACGTCAACGCTCTGACGAACCAGCACGCCTTGGCCGTTATTGATCAGCACCGAAACGCTGTTGTCGTTGGTATTGGCCACCACCAAATCCGCGCGACCGTCGCCGTTGAAATCGCCGCTGGCCAGCGCCCGCGGCCCGCTGCCAACGGCAACGGTGACCGGCGAGGTGAACGTGCCGTCGGCCTTGCCGGTCCAGATGGTCACACTGCCGGAAAAGAAGTCGGCCGTTGCCAGATCGAGCACGCCATCGCCATTGAAATCAGCAGCCACCAGCGAAACGGGGAAATTGCCCACCGCATAGCGCACTGGCAAGCGGAACGTGCCATCGCCCAGTCCCAAGTACACGGCGACGTCATTGCTGCCGAGGTAAGTGGCCGCCATGTCTGGTCGGCCATCGCCATTGAAGTCGCCGATGACGACGGCGGTTGCCGTACCGTCGCCTACCGAAAATTGTTCTTGATAAGCGCCGTTGCCCAAACCGAGCAGCACCGAGAGATTTCCGGCGTTGGCGGTGACCAAGTCCAAATGCCCATCGCTGTTGAAGTCACCGGTGGCGATGGCTTGCGGCTGAATGCCGGTCATGGTTTGCGGCGCGACTTGAAACGTGCCGTCGGCCAGGCCCAGTCGAATGGTGGCGGTGCTGTCAAATCCGTCGGCGGTGAAGAAATCGAGCCGGCCATCGCCGTTGAGATCGGCCGCGTCGAAATCGAGTGGATGATTGGCAACCGTGACCAGTTGCCGCCGCGCGAATGTACCGTTCCCCACGCCCAACGCAACGGCCACATTGGCATCGGCCGAATTGGCAACCAGCAAGTCGAGTTTGCCGTCGTGGTTGGCATCGGCTAGTCGGATGACGCTGCGGAAATCGCCGGCGGCCAAGATCGGCGGCAGCAAGCGCACGTCGATTCGTTGTTCGGCGGCAAATCCGCCCGCTGTCAGGCCAAGCAGCAGCGAGACATCGTCGCCAGCCGCGTTGGCCACCACCAGGTCCGCGCGGCCATCGCCGTTCACATCGCCGGCATCGATCGAACTGGGCTGATCGCCAACGGCCAATGTCGCGCCCGTCGTGAACGCGCCGCTGGCGGAACTCAGCAGAATTGTCAGATTATTCGAGCCGCGATTCGCCACCGCCAAATCGGTAAAACCGTCGCCGTTGAAATCGGCCGCCACGAGTGATTCGGGCCGCGTGCCTACGACGTACGTTGCACCGGCGGCGAACGCGCCGCCGCCCTGGTTGAGTAGCACGGTCACATCGTCCGAACTCGCATTGCTGGTGGCCAGGTCCAATTTGCCGTCGCCATTGAAATCACCGCTCGCTAGTCCCAAAGGTTCGGCGCCGACGGTCAACACCAGCGGATTGAGCGTGTCGAACGTGCCATCGCCCATGCCTGGCAGGACCACCACTTCGCTCGAATTGCGGCAGGCCACCGCGATATCCAAAATGTGATCGCCGTTGAAATCGCCCACCACCAAACCGGCCGGTCCGGAGTGGACGGCATAACTCACTGCGGGCCGAAATGTGCCATCGCCCAAACCGAGCAAGACTGAAACATCGTCGCCAAACCGATCTGCGGTGACGAGGTCCATTTTGCCGTCGCCATTGAAATCGCCATAGGCCACATAGCCGGGCACAGGACCGGTGGCGACAGGCGCAAACGGCGCGCTAGCGGCAATGGAACTCGTGGTGACGTGGTATGCGCCCATCGACTTGCCGCCTACCGACGCGATCTGCAAGAAATAGGTGCCGGCCGGAAAATGCTGCAAGATTTCCGGCGCGCCGCCGCCTGCGGAACCAGCGCTCGAATAGAGTTGCTTGAAGTCGGAACTGTACAGAGTGACCAGCGGATTGAGCAAACTTCCGGAGTCGGCCGTCACACGCACCGTAAGTTGCCCATCGGCGTTGATGGTCAATGAATACCAATCGGTGTCGTTGAAACTGCCGATCGACCCGCCCACCGACGTACCGACATCGATCACGTCGGCGGTCAGCAACGTGTCATTGGGCTCTTGCTCCTGAAGCACGGCCGGCGCGGACCGCACCTTGACATCAAGCTGATAACTGCCCAGCGCATTGGGCGGCGCATGCTGGGCGGCGTTTGGATCGTAAGCGGTATTGCCGCCGCTAGAAACTCCGACAAAATATTTTCCGGCCTCGGTCACGAAATAGCTCAGTGCCGGGCCGCCATCGGCCGAATTTCCGTTGGCTTGCAGTTGCTTGCCCGCGGCGTCGAACAATCGCAAGTAACCGCCCGGCGAACTGCCCGCAGCGTTGAACGCTAAGCCCAAATCTACCGTATCGCCCGGCAGCAAATTGTTGAGGGCAAACAAATTCACGTCTTGAGGATCGGCCAGCAGCCCACTGGCGGCGGTCGAAAGATCGCGAATGTATTTTACCGGCGTGGCTTTGGCCAGCGTGTCGTTGCCGGTTGGCAGCGGAGCATCGACTTGCACCTGCAGGTCGAACGCGCCGGTCGTGACATCGCCAAAACCGCTGCCGGCCGTATTGGGATCGTAGAAGAAATCTCCGTCATCCGAAACGCCAACAAAATACGCGCCGGTCGCCGAGGCGACGATCGAGGCCATGGCGTCCGTGGCACCAAACCCATCGTTAAACGCGAGTTCCACGCCCGTGCTATCGAAGATTCGTAGATAGCCAGCCAGACTGCTGTTGATCGAGACCGTTTTCAGATCGACGGTCAGTTTATCGCCAATCGACAAATCCACGCGGAAGATATCGATATCGCCTAACGGATCGAGCGAACTGCTCTGCACGATTGGCGTGCCGTGCGTGTAACTGAGCAACGTCGCGGTCGCCAACGTTTCGTTATTGGCAGAGAGCAATCGGCGCTCCTCCAATAATTCGACAATTCGGCGTGTGGCGCGACGGGGCGCCGGGCGGCGTTTCATGTGACAACTAGCCCCAAATGGATGGGATGCAGCGGCGGGGCAGCATGGACTGCGAGGTCAATTCATTATTCTTTTATCGCAGCCAACCTGCAAGCGAATTCCCCGGACATCCAACCAGAGCAACATCCACGTCGCAAGTCGGAAAGCGATCGCGTGAATATTCTCAGATTTTCGCCGCTGGCGAACATTCGCCAACTTGGGCCGCTCGATTGGCGGCTGTGTTTACCTGGCCATTGCGACCTTCGCGGCATCCAGCTTTGCCGACTACTGCTGGTCCAGTAGCGCCTGCAAAATTCGCGCGGCGGCCTGGCGCGTGTTGTAGATAGTCCGCTCCGTGGTACCAACAGCTTGGGCAATCGCGCGATTCGTGTGTCCTTCGAGAATCATCTCCACGGTTTTGCGGCGGCGGTCCGAAAACGGCGTCAGCAGATTTTCGATGAGTTCTTTCAAGGCCACGGCATCCGCTGGAGACGGTCCTTGCTCCAGCGGGTCTTCGCCCGGTGCCAGCGGCGTTTGCCGGGTTAAATCTCGCCGCTGACGCTGCCAGAACTTGCCGCGATTGCGCATTTTATTAAGCGTAATCGTCACCAGCAGCGGCCACAGGTTGTCGGCCTGGCCCACTTCAGCCGCGTTTTCGCGAAGTTGCGTGAAGAAGCTCCGCAATGCCGATTGAGCGATGTCCGCCGAGCCTTCAGCCTGACGCAAACGCCAGCCTTGCTCGCGGCGAATCATTTCGATCAGCCGCGCGTAGTAGCGCTCGAAAAGCTGGGTCGCCGCCTGTTCGCCACCCGCGCGATAAGCAGCCAACAGTTCTTGATCCGGGGGCAAATCCGAGGTTGAGCCGGACGCTGTCATCAGTGAAACCTTGCTGCGAAGTCGCGTAATCTGCCGCGATTTTACTTGATGCGTGGTTGGCAATCGAGTACTATCTGAGTATCGCGGAAAAAACGATTGTCCGGCAGTAGGCATTTCGTAGCAATTGCAGATTCTCACGCGGACATGGAATCTGATTACTTCCCGGGGAGTATTGTCTAATGAGTTCGAAAATCACTTGCCTCTTTGGCGCACGTTTCTTAGTTGCTCTGGCCGTGGCATTCTGCCTCAGCCTGACGCTCCACTCTCAAGCGCTGGGAGTTGGCGTTTCAACCTCTACCTATGCCAAAGACTCCAGCGCATCGCTGCCCAATCCCAAAGTGCTCGCAGAAAACAAACCCAGTGTCACCGGCACATCGTCGAATATTTTATCGAGCACTTCGGCCGCAAACGCGCAAGCCTGGGCTAGCGCGGCAGTCACCGCCGCCGGCGTGGTGAAATCGGCCAGCGGACGCAGTTGGGTTACCGCGGGGTCGGATTCGAAAGCGACATCGTGGAGTTCGTTTGCCACAGGCACGATCATCACACCACACTACACAGGCCCGCGAGATGTGAATGGCGACGGTGTCGTAGATGCCAATGATCAGGCGCTGATTGATGCCGGTTTGCCCGCGCGGTTCGATCTGCGAATTCCCACCGCCTTTTCCGATCCCAACGCGCCGACGGACATCACGACCTTTGCGCTGCCATCGCAAGGCATGTTCAACGATTCTGGCCGGATTGCGGGCGCGCCGAATTTCTTTGATGTCTTTTACAGCATCGACGCAACGCTCACGCCACTTTCCAGCGGCAGCACCGGCGGCACTTCGAACCTCTTCCACGGCTCGCTCTTACTCGATCACAACGGAATACTGACGCGCGGTGGCAATTTTGCCGCAACATTTTTCGACAACGCCTTTCAAGTCAACACGCAAAACGGCCGGGTGACAGTTTCGCTACCGGCCGATCTAACATTAGCGTCCACAACGCTGACGAGCGACCGCGATTACGACATCGGCTTTGATGTCTATTCATCAATGGGCGATTTTACGCATCCCGGTGGCACGCAAACCGCCCCGACCGATTTCAACTTCTCGACGTACAACCTCTCCACGCCGGCTGGCGGTGGCGGCTCGTTTGGCGCCTCGTTCAATCTCATTGCCGCCGATCAGCCGAATTTCACGGTGCAAGTTGTGCCCGAACCGTCCACCTGGCTTTTATTGAGTTTGGGCATCGTAGGCCTGACAAGCTTGGCGGTGCGTCGCAATCGTCTGGCCAAGGCCTAAACGCAACGCGCTGTGAGCCGCGTTTGGCGGGCGCGGGTTGGCTTCAAACGGTCAGCCGCGCGAAAACGCACTGCCATTTCTTGGCGATTGGAAATCTCGCGTTCGCTTGCCGATTTCGATGCCAGTCGTTAGGATCGAGGTTCGTCCAGCGGCAATCGGGACTCGCGAATGTGATCGAGTTCGTTTTGCTCGCCCGCGCGCGAATCTGTGGCGATCTCCATTCACGTGCCGTGATTTCGCCCGGATTTCACGTTTGCCGGAAGAGCCTGCTGCGCAAGCGGCCTGGGACGAAATGCCCGTTACCCGCCGCGCAAGCGGAACGGCTGATTGACCGTTTTTGAACCCGATTAGACCTTGGGCCGCTGTCTCTTTACGGTGCAGCAAGCCAAACACCGATTCACGAGTGATTCATCATGCAGAGCGAAGTAGTGGTTTTGGGCGGCGGACCGGGCGGATACGCGGCGGCGTTTTTGGCGGCCGATCTGGGCATGCAAGTCACCATTGTCGAATCCGATCCGCGCTTGGGCGGCACCTGCCTGTTGCGTGGCTGTATTCCGTCCAAGGCGCTGCTGCACGTGGCCCGCGTCATCAGCGAAGTCAAAGAAATGCACGAGTGGGGCGTGGATTTTCCGAGTCCCAAACTGAATGTCGACGCACTACGCGCACGCAAAGAAAAAGTCATCGCCACGCTCACCGGCGGACTCAAGCAATTGGCCAAGCGCCGCAACGTGGAGGTCATTCATGCCCGCGGCACGTTTTCGGATTCCAACACGTTGCAGTTGGAACGCCAAGATGAACTCGGCAAAAACGATACGCTGACTTTCCAACATTGCATTCTGGCCACGGGCTCGCGTCCGGCGACCATTCCGGCTTTTTCGCTGCCCACCGATCGCGTGATGGATTCCAGCGGCGCGCTCGAACTGCGTGACTTGCCCGAAAGCCTGCTGGTTGTTGGCGGCGGTTACATCGGCTTGGAGATGGGCACGGTCTACGCCGAACTGGGCGCTAAGGTCAGCGTCGTGGAGTTGACAGACGGTTTGCTCCCCGGCGCGGATCGTGACCTGGTCAAGCCGCTGCAGCAGCGACTCGAAAAACTGTTTACGAAAATCATGCTCAAAACCAAAGTCGTCTCGCTCGCCGACAAGGGCGATGGCATTGAAGTCAAATTCGAAGACGCCAATGGCCCGAGCACGGAAAAATTTTCGCGAGTGCTGGTTTCCGTGGGCCGCAAACCCAACAGCGGCGGCATCGGTCTGGAGAACACCAAGGTTCAGATTGACGCCCGCGGTTTTGTGACGGTCGACGAGTGCATGCGGACTGCCGACCCCAGTATTTTGGCGATTGGCGATGTGGCTGGCGAACCGATGTTGGCGCACAAAGCGTCGCACCAAGGGAAGGTGGCCGTCGAAGCGCTGCACGGTGGACCGGCCGTGTTCGCCCCGCAAGCCATTCCGGCGGTCGTATTTACCGATCCCGAAATCGCCTGGTCCGGACTGACTGAAGATCAAGCCCTGCAGGCAGGTCGCGAAGTCGAAATTGTCCGCTATCCGTGGGCAGCCAGCGGCCGCGCACAATCGCTGGGGCGCACCGAGGGATTAACCAAAATCCTGGTCGATCCCGAGACCGAACGGGTGCTGGGCGTCGGACTGGTGGGCGTAGGTGCCGGCGAACTGATTGCCGAAGCCACGCTGGCCATCGAGATGGGCTGCACAGTCCGCGACCTGGCCGAAACCATTCACGCCCATCCCACGCTGTCGGAGACAGAGGCCTTTGCCGCCGAAGTCTTTTACGGAACGGCCACCGAAATTTACAAGCCGCGCGCCGAAAAAGCCGGCGCGTAGTTGGCTGAAGCGCGACGCCGCGAACTCCGTTGGCAGGCAATGTTTTCCGCGTAGGCAGCCATGACCGAATCCGAACTGATTGCCGCCTACTCTGGCGGGCGTCGCGATTTCCGCGGCGTCATCATTTGCGATGGCGATTTTTCGCGAGCGCAGTTGCCGGGAATTCACCTGGATGATGCCGACCTCAGTGGCAGCCTTTTCCGTGACGCGGATCTGACGGCCGCCAGCTTTCGCCACGCTGCTTTGAACCGCACGGATTTTTCACAAGCGCGGCTGGAGCGAGCGTCGTTTGGCTGGGCTGCGCTGATGGCCGCGATTTTGGTCTCTGCCAATCTTTACGGTGCCGATCTGCGCAGCGCCAATTTGCGCTCGGCTGACTTAACGTCCGTGCAAGCCGTGGCCGCGGACTTCGCCCGTGCAGACCTTTCGGACGCCGAACTGGAAGGTGCGAATCTTTCGTTTGCCAACCTTTCCGAAACACGATTGTACGGCGCATGTCTGTATCGCGCGAATCTTCGTGCTGCTAAGGGTGTGACAAAAGTGCTTGGCGGTGTTAAGCCGCGGTGGGGCAAGGAGTTGGCCAGTATTTTTGCCATTGGCCGCTACGCTCGAGCGAATCCAGCGCGGTGACAGCCTCCGCATTCGGTCGATCCCAACGACGACTGCG
>JBBRCE010000002.1:0-187869 GCA_038205115.1 Pirellulales bacterium
GAGTACCGGAGCGCAGGGAGACGCGGAGTGAAGAGCCGTACGCCTGAATGCTGCGAACTCGGTTTTTCCGTCGGGTGTTGTGCCTACCTTTGCACGCTGAGTTGTCAGAGCCCTGGGTTGGCCTCAAATCCGTTGTCCCGCATTGGGCAGACTTCCGCCCGCGAGATATATGGACATTAGTATACCATCTTCATGTGAAAAGTCAACGGCGTGAAACGGCGCGGTGAAGAGTGTTGCCATCTGAGTTCATCTGCGTCCTCTTGACGTTCTGCAGGTGGAGAACCCCGCCTGCTTGTTGGTCATGCAGCGCCTGGCGCAAGAGGGCCGTCGAGTTAACACAAATGAACGCAGATGGGTCGCAGCTGGTCTGCTCGTCGACACAGGCAATGGCAATCACCCGGAGCGTGCCCAAAAATCGAATGCAGCGCCGGATTGCGAAGCTGGGTCGCGGACCTGCATTGCGCGTCGCCCATCATGGAGCGCGAGGAGCGCGCTACTCGGGATTGCCAATCAACCGCAGGTAGACGGCCAATCGCGACTGCAGATCGAGCAGGTTTTCCCACTCGCCGTAGTCCAGCGAGACGCGGTCGCCGGTGGGTTTGATTTTGACGCTGGCCAGCAGTTCGCGCATGCGAATGTGCAGGTATTCGAGCAACTCGGCCAGTTGGGCGGCCTGGCCGGGGCTGAGCCGCTGCGGCAGTTCGGGCGGCTGCAAAGCGTGCAGCGTACTCTGAATGTCTGGGTTGTTGTTCCAATGCAGATCGAAATCAGACGCATTGGCATCGTCGCCACCGAGGCTGCCATCGACGGTGCCGGTGCCGTCGGTATTGCGGAGCTTGGCTAGCCGTTCGGAAATTTGATGCGGCGAGCCGAACAGTAGCACGGAGCGGCCGACCGAGATCATGTCGCCGTAGCGGAGAATTCGCAGTTGGACGTCTTCGCCATTGACCTTGGTGCCGTTGGTGCTCTCAAGATCGGTGATGACGACGTTCTCGCGATCTTCCTGGATTTTGAGATGAAAGCGGCTCACGCGCTCGTCATTGAGCTGAATGGAGTTGCCTTCCTCGCGACCGATCGTGACGGGCGTGGCGAGACGTTCGTAAACGCGGCCTCGATCGGCTCCATCCAATACGCGTAGAGTGATCTCGGTCATAGCCAACACAGTCACCTCGGCCCAGAACTTTGCCACCCTTTGGCCTGCAATGTATCGCTTATAGCATGGAAACAAAACGGGGGTCAAGCATTTGCGGCGAATGGCCTAACGATTTTCGGTTCGGGATGCGCTGAGCGGGCAGTTGCCGAGCAGCAGGCAGCAGCGATTTGGCGTCCCGCGCATGCCTGGCGGAGCGACGATCGACGGCGGCCATCAGCTTGCGGCCGGCCGATTGCCGCGAGTTTGCCAGTTGCATCTAGCAACGGCTGGGCTAAATTAGGGCCTATTCACGGGGGTGAAAGGGCGGACGCTACGCTTCGTTTCTCAGAGACATTCATGCAAACATCGGATTCGGGGTCGTCAGGTCGCCGCGCACTCAAAGCCGCGCAAGTGATTGTCGTTAGCAGCGTGATGTTCACGTTCATCTCGTACTGGCGGACCGCCGCGGTGGTGCTGTGCGATCTGGCCAGCACCGCGTACTACATTGGTGGCATTGTCGAAGGCTCGGTCGGCGCCGCCGCGCCGTGGTTCATCTTGGGCGTGATGCTGTTTAGCTACATCGTCCGCGGTGTGTATATCGAAAGCTGCACGCTGTTTGTCCGCGGTGGCGTGTACCGCATCGTTCGCGAGGCGATGGGTGGCACCGCTGCCCGCGTGGCCGTCTCCGCCCTGATGTTCGATTACATCCTCACCGGACCCATCAGCGGCGTTTCGGCCGGGCAATACATCATCGGCTTAGTGCTGGACGTGCTGCATCGCACCCTGCCGCTGGCGACCGTGAACCTGAATGACGACACTTGGAAACAATGGGGCTCGGTGGTGATCGCCAGCGTGGTGACGATTTATTTCTATCGTCAGAATCTGATTGGCATTCATGAATCCAGCGATAAAGCCGTCAAGATCATGATCGCCACGACGATCATGGCAGCGGTGATTGCCATTTGGTGCGGCGCCACGCTGCTGGTTAAAGGACCGGTCAACAGCGTGCCACTGACGCCGCAACTTTCCGAACGGCACGAGACATTAAAGGATCCGCTGACCGATCAAGATCTGGAAATCAAAAAAGAAAATCCACTGGGGTTTCTCAAAGACACCAAGCTCGGCGAGGAGTTGGTGCGGCTCGATCAACCGGCCGACGAGAAAACCGGCCAACCGGCGGGCAAGTCGTGGTGGAGCCTGATCGGCGCGATTGGTGTTTTTATCGCCTTTGGTCACTCGATTTTGGCAATGAGCGGAGAGGAAACGCTGGCGCAGGTGTATCGAGAAGTCGAATCGCCTAAGCTGCAGAACTTCAAGAAGGCCGCGTTCATCGTGTTCATGTACAGCCTGGTGTTTACGGCCGGCATCAGCTTTTTAGCCGTGATGATGATCCCCGAGGGGCAGCGGCTATCGACTTACAGCCAGAACCTGATCAGCGGTTTGGCCATGAATGTGATTGGCCCCATCTGGGCCCGGCTGATCTTGCAAGGCTTTGTGGTGGTGGTTGGATTTTTGATTTTGTCGGGCGCGGTCAATACGGCCATCATCGGTTCTAACGGCGTGCTGAATCGCGTGGCCGAAGACGGCGTGCTGCCGGATTGGTTTCTCAAACCGCATCCCAAGTACGGAACCACCAACCGCATGCTGACGTTAATTCTGGTGATGCAGTTGGTGACCATCATCGGCAGTCATGGAAAAGTCGAATTGCTCGGCGAAGCGTATGCGTTTGGCGTGGTTTGGAGTTTTGTGTTCATGACGCTGGCGATGCTGATTTTGCGTTTTAAAATGCCGGTGGCGCGGCAGTTCAAGGTGCCGTTCAACGTGCGGATCGGCAAGGTCGAATTGCCGATCGGTCTGGCGTTGGTGTTCGGCGTGCTGTTCGTTTCCGCAATTATGAATCTGTTGACCAAAGACGTGGCCACCAAAGCCGGCCTGGCGTTCAGTGGTTCGTTCTTGGCGATCTTCACGATTACGGAGTACGTCCATCGGCGCAAGCGCGGCGGCAAGCATCACGAACATGTCGAGCAATTCAATCAGCAGACAACGGGCCAAGTCAGCCTGGAGAGCCTTGGCATCGATAAGCCGTTCCGCAAGCTGGTGGCCATTCGTTCGCCGCAGAATTTGTTCATGTTGGAAAAAGCGCTGCAGGAAACCGATCCTTCGTCCACGGCCGTGGTGGTGATGACGGCCAAGCTGGAAACGGTTGGCGAGCCGCAAGAACGCCCGACTGACTTGGATTCGTACGATCAGCATTTGATGTCGGCCGTGGTGGAGCGCGCGGAAAAAGCCGGCAAGCACGTCACGCCGCTGATCGTGCCGACCAACAATCCGCTGTTTGCCGTGATCAAAACGGCGCAGGAGTTGGGCGCGCAGGAAGTGATCGTCGGGCTCAGCAACAAACATACGGCCGACGAACAATTGGATCAAATTGCCTTTTACTGGTTCAACGTGCAAGGCGGTCAACCGGTGCCGCTGACCGTGCGAATTTTGAGTCGCGACCGCGACGTGCATTTGGATCTTCACGGCGGCAGTCGGATTCCCAAGGTCAGCCAACGGGAAGCCAAAACGGTGGCCGAATTGCGGGCGGCTGGCGTCGGCATCGACCGCGTGCTGCTGCTGCACGACGGCACGCAAATCAGCAACGATTTATTCGAGGGCGTGTTGACCATGCTCGATCCGGAGGTGGTGCTGGATATTGCACAAATACCGTGCGGGGATTTATCGGTTGAAGAAACGCACAATGCGGTGATGTCCGCACGAACGCGTGCCCATCATTTGGGCCGTGAACTGGACGTGCAACAGATTGAAGGCGACATTGGCGCGGAGGTTGTCAAACTGGCCCGGCAAGAGCATTACAGTTTGATCGTGTTTGCCATGCCCAGCGAGGGCCGCTTGAAAGGCGGAATTTCTGGCTGCACATGGGGCGATCACGTCTTGAACTTTGCCCACTGTCCGGTGTTTTTGGCCGCGCATCCGGCGGTCCCGACGGAAATCGAATAGCCGCTTGCCTGAGTGTAAAAAGCGGCTGCCGCGGCGCTTTTTGGCGCACGTCTCGGCAGGGCTGGCAAATTTCTTGATCGCAAAATTTGACTCGCGGCCAGATCCGACCTAGGTTTCTGCTGAGCGTCCGGTCGGAGCAGGCAGCAAGCCAGGCTCGGGACGTTTTGTCGCGGCAATGGGCGCGGATTTGCGCTTCAGACCGCCACACCGGAACATCGCTTCCGGCATGTCTCATTGTCGATTTATCATCGGTCTGCCGTTCGATCTCGATTGTCGAAGAGGTTCGTGCTATGCGCTCATCGTCTGGGGTTTTGCGTCGGTTGCCGCGATTACGTCGCGCCAAAAAATCGCGCGGAGCGGCGGCGGTCGAGGCGGCGGTTATTCTGCCCGTGCTGGTGATTATCACCCTGGGCATCATCAAGACCGGCACCATGCCCAACAATCAAATTACGCTCAACAATGCCGCCCGCAACGGGGCGCAATACGCTTCGGGCAGCACCATCGCGGCGATCGACACCATCGGCATTACCGCCGCGGCGACCGCCGAGCTGACAACGTTACCGTATTACCAGGCCATTTTGAATCCGGCGGTCACATCAACTTACACCAATACCGGCGATGGCCATCCCTATGTGACGGTGACGGTCAATTACAAGTTGACCAGCAACTTGGCGGCCGCCCCGAACACCTACACCACATTATCCGACAGCTTTGTCATGCCTGTGCAGCCGACGATCTCGGGCGGCAGTTGATCGCTATTGCTGCGACGTTTGTATAACGCCTTGACCTAACTCACACTTTTTTTCCGAAACGCAGCCGCACGTGTCGCCTTTACGAAAACCATCGATCGATTTAACTGCCGGGCTCGTGGGCCGATCGGCTCGTCGTCGCAGCGCGATTCGACGGGGCACCGATCGCCGGGGCACCACGACGGTCGAATTGGCGTTCGTGCTGCCGGTAGTGCTGATCATGATCTTCGGCACGATGTCCATCAGCATGGCGCTGTATGCCTACAACACGATTGCCGAAGCTTCGCGCGCCGGGGCGCGTTACGCCATTACGCACGGCGTCAACTCGTCCTCGCCCGCTGGTCCGACGGCCAACGACGCCAACGTAACTTCAGCCGCGAAGACGGCGGCTTTTTCATTGGTACAGAGCAGTTTGAGCGTCACCTCCAGTTGGCTGCAAAGCGATAACAAAGCCGGTAGCTCGGTGAAGGTGACCGTATCGTACACCTGTCCGACATTCGCCACGAAATTGCTCGGATTGAACCCATTTGTGATTAGCAGTAGTTCTACGATGATTATCACCAATTGATTGAAAGGAACCCCTTTATGCGAAATATCCCTCGCCCGTGCCGGCGTTCGACGCAGCGCAAAGGCGCTGTGCTGGTCCTGGTGGCCTTCGCACTGATTGCCATTTTGGCCATTGCCGCGCTGACGATTGACGGTGGACGGCTGCAAGCCAACCATCGCGACTTGCAAAACGCGGCGGACAGCACCGCCATCGCCGCCGCCATCGAAGTCGGCAGCAAAGCCACCACGGTCGACTCGACCGCCATCGCCAGCGCTTCGACCTGGGGCAAAAGCTTTGCCGCCAAAAACGGCTACACCAACGCCAGCAACATTACCGTCAACGTGCCGCCCACCAGCGGCGCGTTCTCCGGCAACAGTCGCTACGCCGAGGTGATCGTCACCAGTCCGTTTTCCAACATGCTCACCAGCGGCGGCTCGACCGTCAAGGCGCGGGCCGTGGCCGGATCTTCGTCCACCGCTGGCACCGTCAAAGCGGCCATTCTCTGCACCGATGGTTTGAGCGCCAAATCATTTTGGACCGACAATAGCAAACTGACTGTGACCGGCGGCTACGTGATGGCCAACTCCATCAGCACCACGGCCATCTATCAATCGACCAACGGCAACACCACGGATTCCAGCGGTATCCGCACAACCGGCAACTATTTGCACGCCGGAACGTACGCGCCCACGCCGACCACGCCGGTGGTGCCCGAAGCCGATCCGTACGCCACCCTGCCGATTCCTAACAAAAACACCATGACCTCGCGCACGGCTGGCACCCAGAATCCGGTCAGTGGCAAGGTCACACTCAACCCAGGTTACTATAACGGCGGATTGCTCTGCCCCAGCGGCGACGTGACGTTCAATGCGGGTGTCTACTACATCGACGGCGGCGACTTTTGGATCAACACCACCGGTTCGGTGACCGCCAACAACGTATTCATCTACTATGCGGGCGGCGGCACCGGGTATTCCGGCTTCTCGTTCGGAATCGCCTTTTGCCCAACCGACAAAGATTACGTCTTCACCTCGCCAACCTCCGGCCCTTACGCCGGGGTGAGCCTGATGCAGTCGTCTTCGTCGTCGCTGCTGGCCCTGTATGACATCTGGGGAGTTGGCAACCTCAAATTCGACGCCGTATATATGCCTGGCAATCAGTTGCGAGTCTGGTCGTGCGATACCGGCCACATCGAGTGTGACCAGCACGTGGGCAAGAGCTTCAAGACCCAGGGCGCCCACGACATTTACGGCAACACGTACAACGCCGGATTTTCGACGGTCACCTGGCAGTGTACGGCAGCCTCGACGCCGACGATTAAGCCCGTGGCGCTCGTGGAGTAACAGCAAGACGAGCATCGGCGGGCGAACTGAGTTTGCCTCGCCGAAGATTGAAGCCTTCTCTCGAAGCCTCCGGCGCACGTTGCGTCGGGGGCTTTTTTTATTAAACTCACCCGCAATGCGCGGCGTGGTGGCGGCGTCCGTCACGTGTTGATTTTCGCTTAAAATTCCATTTCCCGAAATTTCCGAAAGCCAATCCGCAATGGAATGCAGGCCGCCAGCGCGCCCAATGCAAAAATCAGCAGCAGCGAAACGAAGAGCGCTGTCCGCGCCCCGATCAATTCGATCCAACTCGGCAGTCCCGTGTCCGAGTTCGGACCGCGCAGGTAATGGCAAACAATTGCCGAGCTGGTCGTCAGCAACAGAATGAACACGGCGCTGACCACCAGGTTCAGCGTGCCGCCAAATCCGGCCGCAACCTTGGACGGCGAGTTCTCGCGCAGATCGGGCAGCGCCGCGCCCAGCCCAACCGCAATGGCAGATAGCCCCAGGCACAACTCCACGCACGTCAACTGATGCACCACGAGCATCAGCGTATGAACGCGCAACATCAGATCGCTGATCAGAATCAACGTCATGCACGGGGCCATGGAACCCGCGCAGGCAAACACGAATTTCGACCAGAGGATTTTGTCGCGATCAAGCGGCAAGCGGCCGAGAATCCAAAATCGCCGCCCTTCCAGACTGATCATCGGAAAGATGAATCGCGTGGTGAAGGTGCTGAGAATCAGGCCCACCACAGCCAGATTCAAAAACCCAATCATGCCCATCCATTCCAACAAGTGCTCATCGTGGGCGAAGCGGCGGATGTTAAAAAAGTACAGCGATAATAACCCGAAGAAAATCAAGAACTGCGACCACTGCACGGGATCGCGGCGAAATAATCGCAAGTCTTTGATAATCAGCAGCCGAATTTGCGCCGGCAACATCAGCAGTGCGGTCGCGCGGGCGGCCAGGCGATCGATCCACGACGCGCCACTGCGGCGTTTGTGAATCCGCTCGCCCTGCAATTGCCCAAAGCTCTCGCGATAAAAGCGCTTGGCGGTCATGGTCGCCAACAATTGAAAAAACATGGCGTTGGAAACCAGCAGCGCCAGATAGAGCATGGCCTGCGCGGCGGGCTGGTAGTCGCCGGCGCCGGCATCCATCGGTTCGGAGGCCTCCAGCAGCCCCTCGGTCAGCCACCAGCTAGGGAGCCAACGTTGTTCCACAAACTCCAAGCGGCTCAAAATGCCGTTGAGCCAAAGTCGCGGCTCATGCAGATCGTGTTCGCCTGCGGAAACAATCGACCACCCGAGCCAGACTACCAACGACACCAACACCGTGGCGGTCACCGTCAGAATGTGCAACCGCCAGGTCGGCAGATAATACACCAGAAGTAAGCAAAAGATCGCGCCACAGGCCGCCGGAATCAGCACGAAGGCAATTACAAATGCCGGCAACGTGGCGAAATAGTACCACGGCGCCTGGGCCACCACGCCGTAGGCAATCAGCATCGGACTGCCGAGCAGCACGAATCCCCAACTGCTGAACCAGACGGCCTCTTGAAACTTATGGGCAAAAATCCGCTCGGGCCGCGTCGGCGTGGTCAGCAAAAAGACGGTTTCTGGCGAGCGATACAGGCCGCTGTACAAAATCAAGCCGGTGGACACAACCAGCATCGTCATCAGCGAGAGAAAAAACACATCGAAGATCTGCCGCACAATCATCTCTTTGTAGCCGGCGGAAAGAAATCGGAAGCCTTCCCAGAACAGCACAAACAGTCCGCCCCAGAAAGCGGCGCTGAGCAGCAAGATCAGCGACGTGCGGAGCCGCGCGCGGTTCAGATGTTCGGCCACTATTGCCCGCAGCAGCCGCCCACGCAGACTCCAAAACAGCCGCGACTCCTCTTCACCCGACAACGGCCGCGCGCTGCTGACGTGTCCAGCGGACTCGGGCGCGGCAAACGAAGCGAGGGCATCGGGCATGGTCGGTTTCCGCGGGGCAGTTTTTCGTGGGCCCGTCTGCTACGGTCCGCGTAAATCGAGACAGATCAGATGCTTTTCGTCGCGCGCGTAGAGCTTGCCGGCGGCCAGTGCCGGCGGAGTCCAGCATTTGTAGTTGAGCAGCCCAGTCATTTCGCCGCGCGGCTGATATCCGGCGGGATCGGCCTTGATGACGCTGAGCGTGCCGCGTTCGTTCAGGCAGATCAAATGACCTGCGTTGGAAATCAAATTGCATTTTCCCGGCCCGCGCTCGGCCCATTTGACTTTGCCGGTGGCGAGTTCCACGCAGCGAAAGGTGACAGTCCGCAGATCGCCATGACAACCGTAAACGTGCCCGTCCACAATCATGCTGGTGGCAAATTGGTTTTGCAGATCCTTATTCGCCCAGACCGAATCCACTTGCCACTGGCCGCTCTTGGCCTGCACATCGAGCAGAGAATCGCCAGCGCCGTACGCGCTGGAAACGAACAATCCTCGTTCGGTCCAAATCGGAGTCGCGCAATTGCAATCGTATTTATTGCCCCAGACGAAGCGCCACAGCGGCTGACCGTCGGGCGAAACACCGAAATACGATTGGCCGCTACAAGCTACGATTTGCCGTTTGCCGGCTGCCTCGATCACGATGGCCGAGCCGTAGCCGGGCGGATCGTTGCCCACGCCCCACGCTTTTTTGCCACTGTGCTTATCGAAGGCCACCAGCGAATTGTCGTGATTTCCGCCGGGCTGCACGATCACGTTATTGCCTTCGACTAGCGGCGAACCAGACAGTCCCCAAAAAAACGTTTCCTGGGTGTAATCTTTTGCGCCGCTGGCTTGGACGATGTTGATCTTCCACTTGGGTTTGCCATTGTCGGCGGTCAGCGCCACCATTTCGCCAGCCGGAAACAGGCAGTACACCACGCCGTCGTCGTAGGTGGGCGTGGCGCGCGGGCCTGGACCTTGCCGCTGTTGATCTAAGTAAACCGGCGCCGCATCATAGGCCCAGAGTTCCTTGCCGCTGGTGGCATCCAGGCAGATCGCCCAGTCGCGTTGGCCGCGATTGACCATCGTGTAAATTCGGTTGCCAACGATGATTGGGCTGCTGTAACCACCGCCGATTTCGACCTTCCAAAGTTGCGCCGGCGGCTTATCGCGCCAATCGAGCTTGAGCCCCGTTTCCGGCGAACTGCCGTCGCGGCGCGGTCCGAGAAACTGCGGCCAATCGCTGGCCTGCGCCGCGACCGTTTTGGCTGAACCGCCCGGCGGATTGGGCTCCGCGGCCATCGACAGCGCCGTCGCGCCGCTCAGCCAGCATGTCGCGACAATCGCGCAGGTCGCAATCCGCAACAGTGCAATGAATCGCTGGGACATATCCATTCCTTTTGCAAGCAACAGGGCGAAGAGCTGTCATCGTAGAGCAGCGCGCCGGCGGGTGGCAAGCGCTGGCAGCAATCGCTGGCAAACGCTGGCATCTCGCAATCGCTCGGGAAGGATCGCGTTCGGTGCTAGCGAGTAATAAACTTGCGACCTTTTTGGCGATTTCCCACAGATTCTCTCGCCCGCCACGGCAAGCTGTGCCGACATTAACGGCAGTCGGCCGCCGCAAGGATCAGCCGAGAAAATCGCGATCGCAATTTGCAGCGGCAAACGAGCCGCTCGATGACTTTAACTCCGACCCGATAAAGCGAAACCTTCATGCGTTGCCTGGGATGCTGCCTGCTGATGTTGACTGGCCTAATTGGCTGCAAGCCAATTACCGCCTGCGTCGACATGCGCGCCAACGTGGCGGCCGACATCCCCATCCAGCGTAACCAAGAATGCTTGCAAGCCATGCCGCTGCAACGCGGCGCCGCCGCCGATGGTCCGCGAATCGCCGTGGTGGATGTCGACGGTCTGATGCTCGATTCCGACGCGATCGGCATTGGCTCGGTGGGCGAGAATCCGGTGGCGCTGTTTCGAGAACGCCTGGACGCCATTGCCGCGGATCACAGCGTCCGCGCGGTTGTCGTCCGCATTAATAGCCCTGGCGGCAGCGTGACCGCCAGCGACATCATGTGGCACGACTTGCGACGCTTCGAAAATCACACCAATCTGCCTGTGGTGGCCTGCCTGATGGATTGCGGCGCGGGCGGCGGCTATTATCTGGCCACGGCGGCCGATCAGATCGTGGCCCATCCGACCAGCGTGACCGGCGGCATCGGCGTCATTCTGAACATATACAACTTGCAAGACGCGATGGCGCAGTTCAACATCATCGGCGCGCCGATCAAGGCCGGCAAAAACATCGACGTCGGCACGCCGATCAAAGCGCTGGACGAAGAGCGCCGCAAGCTGCTGCAAACCATGGCCGACGAATTTCACGAGCGATTCAAAAACGTGGTGATCAACAATCGCCCGGAGGTTGACGCCAGTTTGGAAACGAATTTCGATGGCCGCGTGTTTACCGCCAAGCAAGCGGTGGCCCGGCATCTGGTGGACTACACCGGCTACCTGGATGACGCCATCGACGTGGCGCGGCAGTTGAGCAACTGTCCCAGCGCAACGCCGGTGATGTATCATCGGCCCGGCGACCCGGCCCGCACGCCCTACGCCATTACGCCCAATCAGCCGCTGCAAAGCACGGTTGTACCATTCAGTTTGCCCGGCTTGGATCGCAGCAAGCTGCCGAGCTTTTTGTATCTCTGGCAACCCGAACCGACGCTGGAGAAGCTTGGCGGGCGCTAGTTCCAAGCGGCCAGCAGCGATAGAAACGAACGTGGCGGGTTCAGTTTTCGGCCTTGGCTGTCGGAGCCGATCGCTGGGCGTCATCGAGCACGCTTTTCAGCGCTGCGGTGCTGCCGCCGCGATAGTCGGTTCGAGTTTCGAAGCTTGGTCCTGCGGAAAACGCACCTTCGGATTCGTGAGGGTCGTACAGGTCGACGGAAATGGATTCGCCGCCGATCAAGTGGATTTTCAAGTCGCCGATGACGAGCCATTTCATGGCGTTATCGTCGAATCTCGATGGCGATAACGCTGCGAGCAGCGCCGGCCAGTTCGCAGCCGGCACGTCGAACCGAGCCTGTTGACCAGCCATTCCATATCGGGCTTCGATGCGCGTAATCGAACCGACATTAGGAAACGGAAAGCCGTGCTCACCGCTATGCCGTGATTTCTTGAACCCTTCGATGATCGTGCTCAAGACCACCGCAAAGACCAAGCCCGCTGCAAAGCCGATCAGCATGCCGCGTCGCGAGTGGTGCCGCAATTCCGCACGGGTTGGAATGCCTGCTGGATTCATTCGGCCGATTCCTTGTGGATGTTGAAATGGCCGACGATCTTCTGTTCGCAAGAGTTACTTGGAGCGAACCTTATGTAGCCAGAAGACCGTGGCATACACCCACACGATGAGCGCGGTGGACATCAGCGCGCACATCACGTTGTAGCCGGTAAAAATCTTCAACCGATTAAACGTAGTCGGCAACCCCGGTTCGTAATTGTTCCATCCGAATACGGTAATCGAGGCGGCAATCATCGCATAGGCCGTGGCCAGCAGCAGCAACGCGCCGAGAAATCGCGCGCGGCTGGCCTGCGAATCGGTTGGCGAAACCTGCGGCGCTGGCTGTCGCCGATACCACTGCGCGTACCAGACTGCCAGGATCAGCAGTCCGCCAATGCTGCTGGCCCATTGCAGCAGCGAGTAGATTTGCACCGGTGTACCGTCGATGGTTAGCAGCGCGCGGTCCAGCCCCAAACGGTACGTGACCGCGCTTTGGTGCGTGAAGGTGTCCCAAGCTTTGTGCGTCAGCGCGCCGAGCAGCACCAGCAACACCATACCCAGCGTGTGCCGGGGCGATCCCCAGTAAAAAGCCGCGGCCACGGGATGCAATCGTTCGCGATGACCGGCAGGCAGCAACCACAGCAGCGGCACTTTCAAATAGCCGTGATAAACCCACAGCGTCAGTACGCCCACCGCCCAACTCACCGTAAAAATTCCCAGCGTGCTATGCGTCAGCGAACGTAAGTCAAAATCGCTTGATGGCGACCGGATGCCCAACTCGCCGAACAGCGACCGCACGTCCAAGTCGCCGAGCAGATAGTGAAAATCGGGCGCCATACTGCCAAACGCCAAGGCCGAAAGCGCCACGCGGCGATCGATCCAGCCCAAGGGCACAACAGCGGCAATATGTGAAATCGAAAACGGCATCGGCGACGAACTTTCGGGGCCCGTTCAAGGCAGGTGCCGCGCGGAGCAATCGGTTGTCGAGGCGAACTTTGCTCGGCGCGAATTCATAAGTGTTGGCCAGTCTCAATTTAAGGCAAAGCCCGCGATTCAGCTACCCGGCAGCGCGCAGAAAAGGGCATTTCGCAGATTGACAGCATCTGCACAAAAGTGTACAATAGTACACGTTTGCCGTGCATCTGGCTCGCTGCCTTCAATCCTCGGAGTTTTGCCATGAATCGCCCCAATCTCGCCCCGTTTTCGCTGCCGCTGAAGAGCGACCTGCCGGTGCAACTGACGGTTTTTCCGCGGTGCGATCAACCGGCCGCCATCGAGGTTGGCGTGGATGTGGAAACTCGCCTGGATACCGCTTGTGAGTTGGGCGGCCTGCTGGAAGCGAATTTGCGCCGCGCCGGCCGACCATCGCCTGCGCCGGTGCGCCGGTTGCCTGCTCGGCCGCACGTTTTGCCGGCGGAGCGCGACGCATCCGAGGCCGTCGACCAAATGGCGGATGCCGATGCCGATGGCGAATTCCTGTTAGATGCCAGTCTGGATGACGAACTTTCCGCGGGACTGATCTACGACGAGGATGACGACTCGCTGCCGGCGCCAGGCGACTTTTACTTCGAACGCGAAGATCGTGACGACGATTGAACGGCGGTGGCTCATTAGCGGCGTTCTGTGAAGTGATTCCGAAATTAGCAAGTGCGCGTGATCGACTTTTGAACGTGATGCGGGCCGCAAGCTGGGTTGGATAAGTTCCAGTGTGATGGTGTGCTGTAGGATCGTGGCGGAAATAAGCGCATCGGCCGAGGTTGCTGACAGCGATCTTCGAACTATTTCAGGAGGTTTCAAACAAAGTTGCACAATTTTCCAAAGTTTTCCAAAGTTTTTCAAAGTTTCACGGGATATGGAGCGACCTACTGTAACATGAAGCTGTTCTGTCACTTATAACGACAAAGATTGTGTACGATGAGAATGGAGGCCCCTAAGAACAGGTTTCATGCTTTCATTGACCGCTTGATTCATGCCGTATAATTTAGATGGATTAATAGCCGATCTTGACGGCTGGGGCCATTTCAAGCTAAATGAGCGATAATATTCTCCAAAATAAACCAGCCATACCGCATGACGGAATGCATGAAGCGGCGGCATGGCGACTAGGGAAAAGCAGGCGGTTTATTGGTTTTGTCCGACGGAAGGAGCATCACATGCACCAGCTATCCCGCAGCCTCACTTATCGAACCGCCGAAAAGCACGTGAGGAATTATGGTACCGAATCGGACGTAATCGTCACTCATCACGAAGCGATGGAATGTTGTGACTGCGACACTTTTCTGCAATTGGGTATTGACGCTTTTGACTGGCTGATTCGTGCCGACCAAGAGATCCGGGAGGCGTTGGCTAACGGGAGAGAAGTCGCTTCAGGGGTGGATGTTGATAAAGCATTTGAAGTCTTATGCAAGGGGTGGCTGCATTCCGCCGATGTCGCCAAACAGCAGATCTCGATCCATCAGTACCGGGGCTATGATCTCGGTAATCTCGGAGAGTTCGAATCGCGGTACGCGGAAATGCAAGCCATTGTTGGCTTTTTTGATCGCTCGGAAAATCAAAACCTTCCGGACGCATTGATCGTGCTTCAAGACCAAGCGATTGCCGAGCACAACAATGGCGAAACTGCCGAGTTCGTTTAGGTCGAAAAACAGAACGACCCGCCAGTTTCGCGAACAGTTCTCTAAGCTTCCGAAAAACGTGCAAGATACCGTCAGGGCTTTCTTGTGTCATCTTTGATAGAAATCCGCTGACGAAGAGTCTACGCCTTCATCAACTCATCGACACGCGTCGAGGACGTCATTTCAGCGGTAGTTACTCGGTCAGCGCAACCATGCAATATCGCGCAATCTACGTTGTTCACGGCGGCATGAACGTCTGGTACTGGATTGGCACGCACGCAGCTTACGACACATTCACCGGCGGGTAGCTGTTGTCTCGCGAGCAATCGAGGCCTTCGCAAATCCTGAACGCGCCGCTATTCGGGCGTTAAGCGCAGGACGTCGCTGGATGACGAGACGCTCACCACCAGCGGATCGGCGGTGCGCACGGCGTCTGCCTGGGCGTCTTCGCGGCGCGTGATCCGTAGTTCGTAACGGCCGACGGCGTCTTCGATGTTGTCCACAAAGAACTCATGCGTGACCAGGTGATTCTCGTGATCGAATCGATGCACAATCCGCAGCGGCCGCGGAAACAGTTCGACCTTGATGGCGGACAGCCCTGGCGAGTTTTGATCGTGACGTTCCACAAAACTCACAAAACCGCTTTCGCCGGGCAAGCCGCCACGGCGCGTGCGCGTTTGATAAGTGACGCCCGCCAACCCGTCCAAACTCTTGGGCGGCGCGGGCGAATCTTCGATGGCCGACGGATGCAACGTCCAGTTGGGCTTGGTGCTGCTGCTTTTGCACCAGACTTGCACGCTGGCCGTTTTGGCCGTGGCGGGCCAATGATCGGCCGAACAATTGCCCAGCGGCACCGGCAGGCCGGGCTCGAAGTTGGCATCGTAAAACGTGTAGGTTGTGGCCGCTTTGCGATCGACAGTTTGCGGCGTGATTTCGATCCAGACTTCCGCAGGACGGGTCGGCACGGCACCATCGTCGCGCTGAAACGAGATCGGAAATCGCACGCCGTCAGCCTGTTGTAGCGGCCGATGCACGCCCACCAGTTGCCCTGTGCTGATGCCGCGCGAGCCGCGAACCAGCGGCAGAAATTGGGGGTCGCCTTTTTCGTAGCGCGGCGCTTCGATCTGCCGGGCGTCGCTGGCCAACCGCAGTTCGATGGCTTCGCCGCCGTCGATGGGCACGCTCTGTTTGGCCGGACCGAGCGCGATGTTAAACGTCTTGCGGAGGCGCGGTTTGTCGACCGATACCGCGGCGCCCACATCGGCCGCGGCAAGCTGTTGGCGGCCATCGCTGACGGTATATTGTCGCGGGCCGAGCAAGTTTTCGAGCGTCCGCACTAGTGCCGTGGCGTTATTGACCGAGACGAAGCTGCCGCCGCTATCGGTGGCGATGGCTCGGAATTCTTTTTCGGCTTCGGCGCTTTCTTCTTTGGAAATCCCAAAGCCAACAATGTGTACGGCCACTTTGCGATTGGCGGCAGCCACTTTGATGTCTTCTCGCTTGGTCGGTTGCGGCGCATTGAATTGATAGTTGACGCCGTCGGTGATCACGACGATGCTTTTCTCCGTGCCGTCGTCGTCATTGACGAAATCTTTTTCCGCCTCGACCAGCGAGAGATACAACGGCGTCTCGCCCCAAGGCTTGACGGTCTTGAGCAATTCCGAAACGCCGCCGGCCAACACCGAATCGAAGCGGCCCAGCGGCAGCACCAATTCAACATCTTCGCTGGGCTTAATCGAATCCGGAATATCGCGCCCGTAGCCGGTTTGCTTGAGCAGTTGATCGGGCTTCTTGGTGTTCCAACCCACGCGATGACCAAACAACCGCACGCCCACGCGGGCATCACCGGCAGCCGCCAATTGGAGCATCATTTTATCGAGCGACGCCCGCGCGATGTCGATCCGCGGGGCTTGCTTATCGCCGCCAGGGCCTTCCACATCGGCTGGGGTTTGCATGCTGGCCGAACAGTCCAAAATGAACACCACCGAAGCGCGCTTGCGCCCGCGGCCGGCCAGCGTGATTTTTGCCGGTCCGTAAACGTACGGCCGAATCTCAATTTTGTTGCCGCCTGCGGCGCGCAACATCAGGGGCGCGACAAACGCATTGCCGCGAAACAGCGCCACGGCCTGCAGCATCGGACCACGATCGGCCAGGCTGGCGGCGGGCAAATTGAAGCTCAACGTTTGGCCGCCATTGGCTTCGTCGGCCGCGAACGGCACGCTGACCGAGCGACTCGCGCCGGCGATTCGGCCGGCGGCATCGCGAACCAGCATCGTGGCCTTGCCGGGCGGTAGCGCCTGTGCGGCCGCTTCGGCGCCATCGCGCACGCCCACCTGCAGTGTCACGTCATCGCCACCGATCGAAAGCACGTCGGCCGCCGTGGCTTGTAAGCCGCGGCGCGCGGCATCGCGGCGCAGTTCGAGCAACCGCGTCAGACGATCGAACTGCGGTTGCACTTCGGGAAGAATTTCTCCGGTTGCTTGCGCGGCGCGGATGGCGTCGGCGGCAACTACGTCGAAGTACGCGCGATCGTGCTCGGCGGCCGGTCCCCAAAATTCATCCAGCGCGCGTCGCGCCTGATTCAGCAGCAACTGCTGCACGTCAAATTGTCGCAACCGACGGATGGGATCGACAACCGGCGTCGGAAACCAAAACGAAGCGCCTTGCCGAACGAGTTTTTCGTTGCTCAATAATCGTTGGCGAACCGTGTTGAGATCGGCCAGCGCGGCGTCGACGCCGCCCACCGCATCCGCAGCGGCCGATTTTTTGGCGGCGGGCGGCAATTGCTGCAGTTGCGCGGGAATGTCCGTCAAACAGACACGCAACGCATCGCCCTGCTGGTCGAGATGTTCTTCGATGGTTGCCCGACTGGCGGTAGCCGGCGCGCGTTGGCGTCCGATGAGCAGTGCTTCGGCCGGATGCTGATCCCAGTGTCCGCCAACTCGGTCGAGATACGCGGTGGGCTCGATGAGTTGCGGTTTGATTTTGTCGGCCGTCGCATCGCGTTTGCTGGGTTTGTGATCGACGAATGCGGCGTCCAGTTTGGCCGCTTGCTGGCCGCGGAGTTGCACGAATCGTTCGCGCCGCGGAGCGTCCAGCATTGGCGTCTGCAACACGGAGTTCAGGTCGCGCCAATTTCTGGCATCGGCGGCGGTTTGTTTCACCAGGTAATTGCAGTGGCGGACAAACAGATTGTCGAGCGCGGCTACTTGCGCGGCCAACTGCTGGTGCAGTTCGCTCCACTCGGGTGTGCCGTCGCCGGCGGCCGGCATCGTCGCCAGCGCGTCGTTCAATTTCTGCACGTTGTCGATGGCTGGCAGCACGGTTTGGCTGATTTCGCGATCGGCGTGATCGGACGATTCGCCCAACGGCAAGGGCCGCGCAATCCAGCGGGCCAGATACGGCAATTGGGCCAGGGCGCGGTCGCGCATCGCCACGGCGGCCAGCGCTTGATCGGCGCGCATTTTAACGGCATCGCTTTGGGCATCGGCCTGATCCAAGCTCGGCGCCGCGGCGGTCAAATCGGTTTCGTTGCCGGAGAACAACAAATCCTCGGCCGCGTGTCGCGTGAGTTCGGCTTTGATCAGCAGCGGTGCAATCGCCCACTGCGCGCGTTCGTCCGCTGGGGCGGCGAGACGTTCGATCTGCGCGCGACCGGAAATTGCCCTCGCAATCAGATCGGGCTGTTTCCAAGTGGCTTCCGGCAACCAGCGATGCCACATCCGCAACAAATGCGATTCGGCAATCAGCGGCCCCTCGTCGCGTGAAGGAAATGCCGTCAGGGCTTGAACAACGTCGGTTTTTGTGGCCGACTTCTGCAAACGTTCGAGCGCCGCGCGCATGTCATTGATGCGATTCGGTTTCATTTGACCGAGGTATTCCAGCATCGGCAACGTATGCCCGGCAATCGGCAACGATTTGTCGATGGGCCGATCCGAAAACAAATTGCCGCGTGCCAAAATGCCGAGGCTGTCGGCCGACGTGGCGCCCGGCGTGAGCGTCGCGGTCGCAGAGTTGACTTCACTTCCGGCGGTTGCCGCCGCGGCTTCGGGCGCAATCGGCTTGGCGGTTGCGCTGGCCGCGCCCAATCGGTCTTGAATTCGCTGCACGCGGTTTTGCAGATCGGCCAGTGTGCCCAGCGCGCCGGCGGCGTAGGCTTTTCCGGCAACCGACGATTGCTCCAGCCAAATCAGTTGTTGTTCGAAGTCTCGCCAATTCAAGGGATCGAATCGCAACGGCTGCTGCGAGGCGAGTTGATCATGAGCCCGCCACAGGTCGGTAATGGCGGCTTGCGTTACTGCCGGATCGACGGCCCGCGGGCGCGAGCCGAGCAATCGCTGTAGGCTGCGACGGCTGAGCGACCAGGCGACATTGAAATCCGGCGCTTCGGCGGGCACCAGTAGCGGGCGTTGATGTTCGCTGCGATTGGCCACGCTCCAGGCGTCGACATGCTGCTGCAAATAATTGAGCAGTTCGTGCAAGGAAACTTGCCGGTCGCCATTGCCGCCTTCGCTGGTGTCGTCGGCCGCGCCTGCCAACCCGCGCTGCAGGAAATACCCGAACGCAGATCCGGCGAGCTCCGCGGAGGTCCACGACGACTGTCCGCTGCCGGCCGAATTGAGCACAACCAGATTGGGAATTTTGGCATCGTCCACGGCGCTGGCCAGTCGATCGGCAAAGCCATTATAGAGTTGTCCGAGATTCCAATTTACGCCCAGCCGGCCGGCATCGAGGATGAGTAGTTTGTGCCACTCGTGCGGCAAGTTTTGCTGCTGGATGTGGCTGAGTACTTCGCGGACCGGCAGCCAGGTTTCGCTTTTCAGCGGCGAAGCGCCGGGCGGAATCAGACAGGCCGCACCGGTTCCATCGACCGCGCCGTGCATGCTGAGGTAGATGACCACGGTGCCGGTTCGCGAGCCGGCTTTGGCGACGTCGCGTAACTGTCGATCGAACGATTGCAAGCCGCGGTCGCGATTACTCCAGGCCGCCGAGCCGTCCAAGACGTTGAGCGTTTGGCCTTCCAGCGAAGCGAGTCGCTCCAGATCTTCTTGCGCCCAATCGTTGGCGGGCAGCGGCCAGGCATAGGGCGGCGCTACGACCGCCACTAGCGGCGTTTGCAACGGCACGTGCATCAAGTCGTAAACCAAAAACGCAACCAGCCCCACGAAACCGGCCAGCAACAGGCCGAGCCGCGCACTCAGCCAATAGGCATACCAACCACCGGCCGCGGCGGCTGGCGATTGTTGCCAACGATAGCGCGGCTCGGCCGACTTCGCGCCTTGATTGCCGCGCCAGCGACTGGAACCGGATTGCGATGGGCTTGCCATAAACAGCTCAAAAAGAAAAGAGTTCGACGCCTATCGCTTATTTGATGCGATGGGCCAAATTCTGAAAAGGCCGGATTGCTGCCCAGCGGCGAAAAGCGCGCGATCTCCGCCCGGCGGCCGGGCGGCAATTAGCGTTTTTCATCGAAGTTGACGGCCGTGGCGGTCCAAATCCGCGCGGCCGCACGCAGCCGCTCCAGATAGTTCCGCTCGGCGGCCTGACGACGCTCGGCGACCAGCTTGTGCTCGATTTCGCCGGCGACGGTTTCCAGCGGCACAACGCCCGCGGTATGCCGGTCGATGATCCGCAGCGTTTGGATGCCGCTGGGATCTTCCAGCAGCGGACTGAATTCGCCCAGCGGCATGTTGAACAATCGCTGTTCGGCCACGGGCGTGGGCATGTCTTCGCGGCGCATCCATTCCAGCACATCGACTTGCACGGCTTTGTAGTTGGTGCCCGGCTGCGCCTGGCTATCTTGCGCCATGGCGCGTGCTCGCAAGTGGGCCATGGCTCGGCGTGCTTCTTCGACATCGGCAAACGCGGCCCATGGAGCGACCAACCGCTCGATGCGAATTTCGTCCGGGTGAGTAAATTCGGCGAGATGCGACTGATAGTATTCCACCAGTTCTTGCCGGGTGACCGACTCGTTGCACTTGGCCGCTTGATGCAGCCAGTTTTCAGCCAGAGTCTGCTGCTGCTCAAGGCTATCAGGCAGGTCGATGCTCGCGATCTTAGCGGCCGATGGCGATACTCCGGCTGCCGATTGAAAGCCGGCCAGATCGACTTTGCCAAAATTCTTTTCGGCCGCTTGGCAGAGCAGCACCCGGTTGATGGCCTTGGCCAGTTCGCGCTGTTGCGTGTCCGTTCGCGACTCGGTCGCCTTGCCAGCCGACTGGATGGTCAGTTGACGTTCGACCTGTGGGGCAACATCGGCGTCGTAGATCGCCTGGCCATTGACGTAGGCCAAAACCGCGCCGGACTTGCCTGCCTGGGCGGGTCGCTGATTTTCTGAAAGCCGCGGTTTGCCCGCCGACGGATTTTGTTCGTCTTTGGCGGTGCGGGTTTGCGGATCGGCGGGCGTGGGCTGGCCGCGACGTTTTTCGTTGCGTGCGATTTTGACGACCGACTTGAGCGAAGGTTCGGCGGCGGCGAGTTCGGTTTGATCGTCGTCGATGCTATCGTCGTTGCCGGCGGAGGCAACTTTGGGTTTGGCGATTTTGTCTTTTTCCACGCCGGGCGGCGCGTCTTCCGCCGGGCCTTCTTTGGGACCGCCGGTTTTTGCCGGGGGATTACCACCGCAGCCGGCCATCGCCAGCCGTGCCAGCCGACGCACCCGCGCGGACGATTCCTTGTAGCAATTGTTTTCTTTGTCTTCGGCAATGTGTTTGAGCTTGTCGAGCACCTTGGGGCTGCAACAGGCTTTGGTTTTGCAGACGCAGCAGGGCTTGCCACTGATGTTGCGCAGCGCCAATACGGCTTCGTAACGCACGCTCTCCGTGCAATCGTCAAGCGCGGCGAGCAGGGCGTCTTGTACGTCCGGATAACAGCCGGCGCAACCCAGCGTGGCCAAATAGCGAAGGGCTTTGATTTTTTGAGGCGCCGCGTCTTCTTCGCCCTTGGCTTCCGCAGCCGCCTTGACGGCAGGGTTCGCCGAATCGGCGTTCTTGGGATCAGTGATGGCCAGCAGTTCGGGCTTTGATTCCAAGCCCGGAAACTTCATGCCTAAGCGGTTCAGCAGCCGTTCGCCCAATTTGCGAATGGCACCAAACAGTCCTTTGAGGCCCAAGAACTCGGGCAACGTGGTGTGACAGCAAGCTTGCGCCGGCGGGGCAATGGCCATGATGGTTGTGCCGCCAACCGTGGCCGATGTGGGCGGAGCGGGTAGCGCAGGTGGAACCGCTGGCGGCGTCACGCAGCCTGCAGCTACGATCACCGGCAACACCAGCGCGATCCAAAATGTCCTGCGGAACTTCATACCGGCTCGATCCATCAAATCCGGGACTAATCGTTACAATGCGACCCGGACAGTTGATCGTCCGAATCGACTGCCGGCCTTGAGGATTTAGGCGGACTTTGGCGATTATTACGCTGCTGGCAATAAAAAGGAGCCACTGTTGCGATGAATTTGCCTGAAGCCAGGCATCGGCAGCGCGATGCATCGTCGGCCACGCCCGGCCCGCGCCGATCGCCAAAGCGTTGCCAGCAACCGACGTTGCCCGCCTGCGAAATGCGCTGCGAGCTTGTCAGCAGGCAACCGGGGCGAGATACTGAAGTTGCGGAACATGTCTGCCGCCTGCCAATGCCCAACCCCGACTCAATTGCAATCAATTCCCCATGGCCATACATAAACATTTTTTCGTTGGGCTCGTCGGTCTGATGCTGGTATCGCTGCTGGGATGCCAGCGAGCGGATGAGGAAGTCGAAGTTCGCGTGGTGAAGCGAAAGCACAAGCCGGATGAGAATCCGGTGGTTGCCCAAGTTTCGCCCACCGCAAATTCCAACGGCGGCGTTAAAACCGAGGACGGCAAAAGCGCCGGCAAATCGGCCACCAATGGCGATGTCAAAGTCGTTAAGCCCATCGGTTTCGGCGGTCCCAAGCGCGACGACCCGCCGCGGGTTCAAAAGTCGGTGCTCGATCCCACCACGTTGCCTTATTCGGGCAACGATTCGATCAGCGGTCCGATCGGCCCCGTGGCGACCGACATTCGCGAGTCCGTGAAAATCCGCAAGACGTTGGCCATCTGGGTGATCGACGAAGACGCCGACAACTCAATTCGCGGCGATGTGGTCGGTCGCATTGGGAACGCCTATGCGAGCTTCGACAAAGATGCGACGGGCAATTTGATGTCGGCCGTGGTTGGCGGTGGCAGCGAAGTGGAATTTCTTACGCCCAATGCCACCGCGGACGTTGGCGAAGTGCAGGCCGCGCTCGGCAAAGGAGCGAGTACCAAAGGCGAAAGCAAACTGTTCACAGCCGTGGCGGCTGCCGCCGAAAAGTTCGTGGGACTCGCCGCGCAGGATAAGCGCGATGTCTTTATGATTGTGATCAGCAGCAATGGCGGCGGCGATCTCGACAAGCTCGAAGCGGCGATTGAGGCTTTGAAAAAATATCCGCCCAACACGCTCAGCTTTTATGCCATTACACATTCCACGCCGCTGGGCGCTATGGGCAACCGATTTAGCAAAGAGCCGAATAAAACCGCCTCGGCCACGCTTTATCCCGAGGCGATCGCCATCGATCAATGGTCCGGCGGCAAGACGGAAAACGACTTTAGCTCCAGCGGCTTTGGCCCCTGGAGCCTAGGCCGCATGGCCAGCGCCATGAAGCCTGGCATCGTGGTGTTGGCTGACGGTGACGGTTCGCCGGAAATCAAAGCCATGGAAAAGTTCAAGCCCGATTATGTTTCCGCCAAGGAATACGACCGCTTGATGTCCGAGAATAAAGCTCGCAAGGCATTGCACGAAGCGGCCCGGCTGCCGCGCGTGCAGGTGCTGGGCGCTGTTCAAATGACTGTTCCTCGACCAGACGCAAGCAATTCCAACGCTCAAGCCGGTTTTGTGACCATGGTTAGTAAATTACAGCGCGGTTCGTCGTTTGTGCTGAAAGATCTCGAGCGGACGTCGGAAATTCTGTTGAATGCTGAGCCGGATAGCAAGAATCTGCCGCCGCGACTCAAAATCGAATACAGTCTGGCGTTGGCCAAAGTGCTGCTAAACCGGGCTCGCGCGGATGGCTACGATTCGCTGTTGGCGGCCATCAAGCAGGGCAAGCCGTTCAAAGACGCCGCGCATCGAAGTTGGTCGCTGGAGCCGGATTTCGAATGCAAAGAGTTGAGCAACATCGACGGTTGGTGCAAGAAATCGCGCAAACACCTGGAGAGCGTGGTGAAAGACGCGCCCGGCACGCCCTGGGCGGAAATGGCAGCCTCCGAACTCGAAAAGAAGTACGGCTGGATGATCGTCGAGCAGTAGTGGGCGAAATTTCGGCCGACGTTTTTGGAATTCACGGCACGGCCGTTTTGAGTAAGCGATTTTGCTGATGCCGCCCATTGATGTGCTGCGAATGTTCGATGCGGCCGCCAATCGCGCCAGCGAAGGTCTCCGCGTGGCCGAAGACTACCTGCGATTCGGCTTGGACGACGCCCATCTCACGTCGCTGGCCAAACAATTGCGCCACGACTTAACCACCGCGCTGAGCGTCGTGCCTGAGGGCGAGCGGCATCGCGCCCGCAACACGCTGGGCGATCTCGGCACGGCTATTTCCACGCCGACCGAACAAACACGTTCGAGCCTACAGCAACTAGCGACGGCGAATTTCAAGCGCGCGCAACAAGCGTTGCGGACATTGGAAGAAACGGCCAAAACGTTCGATCCCGCGCTGTCCGCGCGGCTGGAGCAAATTCGTTACCGGACGTATACGCTGGAAAAAGCGGCGTTGATCACGATCAGCAGCCTGGCCCGGCTGAAGGATGCACGGCTATATGTGTTGGTCGATGGCGGAAGTGATGCCCAGCAGTTTGCAGCGCGGATTGCTCGCTTGCTCGCGGCTGGCGTGCATCTGATTCAGCTTCGCGATAAACGGCTGACCGATCGCCATTTGCTCGAGCGCGCACGGCTGTTGCGACGGCTGACCAAGGCCACGCCCACGTTGATGATTGTCAACGATCGGCCGGATATCGCCGCGCTTTCCGGCGCGGATGGCGTGCATCTGGGGCAAGATGAACTGACCGTGCAGGACGCGCGGGCAATCGTCGGCCCCGACGCGCTGGTCGGCGTTTCGACGCACGACATGCCGCAAGCGCGGCAGGCTGTGCTGCAAGGTGCCGACTACTTAGGCGTGGGGCCGATTTTTCCGTCCGGCACGAAAACGTTCGCTGAGTTTCCGGGGTTGGAATTTGCACGTGCCGTGAGCGCGGAAATTTGCTTGCCGGCGTTTGCCATTGGCGGCATCCACCTGGGCAATCTGCCGGAACTGTTGGCGACCGGCATCCGCCGCGTGGCTGTGAGCGGCGCGATTAACGGTGCCGCCGACGAACAGTGCGCGGCCGAACAACTGCTGCGCGCGCTGGGCGATTAACTTCCGCAAGGCCGTTTGGAATAAAGCGCCCCGCGTCACCAACCCCGGAAGCCGTAGCCCAAGTCGATGCGGGTTTGCGGCGGACTGCAGGGGCTGTAGATGCTTTGAAAGCCGCCATTGGAGTAGCCGTTGTAACCGGAATCGGAATTCTTTTCCCACTCCAAACGTTTCTCTTGCGCGGCGGCGCCTTTTTGCTGCTGTGCGGCCAGCAGGCGTTGATCGCTACTATGTTGGTACGAGGCCTGATATTGAGTCAGGTTTTTTTGATTAGCGCGGATTCGCACGATGCCTTCTTCGAGTTGGGCCGCGGTCAGCGTGCCGGGATTTGCCAAGCCCATACGTTTGAGATATGCGCCGCGATAGCCGTCGGCCATGTTGGCCATGTAAACGCCCAGCCACTGCTGCGCCTCGGCGCCGTCTTTGCCGAGCAGCAGTTTGAGCTTGGAGTCCCAGTCGTTCAAAAAGTCCTGCAATTCGTCGGACGACATCTCGTTGCGTTCGGCAATCAAGCGGCGATTCATTCGCTCGACTTCCGAGGGCGAATAAATCACTTGCGTCGTCAGCCATTTTTGAAATTCCGCATCGACCTGCTTCCACTTGGGATCAGCCAAGACCTTGGTGCGCTTTTCGTATTCTTGCGCTTCTAGGATCGAGGGATGCACGCCGAGCGGATCGGTCTTGGAATCTTTGGCCGAATCGATGGCTGCCTTGATCACGGCCTGATCGGGCTTTTGGGCAACCAGCGGCGCCGCGCTCAAGCTCAAGACAATCACAGGCAGCAGCGTCCGCAGACGCGGTGTTGGAAGCAAAAGCATGGCAATCCTCATGTCAAACGATCGACCGTTCGGGGAGCGGAAATTGATTTACTTAACGGGTTTAACGCGATGAAATGTCACTTCGAAATCGGCCGGCGCGTTCTTGTCCGTGGCGTTGCGCATCGAACGCCAGAGGATCGTATCGCGATCGCGAAGTTTATAGGTTTGTAGTGATGCGGCCGTTTTGCCTTCGGGCGAGACGATCGACGAGTTGACCAACCAAAGCGTGCCTTCCAGGCTCCAAAAGGCTTCGCCGCGACTGCCATCGCTGTTGAAGACCCACGATTTCACACGGTGCGAAACGGGATCCCAACCGATCAGTTGCGTGCCGGAAAACTTCATTTGCTCGCCACTGCTGATGGTCAGATCGCGCTGCAAAAACGATTTGCTGGCGTTCCATTTGGCGGTGACGCGGACGGTGGACTTTTCGAGTTCGCCTGCCCATTGGCCTACGAGTAAATCGAGCGAGGCTAATTGCTGCGGATCGGCCATTTGCTGCGTGCGGGACTCGCGCAGGCTGTCGAGTCGCCAGCGTCCCTCTTGCCGAACCCACATCGCCGTGAAGCGGCCGTGGATAGCATCGGGGCCGTCGGGATTGTGAATTTCTGCTTCGCCTTCTTCCACGGCAACGTCCGCGGTTACAAAGCGAATACTCACGTTGCTGACGCCGGCGCGAGCGCGGGCGGCCGTTTTTGAGTCGCCGCTTTTCGACAGTTGCTCGCGAACTTTGACGGCGTGCCCCGTTTCGTCGGTGTAAGTGCCATCGGCGGTCCAGATTTCGGCAATCTCTTTGCCGTTGCCACGCTGCAGCGCGGCTAGATAATCTTTGCCGGCCTGACGGATCGCCGCTTCGTCTTGCTCGCGCCTGGCCGCAGGCGGGTCGGCGGCAACCGCCAAGCTGGGCAAAAGTGCGAGCAACAAACAAGTACGTATAAACGAAGTCAGCATGGCAATAATCAACGCCGGGGTGCGAATCTCGATGAGGCCGAATGTGCTTCCATTATACTCAGGCAGGCCCGGCAAGTGAACCGTTTGGCATGCGTATTAGATGCTTTCCATTCACGGCCGAGGCGAAATGATGTACGTCCAAATCAAGACGGCAGTCAGGGTGAGCACAAAGCCCACGACAACAACCCAGGCCGGATGAAACGGCAGTCGGCCTTTTTTCTCCGCCTGTTGTTCGTAAACGCGATGTTCTTTCTTTTCTTGGTCGCGCTGTTTTTCTTTCTTCTGCTGATGCTGCTCTTTGTGATCCATTGGGCTTCCTATTCACTGGGCAAAATTTCGCGCGCGATCAATCGACTGCGCCGCGAAGGCACACGCAACAGTAGCAAATGCCGGGCCAGAGCGGCCCGTAGCCATGAAATTTGATGCGTGTGCGGCGCTAAGGAGCCGGCGGCGATTTCACGTCGGCTTTGCCTTCACTCTTCACTTCAACTTTGGCATTAACATTGTCTTTGGGCACGGCGTCCGCGCTGGCCGCCAGCTTGGCCTTGAGGGCGATTGCTCTTTCGCGCGTGGTTTTAATCTCGTCGTCGTTGAGCGAAAATCCGTTGGTGCCGGAGGCCATTAGGTTCACGCGGTCCTGGCGATGAGGCAAACCCAGCACATGACCAAGCTCGTGCGAAGTCACGCGTGGCAGCGGCTCGTCCAAGCCATCTTCCACCGAGTTGAGGTGCGCGGTGTCTTTGACAAACACCATGCCGGCATACCACACGCCGTTGGGCGTAAATTTCTTGATGTAGCAGACATTGATGGCCGTTGTGCTGAGCCGGCTCTTCGGCATGGCGGCGTGCAATCGCTGAAACTCAGTCGCATATTTTTCGAGCGGCTGGACCTCTTCTGCCTTGGTCGGCGCGATCGATTCCAGTTCGAACTGAATGCCGGCCTGCGCCCAAACTTTGTTGACCTTGCCGAAAATTCGCTTGATGTCGTCCTCGGCCAGCGTGGTCTGGAATTCCGTCTGCTTGTCCGATTGCAGCAGATGCACGCGCACCGGCAAGGTGATGGTGGGGCGCTCCGGCGCGTCGGCGGCCAGGACACCACGGCCCACGAGCACTGCGGCAACAAACAGGGCAAAACGGTAACGCATCTCACGAACTCGCTAGCGGGACGGCAGGCGCACGACAGCCACAGTCAACCAGTGTGGCAGCCATGACTTGGTTGTGCAATTAAAAACGCGAACTGCAAGCAGGACGAAAGGTTCGCCGCGAAGATGAGAAGCACGCAAAGAATTCACACCAGAAAGGATTGATCGAACCGCAAATATTGCGTTCGCTGCGATCGATCAACCTTTTAATCCGCATTTGATCGTGTCGTCAAAATTCATTCAGTCCAAATCATTCCTTCTTTTCCTTACCTCCAAGCGCACTTTGCGCCTTCGCGGTGAAAACAGAAATCTGTTCACCGCGAAGACGCGAAGCACGCAAAGAATTCCCAGCAGCAAGTTATATTTGAAATGCGAATGTCGTTTTCGATGCGATCAATTGATTTTTTAATTCGGATAAGATTGTTGGACTCGCCTGAATACATTTACTCCATGTCGAACTTCCTTTGTCTTGCCTCTTCGCGATCTTTTCGCCTTCGCGGTGAACTTTTTCATTCTTCACATCGTGGATGCCGCTTCGCCGTCACGTCAATTCCACTTGTTGATGCAACTTGGGCACCAGGCAGTCCCAGCCGCGGGTGGCGCGGAGTTCCGCGGCAAAGTGGTTGGCCGTGGCGAGTTCGCCGTGCGTGATGAACGCGCGTTTCACGCCGCTAATCGGTTTGAGCCAGCGGATCAATTCGCTGTGACCGGCGTGGCCGCTCAAGGCCGACATTTTGACAACCGCCGCGCGGACCGGCACATCGGCGCCAAACAATCGCAGCCACTTGGCGCCATTTTCCAGCGTGCGACCGCGCGTGCCTTCGGCCTGATAGCCGCCCAGCACCACGGTATTTTCGGCGTGCGGCAGACGCTGCTGCAAGTGATGCAGAATTCGCCCACCGGTCATCATGCCAGACGAGGCGATGATTACCGCCGGCCCGCGAACCGCGTTGATGGCTTTGGATTCATCCACCGAGCTGACAAGGTGAATGCCTTGAGTGTCGAGTTGTTCTGGTTTGACGACCGATTTGAGTTCGCTGAAATCCTGTTCGGCCGAGTACATGTGAAACACACGGCTGGCCGCGGTGGCCATCGGGCTATCGAGATATACGGGGATCTCGGGGATGCGTTTTTCGAGCATCAATAGTCGCAGCAAATAAATCATCTGCTGCGATCGGCCCACGGCAAACGCAGCCACCAGCATCAGGCCGCCGCGTTTGACTGCGGCATTCACCACATCGGTCAATTCGTCGAGGATGTTTTCGTCTGGATGATCGCGATCGCCGTAGGTGCTCTCGCAGATCAAATAATCGCAGTCGGGCGCGGTGGCCGGGTCGGGATACAGCGGCGCGTCGTAGCGGCCCACATCGCCTGAGAACAGAATTCTGACCGTCCGCGGCTGCGTGCGAACTTCCACTTCGATCGAAGCCGAGCCCAGCAGATGCCCTGCTTCGCGATAGCGCATCCAAAACGGTTCGACCGGCGAAAACCAGGTATCGCGATCCACCGGATTCAGCAGCTTGAGCGCGTGGGCGACATCCGCCACATCGAACAGCGGCTCGGCCGGCTTGTGCTTCGTAGCGCCTTTGTCGTTCACGTAAACAGCGTCATCCTCCTGATTGCGGGCGGCGTCGTTGAGCATGATCGGCGCCAGATCGCCGGTGGCGCGGGTGCAGAACACCTTGTTGTGAAAGCCGGCTTTGACAAACCGCGGCAAGTAACCAATGTGATCGATGTGGGCGTGCGTCAGCACCACGGCGTCGACCTGCGCGGCATCGAATGTGGGCGGTTCCCAATTGAGCTGCCGCAATTGCTTGAGTCCTTGAAACAGGCCGCAGTCGATCAGCACGCGGTGGCCATCGGCCTCCAATAGATATTTGGAGCCCGTTACTGTTTCGGTTGCACCATGAAATGCCAGCGTGATGGGCATGCGTGAATCTCGTGGAATGTTAGTCGATTGAATTGAATAGACGTGTGCTGCAATTATAGCGATGGCTAGCGCCGAGGAACGAAATTCGTCGCCAGATTCGCTGCGCCCTACGTTAGGCGGCATCGTGTGCGGCCGTCGATGACACGGACCAGGCGATTTCACCGGCTTGCAATTTACGCGGCTGCAACGATTGCGGGTCAATCGTTCCGCCAGCGGCCAAGGTCAGCATGGCCGCTGCCAGATTGCCGCGGTACGCCTGCCGCAATCCGATATACGACGTGGTGCATCGTGGATTGATTTCGATCACGCGATCCGCCGCGGCCGAATCGCCCAGCACCAGATCAACGCCCATCCATCCACGCGGATCCGGCAAGCAGTCAACGGCGCGCATCGCCAATTGCTCGGCCCGCGCGGCCCGTTCATCGTCAAGCGGCAGACACCCGCCTTGGTAGCGAAACCGCCCATCGTCCGAAAGCGACTGCCGGCAAGGCATTAGCGCCAAACGCTGCGCAGGGCCGCACAACAGCGCCACGCTGACCGGCACGCCCGGACAGTATTCTTCCAGCCGGCAATCGCAAGGCATGGTGTCCGGCAAATCGGCCGAAGTCTCCAGGCGCTGCACGTGCTGCGATCCCGCGCCATACCGATCTTTGAGCACCGCCGGCCAGAAGGCAAAATCCGGCGGAAGTTGCTGGCGGAGAGTGCCGGCGTGCAGTGCAATGCCGCGTGGCACCGGCACGCCGCAACCGGAAAGATGCTCGCAGGTCCGTTGCTTGTCGGCGGCCAGTTCAAGGCACAGGAGCGAAGCGTTGAGCAGCTTGCCCCCGGCTTGCTGCGCCATGCGGTAGCGGTTGGCCAGCAGACCATCGAACTCCGGCGCAATGACCAACGTCCAATCAGCCTGGCTGGCTAGCAGGCAAAACGTCTGTCGTTCTTCGGCCGCGGTGAGTACGTGGTGCCACGCGATGCTGCCGCTGGAATCTCCACGACACATTCGCAGATCGCGCATGCCGACAACGTCACAATTTGTCGCGTGGGCAAAATCTGCCGCAATGGCATCGGCCATCAAGCGGCCTTCAGCAAACGGCGAGTTAATGGACGAAGTCGCGGCAGCACCATGCAGCAGCCCGCCGCCGGTCAGAAATTCGTAGACGAAGATTGTTTTCCGGGCCACGGTCCACCGTTACGAAGTTTGGAAATTCGTTACGGGTTTTAGAAGATTGACTGGTCGCAGTCAAATCGTGGCACTCCGCAAGCGAAGGCGCGTTTTAACAATTGCGCCCAGCAAGCGGATTTTGCGATATGAGTCGCATCGCCAATTTCGAGAACTACGCGGAGCATTCTTGCCTTCGCTCTGCGTCGCCTAACGGGCTGGCATCATGCGGACTTCCTGACCGAAAATCAGGCGTTGTAGCCGGCGCGCTTCCTCGCGACGACTGCGAAGTTCATCCATCGACCAACTGCCGCGAATCAACTCGACGGTTTCGTTGGATTGACGCGAAACGGCCAGCGATTGTGCGGCTTTCGGGGAGCGGATGGACGTGTCGATGGCGACCATGGCAAAGCTTTCTTCAGTCGAAAATTCTTGTTGTTGGGCGAGCGAATTACTAATTGGCCGTACAAAGCAAAACGCGTGCCATCTAAACAACCAGGGTGCGAATTGCATGCTGCTGCTTCGAGTTCGGTGCTGCAGTCATTGCCCGTGCGGTCGGTGCGCCCAGCCGCCGGGACGTGTCATCGCAGGGCAGCGATGCGCCGTGAAAATTGCGATCGAGTTGCTATTCCAGCGGTGCCACGGGGGCCCGTTCGGGCGGCGGTTCTGGTAGCAGCAGGGCAACGCCCGCCGCCGGCAGAAACAGCAAACCGGTATAGAACAGTGCCTGCCGGTAATCGCCGACGCGAATAAACAGCGTGAAGCACACCGTGCCGCCAGCGGCCGCCAACCGGCCGATGTTGTAGCAAAAACCCGCGCCTGTCGTGCGCAGTAGCACCGGAAACAGCGGCGGCATGTACATCGTGAATAGCGCAAACACGCCCTGCGAAACACCCATCAGCCCCAGGCACCAATACAGGCTGTTTTGATCGCGCGGCAACCAATAAGTGAAGCACATCGATAAGCAGTAAGCCAGGCACATCAGGGCGATGCTGTTGCGGTAGCCGCACTTGCGGGCGATGGCGGCCGCTACAAAGTTGCCGATCACCGACATCAGCATCACCCACATCAAGGCCGAAGCTTGCAGCGCCTTGGATTCTTTGTCGGGCCAGCCGAGATCGCGTCCGTGGTTGAACACATCTTGCGAAAACCAAAACATGAACGCCCAGTGCGCGGTGAGCGAGAACGAGCAGACCAAGATCGTCAGCACGGTGGTTCGTTTGACGGCGCCGCGAAACAGGTCGGAAACGCGCGGAACCACGCCGCCACTTTGCAATCGCGCGGCATGCCACTGCTCGGGCTCTGGCACGGCGCGGCGAATCCAGAGCACCAGCAGCGCCGGCGCCACGCCCACCAGAAACACGTAGTTGTCTGGCAAGCCCGCCATCAAGCTTCCCGCCAGACTGGCAATGATCACGCCGATATTCACTCCGGTTTGCAGCACAGCGGCCAACCACGGCCGCCAGCGATGCGGCCAAGTTTCGGACAACAGCGACGCGCCAACCGCCCACTCGCCGCCGATGCCTAGCGCCGCCAAAAACCGAAACAACATCAGTTGCCACCAAGTTTGGGCAAAGAACGACAGGCCGGTGAACATGGCGTAGGTCATGATCGTCAGCACCAGCGCACGGCTACGTCCGAGTCGGTCGCCAATCCGGCCGAAAAATCCACCGCCCAGCGCCCAGCCCACCAGAAACGCCGCTTGAATATACGATTTATATTGATCGACCAGCGGATCGTCGGTCTTCAAATTTCCGAGCAAGTGCGCCACAAATGGCGTGGCAACCAGCGTATAGAGGTGCATATCCAAACCGTCGAACATCCAACCCAGCCAGGCGGCCGCGCCCGACTTCCACTGTTGAGGCGAGAGGTCGCGGAGTGTTCGGATATCGTTTGGCGAATGGTCAGCGGCGCGTGCAGTCGTGGCATGAGGATTCGAACGATCGACGGTCGGCATGAGTGTTTTTCAGCGGTTGGGGCGCCGTTGGGGGTTCGCTGGCCGCCGCGGAATCGTGCGGGGCGGAGCGATTCTGGCTTCCAATGTAACAGCCGCGAATTGCGTTTCAATCGGACCGCGCGTTGAGCTATGATAATTGAGCGACGGGCCACGCGGGCGCGATCGCGACAAAATCGCTACGGATCGATCTCTTGCAGGCCAACAAAAATGTTCATCCGCCCAATTGCCGTCAGCGTTGCCTGTCTGGTGGCTGGTCTCGCGGCGATGCGGCTGCACGCGGCGGAAGACGGCCTGCGGACCGTCGACGCCCATCGGTTTGGCATCGTGGTGCGCTGCCCTGCGGCTTGGAAACTGACGGTTTGGACGCGCGATAACAACGCCTTTGTGTTGGGCTTGCCGCAAGAAGATGGCTCGCCGCCCGGCTCGGTAAGTTGCACCTTGGGCATCGCGCCGGAAACGCTGGCGGCCGTCGAAAAGCAGGTCACCGCCGAGCGCGAATCGCAGCCAGAAAAAGCTGCCGCGAACGCCAAGCCTGCGGACGACAAAACGCCGCGCCGCAAACGACTGCAGGCGCAGGTCACGGATATTTCCGCCGAAAAATTTGGCGCGGCGCAAGCAAAAAAGCTGGCGCGGCGCTTTGACGCGGAGTGGCAGTTGGTCGACGCGCGTGGCCGCATTTCGTTCGAGTGCCAAACGTCGCTGATCAGCGAAGGCACGCTGTACACGTTTCGGCTGGTGAGCGACGAAGAACATTTCGAAGCCTACCGTTTGGACTTCCAAGAGATGCTGCAGTCCGCGCAGTTCAGCGCCCCGGAAACCGGCCTGCAGCAACTGGACGGCGGTTACTGGCTGCAGCGCGAATTTCGGTTTGCGTTGCGACTTCCCGACGGCTGGCGGCCGGCGTTTGGGCCCGACGAAAAAGCCCTACTGTTTGCTACCGGCAAGCATCGCGACACGATCACGGATCAACTGCAAATTTCCGCCTCGGCGGTTCAACCGTTGGACTTAGAAAAACTGCGCGACACGCTGCCGGCCAGCATCACCGCCGCCGACTCGCACGCCAAGGCGACTTGCAAGATTGTGGCCCAAGGCGCCGGGGCCGCGTTGGAGACGATGATCGAAACCCAGCCAGGCGAAACGGCCGTCATCACGCTGGAACGCCGCTTCAAAGGCACCGCGCACAACTACGAAATTCGCGTTAAGTGCGAAGCGGCCGAATTCAAAAAGCAAGAATCCGCGCTCCGCAAAACGCTCGACAGCTTCCGCGAGGTGGCCGAAACGCCGCAGAAGGAGCGGTTCTAAACGCCCGTCCGTTGTTGCGATTTTTATTCATACCGCAGCGAATCGATCGGATCCAATCGGCTGGCCTTGAGCGCGGGGAAAAAGCCAAACGCCATGCCTACCAGCGCCGAGCAACTTACGGCGACGATCACCGCCGTGGGCGAGATGACCACCGGCCAATGCGTGTTGGTCATGACCTTGTTGATCAAGAAAATTGCGCCCGCCGAACCGCCGACGCCCAACAGCACGCCCACCAGTCCGCCAAACGCGGACAGCAGCACGGCTTCGATCAAGAACTGCCGCAGGATGTCGGCCGAGCGCGCGCCGACCGCCAGACGAATACCAATTTCGCGGGTCCGCTCGGTGACCGAAACCAGCATGATGTTCATGATGCCCACCCCGCCGACGACCAGCGAGACACTGGCAATGGCGGCCAAAAACAGTGTCATGCCAAAGGTCACCACGCCCAGCACGCGGGCAAACTCGGCCGTATTACGTGTTTCGAAATCGTCGCGGGCGCCAATTTTGATGCGATGCCGCTCTTTGAGCAGCAGGCGAATCTGCTGCTCGGCGTCGGAAATCAAATCGGCCGTGCGGGCAGAAACCAGCATTGCATCGATGTTATTGAACGGCGATCCGCGCAGCCGTTTTTTAACCGTGGTGTACGGCGCGAGCACGATGTTGTCTTGATCCTGCCCAACCAGGTTGGCGCCTTTGGGCTCCAGTACGCCGATCACCACAAACGGAATATTCTTGATGCGGATGGTTTTGCCGATGGGATTGGACGTCTGAAAGAGATTGTCGACCAGCGTTTTGCCAATCACGCAAACCTTGGACGACGAATGAATATCGCGCTCGGTAAAATAGCCGCCGCGCGCTAGCGGCCAATTACGCACCGTCAGATACGACTCGTTTACGCCCAGGATATCGTTGACAGACCAATTGACGTTGCCGTAAATCACTTGTCCTTGACCCGTGACGATTGGCGTACAGGCGGCCACGGCAGGGCAAGCGCTGGCAATGGCGTCGGCGTCGTCCGCGGATAGCGTGTTGAAACTGCCAGTCCCGCGCTGCACGCCGCCGGATGCCATGCTGGCGGGCAGCACGATGATTACGTTGCTGCCCAGCCCGGTGACCTGGCTTTGCATTACGTCGCTAAAGCCTTCGCCGATGGAGACGATGGCAATCACGGCGGCCACGCCAATCACAATGCCCAGCACTGTCAGCCCTGCGCGCATTTTATTCTTTGCCAGGGCGCGAGCGGCAACGCGGACCGTCAGCCAGAAGCTCATCACCGCGCTCCAAAACCCGAGACAGCGTTGCCGGTGACGAGTTCTTGTTTTTCGGACAGGTCGCCACTGAGGACTTCCGTGTAGTCGTTGTCGGACAGTCCGGTGGTGACTTCGATGGCGGCCAGCAGTTCGCCATTCAGCTTCCACACGTGGCGAACGTTGCGTTGCCGGTTTGCGGCGGCAATCTCGTCCGCGCTGCGACTGGCCACCGCTGCGTTGCGTTCGGCATCGGTGGACGGTCCGGAAATGCCTTCGAGCAGTTGGCGGAACTCGGGCTGCACTTGTTCCGGCTTGGGCAAAAATCGCAACGCCGCGTTGGGCACCTTAAGCACGCCTTCGTGCCGCTGGATTTGGAACGAAAGTTTAGCCGTCATGCCAGGCAGCAATTTGACTTGCTCGTTGGGCGTTTCCACCACCACCGTATAAGTCACCACGTTTTGTAGCGTGGTTGGATTGAGTCGGACTTCGAAAATATGGCCGTTGAAGAGTGCGTCGGGGTAGGCATCCACGGTAAACGAGACCGGCTGCTTTTCTTCTTGCGCCTTGCGAATCAGCCCGATATCCGCCTCATCCACCGAGGCGTAAACGTGCATCCGCTCGTCCATGTGAGGCGCCACCAGAAACAACACCGGCGTTTGAAAACTGGCCGCCACGGTTTGGCCTTCGTCGACTTTGCGATCCATGATGATGCCGTCAACCGGCGAGTAGATGTTGGTGTAGTCGAGATTCGATTGCGACGATTTCAAGCTGCCTTCGGCTTCCTTGATGGACGCCTCGGCCAGTTTGACTTGGGCTTCGCTGGTACGAAGATCGGCTAGCGACTGGTCTAACTCGGCTTCAGAAATGTAGGTGGCTTTGAGCTTCCGCAGGCCTTGGGCGCGTTTATCGTTGGCGGACGCGTTGGCCGCGAGCGCCTTGACGCGTTCCAGATCGGCCTTGCGCGTGGCCAGCGCGGCCTGATCGCGTTGCACTTGAGCCTCGTAATTGCGAGGATCGATCTTGGCCAGCAGTTGGCCCGCTTTGACTTTGGAATTGTAATCCACCAGCACTTTGCTGATCGGCCCGGAAACAATCGCGCCAATTTGCACGGTGTGGACCGGCTGCAACGTCCCGGTGGAGTTGACGTTTTCGACAATTTCGCCACGGGCCACGCGGGCTGTCCGAAATTTAGACGCCGGCTGTCGGCCCGAAAGCTTTTCGTACCAATGGTAGTTGTAGCCTACCGCGCCGAGTGTGCCCAGCAGCAGCAGACCGACCATGAACCAGATGAACCACTTCACCGCGCGCTCCCCAACATTGCTCCGAATGACCAGCCAGTCAATTATAACCGAAAGTGTTGGGGCGTGAGGGTGGAGGGATGCGAGGGTGGAGGGATGCGAGGGTGGAGAATTCGCAAGATCAGCGACGATTTGAACAGGTGCGATTCACGGCGCAGGACATTTCTCGCGGTCGATCCGCAACGCGATTCCTTCTGGCCGTCCGCCCCCTCCGCCCCCTCCGCCTCTCTCGCTCCGCTCGCTCCGCTCGCTCCGCTCGTCCCGCTCGTCCCGCTCGTCCCGCTCGCCCCTCTACGAACCCTTCCGCCGCGCTTCGCACCCTGTTACCATACGGAATTACGTTCAACCGAGCCGCTGGCTCGTTTTCCGCAGCGCGCGAGTCATCCAATGCCCACCGATCCATACAGCCTTTGCCCTGGCGGCACCGGCAAGAAGTTGAAGTTTTGCTGCTCGGATTTGATTCCGGAATTGGAAAAGCTGGAGCGAATGCTGACGGGCGATCAGCGGTTAGCCGCTCGCGATTACGTGGAAAAACTGGACGCCAAAACGCCCGGCCGAGCCTGTTTGCTGGCGTATAAGTCGGAGCTGCAAAGCGAGTTAGGTGAAGAAACGGCCGCCCAAGCCACACTCCAGCAGTTTCTCACGCTGCATCCGCAGAATCCGGTGGCCTTGGCCGAGCAAGCGTTGCAGCAGGCTGAAGGCGAAGAGATTGTCGAAGCGGCCAACTCGTTGCAATCCGCGCTCGAGGCCGGCGATGGCCGCGTGGTTCAGCGGGTTTATGAAGCGATTTCTGTCATCGGCCAGATGCTGGCGCAGCAAGGTTTTCCGTTTGCCGCTTTGGCGCACTTACGGTTGCAAGCCGCGCTCGAAGGGTCTCAACAGCGAAGCCCTGCCACTGATCTAATCACGCGAATCTATCGCAGCAATTCCGTACCGCTGCTGCTCAAAGGCTATGAGTCGTTGCTGCCTTGCCCTGCTGGCGCCAAGTGGGCGGAATCGTACGAGTCGGCAATGCAATCGTTCCGCAGCATCCGCTGGCGCGAGGCGGCCAATAAGTTTGCCGAGATGGCTCGCCAGTTGCCGCGCGTGCCCGAGATTTGGCGTAACCTCGCAACGCTGCGCGGTTGGCTGGCCGATTCCAAAAGTTCGGCCGCCGCCTGGCGAGAAATGGCCCAATGCGCCGTGCCGCTGGACGATGCGGTGGAAGCCACGGCGATGGCCGACATTCTGGATCCTAACCTGGCTGACGACGTGGCCTTTGTGAAGCTGACTTACGACGTGGCCGATATGGCCGCGCTGGAAGCAAAATTGCTCGCCGATCCGCGCGTCAGCAAAGGCGTGGTCGATCGGTCGCCAGCCGACGAAGGCCCGCCACCGCGAGCCAGCTTCTTTTTGCAGGACCGGCCCGTGCCGGCCACCGGAGTTGGCATTGCGCTGGATGCCATCCCGTACATTCTGGCCGAATTGCTGAGCTACGGCAAACAGACCGATCGCGAAGCACGCTTGGAAGTGTACCTCTGGCGCGACGGGCAATTTGCCATCGGCCAGCAGGCCTTCGAGCAGGTGACCGCAGGTCTGATCAGCAGCCGGCCAACCGAAGAAACGCTGACCACTCGGCCCGCCGTGGCCCACATTTTGAGTTGGCAGTGGCGGTTGCCCGACGATACGCCGCTGGAATTGCGTAAGTCGCTGGTGTTTGACGAGCAGCGCAAACGCGTACTGAGCGTCTGGCCAGACGCGCCGCAAAAACGGCTCGGCGGCCAGACTCCGCGACAAGCGGCCAGTGACGCCAAATTGCGGCTTGAAGTGCTCGCGCAGATTCTGCTGTTCGAAGAATCGATGTCCAACCCGCGTGGGCTGGCGCTGTTCGATCAACTTCGCACCGAGCTTGGCCTGCCGACCCCGGAACGGCTGACGCTCACGACCGGCACGCGGACTTCGCTGCCACGGCTTTCTCGCGCGGATGCTTCGCAAATGGAAGATGGGGCTTTGCGCGACCTGCTCGAGCTGGCCGTGCTCTCCAAGGCGTCGGCCGCGGTCCATAACCTGGCACCGCAGGTGGAATCGCGCGCCGCGCTTGCCAATACGCCGGTGCTGGCTTCGGCCTATGGCGAGCTAGCCGAGGCGGCCGACGATCATGTCCGAGCCATCGAGTATTTGAATCGCGCGCGAAAGGTGGTCGAAGCGATTGGTGCCAGCACGGTGACGTTCGACTTCCAGGAGCTGAATCTCCAATTCGAACGCGGCGACCTGCCAGCCACGAACATCATTTTTCAGCATATTGCCAAGGAACACGGCCGCGAGCAGGGCGTGAACCAGATGCTATACCAATGGATGGAGTCGGTTGGCATGATTGGCCCCGACGGACAAATGCGCGGTATGCCGGCCGCCGCGGCTCAAGAATCGTCGGCACTGGTGCTGCCCGGCGAAGCGGCCGAGTCAGGCAAACTTTGGACGCCCGGCGGCGAACAATCGGCGGCCAGCGGCGGCAAAAAACTTTGGATGCCGGGCATGGAATGATGTTGGCCGCGCGCCGAGCGGCGCTAATCGCCGAGCGGCACAGAGTCGCAAGCGGCGCAAAAAACAAGCGGATTGATGTGGCTTGCACCGCATCAATCCGCTCGAGCTGAAAATCATTTGAGCGGCCATTTGGGAACCAGTCCCGCACGGCCGAGCTTTCTAATTAATCGGCCGAATTAGACAGGCTTGACGTTTTCCGCACAAGGACCTTTCGGACCCTTGCCTTCGGTGAACGAAACTTTCTGACCTTCGTGCAGTTCGTTGAAGCTGGTGCCTTGCACGCTGGAAGAGTGAAAGAACAAGTCTTTGCCCTTGCCAGTTTCAATGAATCCAAAACCCTTGTCCGTCAACTTTTTGATGCTTCCTTCGGCCATTATCGCGCTTCCCTAAATAAATGTGTGGATGGTTTTGGCCGGCTACAAATTCTGGCCGCTGCCATCCGTGAGATATGGTAAGTGTACCCCTGTGCGACAACTCACGCAAACGGAATACGGCCCGATCCGCGAGTTTATCGCCAATAAAACCCAGATACACCGTAATCTGCGGGCGCAAACTACGCAGATTCACAGGAAAAAGATTTCGCTTGATCGCTCGCCGAGAGCCAGCGCGGCTTTGAATTGCGGTATGTGTTAGCGTTTGCGCGGGGCGCTATCCGTTGTCGCGTTTGCGTCGCGTGCTGCCAACAGCGGGTTTGCCGCGCTTGTGCGGGTCGATCACGTACATCACAATTGCGGCCAAAATCAACCACAACAGTAGCTTCGGCCAACGCAAACCGATCAGCAGCGACACGAATGACATCGGCAGCAACCAGGCCGGATAACGCTTGAGTTGCGGTTGGGCAAACCAAATCAGCCCCACGATCAAGCCAATCCGCAGGCAGGCGTTGCCGAAATTCACCGAAATGCCCGCCGACGGCCAGAACGAAAAAAAGCCGCCCAGCAGCAACAGGACAACGGCCGATAGACCCACGGTGGGACGATGCATGAATGGCCGGGCAAAATAAAGTGAACCGCCGCACGTGGCGGCTGGAAAGAGCGAATCAAGGCCGGGGCCTTGCTGATGGTATTTTAACCTCTGACGAAAAGTTCTCCAGACGAGGTCAAAACATTTGGCGGCCGAAACGGCACGCTGCGCCACGGCAATCACATTCGCGGATCAGATGCGATCCAGGCTGTCGATCCAGCGGCCGATATCCGTCAGTTCCGCGGCGGACATTGCGCGCGGCGTTTCACCCAGTTCGAGTCTGGTGACCGGATACTTCAGTTCGCGTAGCGACTTGATGAGCGTATCGAGCGAATTCAGCACCGACGCCTTTTTGCTGGCGGCCATGACGATGGCCAGCCGATTGACCGGATCGTTGGCCGGCGGTTTGGCGCGGGCAGTCAATCCGCCATCCACCGAGATCACGCCGCGGACTAAGTCTCGCTGTGTGAAGGCCAGCAGCAAGGCCAGCGTTCCGCCGCCCTCTTGGCCCGCGACCACCACGCGGGCGCGGTCGACGTTGTATCGCAAAATGACATCGTCCATGGCTTTGCGAATGAATTCCGCCTCGGTCCGTTGCCATTTGGCCGGATCGCCCGACGCCGGGGCCAGCAGAATCAAGTCGTGACGCGCGCAAACGTCCTTCCAGCGATCGATGATTTCTTGCTCTTTGTAACTGTTGGGCGCATGCAGCCAGACCACCAGGCCGTAAGGCACGCGCGGCGAATAGTTTTCCGGCACATACGCCACGCAGGCGTTGGGAAACTCGGGCAACTTGACCGGCACTTTGCCAACCGGCGTTTTCAGCCCCGCGGGTTTGGCCATCGCGGCATGCGCGGCCGGGAGTTCCAGCGGAATGTTTTCCGGCAACGTGCCGAGCTGGACGTCCGCGGTTTGCGTCTGGCCGTCGTGGGTAAACTCAATTTTGATCGATTGCCCGGGCGAGAAATTGGCAATTTGTTCGCGCAAGCTCTGTGCCGAAACGATCTTTTTGCCTTCGCAGGCGATCAGTCGGTCGCCCGGTTTGACGCCGGCTTTATCCGCAGGGCTGCCGGGATAAACGTAACGCACGCCCACGCTAGCCGTAACAGTGGTTTTTTTATCGTCCGTGTTTTTTTCGGCTGCGTTTTTATCGCTTTCGCCTTTTTCGTTCGGGTCTAAGGGCGGTTCGCCGTCATTTGATTTTTCGGCAGATTTATGACTCGATTCATCGCTCGCCTTTTCACTCGCCTCATCGTTCGACTTTTCTTCGGTTTGATCGGACGTTGCATCGCGGAGCGGCAAAATCCCGAGCAGCGGATGCTGGTAGGCGGGCAGTTTGGCCACCAATTCCAGATCTTTGGCAATTCGCTGCTTGCCGCGGAGCACGACGACGTTGATTTTTTCGCCGGCGTAGCGATGCGAGGACTGATGCTTGAGTTGGGCCTGGCTGGCCACGGCCTGCCCATCGACTTCCACGATTTGATCGCCGGCCTTAAAGCCGGCCTGTTGCGCCGGCGATTTCGGCTGGCAAGCGGCGATCACGGCCGGCTCGGCGTAAAAATCGGCCTCGCGCAAACTGACGCCGAGCAAGCCTGGAAATTGATTTTTGCCCTCTTTCAGCTTGGGCAACACGTTAAGAATTTGTTGCAGCGGCACCGCGAAACCAATGCCGGAATCGTACCACTCGACGCCGGCGCCTTCGTCGCCGCCTTCGGTCGAAAGCGGCGTCAGCAAGCCCAGCACGCGGCCGCGAATATCGATCAGCGGACCGCCATAATTGGCGGGCGAAATCTTGGCGTCGGTCTGAACCGCCTTACCCCAGATGCGATTCACGGCGCTGACGATCCCAACCGACAAGTTAGGCTTGTTGGTTTCGTATGTCCGCCCGATGGCTACCGCCCACTGGCCGACTTGCACTTCTTTTTGCGGCGCGGCTTCCACCGTGGTCAGCGTTTTGTCCGTGGCGACTTTGAGCAGCACCAGTTGCCGGCTGTGATCCGTGGCTATCAGCTTGGCTGCCACGCGCGAGCCGTCGGCCAGCGTCACTAAAATGGACGCCGGCTTCTGCGCGAAATTGAAACTGCTGGTGATAATGTCGCCATCGGCGGAAACGACCAAGCCCGTGGTGGGCCCCATGGCGGCCAGCACGCTGCCGACATTCTCGGATGCGCCCAGGGTTTCGATTCGCACCACGGCCGGCGCAACTTTGGCGACGGCCGCTCGAAACGCGCGTTCTTCACGCACTTCGATCCCTTCATCGTCCGCCGCGCGCAGCACGCGGGGCGGAGCAACGAGGCTGTCGGTCGTCGCACAGGCCAAAGCGAGAAATAACAACCAGGCTTGGCGACGCAAAAAAATTGACATGAATTTCATTCAGGCAGGAAACCAGCGGAAAGGGGGCGCGGTACGACTACGGATCGCGGGCGACTCGGCGATTATCGCTCGTCGCGGTCGTCCTCGCTACGGCGGGCCGGCTTTTCCGACCGTGGCTCGTCACTGGCCGGCGCTTGTAACGTAAATTCCATCAGTTGGCCGTCACGCATGACCGTCAACCGAATGGCTTCGTCGCGTTCGATCCGCAGCATTTCCGCCCGCAGCGATTTACTGTTTTGTACGAGTTGATTATCCAAAAACACGATCAAGTCGTCGGTTCGCAAACCGGCTTTGGCGGCCGGCGAGTCACCGTAGACCTGGTCGATGAAGGGCGGCGCGCGCTCCAGGCCAGTGTTCACCAAATTCAAACCCAGCATCGACAATTCCAGCGGATCCTTGGCCTTTTTGGCTTGCGAGTCCGCTCGCGGGCGAACTTTGCCGGCGCGAATTTCGTTGACGGCCTCCCGCAGTTCATTGATGGGCACCGCGTAATTCAGCCAAGTATTGTTGCGGGCGTTTTTGAGTTCCTTGCCCAGCATGGCAATCAGTTCGCCGTGCAAGTTGGTCAGCGCGCCGCCCGCCGCGCCAGGGTTGTTGGTCATGGCGTCGACCACGTACACCGGGCCTTGGTAAGGCGTCTCGTACACGCCGCGACGCGCTTCGAGCTTGGTTTGAATCGAAAGAATACCGTGCAGCACGCTGGCCGCCTCGTCACCGGTGGCCACGCCAAACAAGTTGCTGAACGCCAGCACGCGGCTGCCTTCTTCCGGCGTGGCCGTTTTTGCCAACTCGAAAAACGGCAACTCCTTGGCATCGATTTTCAAAACGGCCAACTCCAACTTGGGATCGATGCCTTTGAGTTCCGCTTTGAACTTGCGGCCATCGTTCAAGATCACATTCACCACGTCGCTATCCAGCACGTAGCTCCAAGCGGTCAGCACAAATCCATCGGCCGAGATCAAAAAGCCGCTCTGATAATGCGCCATGCCATTGAAACCGCCGGCGCCGTAGATCTTCACAATCTTGGGCTGAACCTGGGCAATCACGGGCGCAAACGACGTGGCCGCACTGGCTGAACCGCCGACCAACAGCGCCATCGCCGACGTCAACAGAACTGCGGCGGCAAGCGAAGGTCCACGGAACGTCGTCGGCAATAAATTCATGGCTGGTTCATTCCTGGCGGTTTAGGTGCCTTCGTTTTCGGCCATTTCGAATTTCTTCAGCGCGAAGATCCCAAACAGTTGATCTCCGTGCCGCACCTCCATGCGATACGGTACTTTTCTGCCAGCTTCCGTGCGGTAATCGCCAAAATAAATTTCGCACGGATCGACATTGTCGTCCGGAAACAGTTCCACGGCTAACAGCAAGCCCGAATGCGGGTCGAGGTAGAAGCGGGCTTCCACCGCGCCTTGCGTAACGATCAGCACATCCGCCAATTGATCGAACATCGGCACGGGCGCGGTCCCCAGGTAGTAAGCCTGATCGAACTTGCCGCTGCCACCGACCAGCAGTTTTTTCCACATGTGTAGGCCGGCCAGCATGCCGCCGCTGGCCGGCGGGTTCAGCACCGCGTCCAGCGACTGAGTGACGTCAATTTTGGTCAGGCCAACAGGCAATTCGCAGGTGGCTTCTTTGGCGCCCAACCGGATACTGACGGGCGAGTGGTCGGCCGCTTCGCCGCTGAGTGTCCAGGTTCCGCTGACACGGCCGAATTCACCATGCCCGGCCACGGCCTTGGCAAGCCGGGCTTGATTGAGCTTATTGAAGAAATAGTTGGCGTAGCCGGTCTTGGCTTCGAAGTGATCTTTGACAATCTGCGGCAGCGATGCCTTTTTGTGCGGCGAAGGCAGCTTGGACTTCTTGGGTTTGCCTTTGGGGCCGGGCAGCGGCAGTGGCAGTGGCAGTTTGGGCCGGGGCGATTCACCGGGTTGGGGCGCGGGCTGCTCTTTGGGTTCTTCCGGCGCTGGCGGTTCTTCGCCTTCTTCCGGCTCGTTGGTGAGCGCAATCAGTTCGGCCTCACGATGCACGCCGGCCAGTCGCACCAGCACGTCGTACTGTTTGCCTTGATGCCGGTAGCTGAGCGGCACTCGCCAATCTTTGGGAAAGATGCCGAGCAAGTTTTTTAGCGTGTTGGTGGTGCGAATGGGCCGACTGGCGAAGCTGATGATTTCGTCGTCGTAGCGCAGGCCGCGACGGTAAGCGTCGGAATCTTCGATAATGTCCGTAACAACGACGCGGCCTTCGTCCGACGTGCCAACCCGCGCGCCGAGCGTGGCATGATCGACAATCCGACCGCTCTTCAGGTAGCCGAGAAAATTTTTGATTTGATTGATCGAGATCGCGTAGCCGACGCCCACGTTGACCCGCCCGCGTTTTTCGAACGAGCCGCGGCCATTGATGCCAATCAACTGGCCTTGCGCGTTGAACAGCGGGCCGCCGGAGTTGCCAGGGTTAATTGCGGCATCGACTTGCAGGCAGTCCGAGTATTCCAGCAACGTGCCAGCTGGATATTGATAGCGATGCACTCCGGAAACAATGCCGTAACTGAGCGTGGGATGAAAGTCCGTGGCCAGCAAAAACGGGTTGCCCATGGCAAAGCACGAGTCGCCGACGCGCATGGCGTCGCTATCGGCCAGTTCGGCCACCGGAAAATCGTCGCGGCCCAGTAGTTTGATCATGGCCACATCGCCGGTTGGATCCAGGCCGACAATCACGGCGTCATAAACTTTGCCGTCGGCCATGCCGCACTTCATGCCGGTGCCGGCCGGCTTGGTGACGTGAAAGTTCGAAAGCGCATATCCGTCGGGCGAGATGACCACGCCTGAGCCACCGCCCATGCCGCCCTGCACGAAGATGCAGACGACGGCTGGCGTGGCTTTTTTGACGGCTGCGATCCGCTCGGCTTCTGCCTGTAAGACGCTGGAATCAACATCATCAGCGTACATTGGCGGCGTAGCGGCGAGCAGCGCCGCAAGGCTCAACAACCAACCGACAAACGCCGCGCTTTGCCTGCGAGCTGTCATTTCATGATCCTTGCATCGCAGAAGTCCAGATGATCGGCCGCGTCTTGGTCTTCGCCAAAGTCGACCACAATTTTTAAGCGCCGTGCGCCGGCCAGATTCAATTCCAGATCGCGCGGTTTGTCGGCACCGGAAATGGGCTCGTCGAAAAGTTTCTGCTCGTCGGCAAAGATTTGCAATCGCACGCGGCCGCCATCGCGGACAGCGTCGTCGATGCCAACCACGGCTTTCAACACCCGCGACTTGGCCGGAATTTTGAAGACCGTCGTGGATTGCGAATACAACTGCAAGCCCTTGGCGTAAGGCGTGCCGCCCAGCCGCAACTGCCCGTCTTGCGCCTGATTCTGCCGCGGCCGATAAAACCGGGCCAGCGCCGGCGGAGACTTGCTGGGATCGAAGTAGGCTTTCCAGTCCGACGACTCGATCGGCATATCGCCCAAGAACATCAGCTTGCCAGCCGACAGGTCAATCTTACTGATTTGATTCATAGGGCGCGAAATCGTCGCGCCGCTGACGGTAACCACCGTGAGTTTGCCGCCGGCAAATCCGGCCACGAGCTTCAACTCCAGCGATTTGGCTTGCAGCCGCATGCCGGATGAATCTTCAACCGTGGCCAGCGGTTCGGGCGCTTCGCCCGAATTGCGGCGGGCAAAGACCAGCCCTGCAACCTTGGCGCGTTTGACAGGCACGGCATCGCCATCGAGCGTGAACCGTACGGCGTCGGCGTCGACGTCGCCGATCACGCCTTCCAAGAAGTCCAGGCTGTCTTTTTTGCGGACCGCAATCAGGTCCGAAACCGACTTGCCGGCCAGCACTTCGGTCCATTGGCGCGTGTCTTGAGCCGGATCCGAAAAACGCACCGCGCGCAACGATTTGACCGGCAACTCGACCGACTCGCGCGCCATGCTGGTGAGCGTGGCCTGCGATTTCACAACGCGAATATCCACGCCAACCAACGTTGAGCCATCCGTCAATTCCACCCACACGCTGGGCTTGTCGGCCGGATTTACGGCCGCGCCTTGGCCGACGTCAATCGCCAACAATTCCTTGAGGGGCACCGTTCGCTGTTCACCGGCGGCCGTGCTGAGGGTCACTTGCTGGTCGTCGATGGAGATCGGCGTGCCGCTCAGCGGCGCACCGCTGACCGTCCGCAACTCCGCGCCGGCGGCCGAGGCAATCATCAGCCATGACGCAAGCAGCAGCAGGGCGAATCTCAAGGTCGAGCAAGTTCGCATCACGTTATTTGTCTTCGCTTTCTTCGGCGGCCATTTTGCGAAAGTACTGCTCGATGATCTCACGGTAGTGTGAGGGAAATTCCTTGCCGATCTGCTGCATGGCTTCTTCACGTTGTTTGGGAGGCAGGTCGCCCCAACCGCTCTTGTGGCCGATGTTCTTATTGGTGACTTCGCCGGGGCCTTTGAGCTCGCTGGGCTTGCTCTCGTTGGCGGGCTTGATTTTTCCGCCGGCGGGACTCTTGCTGGGCGATTGTTGCTGTTGCTGCTGTTGTTGTTTTTTTTCTAGTTCGTCGATCAGTTTGTCCAGCGAGGCGATGATGCCATCTTCTTCGCCGCGCACTTTTTGACCGGTGCGGCCCAAATCCAAGCGGCGCTTGACGTCGTCCATGCGTCGCGAAATATGGTCCAGCGATTCGTCTTTGAGCGCGATCAAATCTTTTTGCATCAGCTCGGCCATGGCCACGTAGCGCCGGGGCAATTCTTTTTGACGCTCCATCAATTTCGCCAGCGATTTCAGGCCTTCGTCTTTGTTGAGCAGGTAGTGATAGCCTACGCTTTGATAGAACAACAGCGAGGCCGGATCGACCACGTCGCCCGTTTGCAAGCCGTTGAGTTGCACGATGGATTCATCGTACAACCGCTCTTGCGCCAGCCAGCGCCCGTAAGCCAACCGCAAATTATTGCGGGCCAGCGGCGCGAGTTTTTCTTCACTCAGCACATCGTGCTTCGGCAGAACCACGCCGCGGCGCGGCTGAAAGCATTCTTGCACCAGGCTCTTGGCCGCCGGATGGCCCAAGGCAATGATCCGCGCCACATGCTCCAGCAAGTCGACACCGCCCGCGGTTTTATCGTTTGCGGGCCAGAGCGCGTCGGCCTGCTTCTGCTTGTCTTCGCGCAGGCTCTGGTCATCTTTGTATTGTTCGGCCAGCCAGGCAAAAATCTGATTCCGGACATCTTGCGCCGCGGGCGGCTGCCAGGATGCTTGCTTGGAAAACTCGTCGTCCGCGCCAGCCGAAGTGGCGGCGGTGGACGAGACGTCGGCCGCCAGCAGGCGACTCCAGGGCATAACGCCGAGTGCCAGCAGTAGCAGCAGAGAGCCTGTCAGGCGGGAAGGATGCGGATGGATCATTGATTTCGCCCTTGTACGATTTCGCGAGTGGCGCGATGCACTTTTTCTTCACGCTCCGACAAACGATCCAACGCCTCGAGCAACTCAGGCTTGTCAGCCTGCTCGCCTTCGACCAGTTTGGAGTAACGTTCGTGACGCGTGTTGATCCGCATTTGTAGGGCACGCACCATTTTGAGCTCTGCGATCTGATCAAGCAAGTCCGGATCCTGATCTTCTCCGCCGCCGCCCGACTTTTGCGGTTTTTGCGGGTTCTGCTGTTTTTTGTCTTTTTGGGCTTTCTGCAGAGCGGCAATCATCTCTTCCAGCGCGGCCAAGACATCTTTTTCAATGCCCTGCGTCACCGTACCGATCTTGGTTTTTGCCAGCCGCGCCACAACTTGGTCCATATCGTCGCGCATTTGCTCGACGGCTTCCGGCATGGCCACGCCGGAGCCCTCTTGCCGCATCAGCGACAGAGCTTTGTCGGCTTCGATCACAATTTCCGCCTCTTTACGGCCCAGTTTACCGGCTTGTTGGTCGGTTTCGCGATCGCGGGCGTCGGCCGGAGTTTTATCGAGCGAGACGGTGCTTTCGTAGACTTCGGTCTGCATTTGCAGCATTTTGCGGAAGCGACTTTCCAACAGCGCCAGCACGCGCTCCGATTCTTCCTCGCGAATTTGACGCAGAATGGCCTCGAGTTCGGCCTTGGCAATCTGCAACTCCTGAATGGCTTTTTCTTGCTCGTCGCCAGCGGACTTGCGCTGGGCATCGTTGATTTTCTTGATGGCGTCGCGCATTTTTTCTTCGGCCGCCATGATCCGCTTACGGGCCGGCGTATCGCTGGACGGCTTGTCTTTGTTGCCTTCCGGCGGCTTCTCGGCGGAATCATCCCCGGGCTGCTCGGGCTTGCGCGGGTCGGATTTCTGGTCAGATGGTTTGCCGGGCGACGCTTTTTGCGGAGGCGACTTGGAGTCTTCGGCCGGCTTGCCCTGCGGACTCTCGCCGGGCTTGCTTTCGGATCGTTGTTGATCGTCAGGCTTTTTGTCCGAAGGTTTAATGTCTGTCGGCTTTCGATCGTCCGGCTTTTCGTCGGTGGGCTGGGGATCGCCGGCCGGTTTTTGCGGCTGGGCCGATTGATCGTCGGGCTTGTCTCCGGATTTGCCGTCCGCCGGTTTGGCGGGCGCGTCCGCGCCTGGTTTATCGTCCGCGCCTGGGGGTGCCGGCGCCGGCTTGTCATCAGCCGGCTTTGTGTCGGACGGCTTGCCATCAGCCGGCTTGCCATCGTTCGGCTTTTTATCGTTCGGCTTTTTATCAGGCGAATTTTTATCAGGCGATTTTTTATCAGGCGATTTTTTATCGTCCGGCGTGGGAGTTTGATTTTTGGCTTCGGCGTTTCTACGCTCGGCATCGGTCTGCTGGTCGGCGGGCGAGCCCATCTTTTGCAAAATGTCCTTGGCCAATTCGGCGGCTTTGTCGGCCAATTTGTCTTGGCGGTCGCCGAGTTCTTTCAGTTCGCCCTCGCCGGCGGTTTTGTTCTGGATGCCTTGCTCTTCTTTGATCAAGCCGTTGATGCGGGTGATGAATTGGCGGACGAGAGTTTTTTCGTTTTCGACCTGTTTGGAGCGATCGCCGCTGAGCAGCAGTTCGAGCAGTTTTTTGAGGTCGGCCTGCAGTTCTTGCTGGTTTTTGGCAGCCTGGTAGAGTTCGTCTTTGCCGATCAGCTTGGAAACTTGGTCCAACTGCGCGCGAATCGCCCGTTCTTGACTTTGCTTGAATGCCTGTCGCAGCAGCGCTGCGCGGCGGGGATCGTTGAGGGCCGTATCTTCGGCCATCAATAAGAAGATTTTTTCCAACTCGCCGTACTGCTTGGCCAGTTTTGCCTGATCGGCGGCCAGCTTTTCGGGCGTGAGCCCTTCTTCGGCCTTGGTGGCCGTTGGCGCTGGCGGCGCGGCGGGTTTTTCGCTGGCGGGTTTTTCGCTGGCGGGCCGGGCGACGGGCGGCACCGCCGGCGGGAGTGGCACGTCTTCAGCCAACATTTTCAGCGGGGCCAGACTTTGCAGCCCAGCCAAGACGATCCCTAAAGCCAACAGCTTGCCACAACGCATGCCCAGCTCCTATTGCGAACGATCCGTCTTTTCAGACCCGTAATTATAACGCACAAAACCGCTTAGGGCACAATCTTTTGCCTTGGTCGCGGCCCGACAACCGGTAGTTCCCCATTAACCGCGCGCCGGCAGCGCGTGACCGAGAGCCACCAGGGCAACCGGACAGTTTGGCCTATTCCTCCAATTTGCGGCGGGCTTCCTGCTTTTGCAACTGCTTTATTTCGTCGCCTAACTTCCCGTTCGAGAGCACGAATTCCCGCAATTGCTCGACGAGCTTGTTGTACTCTTCTACTTCCAACATCCGGCCCAGCACCTGCCGCATTTCCACCAGTGTGGCATCAAATTGCTCGACGGTTTGCTGCTTGCCCGTTTGCGCGGCGGCCAAATCGGCGAGCGATGCTTCGAGTTTGCGCAGTTGGGCTTGCAGCGAGTTGAGCCGCACATCGGCAATTTGGTGCAGCGGTATTGCGATCTGCTCCCTGAGTTTAACGACAACTTCCGGATGATCGGCATCCATGCGGTTATTGACGTACTCGTCCACGAGATCATCGAACGCGCCGGCCAGCGACGCGGTTTCGGTTGCGGTGCGCTCGCAGTTTTCCAGCGCGCGACTCACGCCAATCTGACGTCGTAAGCGGGGCGAAAGTTCCGCGCCGGCTGCGTCGCTCGCTTCAGGCGTGGATTTTGCATCGGGCCTGGTCAACGCGTCTTCCGGCTCAGCGCCGCGTCCCGGCGCAGTGGCCTGCGTTGTTGAGCGGGCGGCCGTTTTGTCCGACGGCTTAGCGGCCGGCGCTGGCTTTTCGTCGGCCGGAGTTTTGCCGGCAGTGCCCTCTTTGAAGTTCAAGTTCGCCAGGGCGTCGCGGGTTTTGGTGGCTTCGTCGATGATCGTTTCGAAGCGCCGGCGCAGCGCCAATTCACGGGCTTGCAAGGTCGTCTGCAATTGATCGGGCGATACGATGTCGAGCTGCAACTGCTCGGTGGCGGCGACGTTGGGCTGGGCTTCCAAGGCGTATGTGTCGGCAGCTTTGAATTGCAGCAGCAACCGCTGTCCCGCGGCCAGAGTTTTGCCCTCGGGCAGTTTGAGCGCCCGCAGATCGAACGCTTCGTCCCGCGCGCGGTCGAATTTTTCGGATTGCCGTCCCGCGAACTTACCGCGGAAATCTTGCCGCTGGACGGTTGGCTTGTCGGGCGTCTCGCTCGGCTGGTCGCGCTTGCCGGTCTTGCCGTCGACCACCGCATATTCGAACCAACCGCTGGCCACGCCGTAATCGTCGAAAATCTCGCCTTCCAACGGCAGCCGGGCGTCGGGCGTGATCGACGTGCCAATTGCACGCAAATGCAACGAGACTTTGGGCGGCTCGTCGAGCGTAGCGCTTAACGTCAGCGGAATGGGGTCGCGGCTGTGGATGCCGTCAACATCCACCAACGAGAATAGCAGGTTCTCGTCGTCCATCAACGTGCCCAGGTCGAACTGGATTTGACGTTGGTTACTGCCCGCCGCAAACGACTGCGTGGCGACTGGCAACAATTGATCGCCCTCCTTGCGTTGCAGCGTCACTTCCAGCAGCGGCTTGTTGCTGAGCGCCTTGACGGTCACCTTGGTTCCGCGCGGCAGCCGCACCTGACCACTGACCGGTGGGTTCAGTGGCGGGCGGTGCAGATACTCCGGCAGTTCGCCGTGCAACGCCCAATCGGAGAGCCGGGGACTTTCGACAACTTGAATGCGCAGGTTCTTAATGCGGTTGTCGCCGCCGCGAATGTCAAACCTCAGCGACGAGGCGATGGACTTGACGGTATACACGAACTGCTGACCGTCGCCGCTGTTGGGATCGGCGCGGCCCTCGCGGGTCATGGATTCATGCCCTTGGCCGCCATCGTCGGAGAGGTAGCGGAAATCGACCGTTTCGGGAATCACGCCCGTGGCGCGGACGTGAATTTCCAGATCGGAGCCGCGAACGACTTTCACCGGCCGATCGAAACCGGCGACGTCTAACTGCGTGAATCGCGGCCAAAGTGCGTCGGATTGCAAAAATGCCCGCTCTCGCCAAGTCTGAAACATATCGGCGCGGGCCAGCGCAAAACCGACGATGCTGACGACTAGCAGCGCAGCGAGCCCGCCTTGTACAATCAGCGGCCGCCAACGGAATACCTTGGGCAATTCGACCTGGCCGGATTGAACTTGCGCCGCGCGACGCGTGTGCGCCAGCATGTCTTGCGAGTTGCGCGGCAACGCGCTGCTGCTCTGCGAAAGCTCGACCGCGGTCACCAGGCTGTCGCCAAATTTTGGAAAGCTACGTTCGATCAACAGCGCCAAATTCTGATCAGAAAACGACACGAAGGCGCGACGCAGAATGAACCGGTAAATCACCGCGGCGGCGGTCACGGCCACCACGCCCAGCATGAAGCCGCGGACCGCGCGGGGCGGCTCCACCGACCAATCGAAGCCCAGGCTCAACCAAAACGCTACGCCCAGCACAATCAGTGCCAGCGCCAAGCCTTGCAGCCAGACGTACGCGCGGATCCAACCGCGCAGCCGATCCAGCAACGCGGAAATCTGCGGATCCATGCTGGGCGAGGATGAAGTCATTGAGTCGATCGTGTCGTGAGTCATGTTTGCGATAGTGTTTTTATCATCTACCCCTGACGCGAATGTTCGTTCCGCTTGGCGAATCGCCCGTGCGGGTTACGCCAGGCGAGAAATCCTGCGGAGTAACCATTCCAGCGCCAGTGCGCCACAAATTCCGTACAGCAGCCAGGTCATCCATTCTTTTTGCCAAGGCGTATCCGGCACGCCCGCAACGTACGATTCTTCCGTGCGATCCTTTAGCTGCGCCGCGAGCGAGGGTTTTTGATCCAAGCCCAGCGTGGATCGCAGGCCATGAAAGTATGCGCCTTGCGTCCGCTCGGCAATTTGCGTCAGCAGTTTTTCATCGAGTTGCGGATTCTCGCGTTCCAGGTTGGGCACTTTGACCTGAATTCGTTTGGTCAGCGGCTCATCGGCCGATTCGCTGCTGGGCAACTCAATGCGATAGGTACCTTCTTGCAGCGCGGTGAACTGACCAGCGTACATGCCTTTGTGAATTTTATCGGCCAGCAATTTACCGGTCAGCACGGTGCCGTCTGGCTGGGCAATTTCCAGCGGCACGCTGGCCACCACGAGCGGTTCGTGCTGGGGGTTGGTGAGTTGCGCCTTGATGCTCACGGTATCGCCCAGCAGATAGCGATCGCGCTCGATCAGCAGGCTGCCAAAGCGCGAACCGCGGAGCAATCGGCCTTGCGAGACATGGCGAATCAGCTTGATGTAAAACTGATTGAAATAATTATCGTCGATGGCCCGCAGCCGCCACATTTCGCCGCTGCCCAGATAGAACACCCGGCCCGATCCGCTGATTTGACCGGCCATATAAACGGGCTGCTCGACGCCCACCGTGGCGTCCGGATCCGAGAACCGCGCATAGACCGTGGCACCTGGCTTGGCGCCACGAACGTGATAAAAACTGTACACGCCCGGAAAGCTGGCCCAAGCTTGCCGACTGGCTGCGGCGTCGTCGGCGGGCCAGAGGAATTCCGCTTCTGTGCCTTCGCGAGAGAAGTCCAACGGCCAGGCGGTTGTGCCGCCCACCTTGGAGTCTTCGACCAGCGAAAAGCGTTTATTGAATTCCACCGGATAGAGATTGCGAACTTTGGCCAGCGTTGGCGTTTGCGCGAGCTGGTCGGTAAACACGGGGCCAGCGATCACCACCATGCCGCCCGACTCTTCGGCCACCCAGCGATCGAGGATGGCAATTTGCTCGGCGTCGAGTTGCCGCCAGTCGGGATCGAAGCAAACGATGCAATCGTACTCGCTGAGTTCGGCAAAAGTGGCCGGGAACTGCGTTAGAATCTTGTCGGCGTTTTGCGATATGCCTTCGGTGCCGGATTCCAGCAGCACGTGCGTGATCACGCCTTTTTCGCGCCGCAACTGATTGCGCAAAAACTGATACTCGCGCGACGGCCCGCCGGCTAGCAGTAGAACCTGCGTTTTGCGATCGACAATTTCAATATCCGCCTCTTGCTGATTGTCAGCCGGGTTGCTGTCTTTTTCGATACCGCTGACGCGGACTTGCAGGGTGCGGCGACCGATGTCGGCGATGCCTGTCAGATCGAACGGCACGGTTAGCAGTTCGCCATTGGGCGGCAAGTCCTTGCTGACTTTGCCTTCGAGCTTGCCGGGATCACCATCGGTGGCTTTGCCGGCCTTGCGAGAAAACAGTTCGATGGTGGCTGCTTTGCCGGCCAGTCCCTGCGCCTGCAGGTAGGCCGTGACGCGGAAGCCATCGTTGGGATACGCGCGGGCAGGCGCCACGAGGTCGGCAATGCGCGCGTTTTGCGGCTGTTGGGTCGAGCCAATTCCCACGGTGAATACCGGAATTTTGGCTTCTCGCGCCAATTCGATTCCGCCGGTGGCGTCGATCCCTGAGTTTTGGCCACCATCGGAAATGAGCACCAGGCCGGCGATGGGCAGCCCGCGTTCGTCGCGAATCACGTCGCGCAGCGCCTGACCCAGACGCGTTTCCGCGCCGTTTGGCGCGAGCGCGGCTTTCCAGTCGATGGCCGCTGGCGGCTTGGCGTTTTTGTCTGGCTGGGCGTCTTTCGCCGGCAGTTTTTCCAGCGACTGCACACGCTGTTTGTCGCGATCGAATCGGTAGACCACCACGTCGTGGACTTGCCGCAACTGTTTGAGCAGTTGGCCGTCGGACAGCTCGGTTACCACTTGTTGGATGCGATTACCAGCGGCGCCCGCGGTGACCGAATCCGTATCGGTCAGGCCCATGCTCACGCTGGTATCGATCAGCACGATCACCCGCGAATTGTGAATGACTTTTTGCTCGGTGCGTTGGTGGATATCCAGCCACATCAGCAGCAAGCCGACGAACGCCGCAATTCGCAAGAGCGCCAAAATTGGAGCGACGCCGCGGCGCAACTCGGCCCCGTCGCGGCGATACATGTAAATCACAAACACCAGCACGGCAAAGCAGACCAGCACCAACAGTGGCATCTGCCACCAATCGACAAACGACTGTTTGCGGACGGATTCGTATTCGATACGCGCTGTGCCGGCTTCGGCCAGCAGCAGGCCGCTGAGTGCGGCAAAAGTCGTGGTAACGGGGATCATCGATTTGCTCCCCGCGCCAGGCCGCGTTTGGCTGGATGGTAACTGGCCGAGTAGGCCAGCACTTGCTCGCCCAGCAGCAGCGCCACGAGCGTGTAGAGAATGGCCGAACTGAGCTTGCGTCCCGCCTGATCTTGCGAGCCAACGGTAAAATCGTCGGCCTTGGCAAATTGATAATCCACGCCTTTCAGTCGCGTGGCCAATTGCGGACCGTCGAGCAATTGCAAGTTGCCTTCGTCGGGGTCGACATTTCGTGCAAACCGCCGTAACTCGTTGCGGCCGTCGGCCGTGGTGAGTTGGGCTTCGTAAAAGCCACTGGCATTGGCATCGGTCGAAATGGCTTTGAGGCCGGTTGGCACGGGCGAGGCATCCACGGTTGTCGCGCCCACCGCATTGCCTGGCTGCGCGAAAATCACCTTGCCGCCATAGCGTGTGGGATCGAAAACGACCTCCAGCGGCTGGCCGACGAGTTGCGAAAGTTCGACTTGCCGGCCCGCGGCGAGGTACGATTGCAGTTCTTGCAGCGCGACGACATAGCTCGGATTCTCGCGACCCCAATTGTTCCAGCGCGTGGCGGCCGTAGTCAAAAAAGCAACCACGCGACCTTTGCCAAACGATCGCTCGATGACCAGTGGCGCGCCCGTTCGCAATCGGGCAACCACTTTCACCGCCGGATTGCCGTCGGGCTTCCAACCGCGGTCGATGGCGTAGTACTTTTCGATGTTGACGCTATTGATAAACGGATTGCGCTCATCCTGAAAGACTTTGAAGATCGGATGTTTGCTGACTTGCAAGTCGGGCGTCTTTTCCAGCTTGTTGACCAGCAGTTCCGTGCGGCCGATAATTGGCGCGGGAAACAGCCCCGTGCCGTCACGATAGAGTTGCCGCTTGTAGAAGTCAGGGCTGGTCAATTCGCCGCAAAAGAAAGCCAGGCCGCCACCGTCTTTGACGTATTGCTCGAGCGCTTCGATTTCGCTGGCGTCCAGCCGTTCGATGTTGGCCAGGTAAATGCCATAAAAATCCGCGAGCGGTTTTTCGCGCAGATAGCGCGCGGCTTCCAGTTGCGGCTTGATGCCGGTGGGCGAAGGGCCGGGCGCGGCCAAGGCGGTCATTAAAAAGTTGGCGTCGCTGCGGCGATTGGTCGCTGCCGTTGTATCGCCATCGATAATCAGCACCGGCAGCGCCGCGGGAATATCGAGCACGGCATAGCGGGCGTTGTCGGCCGCCACGGCGTCGCCCGGAATGTGCGCCTCGAGCCGATGTTCGCCCGCCGCAACGTACGTGACTTCGAACTCCAGCACGGCCGTTTCGCCAGCTTTGATCGATTCGATGCGCAGACCCGGCAGTGGTCGATCGCCGTCTTCTTTGAGTTCGACCGGCACGTTCACAGCGGTGTCGGCGCCGAAGTTTTTGACGGCCACTTCCATTTTGATGGCGATGCCGACAGCGCGCGTGCCGCCGAGCGCCCGCAGCGAAGTAACCGCCAGGTTGGGCCGCAGGCGGTCGACGCATTGCACCAACTGAATTTTTTCGCCAGCGTTGGTTAGCTTTTGCAGCGATGTTCGCAACGTTGCGGGATTCTCCCAGTCTTTGGCGCGGAAGTCGGAGACCACGTGGATGATGCGTTTTTCGTCGGCCGCGGCGGCTGGCATTTTCAGCACGGCCTCCAATGCGTCGGCCGGTCCGGCGGACGACTCGGAGACCCGCAAGCCGGCGCACTTGCTTTCCAGCAGGTCGAGAAATTGAGAGTCGACCGTCTGTGCGGCGAGGTCGGCGCCGGTCGATCCGCCCCCGGCAGCGCTGCTGCCGGCGCGCGAGAAGCGCAGCAGCGTGAAGGTCTGCGCCGAGTTTTGCTGTGCGACTTGCTTGCCCAAGCGGCGGACGACTTCCAAACCGGCATCGAATCCGCTGGTTTTCTGCCAACGATCGGACATCGAGTAACTGTCGTCAAGCAGGACGATGTGATGCGTCTGACCGCCGCCCAGGATGGCCGCCCAATTATTCTGCGAGATCGGTTGTGCCACCATCAGCGCAACGGCCGCCAGCGCCAGCATCCGCAACAATAACAGCAACAACTGCTTGAGCATGATCCAAGTACGGTTTTTCCGCTGCGCTTGGATCAAGAATTCCATCGCCGCCCACTGCACGCGACGATGGCGCAGTAAGTTGATTAAGTGGATCGCCACCGGCACAAAAATCAGCCCTGCGGCGGCTGCGGCCAGCGATGGAAAAAGAAACGTGGGCATGAACGAAATTGCGATGCTGTTGAGTTATTGATGTAGATCGTGACGGCCGGTGTTTGTTGGCCGCGCGAGCAACCGTGATTCGAGTGGGCGAAGATTCTATCGGACGTCAGTTGCGATGATGCATGCCCAAGCGATTGCTAATGTAGTGAGCCAGCGCGGCGTCCAGCGGTTGGCTGGTGCGAAGCAGCGAATAGTCCACGCTGTTCTTCACGCAGGCGTGGCGGACCTCGTCTAAAAACGCATTCACACCTTGCAGATAGCTTTCGCGCAGCGCGCGGGGATTGCAGGCGATATTCTGCGGCAGCTCCAGGCCTTCGAATCGCGTGGCGCCATCGAACGGAAAATCCAATTCGTCGTCGTCCATCACGTGAAAGACCATCACATCGTGCTGACGTTGTTTGAGCAATTTCAGACCCTTGGCAAAACCGGCTCGGTCGCCGAGCAGATCGGAGATGATGATCATCATGCCGCGGCGCGGAAACGTTTCGGCCGCCATCCGCAACACGGGATACAAATCCGTCTTGAGTCGCGGCTCACTGACGGACAACGATTGGATGATGGAATTCAAATGATTGCGCTTGGCCCGCAGCGGCACGGTGATCCGCGGGGCCTCGTCGAACGAGACACAGCCCACGGCATCTTGTTGACGCAGCAGCAAGTACGCCAGGCTTACGGCAATGGTGGACGCATATTCGTACTTATTCAGCGGACCGGCGCCGTAGTTCATGCTGCCCGAAGCATCCACCAACAGCGAACAGCGCAAGTTGGTGTCTTCTTCGAATTGCTTGACGTAATAGCGATCTTGCTTGGCCCAGACTTTCCAGTCCACATGGCGCAGGTCGTCGCCGGCGGTGTATTCGCGATGCTGCAGGAACTCGACCGATTGGCCAAAGTACGGACTGCGATGCATGCCGCTCAGAAAACCTTCGACAATATGCCTGGCCCTGAGGTCCAGCCGCGAGATGCGGCGAATCGCTTCAGGATGCAAAAATCTTTTGGAAACGGGCATCGGCGGTGAGTTCGTTCTCTTTAGTGGGAGTATCTTCGATCAAGCGATCCACAATTTGATCCGGCGAAATTCCTTCGCTCTCGGCGGTGAAATTCACCACCATCCGATGCCGCAGTACCGGCCTGGCCAGCGCTTGGATATCGTCCGTGGAAACGTGCGTGCGGCCATGCAGCAGCGCGCGGGCTTTGGCGCCCAAAATCATGAACTGCACCGCCCGTGGCCCCGCGCCCCAACTGACCTGATCGCTCACGTAACTCGGCACGCCAGGCTCGCCAACCCGCGTCTGGCGAACCAGCGAGAGTGCGTAGCGAATCACGTGGTCCGTGACAGGCACGTCACGCACCGTGCGCTGCAGCGACAAAATTTCTTCGCCGGTCAGTGCCGGCTCGATCGTGTCGGTCATGTTGGTGGTCGTGCGACGGGCAATCTCGAACTCTTCGCCAAAGTTCGGATACTTGACGTAAACCTTGAACATGAAGCGGTCTTGCTGCGCTTCGGGCAGCGGATAGGTGCCTTCTTGCTCGATCGGATTTTGCGTAGCCAGCACAAAGAACGGATCGGTCAACTTATGCCGCGTGCGCCCGACGGTAACCGTGCGTTCTTGCATGGCCTCGAGCAGCGCGGCCTGCGTTTTGGGCGGCGTGCGGTTGATTTCGTCCGCCAGAATCACGTTGGAGAACAACGGGCCTTCCAGAAACCGAAAGTCCCGCGCGCCGGTGCTTTTGTTTTCTTCGATGATGTCCGTGCCGGTGATATCGGCCGGCATCAGGTCCGGCGTGAATTGCACGCGGCTGAACGAGAGATTCAGCGAACGCGCAAGCGTGCTGATCATCAACGTTTTTGCCAGGCCAGGCACGCCTTCCAGCAGGCAGTGTCCGCGACTAAACAGGCAAATCAGCAGTTCTTCGATCACCTGATGTTGGCCAACGATCACCTGCGAGAGCTGGTGCAGAATTTTTTCGCGGGCCTCGCCCAGTTTGCGAATGGCCGCGGCATCGTCGGCCGGCGAAGCTTGTGGAATAGTCATAGGTTGCGGGGAGAGGAGCTCGGGGGTTGAGGCGGTGACTTCGTAAGGGATTGCGCGGAAAGAATTGCGAATTAGGTAATTAGTAAATGAAAACGGCAACTTGATGTGTGCGATGATCCCGCATCGTGCATTTTTCACCTTTCATTGACCACCTGCTAATTCTCGATGGCTACGGCTACGGCTTCAACTGCGTGTATTCAATGAATTCGAACTAGCGTTGATAGATCGGCAGCGTGCCGTTCTCCAGTTGCAAAATCGTCAGATTCACGGACGTCGTGTAAATCGGGCCGATGTAGCCTTGCGACCAATGCGCCAGCTTGCCATCGTCGGTCACTTCGGCCAGCAGTTTGGCGATCATGGCCTCGCGGTATGCGTCCCATTGTTTGCCGCCTTCGCGATACATGACCTGCGAATAATAATAATGAGCGTAGTGCCAATGCCCAACGAGATTCTCATCGCCGCGACTTTCACCAACATGGATATGCTTTTCGCAGTATCCGAGTAGCTTGGGCACATATTTGCTGTCGTAATCGCCGGCGTTGAACAGGCAGGCCACGGCGGCCGCCGAAATGGCCGGCCGCTCGCCGCCGCCTTTGGAACTGTACTGCACTCCGCCATCTTCGCCGGTGCATTTTTGAATGTACTTGATGGCTTTATCGATCACTTCTTTGGGCACGGGAATGCCGGCATTGCGACAACCTCGCAAGCCTTGCACTTGGGTGATGGTGGTGGAACCTTCGTCAAAGCTGTTACCGTCTTTGGCGCTGACGTAGCCCCATCCGCCATCCTCGGTCTGAGCGCGGCCGCAAAACTCGACGGCTTTGGTTAGCACCTTGACCAACTCTTTGCGACGAGCCTCGTCTTCTTCCTCGCCGAGCACTTGCGACAGAAACAGCATCGAGTAGCCATGCCCGTAGGTATAGCGATCGTCCTTGGTGGGATCGCCAATTAAGCCGTTGGAGCGGCTTTGATAAACGAGATATTCGATGGCGCGGCGGATATTAGACGAATACTTGCCTTGCATGGCGGTCGAGCCTTCGCACAGCAGCGACGACGCGGCGAGCGCCGTCATAGCCGTGGGATAGCGGCCTTCGCTGGCCACCCATTGTCCCTGGCGGGCTTGCGTGTTGGCGACCCAATCCAGTCCATGACTGACAACACGTTGCGTCTTGCTGTCTTTGGCTGGCGCCGCGCGCGCGACGTCCGTGGCGCAGCAACATAACGTCCAGCAACTCAGCGAAATGGCAAGCGCGATGCGGCCTCTGCCGGCCGGACGTCCGTGACGGTGGCTGCTCATCGACAGTCCTTTCGCTCGATTGGTGGCAGTCTTACGCACAAAGGGCCAGTCATCGCAAACCGCCGAAGATCTTGATCACGCCGCGAATGGCGGACGGCGTTTCGCTAATGCTCTGAAACGGCGCTTCCGGCGGAACCGGAGGCCGCTCGTTAAACGTCAACTCCAAATGGTTATTCAGCCAACTGAAGCGGACTTTTTGATCCAACGGATTGACGTTCACGCTGAAATTGTAGGGCACATACTTGAATTGATGATTTTGCGAAACGGCGCGCCCACTCAGTTTATCCAAGCTCAAGATCGCCGCCTGCTGATCTTTGTTCTGCACGAAAACCAGCACCGGCGACTCGGGCATCTGATGCGGCGCCGGCACATACCCATCGACATTTGCCGGCGACAACCAGAGCCGCTCGCCACGGGCGCGGTCGAATGAATAGATCTTGCCGGAGAACAGCGGCCGCGTGCGACTATCGGCAAACGGCTGATCTTCGTCGAACGAGTCGCTCGAGGAGGCTACTGGCTTGGTACTGCCCAAACTGCGGTTGCCAACCAGCACGAACATCCGGCTGCGATCGCGCACGATTGCAAGGCTTGAGATTGCGCGCTCTTTTTCAAGCGACACGTCCAGTTTGGGCCGTCCGTCGGCTAACGCCAGCAGTTGAAAGTGCCCGTCCGGCTGAATGACCGCCAGCGCGTCTTGTTCCACCAGCGTAGCCTTACTGCCGGCCGCTAAGGTTGGCGAGGTCCAAAGATTGGTTTGCGTCCAAAGGTCGCGGAGCATCAATTGCTGTCCGCCTTCAACCGTGTTCCAGGTAATGACGCGTCGACCGAGTCCCACGCCCCAGCGCTGCTTGGGCTCCGGGATTCTGCGTTTGCCGAGCATGGCGCCGTCGATGGTGCGCAGCACCGTGGCATCGCCTTCGCCCGGTGGTGCGAGAATCACCACGTTGTCGTCGGCAAAGATTTCGTTGTCCGAGCCCATACCGCTGCGTTGCCAGAGCACGTCGCCGGAGATGGCATTCAGCATCAGCAGATCGCGTCCGCGCTGGACGCACACGCCGTGGGCGGTCACGCCACCCAGCGTACATGCGGTGCGGTTGGCCGGATTGAGCGTCATCCGTGGCGGGCCCCAAATGTTTTCGACTGCGCGTGAACCCACCAGCGTGTTACTTTCGGCCAGATCTTGGCGCCAAAGCACCCGCGCGGCGGTCTGTGGACCGGGCCGCAAGGCGTCAATCGCAACGACTTCCGCTCCCAACGACACCACCAGTAAGTGCCCATGCACCATGGCTTGCAGAAATTCGCCGGTCGAGCGATTGAAAACTCGGCTATCGGAACTATCGATGGGCGTTCGCCAGACTTCATTGCCAGCGGCATCAATGGCCAGGATCACGGGCTGATTGTTTTGATTGGCGCAGCCCAGCGACAGCCCTTCGAAAAATGGGCCGCGCGATCCGATGATTTCAATGTCGAGCATGCCGTCTCGCGGGTTGTTGCCGTCGCGATTAAACGTCACTTGCGTGCTGTAACTTTCCGTGACTTCGCCCAGCGGCCAATGCGTCTGGCGGTTCAGCGCGCGACGCACCGGATCTTCTTTGGTCAGGGCATCCAGGTACTGCCTGGCCGTCAGATCAATTTTGCCGTCCTGACCGCGGAAAATCGGTTGGTCGCCGTAGCGTTCGACCAGCGATTGCTGATACTGCGCACGTTGTTCCACGCTGGCCACGTTCGAGGCTGTGAGCAGTTGCGACAACCGCGCTTCGGCCGGTCCGCGCTTCGCAGCGTCGGCCGACACGGCCAGTTCCAGCAGCAACTGTTCGCTTTGCAGCAAGGCCAGCGGATTACTGCTTGCATCCAGCGATTTGAGTCGATCCAACAGCGTCAGCCGGGCGTCGTCGGCCAGGGGATGCACGCCAAACGAGTCGATGAAATGGCGTAGCGCCTCGTTATTCTCGACACTCAAGGCGCGCTGCAATTGACGCCGCAGTGCGGCGTCGATTTGCTCGGCTTGGGGTTTCGAAACCGTTTCCAGCAACCGCTGGAGTTGAGCGTTGAGCCAGCAATTTGGATTGATCGACAACGTCGCATCGATTTTTTCCAGATCGGACGACTTCCAATGCTGTTCGGCCACTTTGAAATACGCTTGCAGCGCGGCGTCGATGTCGCCGGAGCGAGCCAGACCGGCCGAAAGCAGGCGGTAATACGTGTGCCGATCTTGCGGCGTCTCGATCAGTGGTTCGACTTCGGCGGCGGGCGCGCGATACGCGTTGAAGTCGGCGGCCAGTCCGGCGAGCAGGCTCTCGACCAGTAGGTCGCGGGTTTGCGGTTTGGCTTCGAGTTGATAGGCGCGGCGAATGGTCGACACGGCATCGTTGATTTTGCCTTGTTCCAGCAACATTTCGCCCCGACGCGTGAGCGCTTCGACATCGTTGGCATTGTTGGCCAATGCCTGATCGACGCGCTGCTGCAGTGGCTCGAGTTGGTAAAAGGCTTCCAGAGATTCGCAACCTTGCGAAATGATCTGGTTCTTGAGGCAGATCAGATTTCCGGGCACCACGCCCTTGCGCGAGCGAATGGTTTCGACGATTTTGCCGAGCTTGCAATCGATCTTCAGAACTTCGGCATTACTCATTGGCAAGTAATAAAAATTGCCGCTCATGTAGCCGCGCCCGCTGGGCGTGGCGTCCAGCGAGAACTGGGGTGGATTTTTCCAGACGGGCGTTGGGCTGGACGCTGCGATTTTGTTGACCTCGCCCATTTTCTGGTCCCGTTTAAGATCAGCCTTATTCGGTTTTTGCGACGGCGAAGGCTGCAGCTTAAAGGCCTGAAACTGTCGACTGCCAACCAACAGCACGTTGCCTTGGTGGACGCCCGCGACGTACAAATTTTCGCCACGCGGCATCTGCCAGACCAACGAACCGTCGGCCATGTTCAGGCAGAACAACTGGTTGGCTTCGATGGGCGAAAGGATTGCGCGACCTTCGGCCAGAGTGGCGCAACTGTCAGCCCATTGGGTCGCGTTGTTGTTGGTAAAAACGCCCTGATAAGCGGCATTCGGCCCACCAAAAACATCGCCGTTTGAGAGTCGCGCGTGGGAAAACGGAAAACCCCACAGCAGCGAGCGATTATTGATATCCACGGCCACCGCGGCGCCGTTGGCCGTTGGGCAGACCAAAACGCCATCGGCCAGAGATGGCGTGATGCCACAGGTGCGGTAGACGTCGCCTTCGCCCGTGCCGGGATCGACCACGGAAAGTTGTTGCGACCAGAGATGCTTGCCGCTTGCCGCATCGAGCACGAACAGCCGAATTTCGCCCTTCACCTCGCCAATCACGTAGAGTTTGCCGGCCAGCGGCAGTGGCGGACCGAGAAAGAATGTTCCGGCGGTTTGCGGTTCGTCCTCACCTTTGTTGCCGCCGACCGTCCAGCACAAAGCGCCTTCGCGAGCAATTTCGATCGCCGACAGCGTGTTGGTTTCTTCAAGCGACTGATTGCCGGGATCCCGCAGATTGCGGCGATTGTTGCGCAGCGTCGCGACCGAAACGCGCTGACTACTCTCTTGCAGCACGAACACCAGTTTGCCGTCGCTGGCCAGCGTGCCATAAATTGATTCGTCCAACGGTTGCTCTTCGGCGGACGCTTCGGCCGCGGGATGGAAGCGTAATTTTGCGGATTCCGCGCTACTCTCGCGTTGCAGAATCGGCGGTGGGAAGACCCATTTTCGCTTGCCGGTGACAAAATCGACGCCAATCCACCGCCGGCCAGCCCGCGTCAAGACGGTGTTGTCGATCGCCAAGGCATGCGCCTCGGGCAAGATTGCCTGGCCACGATTCAGCAACGACTGCCGCACGTCGCGCAAACTTTTCTCGGCGGCCGGCTGATCGACCAACGACACTTGCCAGCGCGGGCTCAACAGCGGTTGGCCGGCCGAGGTTTGCGCATTGCGTGAGGGATCGCCGCGGAATAGAGCCCATTGATCGGTCGGCAGGCCATGGCGCGCGGTCGCGTTGCCCATAGTGCTTTGCAGCCAGGCCAGTGACTGCGACTCTTGTTTGTACCACTCCAATTGTTGGCCGCCGGCGGTGATGGCCGTCTGACCGAAATCACGCTTTGCGTCTTTGAGAACCAGCACAGCGCGTTCCGGGTAGTTGCCGCGGATATAACTGCTGGCCAGAGTTAACGAGAGCGCGGGCTGAAAAGGCGTTGCGTCGGCCGGAAATCGGCGCAGTCGCTCAAGGCATAGCGCGGCGGCCAGCGGTTGACCTCGGTCCAAATGATAGTGGGCCAAAACGATGGTCGCTTGGTTGCCAGCTTTGGTGTAAAGATAGAGTCGCACGACATCCGCCAGCGCGAGCATGTCGCCACCTTCAATGGCTTCGCTCAGCAATCGTTTGGCTTTTTCGCCAAACTGCAATTCGTAAGCGCTCCGCCCGGCGGACGGCAGCTCGCCGATGATCCGTTGGACTTCCGCTTTGATGCCGCGAGTTAACGTGCGTTCGCGAATGGAGTTTCGGCCTGGCAATTCGGCAGCGCCGCGGTCGCCGCTGGGCCGATAGAAGTAATCTTCACTGGAATCAAGGATGCGCTGCAAAAGCTGCACGCCTTCCGTGTAATGCTGCTCTTTGAGGGCCTGCTGGGCGTGTTCCAACTCGCGGCGCGTGTCGGGGTCGGCCGGTTGAAATATACCGTTCAGTGGCTGATCTTCGCCCTGCTCGGCCGGGTCGGGCCAAGCCGGGCGTGGCGCCCGGACTTGCAGAAACGGATTGGCAACCTGCACGCGAAAAGCCGGCTTGGCGGGGTCAGCGGCAATGGACCGATCCGATGGAATCAGCGAAAGCGTGGCAACCAGCAACGCCAACTGCGTCCAAGTGGCCAAGCGAGTGATTTTCCGCTCCATCGCGATTTCCTTATGGGAACAACGCTTGATCCGTCTGTCGACGATACATATTCGCCAGGCAATAGGTAGCTTACAGCCGACGCAAAGTTCATTTTCCGCAGACTCAGCCGCGCCGAACGAACCCTACTCAATCCAACAGCCGTTCGGTGGTATCGATTCTAACATCATGGCAATCCTTATCTTATATGAGGGCTGATTCACTCGCAAGCAATCGGCTGCGGTTACCGCAGGCAGCGGAACGTTCGTCTGCCGCAGACGGATCGCGAGTTGTGAGTCAAATATTAAAGGCATTTTTCTTGCAACGCATCAACTTTCGCATATACTCAGGGCTCAAGCTCGATCGAACCGCATAGACGCGATTTTCGATGCGATCAGCAAAATCCAACTGTTCCCTCGGCCACGTTGCCTGAATTAAACACTCATGAGAAGCAGTTCGATCCTGATTTTGCTCGCCGCGCTGGCGCTTGTTGGCCTGCCGGTCAAATCCGCTGTGGCCGACGGTTTGGTTGTTCCGGTATCCAATGTCAGCGGAACCATTTCTCCGCTTAATACGCTCGATCACACGTATTTCATTTACGCGTATTCGACGGGGCCACTGTTCACCGATGTGGGCGTTGGTTTTCAGTCGCTTGGCATTGTGAAGGGTGGTGTCACCAACAGTTACAGCTTCGACAGCCCGGTCGACCCCTCGAAATACCTGCGCTATGCGGTGGCTGGACAGTACGAAGTCTCCGGCGTGCCGACCAACGTTGCCGTGGCGCTGCGGGCCGACAATAATCCCGCGGGCCAAAGCTGGGACACCTACTTCAACACCGGTGCAGGTTCAGGCAACGCGCAATTCAACGAGCCGGCCGTTTACGCCGGACTGTCCAGCGGCGACGCCAGCTTGCTCAGTCAATTTGCACTGTATTCCGGCCAGTTTCACGGCATCCCTTTAAACAGCCCTGGCAATATCTGGAATTTCAGCGACGGCGCAAGCGGCGGCACGGTTGTCGCCGACGTGTTCACGGTGCCAGAGCCCAGCGCGGGATTGCTGTTGGCGATGGGCTCACTGGTGATGCTCGGCTGCCGATTTTTGTCGCGTCGAAAGTTCACCAGCGACCGATAGCGGTTATTTGGCTGTGTGGCCAGACTCATCGCTCGGCGGTCCTCTGCGGATGGAGCGCGCTGCTGCGGTAAAAGACCTGCCTGCCACGGCTGCGCGAGCGTCCGGCTAGCGAACTTCGTTGACTAGCACCATGTTGTGACCACCCGCGCCAAGGCCGACACCGGTGACCAGCACCAGCCGATTTCCGGCGGCCAGGCAGCCGTCGGCTTTGCCCCAGCGACCGATATGCTCGAAGATCTGCGCGGGATCTTTGGTCGGCGCGTTGAGCAGCGGCGTGACGCCCCAATAGAGGCACATTTGCCGCAGCGTAACCTCGGAATCGCTGACCACAACCGTTGGCACGAAGTTCCGCTGCTTGGACATCGCCAAGGCGGTGACGCCGCTTTTGCTGGCCACGACAACCAACTTGGCACCGAGCTCTTTGGCAATCCGTCCGGCGCCGTAAACCACGGCCTGCGTGATCGGATGCATGCCTTCGGCCAGCACTTCCGGCATGGGCAGCGGCGGCTTGGTTTCGTACAGCGCTTCGGTGGCCATGGCCACGCGCTTCATCATCTCGACCGCCAGGCGGGGATGTTCGCCGATGGCCGTTTCGCCAGAGAGCATGCAGGCGTCGCCGCCGTCGAGAATGGCGTTGGCCACATCGGTGACTTCCGCGCGGGTGGGCCGCCGCGAGTGCTGCATGCTATCGAGCATTTGCGTGGCGATGATCACCGGTTTTTGAAAGCGGTTGCAGGTGGCGACAATGAGTTTTTGCATCAGCGGCATGCGGGCGACGTCGATTTCCACGCCCAAGTCGCCGCGGGCGACCATCACGCCGTCGGCCGCTTCCACAATGGCCTCCAGTTGGTCGAGCGCCTCTTGTTTTTCGATCTTGGCGATCACGCGGGCTTTGGAATTGTGCGTCCGCAGCAGTTCCTTCAGCAGTTTCACTTCCACGGCCGTACGCACGAAGCTCAAGCTGACGAAGTCGAGATGGTGCTCGGCCGCCCACAACGCGTGCTTCCAATCGTCTTCGCTCATGCTTTTGACGCTGAGCTTGACGCCCGGCAAATTCAAGCCTTGGCGACTGCGGAGCAAGCCGGGTTGCACGACGCGGCAGCGGGCGAATTCGGGCGTTTTCTCAACGACGACCATGCTGATGGTGCCGTCGGCCAGCATCACGCTGTCGCCTTCCGACAATTCTTCAATCAGCGGTTCGTAGGTGGTTGTGAGTTCGTCGGGCGCTTGCGCGTTTTCGCCGCGGACGAACTTATAGATATTGCCTTCGCGGCAATCCGTCTGACCGCCTGCCAGTTCGCCGATACGAATTTTTGGTCCTGCCAGATCGGCCAGCACGCCAATCGGCTGATTCAGCATTTGGCTGACCTCGCGGATCATGCGCAGCGATTCGGTGTGCTGCGCGAGATCGGCGTGGGCCATGTTCAGGCGAAAGACATCGACGCCCGCTTTGACCAGTTCGGCCAGCATCACGGTGCTGCGGCAAGCAGGGCCGACCGTGGCGACAATTTTTGTGCGTGCGCGTTTTTGCGGAACCAGCATGGCCATGTTGGCGGCTCTCTTTGCGAGTACTTCGGAGCAAGATTTTCAGCCGAGCGAGTGTTCGCCCCGTGGACGCATGCGTGGCAAGTTAGATTACCGCCTTGCGATGCATGCGGCAAGGGGCGGTCCGATGGGCCGCCGGACAGGTGGCAACCGGCTGGAGTTACGTCGCCAATTTCGCCAGATCGGCAGCCACAGGGTGACCGCGCGGCACGGAGCCTGCTAAGGCTTCGCTCGCATGCTTCGCCGGTCACTTCCGATCGCGGACCGCCAAGCCAGCAGCAATTGCCCGTGAGCGCCGCAGGAAAAAGCTGGCGATTTTCTTGACGACGGGGCCGGACTGATCTTGTGCAATCGCACCGTCGCGATAGAATTCCGCCCCAGGCAAGGCGAGAGGAATCCGAAGAAAGAAAGTCGATTTAACCCGCGTTGACGGCAATTTTCGCGAGCGTGCCATGCGGTGCACAATTGCGAACTCTGAGAGCCCGTCATCGCTCGTGCCGGGAAGTCAATTATGCCTGAAACAACGCCTTCACTTGACGCTGCGCCCCCGCGCAGTTTGCCGACGTTCATTGTCGCCGGCTCGCCACGCTCGGGGACGACGTATTTATACCATTTGCTCGATCACCACTCGGGCATTTATATGGCCAAGCCGCGCGCGCCGGAGCCCAAATTTTTTTTGGTCGACGAAGAGTACGCCAAAGGGCTGGATTATTACAGTCAGCGATTTTTTGCCGCCGGCTCCAGCATTGCGGTTCGCGGCGAAAAAAGCGCCAACTATTTGGAGTCGTCGGTGGTGCCGCAACGCATGCAGCGCGACTTGCCCGGCGTCAAATTGATTTTTGTGTTACGCGACCCTGTCGAGCGCGCGTATTCCAACTACCTATGGTCAAAACGCAACGGCCACGAGACGCTCTCGTTCGAAGATGCCTTGGAGCAAGAGTCGATTCGCGAAAACCATTATGAGCCGCGAGTTCGATTCGCGCGCCCCTTTTCGTTGAAATCGCGAGGTTTTTACGCGCAGTTGTTGCAACCGTATCTCGACCGTTTTACGCGCGAGCAGATTAAAATCGTGCTGCACGACGACATCGTCGCGCGGCCGCGGCAGTTGGCGGCGGAACTGATGACGTTTGTCGGCGTTCCCGCCATTTCGCCACCGGTCGATTTTGCCGAACACGTCAACACGGCCCGCGAAGACCGACAGACCATTCCGCTGCAGGCCAAGCGGCAATTGCAAGAACTTTTTGCCGAACCGAATCGCCAACTCGAAACCATCATCCAGCGCGACCTCAGTCATTGGGGTCGTTAATGTTCGGGCGCTCGGTCGCCACCACAAAATCATCAGCGACCGGCAAGGATGCCCGTCGGAATCTGTTTGGAAAGGATGCCATGAAACCATTTTCGCACGCGGATCGAAATTTGCTTGGTCGGTCGGCCCATCGACCGTTGGTTTCGATCATGATTCCCTGCTTGAACGAAGAGCAGTCGCTGCTCTACGTGATTCCGGAACTAATTCAGACGCTGGCGGACGACGAGCAATATGCCTATGAATTGGTGTTCATCGACGACCACTCCGTTGACGCCACGCCGCAGCTCCTGACGGAACTCTGTCGTAAGCATCGGCATGTAAAAGCAATTCGCCTGGGACGCAATTGCGGCTCGCACATTGCATATCGCGCGGGCTTGGATTATTGCAGTGGCGACGCGATTGCCTTTACCGTGGCGGACTTGCAAGAAGGCCCCGAACTAATTTGGCAATCGCTCGAACTCTGGCAATCCGGCGCGCAAGTCGTGGGCACCGTCGCCACCGGACGCGACCGAGGGCACTGGTTCAACGAACTTGGCGCGCGCGTATTTTACGCGTTGCGTCGTCAATTGGGCCGCGGCGGCAATGCCGATTCCTCGCAGGCCGCGTTGCGCGTGATCGACCGCACGGTGGCCGAACATTGCCGCGCGTTCTCGCCGCGCGTGCACAATATTAACACCTGGATCTTCGAGCAACCGTTCACGGTTGAATATCTGCATTACACGCCCGCGACCCGACAGTACGGCAAGTCGCGTTGGACCTTTCGTAAAAAATTGCGGTTGGTTTACGATACACTGATTGACGCTTCGCCATTGCTGATGACCGGGTGGCTGGCCGTGGGCGGCCTGCTGCTGGCCGGCGGATGCCTGACGGCGCTGGCGGCCATTTCGCACGCGTTCACCGCGGAAGCGTCGAGCGCTGCTGGCTGGCTCGGACTGCTATCTGCAATCCTGATCTGCACCGGTTTGATTCTGGCCGCGAGCGGGACGTTGGGCATTTATCTGTGGCGCGTCTACGAGGAACTTCGCGAAGGCCCCGGTTATTTCGCGCAGCCGTTGGATCCGGACACCACTTTGCATCAAGTTTCCGACCGCAGCCATTTAGGCGGGGCCGCGTTGCGGAAATCGGCTTAAAAACGCTTCGTTCCGTTTTTCTGATTTTCAAGCTCCATTCCCGACAGTGTCATGTTTGCCAGACCGGCCATCTTTGACGATACCGCCCGGCCGCGCCGTGGCTGGCAATTACGCTGCCGGCACGACCAATTGATCGTTGCCGCAGCCATATCGCTGATGCTGGTGGGCCTGTTTTGCAGCGAGAAGATCACGATTGGCGAAGGACTCGGCTGGGACGGCCAGCGTTACGGCCGATTGGCGCGTGACCTGTTTGGCGAGGTCGCCGAGAATCCGCTGTCCCAGTATCACGTGCAGCGGATTTTACCTTCGGCGCTGATCCATCTGGTGTTGAAGGTCGGCCATTGTCCGCTCACCAATCACTCCGTGATCTATGCATTCGGTCTGCTGAATGTTGCCTGCGGCGCGGCGATTGCGGCCTACTGGTGCGGCATCGCGCGGCATTTGAAAATTAGCACACGCGGTAAGTGGCTGGGCTTTTGCGCGCTGTTTGTGAACTTTGCCGTCGCCAAGCAAGCCGCCTACTACCCGGTGCTGACCGATATGCCCGCCATGGCGCTGGGCTGCGGAATGCTGTATTTTCATCTCACGCGCCGCAGTGGGTGTCTAGCGATACTGACCGCGGTGGGCGCCTTTACCTGGCCCACGCTCATGGCGCAGGGGCTGATTCTGCTGCTGCTTCCCCGCCGTCTGGACGATCCCACGCCAACACTGACCAGCAGGGCCGATCGCTCGCCCGGCAAGTGGAATTATGTTTTTGCCACGCTGGCCACGTTCAACTTCGTTATCTATTGCTGTTATTCGCTCGATACAATGCACGTGCCGCTCTGTGGTGTTATCACGCCGCTGGAAAATGTGTGGCCGTTAAGTTTGGCGATTGCCGGACTGTTCGTTTTTGGCGTGCTGTTGCGGCTTTCCGTAGGACCGGCGTTGCTTGGCAGTCTACGCCGGTTGGTCACGACGCAGCGTCTTTACCTATTAGGCGTGGTCGCGCTGCTGGTGACAATCAAACTGGCGGCGGCGGCACTGGTGGCACGCAGCGGATCGCTGAGTAATTCCTGGTACTTGCTGGGCGTTCCGATCAAAGCCACCGCCAAGCCTGGCATTTTTTTGGTGGCTCACGTGGTTTATTACGGACCTGTGGTGCTGCTGGCAGTTGGGCTGTGGCCACGCGTCAGCCAGGCCATTTGCTCATGCGGCATCGGCGTGCGACTCCTGCTCGCGCTCACGCTGCTGCACAGCATCGATAGCGAATCGCGGCACTTGATTTACGCCTTTCCGATCTTCGTGCCGTTTGTGATTCAGGCCACCGAGGGACTGGGCTGGCAACGCCGGCATTATCTGTTTTTGGCCGGGTTATCCGCCGCCTGGAGCAAAGTTTGGTTCATTGTGAATCAATCGCCGTTGTCCGAAAACGGCAACTTGCTGGAGCAGCCGCAGCAGAATTTCACCATGCACTACGGCCCGTTCATGAACAACCAAAATTATTTGATCCAAGCCGCTTGCGCACTCGGATCGGCAATACTGATTTATCATTACTGTTTTGCCACGGCGCGGCCAAACGCCGTTGCCGCCACGTTGCGCGACGGCAAACAGAACCCGCTGCCCATCACAACCGTCGCGCTCCGCTGAAGGGCAGCAAGCCGTCGCTGGCACCCTGTCGCTCAGCGTTATTCCCACATTGACCTCGCGTTCAAAAATCGATACAAACCGCCCGCGCGCGGCATTGGCGTTCGGCAAGGCCAGCACATCATTTCTTCACTTCGCGCGAGCAAGGAGCTTGCGCCATCGCGGCTGACGCCGACTTCACCGGCAAAGCCATTGCGAAGGCTTATCGCTAGAATTCCGATCAACCACCAAGATGCACTCATTGAAGCCACTTACCATTCCCCTGGCCTGCGCCTTGAGATTTCCATGAAAACGATCTACCGCCAATTCATTTCCGCGTGCGCGCTATTGCTGGCGATTGCCGCCACATCCTCCGCTCAGGCGGGGCATCCGCACGTGGCGGTCGGCATTTCCGTCGGCGGCCCGGCCTACTATCGTCCCTATCCGCACTATTACTATCCGTACCCGGCGTACTACGCTTACCCACGCGCTTACTACGTGGTTCCGGAGCCCGTATACGCCCCGCAACCGGTATACGTCCAAGGCGTGCCGGGCTATACCGTCGCGCCCAATGGTGTGCAGTACACGCCAGCCGGCAGCCCGATTTTACCGACCACCGCAGCTTATCCGCCGGGCATGATCCAGCCGGACAACGTTTCGGCGCCGCAGAATTACATTGCTCCATCGCCGCCCAGCGCGTTGAATCCGCCGGTCGAGTTGCCACCGCCTAGCGGTTATCAATCGGTGCGGCCTTTGCCTCCGTCGCCGCTGCCGTAATGGGCGGTCCGCTGACTTGAATCGCAAGACAATTCGATTGATTTGACCAACGCCTCGCGCACAACTGCGCCGAGGCGTTGTCGTTTGCAGCGTGCGGCCAGTCGCAGACCGGCAAGACACCGGCCGCAAGCGTTTTCCCGCAATTTGCCAGTTAAGCGCGGCAGGTTATTTCGGTTTGCATGTACATTTGCTAACCTACTGAAATTACACCTGACCTGACGTTGCGGTGGCCCGCATGGACGTACGCGAAAAACTCTCGATTCTGGCCGACGCCGCCAAGTACGATGCGTCGTGCGCCAGCAGCGGTTCCAAGAAAACGCGCCCTGGCAGCACGCTCGGCAGCACCGAAGGCATGGGCATTTGTCACAGCTACACGCCCGACGGTCGCTGCATTTCGCTGCTGAAAATCCTGCTCACCAACTACTGCATTTACGACTGCCAGTACTGCGTCAACCGCGTCACCAGCGATACGCCGCGCGCCCGGTTTACCGTGGACGAGGTGGTGACGCTGACGGTCGAGTTCTATCGCCGCAATTACATCGAAGGCCTGTTTCTGAGTTCTGGCATCATTCAGAATTCCGATTATACGATGGAGCAGTTGGTGGCCGTCGCTCAGCGGTTGCGGACCGAACATCACTTTGGCGGCTACATCCATTTGAAGACCATTCCCAACGCCGCGCCGCGGTTAGTGGCCGAAGCAGGTCGCTGGGCAGACCGCTTGAGCGTCAATATCGAACTGCCCACCGAGCGCGACCTGCATCAACTGGCGCCAGAGAAGAAAAAAACCGAGATCGTGGCGGCGATGCACGATATCCGTCAGCAAATTGACGAACAGCGCGCCGACAAACAAGCCGGTTTCAAGGCCACTCCGTTCGCACCGGCCGGTCAGAGCACGCAGATGATTGTCGGCGCTACGGCCTCGCCAGATGCCAGCGTGCTGCAAACGGCCGCCGAGCTTTACGGCAATCATCGGTTGCGTCGCGTTTACTATTCGGCGTACAGTCCCATTCCGCATGCCGACGCGCGGCTGCCTGGCAAATCGCCGCCGCTGGTGCGCGAGCATCGCTTGTATCAGGCCGACTGGCTGCTGCGTTTTTACGGATTCAGCGTCGACGAAATTGTGGTCGGCGCGGATCAAAACCTCTCGCTGGAGATGGATCCCAAGCTGGCCTGGGCGCTGGCGCACCGTGAATTCTTTCCGCTGGATGTCAACCGCGCCAGTCGCGAGCAGTTGCTGCGCGTGCCGGGCCTGGGCGTGCGAAATGTCAAACGCATTTTGCAGGTTCGCCGCCATCATCCGCTACGGAGCGACGATCTGAAAAAACTGCGCGTGGCTTGGAATCGCGCCCAAGTGTTCTTGATTACCGCCGATCACAATCCGGCTTTGAAGGCGCTGGATCAACTCGATCTCGCCCGCCGATTGCAAACCAGCGAGCGGCAGTTGACGCTATTCGACGCGCCGGAACCAACCTCTGCGGCGCAAGCGGAGTTCGATTGATGGACTTTGTCGCCGCGGCCAACTTCGATCAATGGCGACACGCGGCGCGAATCCTACTTGCCGCTGAAGTTCCGCCCTGCGATGTGCAGTGGAGCGATCCGGCAGCGCAAGCTCCGCTGTTCGATTCCGAATTGCCGGACGCAAAAGTGGCGTCAAGTGTTACCGTACCGCCAGCATTCATGGAGCTGGCCAGACAGGTTGCCTGCCATCGCGATCCCGTCCGCTGGCCGCTGTTGTATCAAGCGCTCTGGCGCCTGGCGCATGGCGAGCGCTATTTGTTGGAGTTGACCACCGATTTGGACGTGCACGCTCTGGGGCAGATGCGCAAAGCGGTGACGCGCGACGTGCACAAAATGAAAGCCTTTGTGCGATTTCGCAAGGTCGTCGGTCCCGACCAAAGCGAGCAGTACATTGCCTGGCATCGACCCGATCATCGGATTGTACCACTGGCGGCGCCATTTTTTGCGCGACGATTTCCGGCCATGAATTGGTCGATTCTCACGCCCGACGCTTCGGTGACGTGGGATCTCATTCGTCTGGATTATGGCCCCGGCGTGCCGGTCAGCGCCGCGCCGGATGCGGACGTGTTGGAAGATTTGTGGCGCGCGTATTATGCGTCGATTTTCAATCCGGCCCGCGTCAACACGGCGCAGATGAAGCGCGAAATGCCGGTGCGGCATTGGCCCACGCTTCCCGAAGCCAGTTTGATTCCGGAACTGCTGCAGCAAGCGGCCGCGCGGGTCACCACGATGATCGATACCCATGAAGGCTTCGCCCAAACGGCCGCGGCGTTTCTGCCGATGCAGCGCGATCTGACAGCGCTGGCCCAGGCCGCCCATCATTGCACGGCTTGCGACCTGCACTGTCACGCGACGCAAACGGTGTTCGGCGAAGGACCGTCGACGGCGCGGATCGTACTTGTCGGCGAACAGCCCGGCGACCAGGAAGACTTGCAGGGGCGTCCGTTCGTCGGCACGGCCGGTCAATTGCTCGACGCCGCGCTGCTGCAGGCGGGCGTCGATCGCCAGCAGGTGTACGTCACTAACGTCGTCAAGCATTTCAAGTACGAGCCGCGCGGCAAACGGCGGCTACATTCCAAGCCAGACTCGCGCGAAATCGGTGCGTGTTTGCCGTGGCTGGAAGCCGAACTGCAGGCCATCGGCCCGGCGACGCTCGTCTGCTTGGGCGCGACCGCCGCGCAAGCGCTACTCGGGCGCGACTTTCGCATCATGCGACAGCGCGGACAGGTCGTCGCGTCGCGCTGGTGTCCGCAAACCATCGCCACCTGGCACCCCGCGGCCATTTTGCGCACGCCCGACGAGCAAGATCGTGCCCGTCGGCAAGCGGAATTGACGGCAGATTTAGCGCTCGCCCTGACGTGACCGCCGCGGGCGCTACTTTTTCGCGCGCTTGGCAGCCTTCTTGGTCGGCTTGGCTGCGGCGGCGAGATTTTTTTTGCTGTTCGGCCAACCGGCTTGCATGTCTTTGTAAGCGCCTGGAGCAACGGTACTGTCTTGCTTGGAGCGGCTGGTGCCTTCGCGCTTGCGCCGATTGATGTTGGCGACCAGCGAATTCTTCGTGACGCCGCCTTTTTTGAGGGGCGCCTTTTTGACCGGCGATTTTTTAGCCGGCGATTTTTTGGTGGCAGATTTTTTCTTCGTCGGCGTGGACTTGGCGGTTTTCTTAGCCATGATTCTCGTGTCTCCAGGTGCGATCAAGATCAGGCCACTGTAGCAGATTGCGTTGGCGAAGTTTGGCCATGGTCAATCGAAATCGCGATCGGCGAACGCGCTTGTCTCGACGCATGACACCTCCGCTGATCGAACAGTTGATAGCACCGCCGGATGCATGATGAACCTCGACCAGAAAGCGCCGAAAAATCGCGATTTTTGCGGGCCGGAGATTGATCTTGCCCGGCTTGCCACGGCTGCTTATGATCTCGCCTGCTCGTCGCGTCATGGAGGGCTGCGACGGCAGAGCACAGACCCACGCCGCGCGAAGAATCGCGGGCTCAAATGGAGTTGATACCCGCCATGCAATCCCCGACTGCCGTAGCGTTTCGTGCGCTGATCATGCTGGTTTGTCTTGTCGCCGTGCCACTGGTAGCCGTGTTTAACGCGCCGCTTCGCGAGTGGCTGCACAAAGCCATCGATTCACACAAGGCTGTAGCGGATGCGCGCGTGCCAGCATCGGCCGGAACCGCGCCGCTGTTCAACGACCCAAACGCTTCACCGTACCGCGCCGCGACCGCCAGTCTGCCGATCAACGCCGCGGGCCAACCGCTGGCCACCGCAGCGCCAGCGCCGCTTGCCAATCTGGCTTCGGCAGGCGGAAACAACGCCGCCAATCTCCCGCTGGCGATGCCGGGCGGCTTTCCGACGGTCGAAGATCCGCAGATTGCACGCTCGATGCCGCTGTCTGCCGCTGGTAACGACGCCGCACGCGGCAACGCGCCGCTGGACGATTCCGCCCGCTTCAACGGCGGTAACGCAAATTCCGCCGCGGCCAATTCCTATTCGCCACCAATGCCTGGCGCGGCACAACGCCCTGGCGCGCCGAATTTTGCGGTCAGCCAGGCAAACTTCGAGCAAAACGCGGGTGCGCCGCGTGGTTCGGCGGCCGAATTTGGTCTGCCAGCGGCCAACGAGTCGCTGCGTCGGCAGGGCAACCCGGCCGATGCCGGTCCGACGGGCAATTCTGCAGGCAAGACACCGCCCCCGAGCCCCGATTCGTTCAAGCAAATCGAGCGTCGCATTCAAGATTTGGGCGCCACATACTATCGGCTCGAGGCGGATGGCACCGGGACCGAACCCTATCATTTCTGTTGCATGGTGAGCATGGCTGGCGATGCCAACCATATTCACAGATACGAAGCCCGCGATTCCGATCCGCTGCGAGCGATGGAAAAAGTGCTGCACGAGGTGGAAGGCAGCCGCCGCTAATCTTTTCGCCCAGAAATATTTTTGCCATCTCTCGGGCAGAAACTGCGCTGCGATTGCAAATTCGGCGTCGAGGCCTGAGAATTGCCGCGTTGGCTTGATGTGGTCGTTTTGCTGACCGCGGCAGCATTTTCGGGCGAAATTTCATGGCCAATTCACATTTTCGGCAAGCCGCGCCGCTGGTGCTTCGACGTCCGTCTGTGGCCGCGCGGTTGGGAACCGTCGCCATCCGCGATCGGCATCCGCTATCATGGGCCGCTGGTTTACCGCACAAACTCTTGACAGGCTGGTTAAAGTGCGCAAACTATTCTGAAATTGCGCCGCCCGTCGTTGCCGACCATCCGTTACGGCGGGCAGACAGCGAAGCTCGACTCGAAGCGGTTTTTTTCCTGGCGCGCGAGCCGCTGCCGAGCCGAAAACTGGCTCAATTGGCGCATTTGTCGGACGGAACTCAGACGCGGACGCTGATCCGCCATTTGAATAAACTTTACGATCAAGCCGGTTGTGCATTTCGGATCGAGGAGGTGGCGGGCGGATTTCAGATGCTCACGCGGCCGATGTTTGGGCCTTGGCTGCGACGATTGCTGCCGCTACCTGTCGAAACGCGGCTTTCCGCTCCCTCGCTGGAAACGTTGGCGGTCGTTGCGTATCGTCAACCCGTCACGCGGGCGGATATCGAAGCCGTACGCGGCGTGCAATGCGGTGAAATCTTGCGACAACTCATGGAACGCGACCTCGTGCGAATTGCCGGTCGCGCGGACGACCTGGGTCGCCCTTTTTTGTACGGCACGACGAAACGATTTTTGCAAATTTTTGGACTCAAGCACCTGGACGAATTGCCCCGATACGCGATACTTTGCACGTTGAAGCAATCGGCCGGGTCACCGCCGACTGCCTCGCCAGCCGTTGACGTCCTGAACAATTCCCCGGCGCCCGACGAACTCGGCGACCGCACCCAAACACCGACGAACTCCGGATGATCTCCGGTCACAATACCGTTTTTCTAGAACGAGCCAACAGAAGGACCTTGCACGATGACCATGCTAAAAACCCAAACCAAGCGCGACGAAGAGTTGTTTCAAGCCCATCTGGCGGGCTTATTGGGACTGGGGATTGATGTTGCCTGTGGCATCGATGTGTTCGCCGTCGATGAAGATGATGACGACGTGGAAGAGGAAGATGACGACGAAGACGATGATGAAGACGACGATTGGGACGACGAGGACGACGAGGACGAAGAAGAAGACGAGGACGAAGAAGAAGAAGACGACGCTGCCGAAGAAGACGATGCCGAAGAAGATGAAGACGACGAGGAGGAGGAAGAGTGGGAAGAAGTCGAGGACGATGACGAGGAAGAGGAAGACGACGAAGAGGAGGACGACGACGAAGAAGACGACGACGATTGGGATGAAGAAGAGGAGGACGACGACGAAGACTGGGACGATGACGATGACGATGACGACGATGACGACGAAGACGACGACGATGAAGATGACGAAGATTGGGAAGAAGACGGCGCCGAATAGCTTTTGCGTTCTGGTCGCGGTGCCGCGTGAGAGTCGCCTGCTCGATAAAAACCTGAGATGTCAGCCAACGCCCGTATTCTTGCCCTGCCGGCAACATACGGGTTGCTCGTTTTAGCCAACCCTCGCACGACATTCGTCGCGCATGCCCTGGCGGCTTACTTGGCAATTTTGGCAGTGCCGACGGCCTTGCCATTTTCGATGAACACGACCGATTGATAATTGCCGCGCGGTACAGCCACAATCATCGGTGAGGCAAATTTGGCGGTGCCGCCTCCGCCCGCACTGGCGGTGGCCGTGTATTGCACGTTCAGCGTTTTGCCGTCCAGCGTGACTTTTTCCACCTGGTAGGTCCAGGCCGTGTTGCCGCGCTTCACAGTGGCCAGCACCAACTTTTTCTCAAACGCATCTTTGGGCAGATAAGTTTTTTTGCCACCCGCAACGAACGCCGTCCCGAAGGTGGCCTCGAACTCGGCTTGCGTCGCAACCACAATGTACGATTGCTCGCCCCGCAGCGTCGACATGTTGGATTCGAAGTGTCCCGTGAAGTGGGCGAAATCCAACTTCTCGCCTTGAGCCTCGACTGGCTTCTCCGGCGGCTTCTGCGGCGGCTTATCCTCGGCCCTCGCTAGGCAGGCCGCAGCCATTGCAAAGATCAAGATTACACGTATTGCAGCATTAGACATCGGAACTCCCCAATTCGTTGAACGGCAAGCGATCCAGCCGCCTATCATTGAAACCGATCGCTGCAAGCAAAAATAGCGGTGGCGGAAATTCAGCTTGCTCAACGGCGATTCGCAAGGCTGAGGCGGGCGAGCGGACGACCGTTGTTCCGACCGTAGTTTCGACGGGGCAGATTGACGCAGGCCACGCCGGACGGCATATTCAAAGCGAGGGTTTCGGCATGAGGTTCCGAATCGCTTGCCCCGCTTGAGCCAACTTCGAACTGACGATTGCCCAACGAGTTTCTTATGCCCAACACGCGTTTGTCTGACCGCAGCCACGTTCGCCAACGATGCGAGAATCGATTCCTGCAAAAACTAGCCGCGCTGGCGCTCGCCACGCTGGCCTGCTGCTCGACCGCTGCTGCGGCGGATGCGCCCAAAAAGGCGGAATCGAGCCGTTCGCCGAATATCGTGTTCATCCTGGCGGATGATCTGGGCTATGGCGACGTCAAATGCCTGAATCGCGACGGCAAGATTGCCACGCCGAACTTGGATCGGCTGGCGGCGGCCGGCATGACTTTGACCGATGCGCATGGGAGTTCGTCGGTCTGCACACCCACGCGATATAGCATTTTGACCGGCCGTTACAACTGGCGGTCGCGATTGCAAACTGGCGTGCTGGGCGGTTACGACAAGCCACTGATCGAGCCCGGACGTTTGACCGCGGCCAGCTTGCTCAAGCAACATGGTTATCACACGGCCTGCTTCGGAAAGTGGCACCTCGGCATGAACATGGCCCAGCGTGCGGCTGGCGAGCCTCGGCTGTTCGGCTCGAATGTCGATTTTTCCAAGCCGATTCAAAACGGTCCGACAACGCTTGGCTTCGATCAGTTCTTTGGCATTTCGGCTTCGCTCGACATGCCGCCATTCGTGTTCATCGCCAACGATCGCTTTACGGAGTTACCCACGGTCGAAAAAAACTGGGTGCGTAAAGGCCCGGCGGCGGCCGACTTCGAAGCCATTGATGTGCTGCCCACGCTGACCCGCAAAGCCTGCGAGTACGTGGCCGAGCGCAGCAAGTCGGATGGGCCATTCTTTTTGTATCTGCCGCTGAACTCGCCGCACACGCCCATTGTGCCCAGTAAAGAATGGCAAGGCAAAAGCGGCATCAGTCCTTACGCGGATTTCGTCATGGAAACCGATTGGGCGGTGGGCCAAGTGCTCGACGCACTTCAGCAGCACGGCCTGGCGGAAAATACGTTGCTGATGTTTACCAGCGATAATGGCTGTTCACCGGCCGCCGACATTCCCGAACTCGAAAAGCACGGCCATCACCCGAATTACATTTTTCGCGGCCATAAAGCCGACATCTGGGACGGTGGGCATCACATTCCGTTCATCGCACGCTGGCCCGGCAAGGTTAAGCCCGGCTCGAGCAGCGATCAAATCGTCTGCCTGGGCGATCTGCTTGCCACCGTCGCGGAAATGCTGGAAGTCAAACTACCGGACAACGCTGGCGAAGATAGCGTGAGTTTTTTGCCGGCGCTGCTCGGTAAGGCAGATCATCCGCTCCGCGAAGCGCTCGTCCACCACAGCATCAACGGCCGATTTGCAATTCGCCAAGGGCGCTGGAAGTTGGAACTCTGCTCGGGTTCCGGCGGCTGGAGCAAACCGGGCGATCCAGAAGCGGCCCAGCAAGGCCTACCGAGCGTGCAGTTGTACGACATGGTCGAGGACATTGGCGAGGAAAAGAACCTGCAGGCCGAACATCCGGAATTGGTCGAGAAAATGACGGCTTTACTCACGCGTTACGTGAACGACGGCCGTAGCACGCCCGGTGCTTCGCAAAAAAACGACGCCGATGTGAAAATTGTCAAACCGTTGGCCAAGCCGAAAGCTAAGGCCAAGAGCGAGCCCGAAGCCAATTGAAGTCGATCTGCCTGCGCACAGCCCTCACGCATTGATCCTTCAATCAATGCGTCGGGCGGGCTGCGTTAGCGTCATCGCCAGAGCGACAGCACAAATTTTCGCTGCGACCATCGCGCAATCGACATTCGCCATTCCTGCCGTACGTTTAAGCGCACGTCGTGGCGATCGGCAATCCGATGGGCGGCTTACGCTTCCGGTGTAATCCGGAACGCATCAGCCGCCGGCGGACCGTCGGTGGCAGTTTCCGCATCGGAGCGGACTTCGCTGGCCATCAGGTACGAACGGAGGCTGGACAGTAAATAGCGGGCGCGTTCGACCGCGTCTGCCCGGCGACGATCGCGCCCGCGTTTGGGTCGGATCAGCACTTGAATACGCGTCCGCAGAAAGGTCGATTGCCCCTGTGCGGGGTGCTTGCCGGCGCCGCGTTCCTCGACAAACGTCAATTCCATCCCGAAGGGCGTGGTGCGGTCCGAACTGCGTCGCGTCGGTAATCCGTCGCGGCCTTGGATCGAAAGCACAATTTTTCCCGCGTCGATCGAATCCACTTCGCCGCGATGATCGGCAACGAACCCGCGAAGTTTTTCGACCGCCACACTCAACGGAACGGGCGTGACCAATGCGCGATCGACCAATGCCTCGGTGGTGGGCGTAAACCACGACCACCAGCGCCGTCGTGCGGGCTGCACGGATTCGACGATTCCGCCGCCTAACTGCACCACGCGATTTCTGCCGGTTTCCTTGGCTTCAAGCAGGGCACGATCCGCGCGGCAGAGCATGGTTTCGGGCGTATCGCCGGCCTGAATTTCCGTGACTCCAAAGCTGGCGGTAATTCGCTTGCCGCCGAGCAGCGATTGTTCGATATTGCCAAAGGCTTGACGCATTTCTTCCGCCCGCGCGGCGGCCGTAGCGTTGTTGCAATCGGCGCAGAGCAGCACGAATTCCTCGCCGCCGTAGCGTGCGGCCAGATCGCCGGGGCCGCAAAACGCGGTCATCACGCTGGCAAAACTTTTGATGACTTCATCGCCAGCCGGATGCCCGTAGGTATCGTTGACGGACTTGAAGCGGTCGATGTCGCAAATAATCATCCCGCACGGACGTTTGCGTTGCAGATGGACTTCCACGAACATCCGTAGCACGCGGTCGAACTCGGCGCGGTTCGCCAACTGGGTCAACGGATCCTTAATGGCTCGCTCGTGCAGTTTCTGGCAGCGCTGCTCCAGCGACGACTCTTCCGAAACATCGTGAAACAAGAGCGAGGCGCCGTGCATGGCGCCCTCGGCGCTCATCACCGGCACCGCGTGCAGATCCACCGCCACGTCCCGGCCGTCGCGCCCGGCAATAATCATCCGCCGCATCGATTGCACTTTGGAATGAATGGCATAGGCCACCGGGCAATCGAAGTCGGAAACTTCGTCCCCGCGTTCGTCGCGCATCTTTAACAGGCTGGGCGTGAATGGGCGTTGTCGCATGCTGCCGCTGGGGATGCCGGTCATCCGCTCGGCCCCGCGGTTCCAGAGCACGACTTGCAAATTCAGATCGAGAAACACCACCGCGTCGTACATGTTGTCGATCAGCTTATGCTGATAGAGCGACATGGCGTTTGGTTCGGTTTCGGCAGCGGTGGGTAAATTGAGATTGAACTGCCAGCGATCGTTGGCGGCGGTCGGGTCGAGCGACAACAACCATACGCCGGCCACGCGACGATCGAGCTGTTGCGGATCTCCCGATTGGAGCTGGTGGAACATGCGCACGAGCTCGGGATCGAACTGCCTGCCGGCAAATTCGAAGAGTTCGTTCAGCGCTCGCTCGCGTGAGGCGGCGGGGCGGTAAACATGATCGGCAATCATCGAGTCAAAAGCGTCCACAATCGACAGCATCCGCGCGCCGCGAGACAACGTGCGGTCTGGCGATTCGCCGTAACGTTTGCTGCCGTCGAACCACACCGGCGCCATGCGAACATTATCGAGGACGCCATCGGAAGCGCAACAGCTTTGCAGGATTTCCAAGCCATAGGCGCGATGCAGGTTCATCAGGGCCACTTGGTCGGGCGTTAGCACGCCCGGCTTGAGCATGATCGCATCCGGAACGCCAATCTTGCCCACGTCATGCAACAGGGCGGCCACTTCCAATTCTTCGCGCTCGCGGTCGGGCAGATCCATGGCCAATGCCCAACTGGAACACGTCAGGGCGACGCGCAGCGAGTGTGTGGCCGTGTCGGTATGTTTGCAACGGAGGGCGTGGAACAGTCCGCTGGCCAGGCCAAGCCGCACTTGTACCAATTGATGTTCGAAGGCGTCGACCCGCGCCGGGCGCGTTGAATCGTTTTCCAGTCGGGCGATCAGCGACGAAACTTCGGCCATCGAGCGCTCGCCCGGGCGACGGTCTTCGCTTGCCGCGGATGCGGCGGATCGTGAGTTGGAATCGGAGAGACTGCTCATGGACATATCGCCGGCCACGTTAGGGCGTGCACTCTGCCCGCCTGACGCTTCTGAAATTGCTGAGATGTTCGACCTTCAAAAGTAGGTCACGATCGGCGTCATGGCAAATTGGACGATTTTGCGTGGCATACGGCGCTTGCCGCGGCGAACGATCGTCGCGATTCTGACGATTTTACGACCGGTGTGGAATGTTGCACGGCCGGTGCCGCGCGATGGCACGTTGCTTGCATTGACCAAGTGTCGCAATGGAAAACAGCGAACAACTGTGGCGTTTTTGCCACGGCGGATGCATCACCAAAATCCGCAAAAGGCGCGAATTGGCATAAATGTCGTTGGTTTTCAAGCGCCGTGCATGAACTTGTTTCTAAAAGTCGTTAAAATGCAGTTGCAAGAACTGCGTGGCATTTTTGCCACAGCGCCCGTGCTGGCCAACTTGGTTGGTCTGCTAGCCGCATTGAGCTTTTTTGAATTTACGGAGGTCACTTGAGCAGTATCGGCACTGGCACCCGCAGTCTGTCGCTCGTTGGTCCGCTTTCCCGCGTGCGTGCGTCGTCGTCGGCGGCAACAACTCCGTATCGACTGAGCCTGATCAAGTTGATTCCGTACGCCACGATCTCGTGCATCGCGATGCTCAACTTGAACGGGCTGGCTGTGATGATGATTGGCGTAGAGCGACTCTTTTCCGCAATCATCCTGATCTGTTGTCTTGCGGCTTTTGCGGCCTTTCGGTTTGCGTTCAAAGAGTCGCTGGGGGCCGTAGGCGGCTGGTTTATCGCGCATCTTGTCGTCTACCTGGCGATCGGAACGATCGGCGCCTTGGACAGGCCGCAATCGCTGACGTTTTCGTTCCAAGAGCTGGGCGCGACGATTCTGGTGGTTGCGGCGTGCGCGATGACGGCTCGCTACTGCATGTTGAATTATTCGTTCCGGGGGATGACGCGCTGGTTATTTGCTTTGTCTCTGGCGTCGGCCGGTTTAATTTTCGTTTCGATGAAGACGCGTATTTTTTATATCGGTTTCGCTAAGACGATGGATCTTTCGCGGTATTCCGGCACGTTTGCCAACCCGAATGAGTCTGGCCTGGCGATGTGCATTGGTCTGGCGATTGGCTTCGCGTATTTGATTTTTGCCAAACGAAAATTGATGGTCATGGTCGGAATTGCTTTGTTGGGCATGGCGATGGCGGCATCGTTTTCTCGGTCGGCGTTTTTGGTTAGTGGTGTCGTGATTACCAGCCAAATCTTCTTTTCGCCGGTCGTCAAGCGTAAGGGTTTGGCATTGATGCTGATGACGCTGGGTCTCGCCCTGGTGTGGTTGGTGTTTTACGGGGCACAAAAACTCGACGTGCTGTCGATTGGCCAGCGTCAACGTTTGGATTATATTTCCAGAATGCTGACCACCGGTGAAGTTAGCGCGGCGGGTTCTGGCCGTAGCGAATTGACGATCGAAGCCATCGAAATGTGTAAGTCGGCCCCTGCGTTTGGTCACGGCCTGGGCGCCTTGCAGAAAATGCCCCGGACGCACCTCGGCGCCCACAACACCTATTTGTTGGTGATGGGCGAAAGTGGATTGGCGGGAATCGCCATGTTGATCGCGTTTTTGTGCATCTTCGCCTGGGAAGGCTGGAAGTGCCCTCGCGGGCCAATTCGGACGTTTGTGCTCAGTTACGTGATTGTGCTCATCCCGGCCCTGATCAGTTCCCATACGATCATGGGCAATCGCAACGAAAACGTGATGATGGGCACCTGCTTCGGCATCATTGCCGCCGCCAAAGAGTTGCAGCGCCGCAAACAGGCATCGGCGCCAGGCGGTGAGTTGCAAGCCGCAGCGTCGCGCGGTCCAATGTTGCCTCACCCGTTCGCGCGGCTCGCTTAAGCCGCGCGGACCGTTGTGGGCGGAAGTTACTCCTCGCTTTGTGCGGAAATTTGGCACGCCGTTTTGCCAGTTTTTAAGCGAGATTATCCAACCGGGTCGTGGATCGTGTTCACCTCCCTCGGCAGAGTTGTCTGCCACTTTCACCCAGTTCTGCGATCGTAAAATGTCCACCAAGACGGAAAAAGTCAAGGAATTCTTCGAAGAGCCAAGCCGCTACTTGGGTGAGCGGTTTAGCATTCTGGTCCGAGCGCAGATTGCTCGCGATTTTGTGGGCGAGCGGGAGCGAATTGCGATCGCCGATCTCGGCTGTGGCGACGGAAGTATCTCGTTGCCGCTGCTGGGAGTGTCGAATCAAATTACGCTCGTTGACCTGGCCGAGAACATGCTGCAGGTCGCCAAGAAAAACACGCCGCCAGCGGCCGCGGGTCGCGTCAGGTTTCTGAACTGCGAGTTTTCCGAGTTGCCCGACGATCCGGAATTTGATGTGGTGCTGTGCATTGGCGTTCTGGCGCACGTCCCTTCAGTTGACGAGGCGATTGCCAAAGTGGCCCGGATTTGCAAGCGGGGCGGCAAGTGCATTTTCCAACTCACGGATCACACGAGTTTACTCGCCCGGCTGAGCCGACTGAAAGCGCGTTTGCGTAACCGCTCTTCGCAAAGAGAACGCGGTTACAGCACCAACCCGACCACGCTGCCGCAGATCGTCGCGCTGGCAAATCAGCATGGCCTGCGGTTGACGGGCCAGCGCCGCTACTCCGTGATTTTACCGCTGATGCGTTACCTGCCTGCGAACTGGATGTATCGTTACCACTTGCTAAGCGCCACCAATCCGTTGCTCTCGCGCTGCGGTTCCGAGTTGATGGTCTGCCTGGAAAAAACCGAATAGGAGTGACTCGCGGTCGGCAACGGCCCGCAATGCAGGTTGGTCGTATGCTCTAACGTAAAACCCGATTGGCGAACTCGCTGCCGTTTGAAATTCCATGCGTATTCTTTTGGTAATCGACAGTTTGAAAGGAGGCGGCGCCCAACGGCAGATTGCCGTGCTGGGCGTGGGACTTGCGCGCCGCGGCCATCATGTCGATCTGTTCCAATTCAATCCGGGCGACCTGCTGGCGGACGACGTTCGCCAGGCTGGCGTGCGGATTTTTCAGGACTTCAAGCCCTCGCGATTTTCGCTTCGTCCCATTTTCGATCTACGCCGGCGGTTACGCGCGGGCAACTACGATGTCGTCGTTTCTTACATGCCGACGGCCAACGTCTACAGCCTGTTGGCCCGGTTGGGTTTGTCGCATCCGCCCAAAGTCGTGATCTCGGAGCGATCGTCGGCCGGTTTTTTACGGATGAATCGCTGGCAATCGACGATCGAACACCTGTATCGACTGGCCGACCATCTGGTGGTCAACTCGCACCACATGCGCCGCTATTACGCTTCGCACTACGCGTGGATTGCCAACCGCATCAGTACCATTTACAACGGCGTCGACCTACAGACGTTTCATCCTCCGGCGGTCGAGCCGGACGGCGAGCCACTGCGTCTGTTGGCCGTTGGCAATATTTGGGTGATCAAGAATTGGATGTGCCTGATCCATGCCTTGGCCATTCTCCGCGAACGTCTGGCTATCTGGCCGCAAGTCACCTGGGTGGGCCGACGCGAGCATTTACCGCCCGAACATCAGGCGTACCTGAGCGTGCTCGAAGATCAGATTTCTAAACTGCATTTAGGTCAGCAATGGACCTGGTTGGACTCGCGCTCGGATATTGTGCCGCTGTTGCATTCGCATCATGCGCTGGTGCATCCGTCGTATGTGGAAGGATTGCCCAACGCGGTCTGCGAAGCCCTGGCTTGCGGGCGACCCGTGCTGGTCAGCGACGTGCTCGATCATCCGCTGTTGGTGCAGGACGGTCAGACCGGCTTTTTGTTCGATTGGAAGAGCCCGGAAGATCTCGCCCTGTCCATCAAGAAATTTCATGATCTATCGGCTGCAGCCAAGCGCGAGATGGGGATCCAGGCGCGCCGATTTGCCGAAAGCCAACTCTCCATCGAACGACTGATCGACGATTACGAACTGTTGTTCGAAAAGCTGACCAACGCATCGCCGCGGTCGGCCGCTGGCGAAAAGCTGCCAGGCGGCGTTTAGATGACGTTTGGCGGTTTTCATTCGCTACCGATTTGCGCCGGCGGATAGTCCGCGCTGCGGGCAAAATGCGCTTCCAAAAACTTCATCACCGCAAGGACGAGATCTTCGCGCCAGTGGGCAGCCATTACCTGTACGCCCACCGGCAGTCCGGCGCTACTGCTCTCGGCCTGCCGTGCCGCCAGGTCGGTCGGATCGGTTTTGCCGCGGCTGGCGAATTCTTCGCCCGCGCGTACGCGCGTGGCCGCCAACGTGCCGGCCGGAATGCCTAACACGTTGGCCAGAATGCTGTAGCTGGCGGCTGGAATCAACTCCAGCGAAGTGCCATGCGCCAGCGCTGGCACGCCGAACGGTGGACAGACAATGGCGTCCAACTGCTGTTCGCGCCACAGGCTCATGAAGTTTTGCACGTAAGCTTCCAGTCGGCCAACCACTTGCCAATAGCCGTTGGCCGAAAGCGGGCCCGTATTCCGCAGCAGCGTTGCGCGACGCTGTTGGTCCAGCGCGGCGAGTGTTGCGGCCACCAACGGCCGCATCGGAAAGCGCAGACCAGCCAGCCGCAACAGCCGTTTGATCCGCCAATCGCGCGGGCTGCTGCCGAGCATCCGCCGAAAACGCTGCCCACCGTCCGCGCCCAGCAGCCCCGAGTAAATCGCCATGCAGTCGGCCATGTTGGGCGGCGCAAAGGGAACGACCGTTGCGCCAGCCGCGCGCAGAGCCGCAGCGGCTTCTCCGGTCGCCCGCACAATCGCCGGCGAAGCGGTAAAGTATCCATCGTCGGCGTAAAATCCGATCGTCAGTTGCGAAATTTCCTTCGTCCCGCCACCGCCGTTTGCGTTGGCCGGCGCTATGCGATGATCGACCAGTGGCTGATTGCTGGCGGTCGTCAGCACCTGGAGCGCAAGCGTCAAATCATCGACGCTCCGCGCCAACGGACCGGCTTGCAGTTTGACGGCGTCCATGCCAGACAATGTCGATACGCAACCGATATTCGTCAGCCGGCCAGCCGTCGGCTTGATGCCGTGAATGCCGCACGAATGCGCCGGCTGGCGGATGCTCCCGCCCAGATCGCTGCCTAAGCCTAGCACCGAACCGCCGGCGGCAACGATGGCCGCTTCGCCGCCGCTACTGCCGCCGGGCGAACGATCGGGGCGCGTGGGGTGATTGGTCCGGCCGAAGAGCGGATTGTCGGACTCGTGAAAGAACATCAACTGCGAAACGTTCGTTTTTCCTAGCACGATGGCGCCCGCCGCCTTGAGCGCGGCCACCAATACGCCGTCGCGATCGGCCCGATGTTCTCGTCGCGCATGCACGCCGAGTGTCGATGCCATGCCTTGAACTTCGAAGCAGTCTTTCACCGTGATTGGTACGCCGGCCAGCGGTCCGAGCGGTATTCCGTTGGCGCGCAGCCGATCGATTTCTTCCGCCTCGCGCCGCGCTCGGTCGAATCGGGTGCCAATCACGGCATTGATAGGCGGATTGACGGCTTGCAGTTCGGCAATGTAAGCGTCGGCGACCTCGGCGGCCGTCGTTTCTCCGGCCGCAATTCGGGCGGCAATCTGCGTGGCGCGTTGTGCGATCATGGTTCGACGGTGGGTTTTTGATAGCACATTCTCGATGCTCGTTGATTCACGCCCGCAGAAATTCGGGGCCAAACAACGTTCGCAGCGAATTTCACCGCTGGCAATGGAAGCGGAGAAAATATCGTGCAGGCAATTATGAGGATCGAATGAGTTTTGCAACAGGCTTCGATTGGCCGATCGCAGCGGTATTTCCGCGTCGGCATCGAAATGTAAGATAGAATGGATTAAAATTGGCTCGACCATTGTGCCTGCCTACAATCCTACCATTCAGCCCCCGGGCAAACCGTGTCAGACCAAGTTTTCCAGCCCGACCATTTCCTCAATCGCGAACTGAGTTGGCTGGAGTTTAACGCGCGGGTGCTCGAAGAAGCCAAAGATCCAACCAATCCGCTGCTCGAGCGGATGAAGTTCCTGTCGATCTTCAGCTCGAATCTCGACGAGTTCTTCATGGTCCGCGTCGCCGGTCTTCGCGAGCAGGCGTTTGGCGACGGCGCGCCGCAAGATTACTCGCCCGACGGCATGCATCCGTTCACGCAATTGCAGGCCATTGCCCTGCGTACCCAAGAACTGGTTGCGCAGCAGTACCGCTGCTGGAACGAAAAAATCTTGCCACAATTGGCTCACGAAAATCTGCGACTGCTGCAGCACGAAGAATTGAACGACGAGCAGCGACTGGCCGTGGATCGTTTTTTTTATCAGCGCGCCTATCCGATCTTGACGCCGATGGCCGTCGATCCGGCCCATCCCAGCCCGCGCTATCACAACCGAGGTTTGTACCTGGCCGCCATGTTGGAGCGGCGACGTGGTTTAGGCCCCAAGCAACTGTTTGCGGTGGTTCAAGTGCCGCAAGTGTTGCCGCGGTTGGTGCCCATCGGACCCGGTGGCGATCATCAATTCATTCTGCTGGAAGAAATCGTTTCGGCCAAGCTGCCCGAACTGTTCGGCGGCTTCTTCGTGCAGTCGTGGACTACGTTTCGGATTACGCGCGATAGCGATATCGAACTGCTGGAGCAAGAGTCCGACGACATGCTGCGGCTGATCGAAGATCGGCTCAAGGCCCGCCAGCGTGGCGATGCGGTGCGATTGGAAGTCTCTGCCCGGGGCAGTGAAGAACTGTCGCGGATGATCATCGACGACGAAGAGCTTCGCGACGCGCGCCAGGATTACAGCGAAGTCTATCGAATCGACGGTCCGCTCGATCTGACCGCGCTGATGGAATTGAGCAAAGTGCCCACGCTCAGCCACCTTCGCGATGCCTCGTTCGTGCCGCAGATGGCGCGCGGGATGCGCCGCCGCAGCGACGATTTATTTGCCGCCATTTCGCGCAAAGATATTCTGCTCCACCATCCGTACGACTCGTTCGACCCGGTGGTGGATTTTGTCAAACGGGCGGCCAACGACCCCAAGGTGCTGGCCATCAAGCAGACGCTGTATCGCACCAGCGGCGACTCGCCGGTAACTCGCGCGCTGATTCAAGCGGCCGAAAACGGTAAGCACGTCACGGCGCTGGTCGAACTGAAAGCTCGCTTCGATGAAGCCAATAACGTCAGTTGGGCGCGGCAATTGGAACGGGCCGGCGTCCACGTGGTGTTTGGATTTCTCGATCTAAAAACGCACTGCAAAATGTCGCTGGTGGTGCGCCAAGAGAGCGGCGGCATGCGTCGCTATGTGCATCTGGGCACCGGCAATTACAATCCAACCACCGCGCTGCTGTACACGGATCTGGGTCTGTTCACGGCCAGCGAAGACATTGCCGACGACGTTTCCGCGCTGTTCAATTTGCTCACCGGTTACTCGCAAGGCCACCAGTGGCGCAAGCTGGTGATCGCGCCCACCGACTTGCATCATCGCACGCTCCAGCTCATCGAAAATCAAACCGACTTGGCCAAGGCTGGCAAGCCGTCGCGAATTTTCGCCAAGCTCAACGCCATCGTCGATCATCGCGTCATCGAAGCTCTCTACCGTGCCAGTCAGGCCGGCGTGCCCATCGACTTGATTGCCCGCGGCGTCTGCGGCTTGCGGCCCGGACTACCTGGCATTTCCGAGACGATCCGCGTGCGCAGCATTGTCGATCGCTTTCTGGAGCACAGTCGAATCTACGTTTTTGGTCCGGACAGCGACGCGCAGGTGTTTTTGTCCAGTGCGGATTGGATGCCGCGCAACTTCTTCCGCCGAGTGGAAGTGATGTTTCCGATCGAGTCGGTGGAACTCAAGGATCGCATTCTGCACGAGATTATTCCGCCGTACTTGCGCGACAACGTCAAAGCTCGCTTCTTGGCGTCCGATGGCATTTACGCGCATCCGCCGGCGCCAGACGGCAATACGCGATTCCGTTGTCAAGAAAGCCTGCTCGCCGCGCGTCCGCCGGTCATCAATGCCGATGGCCGCGTTTCCGGCAACGGCTTGTCGAAGCTGGACGAATCGCGGGCAATGTAAGTTCGCTGCTTTTGACCGCGCGGCTAACAACTCGTCGCGAGTTGCAACTCGACGTGCGCCATGGCGGCCAACACAATCCGCGCGCAGGCCTCGGCATCGCTGGCGGCATCGTGATGTTGCAGCGGAATCTGCAAGAAGTCGCAGACGTTTGGCAGTTTGGCCGGCCGCAATTGCCAGGTCTGCCGGGCCAGTCGCACCGTACATTGAAACGGCGTCAGCGGCGGCGGCAGCATCGCCTGAAAACAACATTCGCGCAGCACGCCACGGTCGAAGCCCGCATTGTGCGCCGCGATAAAGTCGACGCCTTCTACCAGCGGCAGCAGCAGCGGCCAGATTTCCGCAAACACGGGTTGATTGGCCACTTGCCGCCAACTGATGCCGTGGATGTGCGTAAAGTGAAACGTGCGCCGCGGCGGGCGAATCAAGCGGCACTCGCGGGCAACGATCTGCCGGCCTTCCACCCGCACCACCGCCAGGCTGCAGGCGCTATCGCGACCGTAATCCGCCGTTTCGAAATCAATCGCCGCAAACGCCCGCGGCGGACATTGCGGATCGAACCATTTTCGCGGCATGCTTCGCTCCATCGAATTGGGCGCAACGCGCCGGCCGCTTCGAACACCGGAAAGCGGCAGCGGATTGCCTACCGGTTCAAGATAATCCTCGGAGAGCGCCCGCTCCAGCCCAAAACCCGCGGCACGCAAGCAGGCACGCGAACCGAACTGCTCTTGTCAAATTTCGCCTAGGGCTATCCAATTGCCGTTCCGTTATGGCAATCTGCTCGCTCACGTTTAGCCCTGGCATGGAAACCTCGCTTCACCGTCAATTGAAAACCATGTTTGCCGGCGAAGCTGCGCGCGTTGAGGTCCGCTTGGGCAGCTTTCGGATCGACGCCGTGGTGGGCGATGAACTGATCGAAATTCAACATGGTTCGCTGGGTGCCATTCGTAAAAAGATCGCCCGCTTGCTGGAAGAGCACGACGTCCGCGTGGTCAAGCCGATTGTCGCCAGCAAAACGCTGATCAAACGCAAGCGAAAAGGTGGCAAAGTCGCTGAGCGACGCTTGAGCCCCAAGCGTGGGAAACTGCTCGACCTGTTCGACGAACTGATTTATTTCACCAACGTTTTTCCGCATCCGCGTTTGACCTTGGACGTGGCGCTGGTGGAAGTCGAAGAATGGCGCTACCCCGGCCACGGTCGACGCCGGCGCTGGCGAGCCAACGATTTCCAAGTCGAAGATCAAAAGTTGGTTGGCGTGGTCGATAGCCATCGACTTCAGACCGGCGACGATCTACTGGCGCTGCTGGATTGCCCTTTGCCGCCCGTGTTTCATACCGGCGATTTGGCGTCAGGGCTGGGCATCGCACGCCCGCTGGCGCAGCGGATTGCCTATTGCCTACGCAGCATGCAAATCGCCAGCACGGTGGGCAAGAAGGGCAACTCGCTGCTCTACAAACTCGCTCCCGCGCGCAAAGCCGCGTGATCGCGCAGCAGGACAGATCGCAGCGCTCGCCCACGGTGCGATCGTCACAGACGTTGTAAGCGTCAGCGAAATCGCGGCACTCGTCCGCCGCCGGGGCTGGGCAATGTTCGCCGCGATGCCGACCGGTCGCAATCGAAAGCTAGATTTCTCGTAGTGCCTTGAAATCTGCTGATCGAAAGCGTTCCCTGCCGGAAGTGCTCGCATGTTGCCGTTTATACCCGCGTATCAAACTTTGGGTCTGTTCTCAGGCTGGAAATTGCAGAGCCGGGCGAGCCTGCCGTATCCGCTGTCGCACGACCAGTTGCGGCTGTATTATCTCGGCCGAAACGCTGTTTTCCACGGCGCGATTGCGCTCGATTTGAAAGCCGGCGACGAAGTGCTGTTTCCGGCTTATCACAGTGGCACGGAAGCGGCGCCGCTGCGGCATTTGGGTTTGAAACTCAACTTTTATAGCGTGGCGCGCGACTACTCGCTCGATCTGGAAGAAATCGAAAGCAAGATCACGCCAGCCACCAAGGCGCTGTACGCCATTCATTTTTTTGGCTTTCCGGGGCCGATTGCCGCGCTCCGCGAACTAGCAGACAGGTATGCTATTCCGCTCATCGAAGATGTGGCGCTGAGTTTTTTGGCGGACATCGATGGGCGGCCGCTCGGCACCTGGGGCGACATTAGTATCTTCACGCTTTACAAAGCCATGCCGGTTGCCGCTGGCGGCGTGCTGGCCATCAATCGGCCGGGCATCGCGCTACCGCCCGCCGCGAAGTGCGGTGGTTACTACTCGGAATTCAATCTGACGGCCAAACACGTGCTGAATCATTTGGAACTACACTTTGGCCGCTGTGGACAGTTCTGCAATCGAGTCGCGCGAAAACTGTTGGGCGCGGCGATCGCGCCCAAAAGGCCCAAATTGGAATCGCCGGAAACGTTGACGTTCGAGCCGTACTTGCTGAATCGCGGGATGGGCGCGTTGACTCGCGGTTTGCTGCGGCACTTCGATTACGCCAGTGCGGCGGCACGTCGCCGCGAAAACTACGAATCGCTTGTTCGCCGGCTGCTTGGTTCGCAGGTGGTGATGATGCACGAGCATCTGCCCGAGGGTGCGATGCCGCTGTTCTTTCCGATCCTGGTCGAGGACAAATTCGCGGCCGTAGCGCGGTTGCATGCCGCCGGAGTCGAAGCGATTCCCGTGTGGGGCATTCATCACCCGTGGCTCACGCCGGGCGAATTTCCGGATGTGGAATTCATGGTCAATCACGCGGTCGAAATTCCCATCTATCAAGATCTGCGTCCGCGGCATTTGGATCAAATTGCCCGCGCGCTGGAAGCGAACTGCTCGACGTGCAATGATGCTTGGTTGCAACCGCTGCCGCAGCGCGAATCCTTGCTAGTCTGATCGACGGAGAGGCTGGGGAATTCGCACACTTCATGCCCGCGGTCCAAGCAGCGCGCCAAGACCGTAGAACTGTAAGGCAATCTGTTGATCGAAGCCGGGAAATTCCAGCAGCTTGATACGAAAGCTCCCGCACCGACCGTCCGCCAATTCCATTTCGAACCGTTTGCTGGCGATTGGCGACAGCGCTGTGGAATTTACGCCCGATGGTAACGTGAACGCGCCCCACCACTTGGTTTTTTCTTCGCCCGAAATGGCGAAGAACAAGTAGACGGCAACACCAGTGGCGATAATTGCAGTCCCCATTTTAATGGTTGCTGAAATGGGCGGCGGCGTTTTTTCGCCGCTCGTGGCCAGCGGAACTTGGCCAGCTCGGCCATGAAATGACATACTCATCCTTCGGATTCACTTTCCACCGGACGCTCCGGGATATGGCAATCGCGGTCGTTTTCCAAATATATTCTTCAGGCACATCTGCGTAAAAGCGTCGATTATTGGCCATTATTCATTTCTCGCACCGCTCAATCGCGAGGTCTGTCCGTAATCGTACCGACGAGCCAATCTTTTAACGATTAGAATGGAGGGATCGTCACTTACTTCCCTTTCCCGCATCACCTTTTAGATACGGCTTGACGATTCGCGTCCGGGCCCGCTTCATCGGTGGTCCTATCAGGACGCACCGATGAATTCGCTTCCTCCGCCGTTGCTTTCGGCCAACGCGCTACTCGCTTATCTGCCGGCCGGCGAACTGCAACGGCTTTCGACCATGTTGCAACCGGTGACCTTGGAATTTAAATCCACACTGTACAACGTGGGCGGCCCAATCGATTACGTCTACTTTCCGAGATCCGGCATCATCTCCGCCATGACCGCCATGGGCGACGGCCGGGCGATCGAAGTCGCCACCATCGGCAATGAGGGCATGTCGGGACTCTCAGCGCTACTTGGCGGCGGAACCTCGCCTTATGACGTCATCGTGCAGATTGCCGGCAGCGGCTGGCGAATGCGCAGTGATCATTTGCAGCAAGAGGCCGATCGAAATGGCGATTTCCGCAAAATCATCATGCTCTACCACGATGCGTTCGCCGTGCAGGTGGCCTATTCAGTGGCATGCAACGGCCTGCACACCGTTGAGATGCGCTGTAGCCGCTGGCTGTTGATGACGCAGGATCGCATTGGCTCGCCCGAACTCAATCTGACTCATGAATTCTTGTCCGTCATGCTCGGGGTTCGGCGGGCCACCATCACCGACATCCTCAATCCGCTGCAACGCGGCGGCTTGCTCCGCACCCACCGCGGCATGATCGAAATTCTTGATCGCCCTGGGCTGGAAGCCATTTCTTGCGAGTGTTACGAGATGGTGAAGCAGCAGTTCGGCAAACTCTTTCCGCACCGCGCCGCGGCCTAATCGCCGCCGGTCGGCCGCTGGAAATTGCCTCGAACTGTGGTCCCGGAGATTTCCGCCCGCGGCCCAGCTTGGACTATACTTGAGTTGGCGTGCATTCGGTGCAAACCCGGCTCAAGGTCAGTCTCAAAATGCGTGTGCTCGTGGTGGAAGACGAACCCGAACTGCTGCGGGCCGTGGCTCAATCGCTGCGCGAGGCCGGCTATGCCGTGGACGAAGCGGCCGACGGCGAAGACGGGCTGTTCAAAGCGCAAAGCTGGGAGTACGACGCCCTAGTGCTGGATTTGATGCTGCCCCGGCTTAACGGCTGGCAACTGCTGGAAAAACTGCGGCAGGTCAAGAAAACGCCCGTGCTGATTCTCACCGCCCGCGACGGCGTGGCCGATCGCATTCGCGGGCTCGATACCGGGGCCGACGATTACCTGGTCAAGCCGTTCGATTTGGCCGAACTGTTGGCCCGCGTCCGCGCCTTGATCCGACGTTCGGCCGGTCAGCCCAACCCGCTGCTGGAGATTGGCGACATCTGCATCGACACGCGTTCCAAGCATGTCAGCGTCGGCGGCAAACAGGTAGACCTCACCGCGCGCGAATACGCGCTGGTCGAACTGTTGGCGTTGCGGCGTGGCGAACTGGTTTCGCGAACCATGATTTACGAACATCTGTTTGACGAAGATGACGACACGCTTTCCAATTTGGTTGACGTCCACGTTTCCAACATTCGCAAAAAACTCGGCAAAGACTTCATTGGCACGCGGCGCGGTCAAGGATACATCGTCCATGGTTAAATCCATTCGCTTTCGGATGCAAGTCTGGTACGCCATGGTGCTGCTAGGTGTGATCGGCAGCTTTGCCGCACTGCTCTACGCTCGAGCTCACGCCGCAACCATCCAACGGGCGGACGGACAACTGCTGGCCGCCACGCGGTATCTGGAAGCCACGCTGCGAAACTTTCCGCCCCACGAGCTCGATCCCAGCTTGCCGGCAGAAAGTCTGCGTGGCCGTCCACCGCGAGATGGTTTGGACAACGGTCCGCCCGACCGTGGGCAACAACCGCGCCCTGCTCTGCCACCCCGTCGCCCAGATGATCGCCGCCCTGATGATCGAAGGCCAGATGATCGCCGCCCTGATGCCGGCCCACCTGGCGATCGCGCCACCGTCGCACCGCTCGACGAACGCTTGACGGCCGACGGCCCGCCCGATGATCGCGCGCCGCCCGATCGGCCACCGGACGATTTTCGCGGCGATGGCCCGCCACAGCGTTTCGACAATCGCCGACCGCTGGACGACGGACCGCCCGAACGCGGTAACCGGCCGCAGCCAAAAAAAGATCTGCAATTCATGCTCAGCGAGTTGGACCTCCACGATGTGCGTGACGTTCAGTTCGACGACCCCATCAAACCCACCTACTTCACCATCTGGCGGGCCGACGGCGCCGTGCTCAAGACGTCCGACGCCACGCGCGAATTCACCAAGCCGGACATCGCCGCCGATCGCGTTGGCAGCAACGATCTGCATTACGCGTTTGTCGGCCCGGAGCGACAAGCCACAACGCTGGGACCGATGCAAACCATCATCCTGGTCGGCAAGCCGATGCAGCGCGAATTGGCCGATCTCCGCTGGCTGACCTGGCAACTGCTGGGCGTCGGCAGCGTGGTGCTGCTGATTGGCGTCGCCGGCGGCTGGCTGATTGCCGGACGTTTGATTCGTCCGATTCAATCCATCGCCACCACGGCCTCGTCCATTTCCGCGCAGAATCTGGCCCGCCGCATTGATGCTTCGCTAATCGACGATGAACTGGTTGTGCTGGCCGATGTGCTCAACGAAATGTTCTCGCGGCTTGAAGGCTCGTTCGATCGGCAAACGCGATTCACGGCCGACGCCTCGCACGAACTTCGCACGCCGCTGGCCGTGTTGCACTCACATTTGGAATTGGCCTTGTCGCGCCCGCGAACCACCGCAGCCTACCAAGAAACGCTACGCACCTGTTTGACGGCCTGCGGTCGAATGAGGGCATTGGTCGACGGCTTGCTGACGTTGGCCCGCGCCGATGCCGGCAAGTTGGAACTCCAATTCAAGCCGCTGGACATCCGCGTCGTGGTCCGCGACGTGACCGAACAGTTTTTGGGCCAGGCCGAACAGAGCGGCGTATCGCTATCGCTCAGCGTGCCGCCGCAGCCGCTGCGCGTGGCAGGCGACGCGGTGTTTCTGGCCCGCGTGCCCGCGAATCTGTTGGCCAACGCCCTGCGGCACACGCCGCGTGGCGGCAAGGTCCGCGTCTCGCTGACCGCCGCGGACCAGCACGCGCTGCTGACCATTGCCGACAACGGCTCCGGCATTCCGGAGGCCGATCAATCGCGGGTGTTCGAGCGATTCTTCCGCGCGGACCAAGCCCGCAGCCGAGCGTCAGGCGGATGCGGACTGGGGCTAGCCATCTGCAAAAGCCTGATCGAAGCGCACGGCGGCACGATTTCGTTTTCGTCGCAAACCGACCGCGGCACAACATTCACCGTGCGATTGCCGCTGGCGCCCGCCGCCCCGTCACCGCCCTCCCCACCGCGAATCGAAGCGACCGCCACGCCTCCGCTCATCGCTCACAACACGGCCGACGTGCGCTGAGCAGGGCGGAGAGGGGCGGAGGGAGAAACGAGGGGCGAAGGAGGCGAAGGGATCGAAAAGAGTTTTTTGCAAATTCGCTCCGTGCCCCGCGTGCAAAGTTGAACCGCGTAATGACTTGGCGACAGTTTTGACCTCAATATTCGCCGTGGACAGTGCGGACACTACGCCCGATGACTGCGATTTTCTGACCCCTTCGGCGCGCACCGCAGGCTCCTCGCTGCGAAGGGGCGAACTTCTTACCACCGGCGCGCAACACAGTCGCTGCCCGCCGGATCGCATTTCGCAAATCGGAGTGTGTGAGCGGTCGCCAGGCTTGCATAGGCGCAGGCGACCGCCGGTTAAGTTGTCAAAGAGCTTCAACGGGGGTTCGGCTATTTACTGCGGCCGCGCGTCGGTTCGATTTCGATTCGCCAGCGCACCGGCGAACCTACTTTTGTCTAGCAAACCATCCACGCGACATCTCCTGCCACCAGTCTCATGCAAGTGCCGGCGAATTGCCGACGGAAAATCTCATTCGCAGCGCTTTGCTTAACAACGCACTCGCGTTGACAGATCGTCAACTCGGCCCTTCATCCCCGGCCCTGCTCCCCGGAGTACCGGGGCGAAGGGAGACGCGGAGTGAAGAGCCGTACGCCTGAATGCTTCGAACTCGATTTTTCCTTCGGGTGTTGTACCTGCCTTTGCACGCTGAGTTGTCAGAGCCCTGGGTTGGCCTCAAATCCGTTGTCCCGCGTTGGGCGGACCTTCCGCCCGCGAGATATATGCACATCAGTATACTATATTCGCCGAAAAAGTCAACGGCGTCTGAAAGCCTTTGAATCACGAGTTGCCATCTGCGACCCATCTGCGACCCATCTGTGTTCTTCTGTGTTCACTCGGCGGTGTTTTCACGTTGGGCGACGCTTTACTCCTGCCTGCTGGTCAATCGACGCCCATCGCAAGCAGGCAGCAACGTTAACGCAGATGAACACAGATGGGACGCAGATGGTCCATTGCTACAGAGCGCAAGCCGTCAGCAATGAGGGTGGCGGTCGTGAGAACGGAGGTTCTGCTGTTTGGGGATAAAAAAAGGATATGCCACTTTGGAAGTTTTCGAGGATTACTCTCAAACCGAGAATTGCAGCAAACTGCACGATTCGAGCCGAATCATTCCGATCACGGGCAATACGGCGAATCGCGCGCGCGTAAATATCCAGGTCATTGAGCGTTACGGCAAGCGCGCTTATTTGCCGCTATTCGGTTTTGAGCTGCAGCGCTTCGGTGCCGCGGATGCCGAGCGAGAGCCCGCCGGGGCCTTGGAAATTGAGCACCTTGGCAACGATTAGGTTACGTCCTTTGGTCAGCGGAATGTCAGTGTGAAATTGTCCCCAGCTAAGCGCGTTGCCACCTGGCAGTTGCTTGATTACTTCTTTGCCATTGACCCAGACTTTGACTTGGTCGTCCGCGCCAACCAGCAACGTGGCGGTTTGATCGGAGAGCGTGTCGACGTACACCGCGGCAAAGTGGATCACGGCGTCCGAGGGGCTGCCTTTGGCGGCATCGTACTTGACGGTGTCGAAGGCGGCAAAGCCCAGCTCGCCGTCGGAATGGTAAACGTCCCAAGTGTTTTGTCGGCCGCCGACGCCGGCGTAATGCGCGGCGAAATCGATTTTGCCGAGCGTGCCGCCGTTGTCTGGGCCGCATTTTAAATCGAGCGATTTGCGGGCGGCATCGAATGGTCCGAGCACGCGAAAGCTGCTCACTGCTTCCACGCCTTGGCGAAGCGTTTGCAAAAAGGCCAGCAAATCGGCCGCGTCCTGCGCGCTGACATCGCGCAGCACCAGTTCCGGCATGATCGATTTCTTTTGCGGCGTGGTCGATTCGATGGATTTGGCGGGCAGCCGGATCAGCTTGGACTGCGCGTCTTTGAGCACGATTTCTTTGTCGGTCTTTTCGGTGATGAAGCCGAGGTAGGATTGGCCGTCGACGGTTTCGACCAGGTAGGAGACGAATTCCGGCGCGATGCCGCGGCTGGGATCCATGATGGTTTCCAGCATGGCCGCGCGCTCGTACTTTTTGCCAATCAGACTCAGATCGGGGCCGAGCGTGCCGCCGGAGCCTTCGATCATGTGGCAGTTTTTGCACTGCGCAGCGGAACTTTCGCGGAAGATTTTGCCACCGCGAAGTGGATCCCCTTTGAGCGCCAGGATTTCGTCCGGCTTGATGGCTTGCCCCAGTTTTTTGGAGCGCTCGCTGGCCGGCACGTATTGCTCGTAGAGCGCGCGGATGTTGGCATCGGGATGTGCAATGGCCTGGGCGATGATCGATTTTTTGAGTTCGGCGGGCAGCTTGTCGCCTTCAACCAGTTTAACCAGCAGCAGCGCTCCGCCGGTACTGCGCATCAGACGATTCGCGACGGCCGTGCGGGCCGCGGGCGCGATGGTGTCGCCGGTCAAAACCGCGCGGACGGTTTTGGTGTCTTGCAAATCAACCAGCGCGTTGAGTGCCGCTTCGTGCAAATCCGTTTGACTTTCGGCCAGTACGGCGCGGATGGCTTCGGCTGCGCCGGCGGGCTTGAGTTGCACGGCGGTGGTTAGCGATTGCTGACGAATGGCCAGCGGCGCTCGATTGTTCTTGAGCAGCTCCAGCACATCGGCCCCGAGCTTGGTCATGTTGTGCGCGCCGACGGCGGAGATCACTTGCGACTGCAGCGCGGGGTCGGCCAGCAGCTTGCGATAAGCGGCGATCAACTGCTGGTCGTCGGTGAGCATATTCCAAGAGCCGGAGAGATTGCCGTTGAGTTTTTCTAGGGCGAGCGCGCGAAGTTCCGGCGAGGCTTTTTCGTTGGCTAGCAGTTTGACGAGCCCCTTGCCGGCTTCGTAGGAAGCGGCCGTGCCGGCGGTGGCCAGCAGCGTTTTGACGGCGGCCGGATCGCTGCCGGACGCCAGCCGATCGTTCAGCAGTTTGGCGGCTTCCACCGGGTTAAGCAGTTGCAGCAGCGCAAAGGTCTGCGGCGAAATCTTGCCGCGTTTGACGATTTGATCGTAGACCAAAGCTTTTCGCGCGGCGTCGCCCGCAGCAATGTTAATAGCCTCCAGCAGGTAGCGGTCGCTGCCGTCGTAGCGCGCGGCGATGTCGACAATGGCCGCAGTGGCCGTTACGCCCGGAATGTTGCGAATGGCCAGCAGCACTTCGCGAACGACTTCCAGCGATTCATCATTGGCGAGCGGCAAAATGTCGTCGGCGTAGTCCGCTCCGTGGCGGCGGAGGATGCGCACCGCCAGAGCGCGCCACTGCGGCGCGTTGTCCTTCAATTGATTGACCACCAACTTGCGCGCGTTGCCGCCGATGCGATCCAGCACCCACAAGGCGCGTGCGCGGAAATTCGGCTCCGCATCGTCCAGCAGAGTTTTTAGCGCCGGGATGCTCGCTTCGGCTTCGGCCAGTAGTCGCTCACGGGCTAAGTATTGCGTGGCCAGATTGGGGCTCTTGAGGCCGGCAATGGCGTCGGTGATGTTGTCGTACGGGCCGGGTTTTTCTTGCCGTGCCAGCTTTTTGCCCTTGGGCGTCAGCCGGAAGATGCGGCCTCGATCGGGATCGTTGTAGCCGTGGCCGCCGACGCCGCCATCGTACCAGTCGCTGACGTACAGCGAGCCGTCCGGCGCGGCGCAGATGTCGTCGGGCCGAAAGTAACGGTCGCCGCAAGACATGAAGACTTCGCTACTGGCCTGATAGCCGGCGCCGTACTGCTTGTGCGGATACATGCGCAATTCAGCCGGCCCGGCGTCGGCGTGCAGCGGACTGTTTTTGTATTTGGCGCCAAAGGCGTCGCCTTCGTAGAAGCACATGCCGCACGGCGCGCCAAACCCGGTGACCAGCGTGCCTGGCACGTAGCCCGGAATCTCGCCGCGGAAGTGCCAATGCTCGCCGTAGGGCGTGCCGGCGGGCACCTTCGGACCGGGCGTGCCGAACCAACCGTAGTCGCCGCCCGCCATCAACCAACAAATGCGACAACTGCGGTTGCCGTCGTTGTCGTTGTCGGACAGAAACGATTCGCCAAACGAGTTGACGCAGACTTCGTAGGGATTGCGGAAGTTGACGGAAACCAATTCCAACTTGCTGCCGTCGAGTTCGCCGCGCAGCACCGCGCCCTTGGGATACTTGATATTGGAACCGTCGGTGCCGGTGATATTGAAGCCAGGATCGCCGTGCGACATCCACCATTTGTGATCCGGACCGAGCACGATACTGTGTGCGCCGTGATCGTGATTTTTGCCGTTGCTGCCGGTCAGCAGTTTGGTCGGCTCGCCATCCGCCTGGGGACCGTCGGGCGTTTCTTTGATTTTGTAAACCCACAGATCGGGCGAGGTCCAGCAGTAGAGTTTGTCGCCGGCCACGCAAATGCTCATCGGGCAAAACACATGCTCGGCAAAGGTCACAACTTTGTCGGCCACGCCGTCGCCGTCGGTATCGATCAAGACTTTGATTTTGTCTTGCGGCGGATGGTCTTTGGCCTTGCCGCGATAGAACTGAATTTCCGTCAGCCAGACGCGGCCCTGGGTATCGACATCAATGGCCGATGGATTTGTAATCATCGGTTCGCTGGCGAACAGGGAGACGTCCATATCGTCCGGAATTTTCACCTTGGCGAGTTGCTCTTTGGCCGACATTTGCGCGCGGGCAGTCGGCGGGTCCGCGAACATCGGCAGCAACGCCAGCGAAATGGCCAGTCGAAACGACAGCGCTAGCAGCAAGCGGGAGGTCATTGCAGGGCAACCTCAAAGGGCGGTTGGAAGCAAAAGGCAGTGAAAAATAGGCGGGAGTCGGCTGCCGAGCGTGTTGCAGACCGGTCTGGTGGAATGACTGTGCCGGCAGAGGACGCGCCTATTATAGAAAGGACTGTTGCGGGTTGGCAACGCTCGAAACGGATTGACTGACGGTTTCCTATCGGTCGAATTTGTCGAGCGATTACAATCAGCCGGTGTCGCATTTCGGCCAAAGCGCTAATCGACAGGCGTCCGTCGCGGCCGCAATTCCCAGCCACTGACGTATCGAACGGGAACGATCGAAACAATTGACCTCAAGCTTCAATTTGTATACATCTGAGCACATTAGGCATCGCTGGCGTATATATGGCTCGATTTGTCAAGAATATGGCGATTGCCGTGCCCGCTCGAAATGAGCGGATGCGCTTCGTGCGGTCGAAGAATACCCGGCCGGAGATGGTCGTTCGGCAACTTTTGCATCGTACGGGATATCGTTATCGACTTCATGGAAAAGCATTGCCTGGGCGTCCAGATTTAGTCTTCGCGAGTCGTCGAAAGGTCATTTTCGTTCACGGCTGTTTTTGGCATCGGCATCCGCGCTGCCGCAAAGCGTCGACGCCAAAGTCGAACGAACTCTTTTGGGCTGCGAAATTTCAAGCAAATCGGCTGCGGGATCGACGAAACAATCGCCAATTATTGGCAGCTGGCTGGGGGGTAATTATTGTCTGGGAATGCGAGTTAGCCGATCCAATGAAATTGCAGCATCGTTTGGCCAGAGAACTGGATGCCATCGAATGAAAACGATTGAAATGTTCGCTGGAATCGGCGGATTTCGACTCGCCTCCGACCGATGTGGATTCAGAACGGCATGGGCGAACGATTTCTGCCCTAAGGCATGCAAAGTTTATCGAGACGTGAATGGCGTTGGTTCCATCCATGAGGGCGACGTCAAGAAAATATTGGATGATATTCCGCCACACGATCTACTGACGGCAGGTTTTCCATGTCAACCGTTCAGCAGCGCTGGCAAGAAGCAGGGAATAAAAGATCCTCGCGGAACGCTTTTCAGCGTGGTGGTTGATGCAATTCGTCGAATGCAACCGCGATTTTTCATTTTGGAAAACGTCAAGCGGCTGTTGTCCATGGAAAAGGGAGTTCATTTCGCAACGATCTTAGCTTCGTTAGCCGAATTGAAATACCATATCGAATGGCGACTTTTGAATGCGGCGGATTTTGGTTTACCGCAAAATAGGCTGCGCGTATTTGTGGTCGGCGCGCGAGTTGACACGAGCACCGGAGCAAATTTAACGTCAGTTAAGTTGGCTACCTTAGCCGATCTGAGTTTGAAAGCCACCCGTGGAGTTGCCATCAACTCGCCCGAATTGTGGCCCGAAATCGCTTCCCACGGGAACAAATTCCCGAACTGGGGACTGGCATTTGCAGGTCGATTCTGCGGTGCGGAACTGGATTCGTTTTCCGAGGCGATACCGCTTGTGACGCTGGAATCGATGCTGCAAGATAACGTCGCTGCGGGCTTCGACTTCACGGAATCAACCGTCGAACGACTTAAATCGAGTAAGCACGTCAAACGATTCGTGTCCGGTGTCGAAATCCTTTCGAATCAAGGCGGTGGTGCTCGCATGGGTTATACCGTCTTCGGCACGAAAGGGTTGGCCCTACCCTCACTTCAACGGCGAGTCGGCACTACGAACGGTATAAGATCGGAAATCAATATCGGCGACTGACGAATATCGAGTACGCGCGGTTGCAAGGTTTTCCGGACGACCATTGTTCGGCCGTGTCGGTCTACGATCAATACGCACTGTACGGCAATGCCGTGCCGCCACCCATGGTCGCATGGGTCATGAAAAGGGCAACTGCCCCAGGGATACCCACAAAGAGTTTTTCAAAGAAGCGACAACAGCAGAGGTTGTTCGCCGATGCCTAGCAAAGAGTATTTGCGAGAAATCATTCGTCGGCGTCAAAACGATATTGCTGCCGCAATCAACATTGCGCTTCGGGGGAAACGGCTGTCGGCGATCGAACGCGTCTTGAAGCGGATTGGTCGAGGCGAACAACTACCGCACTGGTATCAGAATCTCAAAGCGCACGGCGAGTTGCCCAATTTGGATGGCAAAACGATCGGCAGCGTCATCGAAATGTTATTGGTCGGAATACTGGAAACGTCGATTTTCAAAGGGCTCGATGTCGGAAAATTGCGAATCAACCCTGCTCGCGGTGTCGACCTGCCAGATCTCGACCTTGGCGTAAAATCGCCATCAGAAAACTACTGCACGAGTGAGCCGTTTTTTTCCGCCTACGAACGACTTTTGGGTGGTGAATGTGACGTTCTCGTTTTGCTTACGGACTATCAGAGCAAGAAAAACCATCCGCCGCTGAAGCTTCAAATCATCAATTGGCGAATTCTGGCGAGAACCAAATTGCGGATAGCGGTCTCTGTACGATTGCTCGCAAACACCGCGATTGGCTGATAGCCGATAATGAAGCGTCCGCGCAATGAGTATTTAGATTTCTGGCGTACGTCAACCAAAATGATTGGCGAGGCAAGTTCATACTCCGAATGATTGACGTTATGCAGTCGCACGCAGAGGTGAAATCCGTAATTGAATATGCGCGTCGTGACTTTGATTGCAAAAATGCGAAGGCGTTGAAAAAAGATACGCAACTTATTCCAGACTCGGACATCGACGCCATCGAACGAATTCAAACGATTTCTCCGATTCACATTGGCGTGATTGAAGCCGCAGACAACTGGATTGTCGAAACTCTCAGGGATGCGGCGCGTTCACCCAGCGAGAATGAATGGAACCGGCTAAAGGCTGGACCGTTGGATGGCGCAATCGGAATGAGCTTCGCATTACAGTGGCGTTACAACTTCGGCCGGCTCTTCGGGATCAAAGCGTGCGATGTCGATGCTAGTTGACATGTCTTGAAGCTCTTCCTTGCATTCCGCGCTAAAGGCCACGCCCGCACACCGGCAGAATGTGTGCAGTTTGAGGCAATAATTCAAAGGACGCGATTTTAAAGCGCCATTGGGGTTGGGCGGTAGCGGAAAATCAATCCCCAACTCAACGCGGGTTTCGCGGCGCTCGCCACGCGTTTCACGCTCGCCACGTTCGCCACGTTCGCCGTGTTCGCGGCCGCCGGGATGGCAGACGGCGCATTTTTTCAGTTCTTCGGCATTCAGTCGACGATGTTTGGCAGCGGTGCGTTCCGGGTCGTGCTTGTGGCAGCCGTAGCATGTGTATGCCCGATAATCGTTGGGCTGGTCGTGGCACAGTGCGCAGCCTTTGGCGTCGCGGCGGGCGCCACCGTGATTGAGCGGGAACGTGTGGTCGAACTTGGCGCCCGTCCAGGCTGTGGTGGCGTGACATGCGGCGCAGTTGCCTTCGAAGTGGCCCACGTGATTCTGCGGCTGCGCATGACAGGCCGCGCACGTTTGCGAAGTGCCTATGTACTGCTGGTTTTTGTGACACTCCGCGCAGGCGGCCGCGAGATGCTTGCCGGTCAGCGGAAACGCGGTGCGGGTGTGGTCGAAGGTTGCGCCTTTGAACGTGCTGGTGACGTGGCACGATGCGCAACTGCCTGCAAAGCGGCCCGCGTGGCTGGGCGGCTCCGCATGGCAGGCCGAGCAGGTTTGTGCCGTGCCTTTGTAAACCTGATTCTTGTGGCAGGCCGTGCAGGCGGCCGCGAGATGTTTGCCGGTCAGCGGAAATGCCGTGTGCGCGTGATCGAATGTGGTCCTCTTAAAGCCATTGGTCGAGTGGCACGACGCGCAATCGCCCTCGAAGCGAGCCACGTGACTCGGCGGTTGCGCGTGGCAGGCCAGACAGGTTTGCGCCGTGCCTGCGAAGATCTGATTCTTATGGCAGGCGTTGCAGGCGGTGGTCGCATGCTTGCCACTGAGCGGAAACGCGGTGTGGGCGTGATCGAACGAGCCGCTCTGAAACGTGCTGGTTCCGTGGCAGGCGGAACAATTGCCGGCGAGTTGCCCCAGGTGACTTTTCGGCCGAGCGTGACATTCGCCGCAGGTTTGCGACGTGCCTTGAAAGACTTGATTTTTGTGGCAGTCGTTGCAGGCAGCGGCCAGGTGTTTGCCAGTCAGCGGAAATGCGGTGTGCGCATGATCGAAATGATCGAGGCTCACCAGCGATGCCGCGCGGCCGTTGTGTTCGCTATGACAATCGCGGCAACGCTCTCCGTTGGCGAGTCGGCCATGCAGCGGAAGTTGCTGCTGTCGCTGTTGGCGAATATCGGTATGACAGGCCTGGCAGCGATCGGCTTCGGACTCGCTGCTCCACGGCCCGGCGTGGCAAGCGGCGCAGCGACCGCCAATTTCAGCATGCGAACGCACGCCGCCCAACGCAACGTTTTTGCGCGGCGCGGCGTTCAATTCGCCAGGGCTGAACATCGCGCCGCCCGTGGTGCAATAAGCCACCGCGACCGCCGCCAGGGTGACCAGGGCGATGAACAGGGCCGTGCGAAGTTGGGCATGCGCGGGCTGCAAGGCGATTTCCCTTTCAGCCGTGAGCATAATAGATGGCGGCGCAAATATGAATCGTGGCCAGCATCAATAATGCCACGCTCAACGGAACATGAAACACATGCCATAGCGCCAGCAGGCGCCGCGCAGCCGCCAAATTGCGAATTTTCAAATGTAACAGAAAGCAATCGTTTAGCAGCGCTTCGATGCGGGGCGCTTGCGGGCTGCGGTCGAGCTGCAGCGTGATCATCGCCAGACGAACTTGCCGACGATGCCGCCAGCGGATCAGATACAACCCGCCCCAGAGAATGTCCAGGCCGCTGTCCGGCGGTTCGACCAATTCCGCCAGCGCCGGCAAAGTGAAAACATCCAGGCCCAACTCTTGCAGTTGTTGTTCGGCCAGGGCGCTGCGTTGCAGCAGTTCTTGCACGCCAAGTTCGTTGCCATCGAGCGTCCGCGGCACGGACGTGTAAAGGTAGCGGCCGATGAAACCGCTGAGCACGGCCACTGCGGTCAGCAGCAGCGCAACGCCGGCCAGCCCGTGATATTTGCCGGCGGAGTGCAGCATAATCAGATATGAGCCTACCAGCCCAGTGACCACGTGCGCATGCAGCCAGGTGCTCATGCGGCCGGCGTGAAAGCGACGGAGATGTTTGCGCAACGAGTAGAGCGTCTCGGTGGCCAGCATCAGCACGAAGCCGCTGATGCCCAGCAGTTGCCCAACGGCGCTGACGGGCGCTGGCAAGCCATGGCGCAACGTCAGCGCATACAGTCCGGTGACGGCTGCCATGATCGATAGCGCGATTGCCAGTTCATAGCCCAGGCTGCGCATGCGTGCTCCAGTGATGATAGAACGCGGCCAGCGCTGCCAAGCCGTCGGTGGGCTGCATCAGCGCAGCGCACACCGGCGAGATATCGACTTTTTCCACTATCAAACGCTGCAGTGGGCGCGACCAGGTTTGATCGCCCATGACCACGGCGCCAACAATCGTCCGTTCGCCGGCCATCAACCGTAGGCGATTGACGTCGTCACGCTGGCTCAAGACCCAAGTGGAGGGCAGCGCGCGCCACGATTCGCTTTCGCCGCGCGTGATGGCCACCAGGTCGTCGTTCTTGCCCGCGCCAACGGCACCGATGATCGTGGTCCGCAGGCCAGTCAGTTGCGTGACGTTGAGGGCCGAAGTTTTGCGGTAAGTCAGGCCAGCGCCGGTCATGTTGGCTCCGGCGATATTGCCCTGGGCCAGCGCGCTGGGCCACAGCACATCGAGCGAGCCGCGACCTTGCTGCGGATCGAAGATTTCGGCCACATCGCCGGCGGCAAAGACGTCGGGTTGCGATGTTTGCAAATACGGATCGACCACCACGCCGCGATCGACGCGCAGGCCGGCTTGCCGCGCTAAATCGACGCGTGGGCGGACGCCAATCGCCACGGCCAGCATTTGACAGGCGATCCGCGCGCCGGCTTGCGTTTCGACGGCCACCAGTTTTCCGTCGGCACCCTGAGCGCGGTCGATTTGCGTGTTGAGGTGGATTTTGACGCCTTCGTGTCGCAATCGCGAGAGCACGATGTCGGACTCGATTTCGTCCAGCACGTCGGACCAGTAGCGTTGGCCACGCAAAAAATAATGCACCTGCACGCGGCGCGCGGTCAGGCCTTCGACCAGCTCCAACGCGGTGATGCCGCCGCCGATCACCACCGCCGATTTGGTGCGCTTGGCCAGCGCGATGATGCGGCGGGTGTCGTCCAGACCATCCAGCGTGACCACGCCCGATAAGTCGCCGCCCAAAAAACTGGGAGCAACCGCCAGCGCGCCAGTGGCCAGCAGCAGACGATCGAACGTCACGCGCCGGCCATCGGTTAACGTCAACTCGTGCGCAGCACAATCCAACTGTTCCACGCGGGCATGCAGCCGTTGCAGTTGCAGCGACTGCAAATCCTGGCGGGTGCGAATGAACAACTGCTTTTCGCGCAGGTCACCGCGGAGCAAGTAGGCCAGCCCGGGGCGCGAGTAAAACTCGTGTCGCTCTTCGCTGATCATACTGATCGTGGCCTGCGGCTGGCGCTGGCGGATGGTTTCGGCCGCCGCCAAACCGGCAATGCCGGAACCCACTATCACATGCTGCGACCCCATGAGCGTCGCCTCAGTTGGTCGCCAGCAGCGGAATGCGTTCGAAGTTGAGCACGCCGCGCGGGCAACGTTTAACGCATTCGCTGCAGGTCAAGCAGTGACTGTCTTGAATGGCCAAACCGCGCCAGGCATGCGCGCGGACGTCAATTCCCATTGGGCAATTATGCGTGCAAATACCGCATTGCACGCAGCGCATCGCATCGGGCACAACCTGCGCTTGCGATAGCAAATGCTGCCGCGAGGCAAACGCCGCGGTCGCCAATTTGGCCGGCGCTGGCGGCAGCGAAACAGCGGCGTGCGAAGTCGATTCAGCAGACAGGCTCGCTGGCGGCGAAATGACGAATTGCCGCCCACAGCGCGGGCACTTTCCGCGTTTGCCGGCGAGTTCCGCCGCCGCTTTCAGGACTTTGCCGCACTGGCAGGTGAATTCGAACAAGCAGTGTCTCCCGCCAAGCCGCGGCGGATCGCGTTTAAGTTCTGAGCAAGGCCAACACAGTCATGGTGAACCAAAGTTGGCTCAGGAGCAAGTGATTCCCGTCGAATCTGGATTTTTGAGCCGCGCGGACGGATCGATTTTGTCGCTCGCCCACGATTCATTCGTCGGACGATGAATCGAGCGTGGATGTGGGAACACCGAGCGCCTGGGCGATTTTTTCCAGAGTCAGCCCGGTGGGCGAATGTTCGCCGTTTTCGAGCCGACAAATGTGGCTCTGCGTCAAGCCACTGCGCTGTGCCAATTGTTCTTGAGTTAAACCGGCCGCAGCACGCAGGCTTTTGATTTTTCGGCTGACCCAGCCGAGCCATTTTGCGGGCCGGCCCGTCGCGACTTCGCCGAGCCTCACGCTGGTTTTGAGCGGATCAGTAATTTCGACGATCGTTTGCGCGGCGCTGGCTCGCGCTTCGTCATCGTCGGTGGTTATGAATTCGCGGATCACTTCAAACAGATCGCTGCGATCTTCCGGCGACAGGGGTTCGATGCGTTGGCGAATAATCGACAGGGCCAGCAGGTAGACCTGGTCGTCGAAGCTGATGCTTTGCAGTTGGTTTAACATTGCGTCCTCCCGAATCAAGTGCCGCGCAGGCGCGGTGAAATATTGTTGCCGCTCAACGGTGGCGAAATCGCCATTCTGACATTTCCGCCAGCGGCGTCGGCCCGTAGTTTTTTTTTCTTAATTACGCCCAGTGCGACGATGGGCCGATTCAGTTTATCGACGTCGAAAAACAATCGGACATCCGGATTTCCTCGATTTCCGCGCCCGTCGCTCAGCTCGTGAAAATCCTCGATCGCGTCGAGTGAAATCGAATCGTTGCGGGTTGGATCGTTCTGTCTGGCAAGCTCTTGGAACTGCAAGGCCAGATGTTGACGCTGTTCTCGATATGAAGAACGACGCTTCTTTTCAGCAACACTCAGTAGCGCGATGCCTCACTCGTAACCAGGCGGTGGCCCATCGCCACGTTTGACGCCAGTCTAAATGCGTTTTTTTGGAGTCGGCAATTATTTTTCACCACAACTGGCCGCCTGCACCCACACTGTATAATATACAAGATTATGCAACGCCGGCGTGCGGTCGCGGAATTTCGATTTCCCGACAATAGGCTTGGAGGAAATTACTCGCCAGTCGATTCGCGTTGGTCAATCGGAACCAGCGCGTGCTTTGACGATGCGCATTGCACAAGCGCGATCTGCGTTTTGCTTGCCGATTTTTGGCCATTTTGCGTCCCAAGTGCCGATGGGGTATAAGCTTTTTGTAAGCTATACTTGACGCGCCGCCGCCGGGCGGGCAAGATTTACGCTTACCGCAATCTGCGCGGATGGGCAGTTTCTCGCTTCATGGTCAACACGAAAGGGCGCTTGCAATCGAAAAGTCTCAGAGGATTAACGAACAAATCCGCATCACTCCCATTCGCGTCATTGGCGCCGACGGCTCGCAATTAGGAATTATCCCCACCGAACAAGCGATGAATTTGGCGCGTGAGGCGGATTTGGACCTGGTGGAAGTCGCTCCGACCGAGCGCCCGCCGGTTTGCCGGATCATGGATTTCGGCAAGTTCAAGTATCAGCAGAAGAAGAAGCTGCACAAAGGGCAGGCCCATCAGAGCAAGATCAAGGAAATTCGCGTGCGGCCGAAGACCGGCGAGCACGATATCGAATTCAAATTGAATCAGGCCCGCGGCTTCTTGCTGCACAAAGACAAAGTGATTGTCAGCGTCGTCTTCCGCGGCCGCGAAATTGCCCACGTCGAAGAAGGGCATCGCGTCATCAACCAAATCCTCAAAGCGCTGGAAGAAGTCGGCAAGATCGAAGCTTCGCCATCGCAGCAGGGTAAGCGGATTGTCGCCACCATTGCGCCCAAGTGAACCGCTGCGCTAAGTCAACCGCTGCGCCCAAGTAAACCAACGCGCTCCAGCAATTCATGCGCTGTTGGCGGCATGGTCAACGACCCTTATGTCAACGTCGCTTCCCGAGCCTGAGCCCCGCCGGACGTCACTGCCCGCCGGCGCGCCGCAGCCTCCGCGAGCAGGCTGGCAACGCGCCATCTGCCGCTGGGTGCCGGCCATTGATGCGTTGCGAACTTACAACCGCGGCGATTTCGGCCACGATCTGATCGCAGGCTTGACCGTGGCCGCCGTGGCGTTGCCGCAGGCCATGGCCTACGCACAGATTGCCGGACTGCCGCCGCAATACGGCTTATACACGGCCATCGTGATGACGGCGGTCGGCGCGATCTTCGATTCGTCGCGGCAACTGATCAACGGCCCAACCAATGCCATCTCGATTGCCGTGCTCAGCGCGCTGACGCTGGCCGGCGTGCCAGAGCCCACGGGCGATCCCGCATCGACCGCGCTACGGGTGGGCGCGGCCATTTCGCTGGCGCTGTTGGTTGGTCTGGTGCAATGCGGCATCACGCTGCTACGGCTGGGCGATCTCTCCCGCTACATCTCGCACGCCGTGATCGTCGGTTTTACGCTGGGCGCGGCGGTGCTGCTGGTGATGGATCAATTGAAGAATCTGCTCGGACTGCCAAAGATCGGCTCCGGCGACGATCATTTTTTAGTGCGATTCTGGCGGACGATGACCAATCCCAACGCGTCGATTCATCCCACGACGCTGGCCATCGGTCTGAGCACGATTGCGATTGTCGTGTTGCTGCGGTTGGCCAATCAAAAGCTTCGCTGGCGAGTTCCCGAGTTCCTACTGACCGTGGCCCTAATGGCTGCAATTGTGGCCGGCTTCGGTTTAGATCAGCAGGGCGTAAAAACCGTGGGCAAGATTCCGGCCAGCCTGCCGTCGTTCGGCGTACCGCAACTGGAGTGGAAGCTGGTCCGCCCGATGTTTGGCAGCGCGATGGCAATTGCGATGCTCGGTTTGCTTGAGGCGATTGCCATGGCCAAGGCGATTGCGTCGCAAACGCAGCAAAAACTTGACCTCAACCAGCAGTGCCTGAGCGAAGGCCTGGCCAATGTGGTCGGCAGTTTCTTTCAGTGCTTTCCGGGCTCGGGTTCGCTGACACGTTCGACCATCAATCAGCAAGCCGGCGGCCGGACGCAATGGTCGGGCGTGATCTCGGCGGCGGCGGTGGCGGGCACGATGCTGCTGCTGGCACCCTACGCGCAGTTCATTCCGCAGGCCGCGCTGGCGGGAATTTTGTTTGTGTCCGCCTGGCGATTGGTCGATCGTGGGCAGCTTATGTATCACCTGCGGGCCACGCGCTTCGATGCCACGATCGTGGCGCTCACGGCGATTGCGGCGGTAGCGGTTTCGATTGAGTTTTGCGTGCTGATTGGCGTGTTTTTATCGTTCGTGCTGTATGTGCCGCGCGCGGCGCGGGTGCATCTGAGCGAGTTGACGCTGACGCCTGAACGTGTGATTCGGGAGCGCGTGCCGGCCGATCAGCCGTGCGGGCGAATTTTAATTTACAGTCTGGAAGGCGAACTGTTCTTTGGCGCCGCGCCCAGCTTGGAAGAACATCTAGACGCCATCGCGCAGCGCGCGGCCGGCGGCACCCGGGCGATTGTGCTGCGCGTCAAACGGGCGCGCAATCCTGACGCCGTGTGCTTGAACGCGCTGGAGCAATACATGCATCGGCTGGATCGGCAAGGCATCACGGTACTGCTGTGCGGCGTGCGCCACGATTTTGCCGCGGTGCTCAAATCCAGCGGCTTCGAAGCACGGCTCGGGCCGCAGCGAATTTTTCACGAATCAGTCGGCGTCTGGTCCAGCACCATGGAAGCCATTCGCGAAGCTTACAGCCTGCTGGCCGGCAACGTTTGCGAAAGCTGCCCCCAACACGCCGAAAGTCTGGCGGGCAAAGATGGTTGGTCGTACATGATTTAGCGAGCGGCTTGCTGATCGGTGAGCCACACATTGACTCCAGGTTCAGGAACGACCAAATATCGAGTTCCGTAATCCGTTCGGGTTGACGCGTGCGATCGCCAGCGATGAACGTCTCACTCAAGTACGAAGAAGATTCGTTCACCGCGAAGGTGCAATGGACGCGAAGAAAAAGCAACCGTGCCGGCGGATCAAAGAAATGTGCCTTGCAACCCTGGTTGATCAAGTTGTTCGCACCTGATTGCTTTCTGATCATTTTTCTTCGCGTACTTTACGGCTTCGCGGTAAAACAATTCGCAGTCCAAATTAAGCGATCCTAACTCGCTCTATTTAATTTTCTCCAAGCTCGGCCAGCGCGCGGCGATTGCTGCAAAGCGCTGCATCACCGCGGCAGTATCCCCGAAAAGCCGGCGCTCGACGAAAATCCATTGCAGCCAATGGATGCCGGAGAGCAGGATGTTGGCGCGGTCGAGCGCGGCGATCAGTGCTCGCTCGTCGGCGGAGAGCGGGCGGACCATTTGATAGGCGGCCAAACCATGCGACCAGGCGACCGCATCGTTACCGGCGAAACTGCCGAGCAATCGCGCCAAGTCAGTCGTCACGGTATCCATTCGCGCGCTGCCGAAATCGATCAAACCGCTGACGCACGGGCCTTCGAACAACACGTGCTCGTGCCAGATGTCGCGAATGCAAGGCTGCAAACCGAACGGCCGGTCGGCCAGCGATTGAAGCTGCCGCGCGGCGAAATCCGCGTGCGTAACCACGCGCTCCAGATGTTGTTGCCCGAACGTGCGGAGTTCCGGCCAATCGGCCTGCGGTTGATGGACGGCCGCAATCAGCGCCGACATTTGTCCGCGGGCCAACGTTTGAAATGCCGTCAGCCGCTGCCGAACTGCCGGTGCCGCGGCGTGAGTGACCGGGCTGCCGTCGCGGGCATCGCGGGCCGACGAGCAATCTTGCGTGGCTTGATGGAACTGCGCCAATGCTCGCGCGGCGGCCGCGAGTTTTTCGGGCTGCGGATCGCTCGGATAGTCGGCCACGCCCGGCAGCCAATGAGCAAGTTCCCAGCGCCATTCGTCCCGCTCGACAATCGTCTGCTGTGCTCGGTCGACAAGCGGCACTGGCACGCGCGAAAAACCCTGGCGTTGGGCATCATCCAACAGTCCGTGAATCCACTGCAATCGCTGCCGATCTGGATGCGCCTGCGGCCAGCGGCGCAACACCAGCGTACCGCGCGGCGCGGTGACGCGCCACAGCAGCGCGCCGCTAAATCCGCCCGCGTTCATCAACGGCTCGATCGCAATTGGCCGGCAGTCGGCCGGATAGTGCGATAGAATCACCAGCGGGTCGGGCGGAGCATGCATATTGCGTGGGGAGCAGGCGTGCCGAAATCGATTGAAGCGACGTTTCGGAATCCAGTGTATCAGCAAGCAGCATGGGAGATTGCGCGACGCACGCGGAAAGTTCATCCGCAGCGCCGCATTGACGGACCGAACGTCAGTCGGTCAAATCCAAGTTGATGTTTTTCTACCTGACTCAACGCGGAATGCAGGCATGCCGGCAAAGTATGTGATTGGTATCGATCTAGGCACGACCAACAGCGTGTTGGCGTTTGCTGAGTTGGGCGTCGAGGCGCCGCCGATTCAGTTGCTCGAAGTGCCGCAGTTAGTGGCCGCCGGCACCGTTGAATCGCGGACGATGCTGGCATCGTTTTTGTATTTGGGGCAGGCCGAAGATGCGGCGGCCGGAAATTTGAATTTGCCGTGGGCTAAAAAACGCACGTTCGCGGTGGGCGAAATGGCCCGTCGCCAGGCAGCCGACGTGCCGATGCGAACCGTGGTGGCGGCCAAGTCATGGCTGGCGTATAGTCGCGTGGATCGTCATCAAGCGCTGCTGCCGCCCGGCGCGCCGGACGACGTGCCCAAGGTATCGCCAGTCGAGGCCACGCAGCGTTACTTGGAGCATTTGCGGGCGGCCTGGGAGCAGCAATTTCCCAAATCGCCATTGGCCGAGCAAGAGGTGGTGCTGACCGTGCCGGCGTCGTTTGACGCCAGCGCACGCGAGTTGACGCGCGAAGCCGCGCTGGCGGCTGGCTTGCCCGACAATTTGATTTTGCTGGAAGAACCGCAGGCGGCCGTATATGCCTGGCTGGCCGACCGGGGCGACGCCTGGCGACGCGATCTTAAAGTGGGCGATACCCTGCTGGTTTGCGACGTGGGCGGCGGCACCACGGATTTGACGTTGATTGGCGTGACCGACGAAAACGGTGAACTCGCGCTGCGGCGAATCGCGGTGGGCAACCACATTTTGGTCGGCGGCGACAACATGGACCTGGCGCTGGCGCATCAACTGACCGGCGCGTTTGCCGAAAAGAACGTCACGCTCGATCCTTGGCAGTCCGTTTCGTTGTGGCACTCGTGCCGTGCGGCCAAAGAAACGCTGTTTTCGCCCAGCGGGCCGCAAAAGCATCCGGTAAGCGTGCTGGGGCGCGGCCGCAAAGTGATTGGCGGCACGGTCAGCGTCGATCTCGATCGGCAAGCAGCAGCGCAGTTGTTGGCCGACGGTTTTTTTCCGATTTGCGAACTGACGGCGCGCCCGGCCAAGCGGCGGGTATCCGGTTTTCGCGAATTGGGATTGCCGTTCGAAACCGATACCGCCATCACGCATCACCTGGCCGGTTTTCTCAGCGATCAGGGCGATGCCTCGGGCGGTCCGGTGCAGCCGACGCACGTGCTGTTTAACGGCGGCGTGTTCAAGGCCGAATCGCTGCGGCAGCGAATGTTTGACGTACTGCAGCATTGGTTTGCCGGCCGCACTCCGCCCAAAGGTTTGGAAGGCAATCACGATTTGGATTTGGCCGTGGCCCGCGGCGCGGCGCGCTACGGCTTGGCAAAACACTCGGGCGGCGTGCGTATTCGCGGCGGCGCTGCCCGCGCGTACTACGTGGGTATCGAAACCACTGGGCTGGCAATTCCCGGCGCCGTGCGTCCGCTCCGCGCCCTGTGCGTGGTGCCGATGGGCATGGAAGAAGGCACCGAAACCGATGTGCCGGGCAACGAGATTGGACTGGTGGTGGGCGAGCCGGCGCACTTTCGGTTTTTCAGTTCGGCCACGCGCAAGCAAGACCTGCCTGGCCATTTGATTGGCGGCTGGAACGAAGACGAAATCTCAGAAACCGATTCGCTGGAAGCCACGTTACCGCGTAGCGATCAACTCAGCGAAGATTACGTGCCGGTCCGTTTCCACTCAAAAATCACCGAGCTGGGCGTGTTCGAATTATGGTGCGTTTCCGGCGCGGACGGCCAGCGCTGGAAGCTCGAATTCAGCATTCGCGACGACGCGGAAGCTTCGGCGTAGCGTCACGTCGCTTATTGGCCGGTGAGTGTGAAGGCGGCCCAGTACAGCGGATGCGCGGCGCCGTATTTATCGCGACGCGCCTTGATTCGCGCGAGCTGCGCCTGGCGCAGCGCGTCCGCGTGGCTTTGCCCTGCGGCCAGGTTGGCGAAAAAATCGTTCATCAGCAGCGCGGTCGATTGATCGGGAATTTGCCAGAGTGTGGCGACCACCGATTGCGCGCCGGCAATTTGAAATGCTTGCCGCAAACCGGCCACGCCTTGGCCGACGCTCACTTGCCCGAGACCCGTTTCGCACGACGACAGCACCACGAGCTCGGTGCCGCGGAGATTCACGCCAACAATTTCCTCGCCGGTCAGCACGCCGTCGTCCAAATTCGAGTTGGCTGGGATTTTGTCGCGGTTGTTGCATCCGGCCAGCAACAGCCCGCAGCGCAACAGCGGGTTTTCGATGGCAAATCCCTGATCGTCTTTGCCCGCCTGCCGTGTGTCAGCGGACGCGGCGGCGGTCAGCAGCGATTTTTCCGCGGACTTCGGACGTTGCTCCGGCAGGAAGTAGCCGTGTGTGCTGAGCACCAGCACGCGCGGCGCGGCCAGGTGTTTGAAGACGCCTTCGAGCGCCTGATTGTCGGCATAAATCTTCGGATCGTTGAGGGTCAACAACTTCAGACTGGGCGCAATAGCGGCAGCTTCGGCCGCCGTGCCGGGCAGTGGCGGCGCTGCGCCGATCTTGGCGACCGAACGATTCCGCAGGTCCGCCGAAGCTAGCAGATTGCTCGCCGATGACAAACTTTTAACGCCATAAGCGCCCGCCAGCGCCGCGGGTAGCTCGCTAGCGGTCAGGTTGTAGTTGGGGTTGGCAAAAATTCGCGGCGGATGTGCGGAACGCTCGCCGCGCGGCGCCGTCAGGTCGCGAGCGCTGACCAGATAACGAAAGTTATATGTTTCGATGGCGTACGAATGATCGGCCAACGGCAGCGCGGCCCAGGGAACCAGCCACAAACTGGCGTCGGGACTGATGATCACCTCTGGCTTGTCTTTGAGATGCGGCAGCAGCGGCTCAAGCACCAGATGCGATACCACGGCTAACGTGATCTGCAATTGCTTTTCGGCCGCCGCTTCTCCCTGCACGAGCAGCGGATTTTGCGTTTTGTCGGTTGACTGGCAAGGCTTGAAGGCCGTGCGAAAATTCTGCACCGCGTCGTCGATGGGTTGCGCAGGCCCCAGATCAATCACTTGCACATCGCCTTGTCCGGCTGGCGGAATCACCCAGGCCACGTAATGTTGCTGGTCGAAATCGTCTTGGACGCGCTTGGAGTGGAAGTTGCCGGGCTGCATCCGCGCGATGTCGACGTACATTGAGTTTTTGGGAATCGCGAGGCGAACATCGTCCAGACGCAACCAGCCGCTGGCGGGAACACGACCCAGCCGGGCATTTACCTGGTCCGATAATTTGCGCTGTTGTTGGACCAGCAAATCGAAGCGCCGGCCGTAGTCGTCCAATTCGTCGGATTTAGGCGATCGCTGTGCCAGCGCTGCCAGCCGTGCGCGCGCGGCATTCAGTTCGGCAATGAGTTGGCCCAGCGCTGGATCGCTGGCCGCTTGCAGATTGCTCAGCGCGGCTTGGGCGGCCAGGGATTCTTGCGCCACGGCTTTGCCGTTGGCTAAAAACTCCGCCGAAAGAGCCGCCAGCGGCGGATACTCGGCATGGTGCAACCCCAGCGACAGCGCGGCGAAAAAGTCGAGTTCGTTGACGTATTCCAGGAATTGCAATTGCTGTTGCTGGCTGAGCGCTGGCAGTACGTTTGCCACGTGCGCGCGGACCGCCTGTCGCGAGGCCAGCGCTTGTTCGCCGGCAATTTGCCAATCGCCCTGCGATCCGGCCAGCACCATCAGGTTATGCCGCGAGCTAGCGGTATCGGGATGATTATCGCCGAAGACTTTTTTGCGAATGTCCAGCGCCTGTTCGTAACACAGCCGGGCCTTAACGGGTTCGTCGAGGTTGGTGAATAGCACGCCGAGATTATTGAGCGAACGAGCGACTTCCGGATGATCGGGGCCGAGCGTTCGCTGGCGGATGGCCAGCGCCTGTTCGATCAGCGGTTTGGCCGCGGCGTAGTCGCCTTGTTCGTAGAGCAGGATCGAGAGATTGGAGATTGCCAGCGCTGTTTCGGCGTTATTGAGGCCCAGCATTTTCTTGCGGATCGCCAGCGCGCGCTGGTAATAGTCTTTTGCGGCCGCTTTATCACCACGCAAGGAGCGTGTGAGACCCAAGTTGCCGAGCGTGATTGCTGTGGTGGGGTGTAGTTCTCCCAGAGTTTCTAGTTCGATATCGAGCGCGCGCTGAAAAAGCTGTTGCGCCTGCGGATAGTCGCCCAGATTCAGCGTTAACTCGCCGAGATTATTGAGCGAGGCGGCGGTCAGCGGGTGCTTGGGCCCCAGCGATTTTTCGCGAATCGACAAGGCTTGTTCGTACAGCGGCTTGGCGGCGGCAAAGTTGCCCAACTCCTCGAGCGCCGTGCCGATGTTATTCAGCGCGATCGCCACGGTTGGGTGCTCGCGTCCGAGTGCGGCCTTTTGAATGTCGAGCGCTTGTTGGCACTTGGCCATGCCATTGCGATAATCGCCCATATCGATCAGGAGCACGCCCAAGTTGTTCAGTGCGCCGGCGGTTTCCAAATGCTTGGGCCCCTGCGCGGCCAGATGAATGGCCAGCGATTGCTCGTAGTTGCGCTTGGCGCCGTCCAGGTCGCCCATTTCGGCCAGCACGTAGCCGATGTTATTCAGCGACTGCGCGACCGTGGGATGTTTTTCGCCAAGTTGTTCGCGGCGAATGGCGAGGGCTTGCTCGTAATACGACTTAGCCGCGGCGTATTCGCCCTGTGCATCGACCAGAGTGCCCAGGTTGTTGAGCGACATCGCGGTATCGAGGTGTTTGGGGCCTAGCACGTGCTGGCGAATGGCGAGCGCTTGTTCGCAGAACGGCCGGGCCGCTTTGGCGTCGCCCATCGAGAGCAACACAGCGCTCAGGTTGGAGATCGAAGTTGCGGTATCGGCGTGATTAAGTCCGAGCAATTTCTTGCGAATCGCCACGGCTTGTTCCAGGTAGGCCTTGGCGGGCGGGTAATCGCCTTGGGCGTCGAACAGCAGGCCGGCATAGTTGAGCGCGGTGGCGGTTTCGGCGTCGTTCAGGCCGAGTTTCTTGCGGATTGCCAGGCCTTGCTCGTAACTCGTCTTGGCGTTTTGCGGTTCGCCATTGCGCGCCTGGATGGAAGCCAGGTCTTCGTACGAGCGGGCTACGGCTACATCGTTGGGGCCAAAAACATCGCGAGAGAGCGATACCACCTTACTGGCGTTGGCGATTGCTTCCTGCGATTTGCCAGCGGCTTCCAGTTTGGAAATTTGCTTGACGAGCTTGATGGCTTCATCCAGCTTTTCAGTCTGCTGGGGCGTTAATTCGCCGGCCGCCAACGCCGCGCAGGGCGTCAGCGCCAGGCCGCTGATCACGTTTACGGTGAACAATAAACAGAGTAAAAGCCTGGAGCAGCTACGATACCTCAATCGCACAAAGCGACGATCGTTTGCCAGCGTCGGTTTTAAACGGCGAACACCAGCCGAAGGGCAAGCGAGGGAATTCATGCAGGCACCTGAAACGTTGGATTGCTGCCCACGGCGCGCCAGAAAAGCCGGCGGCTGGAGTCCGATTATAACAAGAACGTATTGCGGCATGTTCGCCGGACAAAATCCGCGCGGGATGCGGCGGCCAGCGTTGAGAAATGCGCTATTGCAGCGGTGCCACTTGCGTGTTGCCCGCAGGCTGCGGCGCGGCGTAGGCGGCCGGCCGGGCCGGATAAATGGCGGCCGGCGGAGCGTTGAACACGGCCGGATTGCCAATCCGCATGTGATGGTCGAGTTCGGCCGAGTATTCCATCAGAATCCGCCGCACTTCCAGCACGCTTCGCGAACACTGATGCAGTGAGGTGTGATCGGCCTCGACCACCAGTTCCGATTCGACGTCTTCCAAGTGCGCGCTGCTGTAGGGCACCACGCCGTCGCCATCGCCGGCAATGCGCCCGAACGTCGAGTGCCGATCGACGCGGCCCACGATGTTGTGATATTTGACCCAACTGCCGTGATGCGCGGCCAGCATCACCGGAAAGATCGGCATTTGCGGTGAGAGCGAATCGATGCTGGTGGTGACGTCGATCAATGTGCTTTTCTTGAAAAAGTCAGGGTTGTCGCGGCGGAGTTGTTTTTCGCCCATCACCATTTTTTGCGGCAAGCTAATCAACTCGCGCCCGAGCCAGCGGGTGGTGTCGTTGGCCACGTCGCTGCCGCGATGCGGCGTGCCGATGGTGATGACGCGGCGCACGGAAATGTTGGGTTTGAAGTATACCGTCTTAAATAAGCCGCGGCGTGTTTCTTCGTCGGTCTTGACGTCGGCAAAAGGTTTTTCGCTGAGCAGGTGCCAGAAGTCTTCGCCGCTATCGAGCGTCTGCAGTTTGGAAACCAGCCCGCCCATACTGTGGCCGACGAGCACCATTTGATCCAGCGCCGGCGAATGGCGGCCGGGATCGACCACGGTGCGCATGTTGGCTAGGTCTTCGCGCAGTTGCGCGCCGCTCAACCAAAACGGTTGACCGCTCGGATACAGGTAAAACCAAAATTGATACTTCGAGCGCAGCTCGGGCGAACTACGCAGATCGTTGAACATTTCCATCCAGGTCAACGGGCTGGACCATAGTCCATGCACCATTAACACTGGAATTTTGTCCGGCTGGTACGGCTGCAACATGTACAGGCCGGTCAGTGCCTGCGCTTTTTCGGGATGCAACAGGCCAAGGGTCGAAACATCGAGCTTTTGAAAGGCCGGGTCGCTGAGCGCGTAGGCTAGCGGTGTGCTGAGATCGGCCTCGAGCGGCACCTGACGATTGCAGACGGCAATTTCGCCGGTGACCAGTGGATCGTAAAGTTCCAACTCAGCGCGATGGTGCGATTTGCCGCCGACCGTTTGTGCGCGATCGTCTGGCAACAAACGCAAAAACGCGGTCACCGGAAAACTCAAATTCGGCGGGTAGAATTGTTCGGTCGGATCGGTCCGCGGCCGGCTTTTGCGCACGGCAATCAGCGGCACGCCGAGTCCATAGTTGTGATATTGGTTCTGCAGGCCAGTGACGTTGTAATCCGAGACGAATTCGAAACGCTCGAAATCCTCGGCCTGCCACTCACCGCCGCGAAGGACGATTTTGACGTCCCAGGTCTGGCTGCCGGACTCGACGGTATGCTCCTTGCCGGGCTTGAGTTCGCCCCGTTTGCGGATCATCCGCAGGGCGCTTTCCAGCGCGCTGTTGTAAAGCTCGCAAGAGCCGCGAAATTGCGGATCGTACGGATTGCGGTATTGGCCGAACCGAGGATCGAACAAATACAAATAGGCGTGCGCCACCGAAGCGCCATACAAGTCCAGCGCGCCGGTGGGATCTTTGGCTTCGATCTTGGTGCCCTGGATGTAAGCCAGTTCGGCAAACGAACAGAGCTTATCGGCCGACGGTTCTGCCACGATGATTTCTTGCAGCTTGGCCAGCGCCTTGCGGGGATCGCCTTTTTGGCTATCGCTCAGATCGTAGCGCCGCAACAGTTGCACCGTTCGCTCGGTGGGCTTGGGGCCGCTGCGCGAGAGCAACTTGAGTTCGTCCGTCAGCGGATTATTCGGCTTGGAGCGCACACTCACGTAACTGGTGGTCGAACATCCCAGCGCAACCAGCGGCAGCATCAGCGCGGCAACTTGCCACGTGCGGTGAATCGCTCGAAGTTGATGGATGCGGCCAGCCATGTTCTGCCAGGCGAAATGGTACGACACTGTTGTGCCAACGGACTAAGCAACGCCCATCGCGCGCGGGGCTGCGCAAAAACGGGCCGCGTACAATACAACGTCGCACGTCAGCTCACAATGCCGATTGCATCCGCTAGCAGCGCGAATGGGCACGCTGCGCCCAATCCAACTGCTGGCGTCCCCGCAGGCAAAATGCGAATCGCGCGATGGAAAAACGGCAATTCCGGATCACATTCAGGCGAGAATCGATTATTTTAGAGGCCAATACGCCACGGGCCGGACGCGGCGAGCTGCCGAGTTGCCGAAATGTGCTGGCAACGGTGGCCATCGCGAAACTCGCGTCGGTGGATCGCCCGTCGAGAATATGAACATTTTGAGAAAGACGTTTCCCAATGCCGAATGCTGAATCCGCAAATTCCGCCAGCGGCGAGGCGCAGCGTTCGGACGCCGCCCCGCAACTCTCGCTCGCGGACTACCTGCAAAAGATTTTGACGGCGAGGGTTTACGACGTGGCGGTCGAATCGCCGCTCGAACTGGCGAAAAATCTCTCGCAGCGGCTGGGCAATCAGGTCTGGCTGAAGCGTGAGGACATGCAGAGCGTGTTCAGCTTCAAATTGCGCGGCGCCTACAATAAGATGGCGCGGCTCGCGCCCGAACAATTGCAGCGCGGAGTGATCTGCGCGTCGGCCGGTAATCACGCCCAAGGCGTGGCGCTGAGCGCCAGTCGGTTGGGCAGCCGGGCGGTGATTGTGATGCCGATCACCACGCCGCAACTGAAAATCGACGCCGTGGTGGCGCTCAACGCGGAAATCATTTTGCATGGCGAAAGCTACTTCGACGCGTATCAACACGCCGTGCAGTTGGGCGAAGCCCGCGGTTATACCTTTGTGCATCCGTTTGACGATCCCGACGTGATCGCTGGCCAAGGCACGGTGGGCATGGAGATTTTGCGGCAGCATCAACATCCCATTCACGCGGTGTTTGTGGCCATTGGCGGCGGCGGATTGATTTCGGGCGTGGCGGCGTACATCAAAGCCGTGCGGCCAGAAATCAAAGTGATTGGCGTGCAAACGGCCGATTCCGACGCCATGCTGCAATCGGTGCGGGCTGGCCGACGCGTCGAACTGCAAGACGTTGGTCTGTTTTCCGATGGCACGGCGGTACGCTGCGTGGGCGAAGAAACATTCCGGCTCACTAGCCAACTGGTGGATGATTTTGTGGTGGTCGATACCGATGCGGTCTGTGCGGCCATCAAAGACGTGTTCGAAGACACGCGCGGCATTCTCGAACCGGCCGGCGCGCTGGGAGTCGCGGCGCTCAAGCAGTACGCCGCGCGCCACAATCTGCGCAATCAAACGCTGGTGGCCATCAACTGCGGTGCCAACATGAATTTCGATCGATTGCGGTTCGTGGCCGAGCGGGCCGAGGTGGGCGAAGAACGCGAGGCGCTGCTGGCGGTGACCATACCCGAGCAGCGCGGAAGTTTTCGGCGCTTGTGCGAACTGATTGGCCCACGCAGCGTCACCGAATTCAACTACCGCATTTCCGATCAGCAGCAGGCGCACGTGTTTGTCGGCTTGGCGGTCAGTAGTCGCGAGGAGGCGGCCGAAATCGCCATGCGATTAGGCCAACACGGTTTTGCCGCCATCGATCTGACGGGCGATGAGTTGTCGAAAGAACACGTACGCTACATGGTTGGCGGGCGCACGCGATTGGCGGAGGACGAGCGACTGTATCGCTTCGATTTTCCGGAGCGGCGCGGTGCGCTGCTACGCTTTCTCTCCAGCATGCATCCCAACTGGAATATCAGCCTGTTTCATTACCGCAATCAAGGCGCGGACTACGGCCGGATTCTGGTGGGCATTCAAGTACCTGGCGACGAGGCCGACGCGTTTCAGGCGTTTATCGCGGGGCTGCAGTATCCGTGCGTGGATGAAACCAACAACCCGGTTTACCGATTGTTTTTGCGATAGCCGGACCGCTGTCCGGCAACGCCTCCATTAACCGTTTCGCCGCCTAGGCCGCCGCTCATGCTGATCCGCGCCCGCCGTTACGACAACGCTCAACCGTGCGAACTGGAAATTTGCGATGATCGCCTTGCGGCTGTGCGGAAAATCGGTGACGCAGCGGAGAATGTTCATCTGCCGTATGTAGCGCCGGCGTTTTTCGATCTTCAAATCAACGGTTATGGCGGGCAGGAATTCAGTTCGCCGACGCTGACTGTCGCAGACGTTGTGGAGATTGTGGCCGCGATCAATCGGTTTGGCGTGAGCCGCATGCTGCCCACCGTGACCACAGGCTCGTTTGCGGTGTTGGAGCATTCGCTGTGCGTGATTGCCGCGGCGCGCAGGGCCGAATCGGTTTTATCGCGAAGCATTCCGGGCATTCATCTGGAAGGTCCGTATCTCTCACCCCAAGACGGCCCGCGCGGCGCGCATCCGCTGGAGCATTGTCGCGCGCCAGATTGGCAAGAATTCGATCGACTCCAGACGGCCGCCGCCGGTTTGATTAAGCTGGTGACGTTGTCGCCGGAATACTCCTCGGCACCGGAGTTCATTCGTCGCGCGGTCGCGAGCGGCGTGACCGTTGCCATCGGTCACACGGCAGCCAGCGGAGAGCAAATCCGCGCCGCGATTGCCGCCGGCGCCACGCTCAGCACGCACCTGGGCAACGGCGCGCATCGCCTGCTGCCGCGACATCCGAATTACATTTGGGATCAGTTGGGCGAAGATCGGTTACAGGCTTCGCTGATTGCCGACGGCCATCATTTGCCGCCAGAAGTGTTGCGGGCAATGGTCAGAGCGAAAACGCCAGAGCGGTGCATTTTGGTCAGCGATCTATCTGGCCTGGCCGGCTTACCGACGGGCGTGCATCGCGGCCAGTTGTGCGACGTTGAAGTCTGCGCCGACGGCCGCTTGCTGCTGGCTGGGCAAGATCCCAATGCACCCGTCAAACTGTTGGCCGGCGCTTCGCGACCGATTGGTGACGGCGTGGGCAATGTCGCGCGTTGGTGCGGATTGGATTTGCAGGCTGCGGTCGCAATGGCCACGCGGCATCCGGCGCAACTGCTGGGGCTGCCTGCGAACGAACTCTGCGTGGGCGATCCAGCCGACTTCGTGCTGTTCGATTTCGATCCGCATGCGGCGGCGGGCGCAGCGGCGTTAAATGTTCGCGGCACAATCATCGCTGGCCAGATGCACAACGTTTGACGCGAGCGACGCTCGATCAGGCGGATTCGCGCTTGCCGGGGATCGGCTTGCCTTTGAGTTGATAAACGTAGGCTAGCACTTCCGCCACTGCGCCGTAAATACGATCGGGGATCGGGTGTTTGACGTCTACTTCTTTGTAGAGCAGTTGGGCCAGTGGCTTGCGCTCGACGATCGGCACGCCGTTTTCAAGCGCCAACCGGCGAATGCGTTGCGCCACCACGCCGGCGCCTTTGGCAATGACGATCGGCGCGCGCATGGTGTCCATGTCGTATTGAATCGCTACAGCGAGTTCCGTCGGATTGGTGACCACCACGTCGGCTTTGGGCACGGTGCTGTTCAAGCGATTCAAAACGAGCTGGCGTTGCGCCGCTCGGCGGCGGGCAATGATCTGCGGGTCGCCTTGCAATTCCTTCATTTCTTCGCGAACTTCCTGGTTGGTCATTCGCAAGTCTTTTTCGTGCTTCCAGCGCTGGAACAGATAATCGAGCAGTGACAGAATCAGTAGTGCGATGCCAATCTTCAAGCAGGTCCAGAGCGTGATGTCGCTGATGAAGGTGGCCAACTGCGGAAGTTCGAGCGACGACGCGGCGACAATGTCTTTGTGCCGGCCCCACAAGCTCCAAACCGCGACCAGCGAGACGATCAGAATCTTGATCGAACCGAATCCAAGCCGCACGACGTTCGACAACGAGAACAGCCGCCCAAAGCCGCTGAGTGGGCTGACGCGGCTCCAGTCGAACGAGAGTTTTTCCGGCAGCCACAAAAAACCTGTTTGTCCCATATGCGCGGCCACCGCGGCCAGCACCAGTAAGCCCAGCATCGGCAGGACCACGTGACCGAGTTCCATCAATACGCCGTTGATGTGTTCGGAGATAAAAGCGCCGTCGGCGGTCAGCCACGCCTGGTCGAATTGGTGGCGGGTGTAGGTGGCAAAAAAGTTAGCGGTTTCCGAGCTCCAGTACAATAAGATCGAAATACCAACGACCAGAATCACCGCCTGGGCCAGATCCTGGCTTTGCACCACTTGGCCCTGCTCGCGGGCTTGTTGGCGGCGATGGGGCGTGGCGTCCTGTGTCTTGTCGCCGTTTTCTTCATCCATGATCGGCTATCCGTCGGTCATGGGTTTTAAGGCGCTCATCACTGCTTCGAGCATGGGATCGATTTGATTCTGAAACAGCCAGGTGATGGCGGCCAGCGACAGCGACAGCGCGCCAAAGGTGACCAAACTGTTGAGGCCAAAACCGAGCGCCAAGACGTTCAGTTGCGGTAGCGCGCGGCCGATTAATCCTAGCATCAACGTGGCCAGCAGCAGAGCCACGATGCCTGGTGCGGCGGCGCGGATGCCGAGCACAAAGCTTTCGGTGGTCAGCGTGACAATGCAGTGGACCAGCGAATCGGCCCAGGGCGCGCGGCCCGGCGGCAACGTGGCGAACGAACTCATCAACGCATCGAGCAACTTGCGATGCCCACCGATGATCACAAACGCGGCCAGCGTGACCAGGTACAACAAGTGCGAAAAGACTGGCACTTCGGAATCGAAGCTAGGATTGAAAACGTCGGCCAGCGAGATGCCGCTCAATTGGCTGATGACTTGCCCAGCGACCTGCACGCCGCCCAACAGCAGCATCAACCCGAGACCGAGCACCAGGCCCACCAGCGAATCGTTGATGATCAGCAGCGCATAATCGATGAGATTGTGCGGCGCTTCGATCGCAGCGGACAGTTGCGAAGGCGTGACCAGCAGCGACAGCGCCACGGCCAGAAACGCGCGGACTTGCATCGGCAAGTCGGGGCCGCCAAACACGGGCGTGACGGCGATCATCGTGCCTAACCGCGCCAGCACCAGCGTGAACACCAGCAGCGAATGCAGATAGAGGATTTCGAAAAGTTGCATCGTCGACCGGTAAATGGCGGCGCGAGAATGTCGCGCCGCGGGCTAAAGCGTGTCGGGGATATTCAAAATCAAATCACGCGTGTACTGAATGAGCTGTTGAAACAGCCACGGCATGGTGAAGCTCAGAACCAGCACCATCGCCAGCATCTTGGGCACAAAGGCTACGGTCTGCTCTTGAATTTGAGTCAGCGCTTGAAACAGGCCAATCAGCAGGCCGACGAGCATGCCGGAGATCAAAATGGGCGCGGCAATCACCGAGGCAATCAGAATTGCTTCGCGGCCTAAATCGACAGCGTCTTGTGCATCCATAATGAGTCTCGTGAGCGTCGGTCTGCGATCTGATCAGCGATCAATGGACAATTGGAAGATTCTTCGTAGCGCGCGGCTGGTCGCGGCGGCTATGTAAACGGCTGAAAACTTTGCAGCAACATTTCGACCACCAGATGCCAACCATCGACCAACACGAACAGCAGCAGTTTGAACGGCAGCGAGATCAGCACCGGTGGCAGCATCATCATGCCCATCGAGATGGTCACGCTGGCCACCACAATGTCGAGAATCAAAAACGGCAGGTAAATCTGAAAGCCAATCAAGAATGCGGTTTTCAGTTCGCTGAGCATGTAGGCGGGCAGCAAGGCTTGTAGCGGCACGTCGTCGTAGGTTTTTGGTTCCGGCGTATCCTTAGGCAGATACTTGTAGAACAGCCAAATATCCTGGCCGTTGCCGGTGCGGTCGATCTGGTCGCACATGAATTTGCGGACCGGTTTGATGCTGCGCGTCCAGGCCTGATCGATGGTGATTTCGTGCCGCGTATAGGGCGCGATGCCGTCGTCGTAGCTGGCTTTCCAGACGGGCGTCATGATCAGCAGCGTGAGAAACATTGCGATGGACGTGATCACCTGGCTGGGTGGCAACTGCTGCGTGCCGAGCGCTTGGCGTAGTAAGCCCAGCACCACAACAATCCGCACGAAGCAGGTGGTCATCAGCAAAACGGCCGGTGCCATGCTGAGCACCGTCAGCAGCAACATGACTTGCAAGGCGGAACTCAAGCCGTCAGGGCTGGTCCATTGATCCGGCCCACCTAACACTTGGGGCGAAAGCGGAACCGTGATCGGCGTGTTGGTCGGCAATTGCGCGTGAGCCATCGACGACGACGCAAGGATCAGCAGCGCGGTTGCGATCAGCATACGGGGCTTATTAAACATCGTGATCCTCGGTGGCCAAGGCTTCGTCAACGCGGGCGGCAATGTCGGCGGTGTTGCGATGCGAATCGCCCAAAAAGCCTTGCGTCTTGCGATCGCCGGCAAACTGCTGAAAGACCTGCTTGAATGCGGCGGTCGCGCTGGTGGACGACGATTGCACGCAGATGCCGGCCAGTCGATCGACTTCCACCGGATCGGTGATTTCGGTCAAGGTTTTGATATCGCCGGGCGAAATCGCCAGTAGCAGCAACTTGTTGCCGACGCGAACCAGATGCGCGTGCTGCTTACCGGCCAGCGGCGCGCGACCTAACACTTCCAGCGCTTCGCGCGGAAGGGTCCGCGGCGCGTTGGGCAGACCGCGGCGTAACATCCACATGCCGCCGCAGAAGATACCGATCACGGCGAACAAGCTGCCAAACGTGGTCCAAATTGACGGCAGGCCATTGATCTCGCGACCGTGCGTGACGCCGCCGGGCTTGGGCAGCGGCTTGGCTTCGCCGACGCGAGGTAACGCTGCGGCTTGCTTGGCGTCGACCGAAGAGTCTGGCCGAGCCGGTTCGATGGGCGCCGCGGCTTGCGGGCTGCGATTGGCGGCCGGCGCGTCGGCATTGGATCGGGAATCGCGATTGCTGCCGGCGACCGGAACGCTGGTGTTGAAACTGGCTGGCTGCTCGGGCCACCGGGGCGCGGCAACGGGAGCTTGAATTGGCGGTGCGCTCGCCGCTGACGAGTCTATGTAGTCGGCGTGCGCTGCCGGAAATCGCAAGCCGGACGGTGCCGCGGCGCTGGGCGGAATCTGCGCGCTAGCGCTATTAGCGGCGAGCGCCGTAGCGACCAGCACGATCCAGGCGATTGATGGGTGCATCCTTGCACGCTCGAATAAAAAGGTCGATCGGTTGCCTGCTGGGCAACGTGAATGTTTTAGGCCGCGTTTTCGCCAGCGACCAGTTCCGCCACGCGGACACAAAAATTGTCGTTCAGAATCAACACTTCGCCGCGGGCAATCAGCCGGCCATTGACGTAAATATCGACCGGATCGCCAGCCAGCTTATCGAGCGGCACGACCGCCCCTTTGGCCAGCTTAAGCACATCTTCCAAGTACATGTTGGTACGGCCAAGCTCGATCCGCAGATCGAGTTCGACATCGCGAATCAGATCGAGCGTGGCCGCTTCCGACGACGGCGGCGCGCCGCTGAAATCGACCAATCGAAAGGGCGTGGCGCCGGGCAATAACTCGGCGGGCGTATTGATGGACGCCAGCGCGGCTTCGGCCTGTTGCAACAAAAAATCGACATCGCCGGAGGCAATGCCGCTGGCGGTTCGCGCGCCTGTCCGCGAAGGATCGGGGCGTTCGGTTTTGGTCGGAGTGGCGGCCGACTTGACGCCGCTGGTTGCCGCCTGCGCGGGTGTTCCGCCGGACGCGCCGGCGCCGCCGCGGAGCAGGGCTTCGATTTCGTCCTGGCGAAGCGCGGCGTTGTCGGCAGTTGGCGGAGGGGCGGCGGCAGGCTTGGAGCTGCTGCCGCGCATCAACGCTTCGATCTCATCTTGACTGATCGGTTTCGATTCGTCTGCCATCGGAATCCATTCCTGCGACGACGGGCCGCTGTTGCGAACGACGTGTTCGAAACAGCTTTGCAAATTTACTGCTCGACCACGGCAAAGTCGCTGAAGATCACTTCCTTGAGCAGCGGCTCGCCGAGGAGCGAGTTAGTTTTCGCCAAAATCTGTCTTTTAATCAATCCCAACCCGGGATCGGACAAGTCGCCCATCTCCGCATTGCGGATAATGACGATGACTTGTTCGCGGAAACGGTGCTTGCATCGTTTGAGCTGTTTGCCGAATTTGGTGTTATCCGGCTCCTCGCCGCCCTTCTTCTCGCCCTCTTTCTTTTCGGGCTCTTCCTTCTTCGCGCCTTTGGCTTCGATTTCTTCATGCTCGACGGCCACCGTGCCGTAAAGATGGAAGTCGATGACCAGCGTGGTGTTGGAGTTGGGGTTGAAAGTGGTCAAGTTGAATTGGCCGAGATCGACTTCGCGGGCTTCGCTGGATTTGCCATGGTCTTCGCCATTTTCAGCAGATTTTGCGGTTTTGTCTTGGGCCTTCTTGCTATCGGCCTGCGCGCCACCAGGCAAGAACATGAAGGCCAGCGCGCACTGCACGGCGATGACGATGCCGACGATGGCGAAGATTTTGACTTTGGATTTTTTGCCGGCAGGTGCGGCGGCGTGGGCATCAGACATGGCAAAACACTCCGAGTTGCAAATCGATCGATACGAGCACAAACCGCTCGCAGCGAAACAAACGTTGATGTGACAAGGTTGCTAGCAGCCAACAAATTTGAGGAACGCAGGCAAAATAACTTCGACGGTCCAACCCCGCTGGCCCGGCGTTCTCCCACGCGGGCAGCGAGTTGGCGACGAAGTTATTTTGCGTAAGCTCCTGAATTGTCTGCTACGGGCGGTGATTTCACGGTTTTGATGGTTGGTGATTTTTCAGCGAATTCATTGAGCATGAACACCTCAACGCGGGCATTGTTGCGGCCGGTTGACTTGCCGTCAGCCGCTTCGAGCGGTTCATTTTGCGCGGCCACGGAAATCCGCAGTCGTTTTAAGTCAATGCCTTGGCTGACCATGTAGTCCATGGTTGCGCGGCAGCGGGCGTAGGCCAAATCCCAGGGGTCGCGCGATTCTTGCGCGATCGACGGCGCGCGAATCGCGGAGTGGCCACGAATTTCGATCCGCTGCGGCTTGCCGGCGAGTTCGACGGCCGCGTTATTCAGCACGCGTTTTTGATCGTCGCTCAAGCTGACATCGTCCGCGTCAAACGTTATGGCGCCGCCGCTGGTGAATTGATCGCCGGGCCGAACGGTGGTCACGCGTACGGCATCTCCGGGCGTAGATTTCTTTTTGGATTGTCCGTCGCTGCCGTGCAGCTTTTGTCCTTCGCCGCTGGACATGCTGGTTGCCATCAAGTGCATGGGCAGGCGACTATTAGGGCCGGCGACGTATCGACCGAATTGTTTGTTGAGCGAGTTCATGACCGGTTGCTGCTTCTTTGCGTCCTTGGCGCCGGCCATGGCGTACATCACCACGAAAAATGCCATCATGATGGTGATCATGTCCGCATATGAGACCATCCACTCGGGCGCGCCTTCCGACGGTGTTTCTTCAGCGGACATACCTTAAGCAGCCTCCGCGCTGGCCCGCTGACGCGGTGGCAGGTAGCTGCTGAGTTTTTGTTGCACCATCCGCGGATTATCGCCGGCCTGAATGCCCATGATGCCGCGCAAGATGATTTCTTTGGTCAATTGTTCTTCTTGGCTGCGGGCGTGGAGTTTTTCGGAGAACGGAATGCAAACCAAGTTGGCCATCAGCGCGCCATAGAGCGTTCCGACGAGCGCCACGGCCATTGAGGGGCCGATGGCGTCGGGATCGGAGAGATTTCCGAGCATCAAGACCAGTCCGAGCAGGGTCGCAATCATGCCGAACGCGGGGCCGCAGCGACCAATCAGTTCGAGCATCTTTTTGCCTTCGCGATGGCGCGAAGCCATGGCGGCAATTTCCGTTCGCAGCACTTCTTCGATCACTTCCGGCCGCGTACCGTCGACGGCCATTTGTATGCCCAGCGCCAAAAAGGGATCGTCGATGCCGGCGGTGCGGCTCTCAAGCGCCAGTAGTCCGTCACGACGAGCCGTCTCGGCCAGGCTGACCAACTCTTCGATCTGGCGGCCGAGGTTTTCTGGCTTGTTGAAGAACACCTTTTTGATGATTGCGCCCAGGCTGAGCACGTTTTTCAGCGGAAAGCCTACCAGGCAAACGGCCACGCCACCGCCCAGCACCATCATGATGGCGGGCGGATCGACGAAGGCGGCAAAGTTGATGTTGCCCTTGCCCTCGGCGCCCATGATGATCAGCGACCCGCCCATCATTGCGGCGGCCATGACCAGGCCTACGACCGTCGAAATATCCATGCCTGCGATCCGTTGGCGGAATGAGTGTGAGCGAATGACGCGTGGTGAACGGACGTGGGACTAATTCAATTGGGCGGATTCTGGCGCGCGCTCGCGTCGGGCGGGCGGCGGCAGTAAGTTTTTCGAGCGTTGATATTCCAGCGCGCGCTGCGCGACTTCTTCCATCGATTCGCGAACCAGCAACCGCTCGCCGGGCATTGTCGTGACATACGTGTCTGGCAAGGCCTCGATGTAGCGGATCAACTCGGCATTCAAAATGAACGCCGCGCCGTCCAAGCGGGTGAGACGAATCATGGGGCACTCTTGAGTTGCGCAGGGAAGATCAACGGCGCCAGCCCTGCGGAAAAAATCCGCAGCGGTTGGCTATTGAAGCTTAGGATACAAAATCGGACCGCGCGTACAGGCCGCGGACCATCGTAGCGGTCGGTGGGGTTTAGCCGGAAAAAAGCGGCGGCAGGGAGCAAGGTGGGAGCGCGGCGGGCCGAAGCCAGCGGCGCCAATCGGCGTGACGTTACGCGGCCTTTGCCCAGCGGGCGCTGGGCAAAGGCCATACGATCGTCACCAGCGGAATTATCGGTTCAATGCCAACAGTTCCGCAAACAGCGTCTGCGTGGTACTAATGATTTTGGTGTTGCCTTGATATTGCGTCGAGGCCAGGATCAAGTCGACCAGGTTCCTGCCAACATCCGTGTTGGACAACTCCGTGGCGCCTGCCACGACGGAGCCAATACCGGAAACGCCAGGCGTACCAGTGATCGGCAAACCGGAGTTGACGCCGGCGCCAAACAGGTTGCCGCCGCGTTGTTCCAAACCGGTGGGATTGGAAAAGCGGGCCATGACGATTTGTCCCAGATCGCGCGAGACACCGTTACTGAACACGCCGCGGACTAGGCCGTCTTCGCTAATGATGAAGCTGGACAAATTGCCCGCGCCGGAGCCATCCTGTCGTGAGACCGACAAATTGCTATTGGTTGTCGCCAAGCCGGAGAGGTGCGAAAAATCGAGCTTAAATTGCATCGGCGAAATCGACGACACATTTCGGCGCTCGATGGAGACCGTCGAGTTATCGACCGAAGTCACGTTGCCTTGTCCGTCAAACGTTATCAACCCGGTGCCGACCGAAGTGCTGACTCCGGACCCCGGTTGATTGTCGGGCGAGTCGGCAAACCAGCGATAGGTGGTGGAATTGGCAGACCGCGATTCCATATCGACCGTCACGCGGACGTTGACCGGAATACCCAGCGAGTCGTAGGCCACGAAGTCGGTGACCGCGGATTGGCCTTTGGCGGCCTGCGTGGAGCCGAAGCCTAAGTTGGGCGAGAGCGATGTTGAAGCGCCGGTGGGCGTGAGGTTAAATGCCGCGAGCGGGATGTTGACGGAATTGTCGACGCCGTTGTTGCTGACCACGCGAATCTGACCGCCGGCCGTGATCGAGGCGCCTTGGCTGGTGCCGCTGATATCGCCGGGTACGGGATGCGTCGGATCGTTGGATGCAAACTGAATCCCCAGCCCTTGATTCAAGAACTCGACCAGGTTTTGGATGGTGGTTTGGGCGGTGATCTGCAGAGTTTTGGTCGATAAGGTGCGATCTCCTTTCACGCCGGCGAAGTTCAATGTGCCGGTTTGAAATTCGTGCACGTAGGCGCCGCCGTCCAAACGCAGCACGTCGGAGAGCAACGTGGTGGTGTTGATTTTGGGACCGTTGGGATCGAGCGCTTTGTTGCCGGGTAGCGTCAGATTGCTGATCGTGGCATCCGGGACGTTGTCGTCATAGGTCTCGCCAGCCGAAACCTGGGCCACTTTGTAAAACGAGCTGCTATCGGTGGACAAGTTGCGGTAGATGTTGATCTTCCCGCCGGCGAACTGCGCGGCGGGCGTTGGTAGGTTAGTCAATTGAACGGTTCCGCCCGTGACGTTCTGCGGACCGGTCAGCGGCGAAGGCCGACTTTCCAAACCATCCGCGCGAACCCAGGTGAAGTAGTAGCTGTAGTTGCCGGTTAGCGTCGCGGTGTTTTCCGGCGTCTGCGTGACCAGTGTGGTATCGTCCGTAGCGTCGATGCCGTTGGCAGAAGCGCCCAAGCTGGTGGAGGTGTTGTCCGTTGAAAGATCACTGACCAGAAAATAGCTGGGGCTGGTTCCGGCCGGCAGCGAGCCAAGCTCTTGGCTACGGTAGATTTTGCGGCCGACGTAATTGCCGGATGCATCGAGCGGCAGATTGCTGAGATCCACGCCCGAAGGCCCGCCAGGCAAGTTGACGGACACGGTGGAGGCCGGCGATTCTTTTCCGGCCGCATCGACAAACGTAATCTGATAACTGTAGGTGCCTGGTCCCAGCGGACCCGCGCCGGAAGCAGTGCCCACGGTGCCAGCCACGTTTGGCGGCAACGAAATGCCGGAGGTACCGCCGGTGGCCGGCGCACTGTAGCGCGAATCGCCTAGGACGCCACTTTGAATGATGCCGGCCGTATTGGCGAGATCGCCGGTGGGCGTAAGCGTACCTTCCAGCGTCGCGCTTTGCGTGGCCTGCGCCACCGAGGTGGAACCCAGCGGAATGCTCAATGGCACTAGCACGGTGGATTGCAATGCGAAGTTGGAGTCGACGCCAAACCCTAGCAAGCGGTTGCCGCCCGCGGTCACCAATTGATTCTCGGAGTTCGTTTTGAACTGTCCGTTGCGAGTATAAAGCGCTTCACCGGAATTGCCTTGCACCTGGAAGAATCCATCGCCCTGGATGGCGAGGTCCGAAGGATTCGAGCTGACTTGGACGGTGCCCTGCGTGAAGTCGGGCGTGATTTCCGCCACTTGCGTACCCAGACCGATCTGTCGTGGGTTGGTACCGCCGGACGCTGCCGTGGGGCTTGAGCCCAGCGATTGCGTTTGCAGAAACTGCGACGCGAAGATGGCGCGTGAGGCCTTGAAGCCGACCGTGCCCGAGTTGGCCAGGTTGTTGCCCACCACGTCGATGGTGGTTTCTGCCGCCTTCATGCCGGTGAGCGATGTGCTCAAAGCTGATGCTAAACCCATGTTAGTTTCCTTTGAGTTAAATGATTTATAAAACGCCGCTGTTGGCTTGGGTCGAGCCGCGGCAACTTCAGCAGTGGTGATTGCAACGGATCATGGCGAGTGATCGATTGCGATGTTCGGTTTTTTTAAGGGCACAATGACGGCTTAGGTCGCGAGGATGTCTTTGACGTTGGTCAGCGGCACGGCGTCGGTGCCCACGTTCAAGACTGGCGTGGTACCGGTGACCGTCACGCTACTAACGACGCCATTGACGGTTTTGCCATCGGCGGTGAGTCCATTAATGTTCTTACCGATCATGGCGCCGGCGCTGGCAATGCTTTGCCCAAGCGCCACGCCGTTGAGCGTGGTGCTGAGCTTGTTGCTGGCGGTGATTTGGCTGATGGACGAAACCTGTTGCATGATTTCGCTATTCTTTTCGGGATTTGTCGGATCCTGATTTTGCAATTCGGTAATCATCAGCTTGAGAAACTGATCGGCCGAAAGCGAATTGATCGAGTTGTCGGTCGGCGATGCGGCCGGCAAACTGTTGGTCGAAGCGTTGACGGGCGTGGTGGACATGGACTCTTCCTTACGATTTGTTTGGCTCGTTTGACGAACGTGAGCGCCCCGGATTGGGAGGCGCCGACTTCGGTTTAGATGATGACGTTCAGTTGACCGTTGTTGAGTTGGGTCGCGGCGATGGGCGAGGTGCTGCCGGCGCTCGGCGACGAAACGCCACGAATTCGATTCCGATTGGTGGCATTCGTGGCTTCGATGAACCGCTGATCGGGCGTGCCGCCGGACGATTGCTGGTTCATTAAATCGACATCGAAACGCTCGACTTTGATGTTCTGCTCGGCGAGTCGCTCGCGAAGCTGCGGCAGATTGTCCATTAGCGCGGTGCGCGCCTGGGGCGTTTCGGTTTCGACCTTGGCGGACATCACGCCGTCGCGAACGGTGACTTCGATTTTCATCGCGCCCAGTTCCGGCGGACTGAGTCGGATTCGCACAGGGCCGTTTTGCGAATCGGCCGATTGCACGGCCCGCGCCACTCGCTGGACAAAGCGGGCACGGTCTGCTTCGCTCAAGGTGTTGGGTTGTGTGTCGCCTGTTTTGGCAGTCGAACCGCCCCCCGCAAGTTTTATGGCGCTATTGGACTGCGGCGTCTTGGAGTCAACTGCGGCTTGATCCGACAATCGATCCAGCGCCGCGGCTGCGCGATCGGACTGTTGGCCAGACCGATCGTCAGTACGGACTTTCGCCTCGGACGGGCCGACCGGCGTCGCCTGCGGTACGTCAACCGCCAATGGCTGATTGGGCGTGGGGACCGCGGTCGAATCGTCGACATCGCCGCTTTTGGCGTCACGCGCTCGACGCGGCGTTGTTGGTTTGGCAGGGGCCGCGGACGTGCCGGCCGAATTGTCGGCCGCTGGAACTTCGGTCGCTGCGCTGTTTGCTACAACGTGCGACGTTGCGATGGGTTTGGTAGCCAGCTCGGCCGTGGGCGCGTGAATTTCGGCTGCCGCAGGGCTGGTTGCTGGCGTTTGCTGAAGCGCTGCGACTGTTGAAGCCGTTGGCGAACTATTTGTCGTGTTTGCATCGGCCGACGGTGCGATCGTGACGTCCGGCAAGGCCGTAGTTTCGATTGGCGCGTTTGTGGGCGTGGATGATGACGCAACCGTTGTCGGGTTCGTACTTGCTGCAACCGCGTTGGAGGCAAGCGTTGTGGCTGCAGGCACGATCGACGTTGTGGCGGCAGGGACGATCGACGTTGTAGCGGGAGGCACGATCGACGATGTGGCGGCGGAATTCGTGGGCGCTGCCGGGTCAACGGCCGTGAGCGTTGCATCCGCGCTTGGCACGGCAACTGTCGCGGTGGGCAGCGGCGCCGGCGTGAGATTGATCGCCAGACCTGCCGCCGTGGCCGTCGCGTCGCTAATCGCTTGGGCATCGACGGTGGTGTTGTCGCTACTGCTGGCGGATGAATCGTCTTGTGCGGATTTTGGCTTATTCGTGTCACCCGCGGCGTCTGGCGGATTGCCACGGCCGGTGGTGGCGTCGGCGGACGTGTTGTTTGTTTGGCCGTTTGCGGTGTCGTTGGAATTCGTGTTCGAGTCGTGACCCCGATCGCGCTGGGAGACGCTGCGTTTCGGCGCGTCTGGCTTGCTTGACGTTGCCGCAGGCTTGTCGCTGCGCGCGGTTGGCCCAGGCCGCGAATCGCCGGCTCGCGCGGTGGTCTGCGAGTTGTCCGACGAATGCGGCGCGGTCGTCGATCGGATTGAATGACCAGCGTCAATGCCGTGCGCGGTCGACGGGCGCTCGGCGGGCGCCGGCGCGGTGACGTTGGTCGCTGAATTGAGCGGCTGGGTGAACCGCAACAGATGTTGATTGAAGTCGTTGACCGACGCCGCGCGTGCGGGTGACGGAGTTGCCGGAGCGTGCGCCGGAGCGGGGCCCGCCGACAGCAGGCTGCTTAAATGCGTCGATAGCTCCAGCGGTGTCATGATGGTCCTACTTACCGTTTTTGTTGAATTTATCGACTTCGTCGCGAGTGTCTTGAATCAGCTTGGCATCCGGCAAACCTTGGCGAATCAGGTCGAGCAGTCGCTGGAGCTTTTTGGCTTCTTCGTCCGTTTTGAACTCGCTGATGATTTTGGCTCGTTTAGCGATCGGCATGGCCGAGAGTATCTTGACCACGTCGTTCTCTTGATTGGCTTCGATCATCTGCAAGATTTGTTCTTTGGCTTGCTTGGGCTTAATGTTTTCCCAGATGAGCCGCAGGTTCTCCGCGCCTTGGTCTTGCGCGGTGCCGAGCAGTGCATCCAGTTGCGCGTTGAATTGGTTTCGCAGTTGGTCGTACTTGGCTCGTTCACCTTGGAGTTGGGCCGTTTCGTAAGCGACGCGATTCAGTCCATTGGTGAGTGACAGCTCCCGCATCTCAATGTCGCGCGTTTTCACCGCGCGCTTCTGTTCAATATCATCGAGCGAAGGTTGCTCGGAAGTTTCGTCCGTCTTGACGGTTTTTACGTCTTTCGCCTGTTCGTGCTGCACGCCGGAAATCACGGCGGCAATGTCGTCGAGTTTGCCCTTGTTCAACCGGCCGCTGGCTAGCGCATAGCCCAAGCCCATCAACAACGACAGCACCGTTGCGACACAAACGTACGCAAAGAGCGAACCGAGTTTTCCGATCATAGGCCGTCCTCGACAAAGGCCAATCGCGAGGCAACTTCATCCAACTGTTTGATCTCCGTGAGCTGTTGCCGCTGGTCGTAACGCAATCGCTGGGCATCCCGTAATTTCTCGAGCGAACGTACGTCACGATCGGCCACGACCAACGCCTCGCGGCGCTTCTCGACTTCGGCCCGAATCAACTCGCATTGGCCTTCCACACTCGCCTTTTCCCCGCGCAGAATGGCCTCGTAACGCTGCGAGTCGAGTAAGCGGTCGACATCCACTTTGCCGGGCGAAGCGGCATTGTGATAGTCGCGACCGAGCGCCGATAACTGTTGCTCGTACTGCTGGATTCGCTCGCGCAACACCATCTCGGCCGCGTGTGCTTCGGCCAAGCGCAAGCGGCGCTCATCACGCTCGTTGTCGCGAAGCTTCAGCAGTGTGGCGAGTCGAAAGACGGAACGGGCCATGAGCGATTCAAAGTGTTGCTAGGAATTTGCTTTACGGTGATTGCAGACCTGATGCAATTGCAGCAGCGCGTTGCGGGCATCGGTTTGCGACGACTTTTCTTCCACCCGCTGACGCAGGAATTTATCGATCTCGTCGTGCATATCAATGGACAGATCGACCATCCGATTCGACCCGCGACGATAGGCGCCGAGCGAAATCAGATCTTCGTGATCGCGATAAACCGACATCAGCTCGCGAATCATCTGCGCGGCGTCGCGCTGCGGCCGATCGGTGATATCGCTCATCAAGCGGCTGAGACTTTCCAGCACGTCGATGGCCGGGTAATGCCCACGCGAGGCAATTTTGCGAGACAACCAGGTGTGGCCATCGAGCAAGCCGCGGACGGCATCGGCGATCGGTTCGTTGGCGTCGTCGCCTTCGACCAGCACGGAATAAAAGCCGGTGATGCTGCCAAGCGCGCTGCGTCCGGCGCGTTCGACGAGTCGCGGTAACATGGCAAATACCGAAGGCGGATAGCCACGCGTGGTGGGCGGCTCGCCGGCGGCCAGGCCGATTTCTCGCTGGGCCATGGCAAACCGCGTGACCGAGTCCATCAGCAGTAGCACATCTTTTCCGGCATCGCGAAAGAATTCGGCGACGGCGGTGGCGGCCATGGCGGCTTGCACGCGGGCCAGTGCCGGCTCGTCGCTGGTGGCGACGATCACCACGCTGCGTTTGAGTCCTTCGGGGCCGAGATCGCGCTCGATGAAGTCGTTGACTTCGCGCCCGCGCTCGCCAATCAAGGCAATCACATTGACATCGGCCGAGGTATAGCGCGCCATCATGCCCAGGGTCACGCTTTTGCCAACGCCCGAACCGGCGAAGATGCCCATGCGTTGGCCTTTACCGCAGGTCAGCAGTCCGTCGAGTGTGCGAATGCCGGTGCTGAGAATCGAATCGATCCGCGGTCGGCTGACGGCCGCTGGCGGTTTGCGATCCAGCGGCACGCGGTCGGCCAGCGCCGGTTGCGGCTTGTTATCGACGCAGTTGCCGTGGGCGTCGATGACGCGGCCCAGCAGGTTAACGCCGACGGGCAGCCAGCGCGCGGTGTGTGTCAGCCGCACGCGATTTCCGCGCCGCACACCACTGGGCGCGCTGAGTGGATAAACGAGCGTGAGTTCGTCGCGAAAGCCAATCACTTCGCCCACCAAAGGGCCGCCGGCGTCGCGATCGATTTCGACCAGTGCGCCGACCGGGGCTGGAAAGTCGGCGACGGCCGAAGTCATGCCGATGGTCCGCGCGACGCTACCGGTCAGCGCGGTTGGCATGATTCGCTGCAATTGATCCAGATAATTATCCATGACGATGCACCAACTCCTGTTCGATGCGTGCCAGTTGCGCTTCGAACTGCTGATCGATGGCGCCGTGCTTGGTTTCGACACGGCAACCACCGGCCGTGATTGTGGCGTCGGCGATAATTTGCGCAGGCGTAGCGCGGCTCATTTCTTCGGCAATGCGTTGTACCTGGCCCTTGAGCGTTTCGTAGTCGGCCGGATGCAGATAGACACGCACTTCAGAACTGCCGGCGGCCATGGCCAGTGCTTCGCGCACCAATTGCACGGTCACGTCGGGCAGATCGGGCAGTTGCCGACGCATGACGCGGCCCGCGATGGCGGCGGCCAGTTTGACCGCCCGCGATTCCCAGTGCGCCAACCAGCTTTGTTTGCTGTGCTGAATGTCCTCGACGGCTTTTTTTAGTGCCGGCAGCAGTGTTTCCATGCGTTTGCCAACTTTGTCATCGAGCACTTTCTCGACGGCTTTCATGGCCGCTTGCCGGCCTTCTTCTTCGGAGCGAGCGCGAATTTCGGCCGCTTGCTGCTGCGCCTCGGTAATGATTTGCAGCGCGCGTTGCCGCACTTGCTCCAAGTATTGATTCGCCTGGCCGGTCATGTCTTCGAAATTGAAGGCCACGCCCTGCACCATTCGCGTGGAACCATTGGCTTTGATGACGGTTGACATGGGAATGGCTTAACGGGCGTTAGAGAGCAGTGTAGGAACGGATTGTTAGCCGGCGGTTTGCAATTGACGTAAATCGCCGGACACAGCAGCCTGGCGTTGGCGGCGACGGGCGACAAACCGACTGGCAATTTCAGCCATCGAGCGCTGCGCGGCTTCTACGTCGCTGAGCCGCGTGGGACCGATGTTGCCAATCGCCTGATCGAGCGCCTTGGCTTCGCTGATGGGCAAGAGTTTTTTCAGCCGCGTCATCATGGCGGGCGCGGCGCCGGCCAGCGCCATCACCACCCAATCTGGATCTGCCTGACGATAAACGGCCAACAGGCCGGCATCATCCAGACGCAGGAGGTCGTCGAAATCCAGCCACTGGATTTCTGGCTCGGCGTCGGCAACGTCTTCGACCAGCGACTCCGGCAGTGGCGCGGGCGTTTCGGCCGCGCGTTGAACACGGCTGTTCGCCGGCAAACGCGCGATGAACGTTTGTTGTGCATGCGGCGCAGCGGCGTCGATGATCGATTTGACCGCGGCCAATCCGAATTGGCGGCGCTTGCGTTCTTTGAGGTGCCGATCAATCCAACTTTCCAATTCGCGCTCGACCTCGGTCAGCACGCTAGGGCTCGTTTCGTCCAAGTGCGAGAGCCGCTTAAGGACATCGGTTTGCATGGCGTCCGAGAGCTGTCCGAGCAATTCCGCCGCGCGGCTCGGCGGCAATTGCGACAGCACCAAGGCCGCGGTCTGCGGATGTTCTCGGAGCAAAAACGGCAACAGGATTTCGTTGTCGGCCACATGCAAACATTGAAACGACGGCCGCAAAGTTTGGTCGGACGATGTATCGCTAGTCTGCGAAACCGCTCGCGACGGCTCGGAGCGGAGGTTGGATGAGCCCAGGCTGTCACCGCGCGCGTTGAGGCTGTCGCCGCGTGAAAAATTGAGATCGAGCTCCACGCCTGAATCGGCGTTGGCAAGGCTAGCGGATGTCGGGCCGGAGCCGATGCGAAAGAAGGCTTCGATGGCCGCGGTTTCTTCGCGCGGATCGACTTCGTCCAGTTGTATCATCAGTGAACGAACCAGCGCGGCCTGACGCGGCTCCATTTGTTCCAAGAGCTGGTCGGCCATGGCCGGGTCGAGACTGGCGACCACGATGGCAGCGTTGCGAACGTTATTTTGTGAAGTTGAAGGCATCGATACCGAGCGATCTTGATGAGTGACTCACGGACGTTGCCGCGACGTGTGGGGTTGAACTAAGTTGCCGCGCCGATCCAAGAGCGAAGAATTGCTGCCGCGGCATCGGGATCTTCGCGAACGATGTCCGTCAGTTCGTCTCGTAGCGAAGGACCGCCTTTTTCACGTCGTTTGAGTCGCGTGCGCGCTTCGCTCACGACGGTTTCAGGCGCTTTGGCAGTTGCTTGCTCTTCTTCAGTCTTACGGGCAGCCAGTGCGGGCGAGGCGGTGGGGGCGGGCGCTGTGGCGGGCACCGCGCGAACCATCGAACGCAACATCAGCAAGGCAAACAACCCTAATCCGCACATGCCGAGCGTGGACCAATACTGTCCAAGCCAAGCCATGGCGTGGTCGGATGCCGAAGGCGCGGCCAGCGGCGTGGTGGCTAACGTTTGGAACGTGGTGACCACCACTTGGTCGGTTGTGCCTTTGCTCTTGAGCTTGACGTCCGGCGGGATGATTTTCGAAACGTGTGCGGTGATTTCTTTGGATTTGACCGCTTCCAGTTCCTTGAGTTTGTCTTGTTCGTCTTTGGTCAGCGGCTTGTTTTCGTCTCCTGGCGCAGCCGGATGTTGTTCTCGCCAAATCTTTTCGAAGTAACTGCTGGGCACGGCGATGGCCACGGTAACGCTTTCCGGCGTCAGGCCATCGAAGCGGCTGCGTCGCACGGTCGTGCCGTAATCGTTTTTCTGATTGGACGTGGTTTTTTCCGTCTCGATGTTATTGCCGCTGGAACTCGAATTATTGCCGACGGCCACGGCCGCGTTGGCCGCAGGGATGCCATTTTGACTGACCACGCCTGGCCGTCCGCCACCAGCGGCCGAGTGCGATTTGCTGGTCTCGTTGGTTTCTTGTTGCGAGGTGGTAACGGCCTTGGGATCGATCTTGGTTTCGTCTTCGGAATGTTCGATCTCAGGATTGACTTCGACGTTGGCGGTGACCATGACGCCCGGCACATAATTGAGCGCCAGGCGAATTTTTTCTTCCCACATCTTTTCGAACTGCGCCTTGGCCGCGCCGTACTTGCCCGCCGCGCCGCCGGCGCCGGAACCGGTGCCGGGTGCGAACAACCGCGAACTATTGAGGTCAGTAACGGCCACGCTGTCGGGCGGTAAGCCGGCGATGGCGCCGGCGACCAGTTGCCGAATGACCGGCACGCGTTCTTCGTCCAATGGCAGATTGCCAGACGGTTTGATACTGACCGATGCGGTCATTGTTTTTTTGCCATGAAATCCGCCGTCGGTTTGCACATCATAGAGAACCGAGGCGTTTTCAATGCCTTTCATCGACCGCAAAATCAGACTCAATTCGTTTTGCGTGGCGATTTTGAGCATATCCGCTTGTTTCTGTTTCGAAACGAACGGGCCGCCTTTATCGAGCGTGTTTTGCAAATAGGCGTTGAAGCGTTCGGGCAGTGCGCCGGCGTCGGCCAAGGCGCCCATGAAGGCCGACTTTTGCCCGCGCGAGACGCGAATGCGGTTGCCGTCGATTTGATAATTGTTCAGGTTGGCCTTGGCAAACGCGGCTTCCATGGCCGGCAATTGGCTGGACGCAATCGGTTCGCCGCCCATCAAGTAGTCGTCGGGCGAGGCCGTTTGATGATTGAACAAATAGCCAACCGAAACCACCACGGCGGCCAACAACAGGCCCGTGGTGATCCGCGCGGCGGGCGTCATCGAGCGAAACAGCTCGCTCGCTTGCGCGAAAGCTTTATTCACAAAGTCCATCCGTGGAACTCCGCGCTGCCGATGAATTGATTGAATGAATGTCGAGCCAACTGCCGATACATCTGGCTCACGTCGCGGGCCTCACTGCCCACGGCTGTTACGATCTGTCTGCAAAATCACTTGCCGCCGTCACCGATGATTCGCCCCGAATTCCGTGTGTTTTAGATGCGGATATTTCGCACTTCGTCGTAGGCGGCCACAACCTTATTGCGAATTTGCATCATCATCCGGAACGCCATATCTGCTTTTTGCACCGCGGTCAGCACTTCGGCCGGATTCACTTCGCCGCCGGTCATCAACGACTCGACAGCATGATCCGCGTCCTGTTGCATGCCGTTCACTTGCTTGATCGAATCGAGCAGAAAGTCCTTAAACGAGCCGTTGGTTTCTGTGACGCGGTTGGCATTTAACGCGCCACTGGTCAATGGTTGTAAGGAGGTGCTGCCGATGGTGTTCATGTCGAATTCTCACGCTAAACGTTTCTGCCCAACTGATTGGCCCATTTGGGGCCGCGAATCGTACCGTAAACCGCCTTTGGATTCTAGTGCCAACTAGCGATAATTCAGGCGGCGTCATTGACGCTGCTGGCAAATCGTAAACTCGTTGCGTCCGTCATCCTAAAATTCGCAGTGCTTGGGCTGCCATGCTTTTGGTAGCTTCGATGACGCCGACGTTTGCCTCATAGGCCCGCGTGGCTTCCATGGCGTCGACAGTTTCGGTTGTCATATCGATGTTGGGATAAGCGACCCAGCCTTTGCGCTCGCCTTCTTTCATGGCGTCCGGGTGACCGGGCTGATAGCGCCAGCGCGGCTCGATATCGGCCGTTTCGACCGATGCCACTTTCACGCCAGGCGCACCATCCATTGCTTGCACGTGCTCGTCAGCTTGAAAAACAACGAACTTGGGCTGATAAGCATGTACCTCGCCGGCTTCGTTGTGAGTGGTGGTCAGGTTGGCCATGTTGCTGGAAATGGCATCCAGACGCATTCGCTGGGCCACCAAGCCACTGGTACTGACATCCAAACTCGAAAACATGTTGCACCTCACAGCAAATGGAACGTCTGTGCTCTGCTCTTACTCTGTGCGTGATCGAAACCTACGCGCGTTCGGTGATGGCCGCTTGCATCAGCTTGAACTGGCTGCTCAAAATCGAGAGCGCTAAATTGTGTTGCATTTGGTTCTTGGAAATCTCGGCGACCTGCTGCTCAAGACTCACATTGCTGTCGTCGTGATACAGCAGTTCTTTGGCGGCGTCGCGAACTTGCTGCAAGGCCGGATGCCCGGACGCGCCTGCGGCGCTGCCGCTTCGTTGTGCCGCGACAAATTCCTGCAAACTGTTTTGAAACGCCTCGGGCGAAAGATCGCGGGCGCGATAGCCGGGCGTATCCATGTTGGCGATGTTGGCCGCCAGCACGTTGTGCCGTGACTCTGTGAATTGCACCGTCTGCTCCAGCAGCGGCACCGTCGACGATTGAAACAGGCCTGACAGCATGGCGAACAATCCGTTATTCCGAGTCTGCGAACCAATCCGTGGTGGCGGGCGACACGCCTGCATTTGCAACCGGCGTGCCGCGCTGCCAACAAGGCAGCGCCGCTTGCGCAACCTAGGCAGGACATCCCGCAGAAATCTCGTGTTTTATTAAATTTGTGGTCAGCCAAGGGCCGAAACATAAAGTCATCGCGACCGGCATAGTTACCCAACTGATCGGCCGAAAATGCGCGAGGCCAACCGGCAGAAAATGCCGATCGATGCTGCGCACAGGTTGTGAAAAGTTCGTCGTTAGCGAAAGTGATATTCTCTGCGCGCAGCGCCCTTCGCGCGCGGTGCGAACTAGCGCGCGGTTTGGTCAAACTGCGAGATGTCTGGCGTTAGCCGGCCTTGGCCAGCGGTTTGCTGCGCGGCGCGTAACCGTACTCGCGTAATTTTCCGGACAGGGTTCGCAGGCCAATGCCCAGCGCTTGCGCGGTTTGCGCCCGATGTCCGTTGAAGCGCTCGAGCGTGGCTTCGATCAGCCGGCGCTCCATCGCCTGCAAGCTGATTCCGCTCGGCAGAGTTTCGGCGTCGTCGCACTGCGGTGACGAGTGAACGCTGGCGTGCGCGACCGTTGGCCGGTTGTTTCCGCCCACCACGAGCCAATCGCAAATATCACTGGCGGCGATGGGATCACCCAGATTCAAAACGCAGGCCCGTGTGACAATGTTTTCCAACTCGCGGACATTGCCTGGCCAATGGTAATCCACCAACAACTGCTGGGCTGCCGGTTGTAGTTCGCATGGCGGCTTGTTGAGGCGTTTGGCCGTTTGTTTCAAAAAGTGCCGCACCAACTCCGGCACGTCATCGCGACGCTCGCGTAGCGGCGGCACGGTCAGCGGCACCACGGCCAGGCGGTAATAGAGATCTTCGCGAAAACGGCCAGCGGCGATTTCCTCACGCAGATTGCGGTTGGTGGTGGCCAGCACGCGCACGTCGACCGCGATCGTTTCGCTGGAACCGACGCGCTCGAACGCCCGCTCTTGCAACACGCGTAGCAGCTTGGCTTGCAATGCTAAGTCGATTTCGCTGATTTCGTCCAGCAGAATCGTACCGCGGTCGGCCAGTTCGAAGCGTCCGGTCCGCGCTTGATCCGCGCCGGTGAAGGCACCGCGCTCGTGGCCAAATAACTCGCTCTCCATCAGTTGGGCGGAGAGTACGGGACAATTCAGACTGATCAGCGGGCGCTCGACGCGGGTGCTGGCGGCATGCAATGACCGGGCCACAAGCTCTTTGCCGGTTCCGCTCTCGCCGATGATTAGCACGGTTTCACTGGTTGCCGCGACTTGAGCTATCCGCTGCCGCAGGGCTTTCATTTGCGGACTGCCACCAATCATCGACGCCGAATGAGATGCCGAACTGCCGATGCTGGGCGCTTGATCCAACAGGCGTCCGTGATTCAACGCCCGCGCGACGAATTGCTCCAAGCGGTCGAGATCGAACGGCTTTTCGATATAGTCTAACACGCCATGGCGCATGGCCTCGACGGCCGAAGCCACGGTGGCGTGGGCGGTGACCATCAAAATCTGCGCGCCGTGCGGGCGTTGATGCAATTGGCGCACGAACTCCAAGCCAGTCATGCCGGGCATTTGGAGATCGGTAATGATGACGTCAAAACATTCGGTCTCCAGCAGGCGAAGCGCTTCGATGGCGCTGGCCATGCAGCGGACAAAATGCCCTCCGTGCCGTAGGACGTCCGCGACGGATTCGCGGGCTTGCTGATGGTCGTCGACCACCAGCACGCGACCGGCCGATTTGACCGACTCGGAGATTGTCGCTAGTTTATTTTTCATAATTAAGCCACCCGACGAAGTTGCGGCAGGGCCGCTTGATTAGGAAACATCAACGTGATGGCCGCGCCGCCCTCGGCGCAGTTGCGGGCAAACACGGCACCGCCGTGAACTTCGGCAATCCGCGAGACGATCGCCAGACCGAGTCCCGTGCCATTGCTCTTGGTGCTGAAGAACGGCTCGAACGCACGGCGCCGCGCTTCTTCGCTCAAGCCGGGTCCGCTATCGGCCACTTCTAATTCCACGCCCTGCAAGCCGTGGCAGCCGGTAAACACCAGTTCGCCCCCGTCCGGCATGGCATCCAGCGCGTTGAGCACCAAGTTCAAAATCGCGCGGCGAACCATCTCTTCGTCGGCGGTGACCGCCAGCTTGGCAGGGATATCCAGTTCGGTGGCAATGCACTGCGCGTTCAACTGCGGCGCCAGCAGCGTGAGCACGTCTTTGACCGTGGTTTGCAATTGCACCATACGGCGCTTCGGTTCGCGCTGCGACGTGAAGTGCAATAGATCGTTGACCGTGGCGTCGACGGCCGTGAATCCGCAACTGACTTTGTCCAACACATCCAGGCTGCCAGAATCGTCGGACAGGCGGCGGCGGAGCAAGCTTAAATAAAGACTCACCGGCACCAGGCTATTGCGCACTTCATGCGCCACATGCGAAGCCATTTGGCCCAGATCGGCCAGGCGGTTCTTCCGCGCCAGCTCGCGATTCTTGGCCGTCAGTTCGTCCGTCAGCCGGCGCACTTCGCCGCGCAACGCCTCGTGCGTTTGTTCTAATCGCGTGGTCGCCTCTTGCCAGGCGGCCAGCACCATTTGCAGATCGGCTTGAGATTGATTGTCGAACATCGAGCGGGAGTCACTGGGCTGCGTCATGGCATACTCAACGGTCAGAGGTTAAATCGAGCTGGCTTTGCGGGTGAAAATCGGTCTGATGCACATACGCGCCACGCGCCACCGCCGCGCTGTGCGTGCTCTGTAACTGGGCCGCCACGGCATCGCGGCGAACGAGCATCTCGGCTTCGCTGACTTTTTCTTGCTGCATAATCTCGCCCAACAATCGCTCGCAGCCATTCATTTGCGCGGCGCAGGCGGTCCGGGCTGCCGGCGACGACCAAACGCGGCGCTCCGGATCTTGATTTCGAAACGGCGCAAGTCGCTGTTCGAGGCTTTGAATCCCGGCCAGTAGATGCTGCTTGCCGGACAACACGCGCAGCAATTGGTTCATGTCATCGTCGGCAATGAATTCCAACTGACGCCGCCCCAGTTCACGAACTTGCAGCAGCAAGCCATGCTTCTGATTGATCAATTCGGCGAGGATGTCCGTTTCGAGCCGCGACATGCGAGACATTGCTTCCCAAAAAATGCGGTTACAGGGTTTTAAGCCAATCGAGCAATTTGGCCCAATCTTGTTGCGAGTAGTTGGTGGTGGCCAGGTAGTCCGCGTCGGGCTTGATCCGGCTGAGCACAACCTTGGCCTGTTCCAGTGTGCCGCGGGCTTTATCGTTGCGATTCAAACGCCGGTAGCAGGTGGCAATTTGCACATAGGCCTCAAGCGATTCCGGGGCGTACTGGTAGCGATTGGTCGCCGTGGAGTAGGCCTGGATGGCTTCTTCGTAGCGACCCAAATCAAAGAGCGCCGAAGCGCGGGCAAAATAGCAGTTGCGGAGGATCGATTGCTCCAGCGACGTCAGTTCCGATTGCTGTTGTCGGCGACTGAGGAATTGTTCGCAGCGTTCGTAACCGGTCAGCGCTTGCTTGAGTCGGTCTTGCAGTTGTCGCGCATGGGCCACACGCGACGTTTCGATGTTGTCCGAGGCCAGTTTCTGGCGCGGAATCGAGGCCGACTGCCGATACGATTCGGCAATCAGGTATCGTGCTTCGAGCGTTTGCGGGGCGTCCGGGTAGCGTTCGACGGCTTCTTCCAGACGATTGACGGCCGCTTCTTGTTGGCCGGAAATATGCAGCACGCGCCCCAGCGCAAACAGCGAATCGCGCCATTCGCGGCTGGCAGGCGCCAGCGCCGTGCCGTCGAGATTTTCGTGGAGCAGCGACTCAGCTTGCTTTAAATTGTTCTGCTCCAGGTACGCCCGACTGGCCAACAGTCGCGCTTGATAGCTGGCCGCATCCGTTGGATAAAACTCCAGGCATTCTTGCAATTCGGCCAGCGCCGGATCGAGATGCCCTAGCGACAATTGGCATTCGGCCAGGCTGACCAGCACGCGCGGTCGTCGTTTGCGAAGTTCGAACCGCAGGTAGGCATCAAAGGTTTTGACGGCGCTGCGGTAGTCGTGTCCTTCGAAGTAGGATTGGCCGCTCTTCCAAACGGCCTCGGTATAATCGCGAGTGTCGTAACGCAACGAGGCCAATTGCGCGTAAACGGCGCCGGCGTTGCGGAGTTGTTCGCGTGCTTGCCGCTCGGACGCGCGGACTTCATCGGGCGAGCGGTTTTCGGCTTTGTTCAAAATGGCGCGCGCCCAGGCTTCGTGCGATTGGGCAGCCATTTCGACGGTCTTCTCCGGCGGCATCAGCGGGTTCATCAAGCCGGTCATTTGCAGCGCCCGCTCGTAATTTTCGGCCTGTTGATATTGTTGATAGGCGTTGTTCAAGCGGTCGCGAAATGCCGACAGCGAAATCCAATTGTTGGCGTAGGACTGCGGATCGCCGGCATACGATGTGGCGTTTCGATAGGCTTCGATGGCTTCGTCGTCGCGGCCCATCTTTCGTAAGGCTTCGGCCATTTGCAGGTTTGCGGCCACGCCTTCGGGGCGTTCCATGTGCATTTTGGCGGTCCGCGCCCATTGATCGATCGCCGCTTTGACATTGCCCAACTGCGCGTAGCAGAGACCGATCAAGTACATCGACCGCCGCGCGGCGTCGGTGGCCTGCATGGATCTGGCTTGTGGATTCCGAAAGACGGCGATGGCATCGTCGTATTTTTGATTTGCGATGGTGGTTCGCTCGGCGCGATTCTCGTCCGTGGCCGTCGCCAGCAGATTGGCGGCTTCTTGCATCAGCATTTGTCCTCGAATTACCGAGGCGCCGGCGCCGACGACGCCGTTGACGGAAATTTTTTCGACCGTTTCGCGACAGCCCGGCAGATCTTCTAAGCTGAGTTGGATTTCGCTGCAAACCAGCAAACCGGCCTGACGATCCGCGTTGGTCAAATCGGGATCGGACAAGTAGGCCTGGCTGTGAGCCAAGGCTTTCTTGAGATCGCGATCGGCGCCATGCAAGTAGAGATTCATCAACATGCCGTGCAGGCTGGCGGAATCGGCTGGGTCGCCTTTGAGCGCTTTCTCTAGCACGGGACGGGCCGCGACAAATTGGTCGCTTTCGAACAAGCTCTTGCCGAGCATTTCCAGTCCCGCTTCCTCGCGACCTTCCGGAAAACCGAGCGCCTCGGACTGTTGCAGATGCCGCGCTGCCAGCAAGTGATAGCGGATTTGATCCTTGCCCCACAGCATTTGGGCCTGATGAGCCGCCACAGCGCCGCGAATATATGGCGGACCGCCAAGTTCGTCGTTGCTGAGCGTATCTTCTTCGCCGAGCAAATCGGCAATGCGGCTGGCTTCTTCGTAGTTTTCCGCGTCGAGCGCGCTGAACGCTTGCGCCAAGGTGTGTACGATTTTTGGCTTGGGAGTCGGCTTCGGCAGAAAGCGAGGCAGCACGAACGCCGGCAGCAAAACAAACAGCAGGCCCGCAGCGCTCAGAATCATCACCTTTTTGCTCGGCAAGCGCTTGCTCAACCCGGCCAGTTTGCCGCCAATGCCCGCAAATCGACCGGCCTTAGCGGCGGTTTGCGAATCGGGCTTGGGCGAATCGTGTTGGGCCATCGTGGCGTCGATCCGGCAGCGGCACCTTCGTTACGCGACGCAAATCCATTTGCGCGGTCCACGAAGGTCGAAGAATCCGGCCAGTTTGTAACCGAAAACCGCAATCAGTGTCAACGGAAGTCCGCGCCAGCAACTGCAATCGAACAAACGCGACGCAGCGGCGGCCGGCGTTGCCCAGGCAATCGAGTCTCAGCTTAGCACGCCCAACCGTTTGCTAGCAGGCGAGAGCTACGGCTAATCGCTCGGTTGATCGTCGTAGTGCGCGCGCGCTCGATCATTCAAGCCGCAATTGTGATCCGTTGAATTCCACGGTTGAATGTTCCGCCGATTCGCGATCAAACAGCAGGGTCTGCTAGCGGTACCAGCCCAATTGCGGCGCTGCTGCTCGCACGATGTCGCCCAAAAAACGCGCATGATTGCCGCCACGAATCAGTCAGGCGCTTTTCGCCAGGTGTGTCGCAGCAGTTTCATCGGTGGATCGTTACCCTGAAATTGCCAGTCCCAGGATCGTTCGACGTAAAAACAATTCAGCATGTTGAGGGCGATCCAAGGATGACAAACCAGCGAACGGGCCAAGCGGTAGACTAACTTTGGATTGGAATAAAGCCCGTGCAACATTCGCTGCATGCGAAAGTCATTGGCGATCTTGTAACCCAGCGTGCCATCGACTTCGCGTGCGAGCGAAAAATACGGTGCCGCGCAGGCTGCCAACTGTCCATCCACCGGATAGTAACCGCCCATCCAATGATGCAACAAACTGTAATGCCGCCGATCCGATCCACGCGGATGACGATACCAGGGCGCCAGCAGCCACTCCGGACGCACCGGACGCTTGACGTGAATGGCCGTGTCCACATAGCGGGCGTCGGGCGTGTTTGGATCGAGCATCCGATGCACAATGGCAAACGACTCCCGATAAATGTCATCCATCCGCCCGGCGAGCACATCGTCCGGCTGGACCCAATGTTCCAGAGAGCCGTTGGCGATTACGCCATCGAACTGACCTTGCCAGTTGGGTTCGTTCAGCAGATCGCGATAAGTGCAGCAATACACCTGCAGGCCAGATCGATTGCAATGTTGCACTTGCTCGGCCGAAACATTGACGCCCACCGCCTGCGCGCCGCGGCCTTTGGCTAGCTGCAAAAGATGGCCGTAGCCGCAGCCAATTTCCAGCAGTCGAAAGCCAGGGCGCGTGCAACCGACTTGATCGAGCAGATCGTTCAATTGCCGCTCGATGCCTTGTTCGAGCGTGGTGTCCGAGGGCAGATATTCGCCATCGGCCAGATCGCGAATGCCTACCGCTTCGGCCGCGTGGACCATCGTGTAACAGAGTTTGACCAGCGGGATGGGCGTCACGTGCTGGCGCGGTTGCGGCAGCGGTCGATTGGCTAGGGAGTTCGGCAGTGTGTTGCCCACACGCGGCGTACGCAATTCGCTCTGGACGAAATTCATACGATCCTCCTTCGGCTGCTTGGACCAGCATCAGGCCCGAAACACGCTATTACGCAAGAATTATATCGGTTGCGAAAGCGCGATTCCAGCGACCGGCAATTGAATGGCGATGTTTTTCGCGGCCGAGCATGGATCGCAGACCCGCACCACGAGCACGCCTAAGTTCTTCGCACGACGTTACCCTAAGGAAACGAAGAATTATTTGCCGAAGCAGCGCAGCAATACACTGACGTGTCGCGGCAGCGCAAGCTGACAAGCGACGTCCTGGCTTCGCCAAGTAGCGAGCGACTTAACGCTGCGGTTCGACAGGACGGGCGGCGTCGGGTATGCGAATGGCATTGAAGAGTGGGCAGCCGGTGAGCGCGGTCAATTCAATTTCCGCCAGCACCGCTTCTTGCGTGGCATCGAGCGACTGCTGACGCGATCCGAGCCCGCGACGTCGGAGTTCGACGAGCTTGAGTAAATCCAATTGTCCGGCCGTGAACAACCGACTTGCATCGACCAAACTCTGCTCCACCAGCGGCGTTTCGCGTTGAATTTCGAGCGCATCCTTGACGCGCTGGCCAAAGATTTCCAGCCCAGCCTGAATGGCGATGGCCACTTTGGCTTGCGTTTGCGACAGATCTTCGGCCGCTTTGAGGCGCTGCGCTTCGGCGGTTTGGCGTTCGCCCTGTTTGCGATTGAAGATTTGCAGCGGCACGGAAATTTGACCGCCAACAAACACGGTGAGATTTTCGTCGATCTCGGTCGTCGGACCGGCGGTGATGTTGGCGTGCTGATTGGCGATCGCCAGTTGATAAGCGGCGTTCGCTTCACTGAGCGCCGCTTGTTTGCCGCGAATTTCCGCGTTGCAGCGGCTAGCAACTTCGAGCAAGCCTTGGAAGGTGAGCGTCTGATCCGTTTGGTTCAATTGCTCCAGCGGCAGAAAGTCGACGGCGGCAGTCACGCCCAGCGCGGACCGCAGTTCGTGCTGCGCTTGCCGATACGCCAGTGCGTTGGCTGCATCGATTCGGCGGGCATCAATGGCCTCCAATCGCGTGAGGATTACGTCGCCACGCGGGATTTGATTGGCCTGAAACAGTCGTTCGGTTTGCGTAATCAAGAGCTCGTCGAGCCGATAAACCGCGCGGCCCAATTCCAATTTGCGCTGCGCGTAGATCAGCGCTTGATAACGGCGGGCAACCAGCACCGTCAAGGCGACTTCTTGCTGCCGCACTTCCCAGGTGGATCGCGACCAGCCCGATTGCGCTTGGGCGCGGCGAAAATCGCCTTGGCCGCCGAGTTCGATCTCTTGAGTCAGCCCATAGACTTGCTTGACGCGATTGGGCGCGGTTTTGTCGCGATCGTTGACGGCCTGCAGATCCACTTGAGCCGTGGGATTGAACGGATAATAGCTCGCCGTGACGATCTGCGCACTGGCAATGCCCAGGTCGCGGCGTTTAACGGCCAGATCGGGATTGCGCTGCAAGGCCCAATCGATGGCGTCGTTGAGCGTCAGCGGCACAAGCGTGATTTCCTGCGATGCACTTACCGGCGCGTTTACAGGCACGCGCACCGGAACGCCGGCGGAAATGGATTCCGTCGGTGGCGGGGCGGGCAGCATTCGCAATCCTACGTGCTCGCCCACGGCCGATTGCGGCGCGACGGGCTCGCCGCCGTGCGTTGTCGCGGCGCGCAACGCTAGCGTCAGGCAGATGGCAATTGCAACTTGCAGAGCACGTGTTGGCAAATCGCACCTCGTTAGGCAGGTTGGAATGCGCGGCCAGCGATCGATGCGGTGGTATCGGAAAATGTTCTTACAGCAATCGTCCGGAATCGTCCGCGCGTGACGCTTGTTCATCATCGGCCGGAAAATCACAACTTGAGCAATTTGACGGCGACCCCCGGCCGCGCCTGTGCAATGCGTAACGCAGGCACAAACGGCACGGTCGATCTCATCGAACGTGTTCGAAACGCGGCTCCCAACGCAATCGAAGGGCAGGCCGCTTCGATAAACCATCAACTTTCCGTTGGATACTCGAAAAAATCCGCAAAGCAAACGGCACGCGTCCTCGACGCAGATTAAACTAGGCATGCGTCCGACAAACTCCGACTCATCACTGTGTAACGATATGCGAAGATTTAACGGCTGGCTGGCAGTCGCCCCGCTGTGCGTTGTGTTTGTCGGTTGCGGCCAGCATGCCGCGCCGACCGAGCGGAACAGCAGCGCCGCGAGCGTAGACGAAGCCGTACCGGTGGTATTGGAAGCAGCCGAACTGCGGACCATGCAAGCAACCGTCGTCGGATTAGGACGCTGCGAAGCGCTGCCGGATCGAATTGCCTCGCTGACGCCGGCGATGGAAGGTCGCGTGAAGCAAATTGTGCCTCGGCTCGGCGACTGGGTGAAGCAGGGCCAAAATATTGTGCTGCTGGATACGCAAATTGCCGAAGCCAACCTGGCGGAAAAAACAGCCGCCCGCGACGGCATGCAGGCCTCGCTCGAATTGTTGCAGGCCGAACCGCGGCCCGAGGATCTCAAAAGCCAGGAATTGGCCGTCGAACTGGCCAAGTCATCGCTCGAGAAAGCGCGGCTGGCGGTTGAGCGATTGCGACCGCTGCAGGGCAAAGAAATTTCCGCAGCGCAGATGTACGAAGCCGAAAATGTCGTCAAGCAGGCGCAGTTGCAGGTGCAGACCAGCGAGGCACAACTCCTCGTGCTCAAACTCAAACCGCGCGCCGAAGCCATTCGCGAAGCGCAATCGCGAATTCGTACGGCCAGCGCGCAATTGGAAACGGCACAAGCCCAACTCAAATTGCTGACGCTCGTTTCGCCCATCGATGGCGATTTCGACAGCATCACTTGCCGGCTGGGGCAAACCATCACCGTCGGCACGCCCGTCGGTGAAGTTGTAGACGCCCGCACGCTGAATGTGATGGTTTGGCTGTCCGCCCGCGAAGCGGCCCGCGTAAAGGTCGGTCAAGCGGCCACGGTGCAGATGGGCGCAACACAGACGGGCGTCGAGTCGGACGGCACACCACCGGCAAATGCCGAGCCTGCGGAAAGTAAAGCGCCCGACAAGCCTGCGGCCGATCGTGCCACCGCAGAAACTACGCCGGCTGAAAACGCGCCGCCCGAACAGCGCGCGTCAATTGCTGGCAAAGTCAGTTTTATTGGTCGCGCGGCCGATCCGTTGACCGGCAACTTGCCGGTGCGAATTCTGGTGGACAATCCGTCCGGTCAGTTGCATTTGGGCCAATCGGTATCGGTTTCGATCGTGATCCGCGAGAAACAGCACGCACTGGTCATTCCAGCGGCGGCACTGTTCGACGTCGGGCAGGGCCCGGTGTTCAATATTGTCCGCGACGGCAAGTCGGTCCGCGCCTTTCCGGAATTCGGCTTGCGTGATTCCCAGTGGGTCGAAGTGTTGGGCGAACATTTATCCGACCTCAAGCCGGGCGAACAGATCATTGTGGATGGCGGCTACAATTTGCCAGAAGGCAACGCCGTCAAGCAAGTGACCGCCAGCGCGGAGGGCTCGCGATGACGCTGGCGACTTCGCACGAGCCGGCGCCGCGCCGCGTGGAAACTTCGGCCGACTCCGGCAATAACCTGGTGGGACGCGCGCGGCCGTACTTCGGTCTGATCGTGCTGACCGTGACGCTGCTGACGGCCTGGGGATTGTATTCGATGTGGCGGATGCCCAGCGGCATCTATCCCGAGGTTTCGTTTCCGCAGATTGTGGTGATTGCCGAATCGGCCGGTCTCGGCGTTCGCGAAGTGGAAATTTCGATCACGCGGCCGATCGAAGAACGCATCAGCGCCGTGTTGGGCGTGGCCCGCGTGCGTTCCAAAACGATTCGCGCCGGCGCGGAGCTTAAAATCGATTTTACGCCGGGCACGGACATGGTGCAGGCGCTCAACGACATCCGTGCCAAATTGGCCGAAGCGCGGGCCACGTTTCCGGCCGGCACCGTGACGGACGTCGAGCGGCAATCGCCTTCGATCTTTCCGATCATCTCATTTGTCGTCACCGGCGGCAAAGATCCCACGGCGCTGCACGACTACGCGTTTTACGACCTGCGGCCGCGACTGGGCCGACTGGACGACGTGGCGTTTGTCACCGTGCAAGGCGGCGACGTCCGCGAAATTCTGATCGAAATCGATCCGCAGCGTCTGGTGGAAACGGGACTGTCGCTTGCTGACGTTTCCGATCGGATCGGCAAGGAACATCGGCTCAAGGCAGTCGGGCGATTGGATCGCGGCTCGACGCAATTTCAGGTGGTGACCGATCATCTGGCGGTCGATCCGCAGCAGCTCGAACGACAAGTCATCGCGGTCAAGAACAACCAATCGATTCGCTTGGGCGACATCGGCCGCGTGGTGGTCAGTCACGAAGATCGCTCGATGGCCATTCGCGCCAATGGTCACGATGCGGTGGCACTGACGGTTTTTCGGCGATTGGGCGGCAACGCCTTGACGGTCAAACGAGAACTGGACGCCGCGTTGGTCGTCGCCCGCACAACCGCGCCGGCGGGCGTCAACATCGTGCCGGTTTATGATCAGGGCGATTTGGTGCGGACGGCCATCGAGAATGTCCGCGACGCCATCCTGATTGGCGGTGCGCTGAGCGTGCTGATTTTGCTGTTGTTTCTGAAAAGCGTTCGCGCCACGCTGATTGCGTCGCTGTCGATTCCGCTGAGTCTGATTATTACCTTTGTGTTTTTGCGGCTGACCGGCGACACGCTCAATTTGATGTCGCTCGGCGGACTGGCCGTGGCAATTGGACTGATCATCGACGATGCCGTGGTGGTGGTCGAAAATATCGCCCGGCATCTGGCTGCCGGCGAGCAAGGCGACGTGGCCATCGACCGCGCCAGTAAAGAAATCAGCGGCGCAGTGGTGGGCTCGACGCTGACCACCATTTTGGTATTTGTTCCGCTGGCGTTCGTGCATGGCGTGGTGGGACAATTTTTTCAGTCGCTGAGTTTGTCGCTGTCGATCGCGCTGTTGGTTTCGATGGTCATCAGTTTGACAATCATTCCGGTGCTGGCCGCCAAGTTTCTCACGGCCAAAGCCATGCCGGAATCGGGGCCAATCTACAACTTTTTGGCCGAGCGATACGAACGTGTGTTGCGACTGGGGCTGCGCGTGCCGCGATTGATGCTGGTGCTATCGCTGTTGATGGCACTGCCAGCCTGGTGGTTGATCCGGCATTTGGATAGCGGCTTTATGCCGGCAATGGACGAAGGCGCGTTCATTCTCGATTACGAAATGCCGGTCGGCACTTCGCTGGCGCAAACCGATCGCGTGCTGCGTAAAGTCGAAGGCATGTTGCAGCAAATGCCTGACGTGGCGGGCTACATTCGCCGGACGGGCGCGGAGAACGGGCTGTTCGCCACCGAGGCGTTTCGCGGCGATATTTTGGTCAGCCTGAAACCGGCCGGACAGCGGCGGCGGCTACCAGAAATCTTCGACGATGTCCGCAAGCAAGTGGTGCTCGTGGCGCCGGAACTGGATAATTTCGAACCGATTCCGTTGATTCAAGATCAGCTCAACGACATGGCCGGACTGGAACGGATGGTCGAAGTCAAGATTTTTGGTCCCGACCCCGCCAAGCTGCGCGAGCTGGCCGACGACGTGCAATCGGCGATCGGCAAGCGGTTCACAATCACGCAAAAAGCTGCCGACGGTCAAGAAGAAAAGGTGGACGATCCGCAGCGCAAACTGCATTTGAAAGATGTGAATTCTCACGCTCGGTTGGGCAATCCGGATTTGGTCGTTAAGCCTAACGCGCTGCAGATTGCCCGCGTCGGCTTGACGATGCAAGACGTCGAGAATCAACTAACCACTGCACTTTACGGACAAGTCGCCACGACACTGCCACAGCAAGATCGGATTACCAACATCCGCGTGCGATTTCCGGATTCGGTGCGGTTCGATCGTCAGCGTTTGGAGCAGTTGCCGATCAGTTTGACGACTGGTGGCTCGACGAATTCCGCCGCGACCACGCCAGCCGGGAGTTTGACGACGGGCTCCAGCGCGCCCGGTTTTGTGCCGCTGGGGCAACTGGCGTCCATTGAGTTGCAACGCACTCCCAACGAATTCTGGCGAGAAAATCAGCAGCCGGTGATCACTGTGACGGCCGAACCGGCCAGCGATCAGGATTTGGGCGCGGCCAATCGCGAACTGGCCCTGCGCTTGAACGAGCTGGTGAAATTTCCGCCCGGCTACCGCTGGGAGCTGGCGGGCAGTTTCAAGGCGCAGCAAGATTCGTTCACCAGTTTGCTGATCGTGCTGATGGTGGCGTCGGCAATGGTGTTTTTGCTGCTGGGTTTTCAGTTTCATAGCCTAACGCTGCCGATACTGATTTTTTTGACGCAACCGGTTTCGCTGGCCAGCGCCATGTTTGCGTTGTGGATTACCGGCACGCCACTCAATGTGTCTTCTTTTATGGGCGCGATTTTGCTCATTGGTCTGGACGTCAAAAACGGAATCATTCTGATCGAGTATATCGGTCAGCTATGCGCGCGAGGCGTGCCGCTTTCCGACGCGCTGGTGCAAGCGGGGCGAACGCGTTTTCGACCGATCTTGATGACGAGTCTGATGTCGATTTTTGGCTTACTACCGCTAGCGCTCGGTTTAGGGCCGGGCGCTCAAATGCAACAACCGCTGGCCATCGCCGTGATTGGTGGACTGGTGGCGAACATGCTGTTCACGCGATTGTTGATTCCGGTGGGTTACCTGGTGCTACGCGGCGGCGCGGCGCAGGGAACAGCGGCCGATCGCCACTCGCCGTAAATTGACAACGTGTTGCCGGAAAGCTACATTGAAAGCCGCCTTGATTCATCATCGCCGCTCAACTTTTCTCCAGAGAGTTTATGTTTGCCCATCCATTTGCTCGTGTCTCGACCGTGATCGTTGCCGCAACTTGCCTGCTGCAAGCCGCTGTCTTGCCGGCCGCGCCGGCGACCTATAACCACGATATGTCCGCTTACGTGACGATGACCAAAGCGACGTTGAAACTGGTGACCGATGGCGACATGTCCGGTGCAATCAAGAAGGGCAAGGAGCTGGAAGAAAAATGGGATTCCGAAACAACCGACCTCAAGAAGGCCGACGCATCGTTGTGGAACTTGATCGACAAGCAAATGGACGCCGCGATTGCCGCCGTCGAATCGAAGGACGCTAAGAAGTCGACCACCGAGCTCGAAGCGTTGTTGAAGAAGTACGACCGCGTGCCCAAGGCCAAGAATTAAGCTTCACCCCATATGCGCGTTGCTAGCAGGCCGTCGTCGGGAAATTCCGGCTGGCCGAGGCGCCGGCAAACCCCAGAATTCGCGGGAAAAACCAATTTGATTTTTGCTGCTATTGACTGCCAAGAACGTTGCCGGTACCGTTGGCCGCGGATTTACATTCAACTGCGAGCCGGAGAGTGAGACGTGTCAACAGTATCGATTGCGCCGGAGCTGTCATCAACGCGGCAGTGGCTGGCGCGTTCTCGCGGTTGGATGAGTTTGTCGATCATGGCCCCGGTTGCCTTGGCGGTGTTTTTCTCGAAACCGCCGGCGGTCGAGGGGAGTTGGTTGGACGCGGCAATCGATGTTGGCTGCTGGATTTTGTTCGTGCTGGGCGCCTTCACACGCTGGTGGGCCACGCTGTACATCGGCGGCAATAAGAGCAATCGCGTGATTTGCGAAGGGCCTTATTCCATTTGCCGTAATCCGCTTTACCTCGGTACGTTTTTGATGACCGGTTCGCTCGTGCTGCAAATGATGAGTCTGACGCTGGGTCTGATTTATCTGCTGGCCACCGCCTGGTATATGGCCACCACAATCAGCGTCGAAGAACACAATTTACGCCGCAAATTCGGCGAGGACTTCGTGGCGTATCAAAAAAGCGTCCCGCGGTTGATCCCCAATTTCTCGCTGTATCAATCGCAGCCTGAACTGGACGTCAAAGTTGAAGGACTGGTCGCCGAAGCCAAACGCATGCTCCGCTGGGGTGCGCTGCCGATGTTAGCGATTCTGATTGTGCAACTCCGCAGTCAGCCTTGGTGGCCGGACGTGTTTCACCTGCCTTGAGTCGGTGAGACGTCACGGAGAATCCTCAAGTTTCGTCGTGGGGCGTAAATCGGCCCGTCAAGCTGGCAATCACGGCCAGCAGTTCAGCCGGTTCGACCGGCTTGGGCAGGTGCGTCTGATAACCGGCTTGAATGGATCGCATGCGATCTTCGCCGCGGGCAAAGGCCGACAGCGCGATCGCCGGCGTCTTGATGCCTTGGCTGCGCACACCACGCATGAATTCGTAACCGTCTTTGTCGGGCATGCCGATGTCGCTGAGAATCACGTCGGGCGCAAAGCTGCGGACCATTTCCGTTGCTTGATCGGCGGATTCGGCGAGTGCGGGAATCGCGTCGCACTGCACGAGAAATCGTCGCACCAGTTCGCGGGCGTCGCTCTCGTCGTCCACCACCAGCACTTTGAGCCCGCTGAGTTTCGGCAGGGCGCCATTTTTTCGCGGGTGGTTGGCCACGGCCGCTTCGCGCGACGTGTTGTGGTCAAAAGTCGCAACCTCGCAACGCGGAATTGTGATCGTGAACGTTGCGCCGCGGCCTGCGCCGCCGCTGATGGCTTGAATCGTGCCGCCATGCATCTCGACCAGCGTCTTCACAATTGACAAGCCCAGCCCGAGACCGCCGTGCTTGCGCGTGGTTGAGCCATCGGCCTGGCTGAACCGTTCGAAAATGTGCGGAATAAACGCGGGGTCGATTCCTTGTCCGGAGTCGGTGACGCTGATCTCGACATTGCCGCCATTGCGGCCGACGCGGACTTGCACATCGCCGCCGCGCGGCGTAAACTTCAGCGAGTTGGTGAGCAGGTTCCACAGCACTTGCTGCAGGCGTCCCGCGTCACCGCCGACGAGTTGCCGCTGAACGTCCGCCAGATATTGGACGTGCACGCCTTTGGCGCTGGCGGTTGGCTGCACGGAAGAAACGGCCGCTTTGACCACGTCCAGAATGTCGATCGGCTGAATTTCCAGCCGAACCTTGCCGGAAATGATCCGGCTCATGTCCAGCAAGTCTTCGATCAGTTCCGTCTGCACGCGGACGTTGCGATCGATGACTTCAATTCCTTCTGCCATGACGCAGGCGTCCGCGTCCGGCATTTTCATGAGCTGCGTCCAACCGAAGATCGCGTTGAGCGGGGTGCGAAGTTCGTGACTGAGCGTGGCCAGAAACTCGTCCTTCATGCGACCGACACGTTCCGCCTCTCGCCGAGCCTGCTGCTCGCTCTCCAGCTGTTGCTGGCGTTCGTCCGCGCGGCGGCGCTGCTCGGTGATATCCGTGTTGGTGCCAAACCAGAATTTGATTTGATTGGTCGCATCGCGATACGGCATGGCGCGCGAGAGGTGCCAGCGAAATTCACCGTCCCAGCGACGTAGCGGAAATGTGTCTTCCCAGGGCGTGCCGGTTGAGAGCGAATGCCTCCAAGTTTGAATCACGCGCGGTAGTTCGGCTGGATCATGCACCACCTGCCAACCCCAGCCTTCCATGTCTTCGGCCTTGGCGCCGGTATAATCGAACCAACGCTGGTTGTACCAGAACAGAAAACCATCGGCGTTTGCCATCCAGGCTAACTGCGGAATGGAGTTTGCCATGGCCTGAAAGCGTTCTTGCGTTTCTTTCAGTTCCGCCTCCGAGGCTTTGCGCTGCGTGATGTCTTGCGTGGTGCCGTCAAAGCAAATGGGTTGCGAATCTTGGTCGTAAATGGTGCGACCCGTGGCTCTAATCCAACGTTGCTGACCGCTGAGTGAAACGGTTCGATACTCGACATCGAACAGGTTGCCGTCATTGACGCAGGCCTCGACCGCCGTGCGGGTGCGCTCACGATCATCGGGATGCAAAATGGAATAGAACAGATCGAAGTTCACTTCAGCGTCCGGCGGCAACCAGAAGTGTGCTTTGCAACGGGAATTCCAAACGATCGTATTCAGCGGCATTTCGCAATGAAAGATGCCGAGTTCCGAAGCCTCGACGGCGATCTCCAACTGCCCCTGGAATTCTCGTGCACGCGACTCGGCGTGGCGAATGGACTTGAGCTGCTCGCGGTTTTGATATTGCCGCTCACGTGCCCTGACGGCGGCTTGCACCGCGCTGATCACGGAGCGGACGGACGTTGGCCGCTCAAGCAGCGTGACGTTTCGCAGCGCTGCGAGCACCTGCATGGCTTGCGGCGATTGCACGCCTCCCTGCGCGAGTAGCACAATCGGGAGATCGGACCAAACCGGTTGCTGATCGAGCAAGTTGAGCAGATCTGCAATGCCTTGTAATTTGACGACATTATCCGTCAGCAATAGAGCGCCGGCACCCAGTGCGATCTCTTGAGTGACCTCTTGTAGGTTGGAACAAACCGCACAATTCAAACCGGCCGCGGTCAACAGCGAATACGTCACCTCACCATCTTTTTTGGTGGGTGGAACGAGAAGGACGCGTCGGTCGAGTTGTGGTTGCACTGCTGCAGGCATCATTCGCTCTGGACGATCAGCTTTTCGGTATCGTGAGAATCATCGATCTCGACAGGCACTCCTGTCAGAATACCGCGAAACTTTGTCAGCGGTTCGCTGAGGTGAATACCATTTTGATCGAAGCGCAATTCGCGAATGCTCTCTTCGTGCACGCCACTCCGCTTTTTGACCACAGAAATGGCTTTTTTGACCTTTCCACCATATTCGAAATACCGTAGCAGCACGACCGAGTCGGCCAGATAGCTCGTATCAACGGGAGAATGCATGTTCGCCCCTAACACTCCGTGCTGGGCGACGACCATTAGCGTGGTCACGCCTTGACGACCGAGGTAAGTGAGCAACTCGTGCAACTGGGCGGTCAGAAAACGCTCTTCCGGCATGGCGTTCATGTAGCCGTTAAGGCTGTCGATGACAATGACGCGAGCATGGTCCACCTCGACCGATAGACGCACTCGATGGGCAAACTCGCCTGGTGAAACTTCCGCCGGGTCCATTTGGTGAATGCGAATTTGCTTGGCACCCTCGCCTTCGTTCAAGTGGATGCCCAGCGACGCCGTGCGTACTCGGAGCGTGGCGACGCATTCGTCGAAGGCAAAAATCACGGCGTGATCGCCTCGCGCGGCCGCCGCCACCGCATACTGCACGGCAATCGTCGATTTGCCGCAACCGGCCGGTCCCATGAGCAGCGTGCTGGTGCCTCGATCCGGCCCGCCGCCTAACAGCGAATCCAGCGCGGTCACGCCACTCTCGATCCGCGAAAAGTCATATTCCTTGCCATGTTCGCTGGCGACCAATCGCGGGTAGATGATCAGCCCGCCGGTCTCGATCGAAAAATCGTGATAGCCACCACGATAGGCTGTGCCGCGGAATTTCATAACTCTCAACCGCCGTCGTTCCGCACCGTAAAGCGGCGCCAATTGCTCCAGCGATACGACGCCATGCGCAATGCTCTGCAACTGCAAATCGGAGCCTTCGGCCGTGCGATCGTCGAGCAGCATGACTGTGCAGTTGCGACCAACGAAGAACTGCTTCAAAGCGAGAATCTGCCGACGATAGCGCAGCGAGTTCTGCGCCAGCAAACGCATTTCGGAAAGCGAATCGAACACCAGGCGACTGGGATTGATCCGCTGCACCGTCGTCAGCACGCGCTGGGTGGTTTCGCTCAATTCAACTTCCGACGGATGATACATCGTGAGCTGAGCGTCGCTGTCGAGGTCGCGATCTTGATCGATCAACTCAACAATCTCGATGCCATCCAGCGACCAACCATGCGAGCGCGCACTGGCGGTCAATTCTTCCTTGGTTTCCGAGAGCGTGATGTACAGACATTTTTCGCCCGCCCTCGCGCCTTCCATTAAAAACTGGAGCGCGAGCGTCGTCTTGCCAGCGCCTGGATTGCCATCAACCAGATAAAGCCGATGGGCGATCAGTCCGCCATGCAGCACGTCGTCTAAGCCGGGCACGCCGGTGCGCGAGCGCAAGCTGCCGCCAGTCAGGTTATTCATATAAGATGTGTTGGTTTTTGTGAGATTTGCCGCCACGGACGCAAGCAACTGTACGCACCTAGGCAATCCGAGGCAAACAGTATTCTTGCGGTGTAACAAATATGATGCCGTGACCGAGTCTGCTCGGGATTTTAAAAAAGCGAGAGGCGGCAAGCCGCTAGCGAGCCCCTTCTGGCGGCGGCGCTTCGTGGAGCGTGGCGCCGAACAGAAAGTGCATCAGATCGCGCGTGCCAAGAGCGCGAGGACTGGCAAACAACTCGCCGGCGTCGTAGCCCGCGGCTTGTCCTTGCTGCAATGCAAAAGCGCGGACGCGATCAAAGATATAAGCCTTCGCGGCGGGAAATTGCGTCTCGTAACAGCGGATGGCCGCGATCTTACTTTCCAGCGTATCTGAAATGTCCACCACCAGATGTCCCACGCCGGGCGGAACGCCCAGCGATCCAAACGCCAGCGTGTAGTAGAGGTATGCCGGAACGCTGTGAACGGGCAGATGATCGAATTGGTCGTCCCATTTGGTGAGCCGCGAATAAAAAATTCCGGCATCCGTGATTTGCATCGCTTGATAATGGTCGGGTGAAGCCAGCGGCGTTTTTTCGCCGAAGCCAATCACCAATTTGGGGCGATAACGTCGAAACACTTTGGCCAGCGCCACGCGGGCTTCGAAGGTGTCGAACAAACGACGGTTGGGCAAGTCGAGATTGATTCTCACCGCCACGCCGAGCTTTTCAGCCGCCCTGCGCGCTTCAGCCAGGCGCACTTCCGGACCTGGCGAGCAGGGCGTGGGCTCGCCATCGGTCAAATCGACAATGCCCACCTTATAGCCCTGCTTAGCCAACTTGGCGAGCGTGCCGCCGCAGGCAATTTCCACATCGTCCGGGTGCGCGCCAACGGCAATGCAATCGAGCTGCGTCGGTTCGGTGGCAACGGGCGTTGGCATGATCTGAGTACCGATGGGACGAGTAAACTAAGCGGGCTTCACAACGGCTAACAAGAAAGTTGGATTCAAAGCTTCGAACCGTACGCGCTCCAACTGGTAGGTTCCACGGGCCACGTTGACCATCCAGACGCGCACGTCCGAACCCTGCTGCTGCAGCGTGGCATGAACGGCCGAGAGATTTTCGATACTGCCGACATTGGCCACCAACCGCCCGCCGCCGCGCAAGCGGTGATAAGCCAGTTCGACCAACCGATTGACTTCGCGCCCGCTGCCGCCGACAAAGATGCTGTCCGGATCAGGCAGGTTGGCCCAAGCGTCGGGCGCGCGGCCCAAAATGGCTTCCAAATTCTTGACGCCAAACCGCTCGGCGTTAGCTTTGATCAGCAGATGATCGCCCTGATCCATCTCGATGGCATAAGTGGTGCCAGCGTGGGCAATTTGCGCTGCTTCGACGGCCACGGAACCGCTGCCGGCGCCGATATCCCAAACCGTGCTGCTGGGTCCGAGATCCATCTGCGCAAGCGCCATCGAACGCACTTCGTGTGGCGTGAGTAAGCCTTGCTTGGGCCGCGTCTGGCGAAACATTTCGTCCGGATTGCCAAACAGCCGGTGGCCCACGGCGTCGGTCGGCCGGTCCGGCATTTCGGGCTTGCGAACCAAGATCATCACATTCAGGGGTGCGAATTCTTGTTCGGCCACTTCGGCCAAGCTGCCTTGCGTCACGCGTTCGTCCGGCGAACCCAGGTTTTCGCAGACGTAGGCCGAAAAATTATCGATCCGCCGCGTCAACAGCGCCCGCGCCACAGCCGATGGTGGGCAGGCTTCGCTGGTAAACAGGCCGATCGTGTCGTGAATGCGAATCTTTTCGGCCACACTGTCCAAGCTGTGATTGGTGAGGTTGGTGAGATATGCTTCTTCCCAACTTTCTTTAACGCGAGCAAATGCCAACTGCATACTGCTGACGTGAGGCACTACCTCGAACCGCTCTTTGCCGAGCTTGTCGCAGAGATAGCGGGCGATGCCGTAAAACAGCGGGTCGCCGGACGCCAGCACGACGATGGCTTGCCCGGCCGCGGCGGAAATGTCTTTCACGGCCTGATCGAGATTCACGCCGACCGGCAGCCGTTTGGCCGGCGACGGTTCCACCAGTGCCAGCGTACTCTCCGCGCCAACCAGCAGATTGGCTTCGGCAATCAGTTTGCGGGCTTGCGTGGTCAGACCGTCGACGCCGTCGTCGCCAATACCGATGATGTGAATTTTGTCCGCGTGTGCCAAGTGTGTGCCTTTGCTCGATAAGTCGATCAGCCAATGCGTGCCACGATTTTAAGGCAAACCGGGCAGCGGCGAAAGATCGTAGCCCAGCCGAGCAGTTTGCCACGGACAATTCACGATCGCCACAGATGTTGCCGAGCATCCGCGCGAACGCGACGCGCTAACCGGCCGCGCCGTAATATCCGGTGGTCGTCAGTCCGGTGCGCTGCTGGACCAATTGCACCAGCGAGTCGACTTCGGCGTGGCTGAGCGGTGTCACGTAACTTTCGGCCGGCGTGCGGGCCACGGTGTAGATTTGCACGAGCTTGATCGCCCCGCCCTGACCGACGATTTCGTTCAGCCGGTCGCAAAACGCGAGCAATTCGGCGGGCGGCGGCGACTGTCCGTTGACCCGCATGAACAGCGATTGAATCACCAGCGGCCGCAGCCGCGCGGCCGCCGTGATGTTTTCGACGATCTGCCGCAAATGAATGGGCGTGCGATCCACGAGCTGAAAGTACTCTTCGGTGCCGGCTTCCAGCTTGGCCCAAATTTCGCCCTGGTTGGCATCCAGAATTTGTAGCCCACGTTGCACGTGCGGGCGATGGAACATGCTGGCGTTTGTAATCAAAATCAACTTCACGCTGCCGAGGCCGTGGCGTCGCTTGATGGCCGCGCACTGTTCGATGAGTTGATCGAAATTTCGAAAGGTCGTGGGCTCGCCGTCGCCAGAAAAGGCGATGTCATTCAATCGCCGTAGTTCGGGTGGCGTTTGCAAAAACTTTGGCGTCTGCCAGATTTCGCCGGTGGCTGCGCATTGCAGCATGGCGTTCAACTCGGCCAGCAAGGCGGGCGTTTCGACAAACGTGGTTTCGCTTTGCCGCGTGCGATCGACCTGGCAATAGATGCAATCGAAATTGCAAACCTTGTCCGGATTCAGATTCACGCCAATCGAAAGCCCTGCCGAGCGACGGCTAAGCACCGGATAAACGAACCGATTGGCTTCGAACGAGCGTTGATGTTGGGCAAACAGCGGATGCAGCCCCGGCTCATTCACAGCTTGGCAAGCTCCGTGTATTCATCGACCGTGACGGTGGTCAGTTCACCGCTGGGGCGACGCAGCACGATCAGATCGCTGTAGACTTTGTCGTCCGGATTGCGGCGAAAGTGCAGGCCGTGGCGGCGGCGCTCGGTGCGGACCACTTCGCCTTCGGTCACGGCGTTCCACTGCTTGTTGCCGACGGTGATCTGGTGATTGACTTTGAGCCGATCGCCCGGCTGGAGTTCCAAAAACAGTTTGCGAGCGGCAATTTCCGTGCTGGTGGCCATCGAAGGTGCTTCCGGAATCCGTGGGTTGTGTTGAAGCTCAATTATGGTCGGCAGGGGCCAGGATTGCGAGTCCAGATTGAACGCCACCGGCACGCATTGCCTCGAAATCAAGCGCGCGGCCGAGTTGCGAAGCGCGATTGCCATGGATTAAAGTAGAGCTGAAGTTGCCAGTCCGCCTGTGATTGTCGCGGCAAGCGCGGCATTGCCTAACCAGGAGCAAATCATGATGCGTGGAATCTGTGTTGGCTGCGTGCTGATGATGTTTGGCAGCGGCGGTTGCGGCTCGAAAACCGATAAGTTCATCGGCGGGCCCGTGCCGGTGTCCAAACCCGCGCCAGAACAGCGCGCGCGTGCCACACCGGAGGAAATGGAGGCAGCGGCCAAGTTTTTTCGCTTGCGGGGCGGCATTGTCAAAATCGACGAGCACCTCAGCAACCGACCGATCATCGAGATCGATTTAACCAACGCCACCGTCGGCGATCTCGACCTGGATTCGCTGGATGGCCTCATCGAGCTGACCGTGCTCAAACTGAAGCGGACCGGCATCACCAATGCCGGTCTCGACCGACTGAAGGGACTCGATGGTCTGAAAGAGCTGACGCTCAGCCAGACGAAAATCAGCGACGCGGGCTTAGTGAAACTGAAGGGCCTGCCGCATCTGGAAAAACTCATTCTCGACAACCTCGCCATTACGGATGCCGGTTTGAATTTGTTAGCGGAACTGCCGGCGCTGCGGACGCTGTCGCTGTTTGGCACGCAAGTCACAGCAACGGGAGTCGAGGGGTTGAAAAAATCGAATCCGAAGCTGGACGTGGCGATGGACGAGTAGCCGCAGCTTTTTTTGGCAGGTCTGGCTGTGAGTCGGTTCAAGGCGTTCGACACGGTGGACGTCTGAGCCACCGCGCGTTACTCCGCGCGGAACGTTTGGATGAACGTCTCGGCGTCCCTATAGGATTGTCTGGAATCGCGATCTCCGATTCGAGCCGCCTCGAGCTTGGCTGCTGCCGGTTGCTCACGCGCGAACTGACGTACGCGGCGACTGATTTGGTCCGTGTAGGGGCTCTCGCTGAGACAGCATGTGCCACCGCTTTTGGGTCGGGCGGCAATCATGAGTCCCCAAAAACGCACCAAGTAAAGTTGTGTGGTACGCGGGTGGTCGCACAACTCGCCTAGATCGCGCAGTAGTCGATCGCGATTATGCAAATGCTCGGTGTTGATACGCCGTCAAATCGGGATGCCGGCAATTCGGTATTCTAAAAAAACAATATGATGCGAACAGTCGCGGCAAGATTGCTGCCACCGCGAGCAATCGATGACGGAAAACCAAGCCAGCGTTGCCGCAGCCAGCAGCACGAGCTTGCTAACTGCTTGCTAACTGCTTGCTAACTGCTTGCTAACTGCTTGCTAACTGCTTGCTAACTGCTTGCTGCGCGAGCGACCGCCCCAACACGCGGCTGCCATACCCCAAGAGCAACGCCAAAAACAATCCTGCGCCGGCCAACCAATCGCTGGTGACGGCAACCTGCACGCAAACTGCAACGCAGGCCACGGCGATGAGCAGCGTAACTAAGCTGAACTGAAAGCGGCGCGCGACAATGTGAGTATTCATGTACGTTTAAACATACGCGCCAACCGTTCGGAGACGCCAGCGATTCGCTAAACAGGAAAAGCCCGCATACTTGTACAGACGATTTTCTACAAATCGCCTTCGAAACCGCTGGCGCGCTCGAACAGTTTTTTGCGCGTCGCCCACAGGCCGGCCGAAGGCGTGGGGATGAAGAAAAAGCGTTCGCCGGATGCGGTGGTGTTCCAGCCCTCGCTGCGGCCCTCTGGCGCAAAACGCTTGATCGTTTCGCCGATGTCGGCATATTGGAATTTGACTTGGGCCAAGTCTTCCGGACCGAGATGTCCCGGCGCGTAAGTGATGGTGAAGCGGCCTTCGGACGAGCCGTGAATTAGATGCGCCGTAGCGTGAGCCAAATCTTGCATGTCGGCATTGGCACGGTAGTCGCGCATCACCGCAGGCGTGCCGCAGTAGCCATATTTGCGAATCAATGCGTCGACATCGTTCTGTTCGCCAAAGCGTTTTAAGCCAGGCGCAATAATGATCAGTTCGCCGCCGTCGGCCAGCGCCATCCGCGTACGATAGACGGCCTTGTTGGCCACCCAGGTGCTGAAAAACTCATCGCCCTGCATCACGCAGACGATCTTGTCAACCGGCTCGTCGAACACGGTGATGTTTTCTTCTCGCGATTGGCGGGCCGCGGCCAGGTAGGTTTCCAGATCGTCGCCCACATACACGCCGGTGTGTACGAGTTGGTCGTGCTCGTCGCGCGCGAGCACGACTTGCACGTAAACATCTGGCAAGTGACCGAGGTATTTGTCTTCGGCCCAGTTGAAGCAGGCGCGGACCGGCGTGATCAGATTGCCAAGGTTGTTTTCGATGCCGCAACTGGCGGCCATCATGTGCGAAGTGCAGATCAAATCTTTGCCGGCCAGACCGATGAAGTAATTCTTGTTATGATTGGCAAAGCCCAGCACTTCGTGCGGAACCACATGCCCAATGTTGATGATCCAATCCCACGGTTCGGTCATCAGGCTGCGATTGAGCCAGATGGGCAGCGCCCAATCGGCCACGCCGCCGCACGACTCTCTGACCACGTCGGCGGGCACTTCGCCCACCTGCACGCAGCCATCTCGCCAATCGTGACCGTGAATGCGCTCGTTGGGAATCTTGCCGAACATCTGGGCGTTTTGCTCAGGCGTGTGCGGAATGTGCTGGCCGAGCGTCGGAATCAAATGCACGTCGGCTTCGCCAGAGAGACGGTCGTAGAGCATCTCAGTCATGCGGCCCACGCCGGAGTGCGCGCGAGTGATGTCCGGCGGCAGGAGCAGCACGCGCTTGGGATTTGCGCCCAATCGCCGGCGGCACTCGGCCACGGTTTGCTCCATCAATTCTTCCAGGCGATTCCAATCGATGTTCTTCGCGCGTTCGGCAATCCAAGGCATGTTGGCAGTGGGGCTAAAAGGTGCGGGCGAAAGTGTGTATGGCGGCTTCGCCGATTTTAACCCAGTTTGCTCGCCGCTAGAAGGTCGGGAGCACGCATGACCGCGCCGATTCGCCAGTTTTCAAAGGCTTTTTTCAACGAAAAACCGCGGTCGTGAAGAGCTTTTTTGCGGTAAGCCGATCACGCCGCGGAGGTTTGGATTTGGATAAAAACGTGCCTTTTTAGCCGACCTGCACTGCGATTTTGCGCGGTTTGAGCGTCTCGACTTTGGGCAGGTGCAGCATCAGCACGCCATTGTGGAATTCGGCCGTGATCCGCCCCGTATCGATGTGCTCGCTGATTTGAAACGTGCGGTAATAGTCGCCCACGCCAAACTCTTGCAACAGGTAATGCGTATCCTCGCCCTGCCGCTGTTCGACGCGACCGGTGATGCTCAGCAGACCGTCTTTGAAATCGATGTCGATCTCGCCCGGCTTAACGCCTGGCATCTCGGCAAGCAGCGTGAGTTCGTCGGTTCGCTCGACAATATCGACACTGGGCCGGTAATATTGGCCGCCCGATCGCTTGGTGGCATCTGGAGCGGCTTCTGGTGTTGAACGACACGGACGCATGGCAGCACCTCTCTCTATCATAAAATGAAAAACTATTGAAATAATTGTCGGCCGCCTTTAGGTGACGTTGACTTGCACCTTGCGGGGCTTGGCTTTCTCCGCCTTGGGCAAGGTGATCAGGAGCACGCCGTTTTCGAGCTTGGCAGAAACCTGTTCGGCATCGATTTCAACCGGCAAAGCAATGCTGCGAGTAAAACCGCCGACCGCGCGCTCGCGACGATGAAACGTTTCGACCGCCGCGCCCGCCGCCGATGCTGCTTCGACCGCAGGCGGATTGCCTTGAATGGTCAACGAATTGCCGACAACCGAGATTTCAATCTGTTGGCCGGTCAAACCAGGCACTTCTGCTTCGACGAATAATTGATCGCCATGTTCCCAAACATTCATGGCCGGAAACGAGCGACCGCTGACCGCATTTGCCGCCCGCGCCGCGCTCGGAAAAAATCCGTTGAACAAGCGATCCATCTCATCGCGCAACTGATAGACCGGGTGGTTGGCTCCTCGACGCATCATGGCAATTTCTCCCTTTGATAAAGTACTACGAATCGACTCGCATCAGAATTAGCACGCTGGCAACTCCTGAGTGACGAAGTCACGGGGGCTGCCGGTGATGCAAGACAATGAAGCAAGCGCCATGCCGAACGAAATGTTGCGTCGTTAGAGAAACCGCGACAACAAGTTACGAGAATTCGCCGCCCAACGGGCGATTCGGCCGACTGTCAGAATGGCAGATAGCGGGCGGTGCCGTTCGGTCGCAGCGCGTCAATTGGCGCTGAATTCCGGCGGAAAGGGCCGCTCGTCCGCGCTGGTTGTCGCCGCCAGATGTTTTATCAGAAGTTCAGCTCGGGCGTCGACGTTGGCCTCGCCCAGCAACTGCTGTTTGATTTCCAGCGTCAAATCCAAGGTGTAGGCGACGATGTCCGTCAGCACTCCCAGCGGGATCTCGCTGCCGAGGAGTTCGTCGAGTTGTTCTTGCGCGTCCGGAATGTTCGGCAAGATTGTCTTGAACTTGGCGAGCAGTTGCGATTGCATCACGGCTCGCTGGCCTTCAGCGCCAGGCGTGTAGAAATCTGGCAGCAGTTCGACGTAGGCTTCGCGATACGATTTATCCGGCGCCAGTTCGCGGACAATGCGCGCGCGACTGACGCCAATCAGCAAGATGTTCGATTCGCCGCTTTCCAGTTCGCGGTGCGTGGCAATCCGGCAGACGCAGACCACGCGGTGCAGCGCTGGCCGGCCTTCGTAGTCGGATTGCCAGCCCGTCTCCAGCAGGCCCATGGAAATCAGGCTGTCGCTGACCAAAGCATCCGCCAGCAAATCGCGGTAGCGCGGTTCGAATACCCGCAGCGGTTGCATCACGTGCGGAAACACCACCAAGTTTGGCAGCGGGAAGATCCGCACGTGGCCATCGAAATTCTCAAGCGAAAACGAGAAGTCCTTGCCGCTCATGCCAACACCTGTCGAGAAAAATTTCGGTCCTGCCACGCTGGGCAAAGCCGCCAAAAAAACCAGTCTTCGGCTGATTGGGCCGTTGCTCCGAGCGGCCCATGCTCAGGGGACAGATTCCGCAGGAGGCGGGTCGAGATGGATCTCGGGAATCAACTCGGGATCGATTTCTAAATTTGGAAATTCGTCGGTTGCCTCGACAACCGGCACAAAACAACGTTCGTACTCGGTGAAGAACTTGTCGAGATTTAAACCGAGGTGGACCGGCCGGAACGGCTGCAGATAGGCGCGACTACTGACATACAGTTTTTTGGCCCCGCGAATGTTACCGTTGCCAAAATGGTAGAGACCCACCGCGGCCTGAATCAGCCCCTGGTAGAATTTCCGCGACGGACCGCGATATTCGGTCCACAGTTCTTCCCATACTTCGTGGCTCTCGAAAAAGTCGCAAGCATTGAAGTGCTCGATGCCTTTCAGGTACAGCGGATCGTAATCGTCCATAGCAGGGGCCAATGGTTGCAGAAGGTTTGCGACGTCTGGCTGGTTGCCGGCTGGATTATAGCAGGCAGTTGGCGATCAACTAGGAGTTTGGCGACGCGACTGCGTCCTGTTGCTTTCCGCCGACTACGCGCCCTTCGATGGCGACGCTGCCAGCCGGGGCGGTTTGATGCCGATTCCCGTTTGTGCCGGAAGTCGATTGAGAGTTTGAAAATGCAGAATGAAAACTGAAAAATTCAGGATACGAACACTGCCTTCAATTTGCAATTTTCAATTCTCGTCGACGAATTCTCAATCTCCGCCTGGACGAAGTTCGCGCTTGCTAGCAGAAAAATGTCGCCGAAAATCGACCAATTTGACCCGTATGCGGTAAACCGCAATCCCAATCCCGCCAACGTCTTACGGCGCGACTTTGAAAACCGCGCATGGAAAACGTCGGGAAACTGCTAAAATGGCAGCTACGCCTTGGGACGCGGCGTCTGAACAGCTTCCCCCACCTTGCGATTTTGCATTCGCCCTCCTGCAGTTAAACGCCGACCATCACCGCTGGGCATCGCCTGCGGATATCGATCATTCGGCCGATTTTGAGATTCCGACTTGCAGGATGATCTCCCATTAAGCGACCGCGATTGTGGTTGACCAGCTTGGTGACTGTTGTGCGTCCGCACTGCGCGTAACCTCGCTGCGCGGTTCCGCGCCGGTAATTTTGCCATCGATGTTGATGTGCGATTTTGGCCGATTGGCGGATGAGGTTGCCAAATTGGAGGCGGCGGGGGCTCAGGCTTTGCATCTGGATGTGATGGACGGACAATTTGTTCAAAACATCACATATGGCATGCCGATCATTGCTGCCGTTCGCAAGGCAACGCGTTTGCCGGTGGACGTGCATTTGATGATCAGCAATCCGCAGAATTATTTGAGGCAATTTCGCGACGCCGGTGCTGACGGCTGCACGATTCACATTGAGGCGGTGCCGGATGCTTTGCCCGTGTTGGATGAAATTCGCTCGCTGGGGATGTCGGCCGGGCTAGCACTCAACCCGCCGACGCCGCTGAGCGCGATTCAGCCGCACCTTTCGCATTGCGATTTGGTATTGGTGATGAGTGTAAATCCGGGCTTTGGCTCGCAGGTTTTTGATGTGCGAGCGCTCGATAAGCTCCGGCAGTTGCGGCAGCTTACTGCACCGGAGACGCTGCTTGAGGTAGATGGGGGAGTGAACCCAAAAACGATTGCCGCGTGCGCCCAAGCGGGCGCGCAGCTCTTTGTGGTCGGTTCGGCCATATTCAACCAGAGCGATTATTCGCGACAATTACAAGGTCTGACGGCGCTGGCCCACGCTGGCGCGACGTCGACCGGCCCTATGGAGTAGCCACACCCTTTTATGGTCCAAGTCGTATTAATACGTCCTGGTTCAACCGATTTCGACTTACAAGGCCGCATTCAAGGCACGCTTGATATTCCGCTTTCGCCCCAGGGACGGCAGGAAGCGCTGGCCGCGTTGGAGGCTTTACGAGGTAAACCTATTCAGGCCGTTTACGCCGCGCCTTGCCAGGCGGCCATGGAAACGGGCGAACTGCTGGCCCACGCCATACGACTGCGCGTCAAGCGGATCGATCGGCTACGCAATCTGGATCACGGATTGTGGCAAGGAATGTGCGTTCGCGAAATTCAGTTGCGGCAGCCTAAGGTGTTTCGCCAATGGCAGGAGCATCCCGAAACAGTTTGCCCTCCGGAAGGCGAAATGGTGGCCGAGGCGACGTTGCGCGTGGACGCGGCGCTGAGTCGTTTTGTCAGTCGGCATCGGTTTGGTGCGTTTGCCGTGGTGGTGCCGGAGCCGCTAGCAAGTTTGCTGAAAAGCCGCATTACGCACGAAAATCTGGCCGATGTATGGCAAACTGGTAGTGAAAGCGGCAAGTGGGAAGTGTTACAATTCGGTCCGGAAGCTCCGTACCCGGGGCGCAGACCGGCGGCCTAGCGGGCAACCCGGACGATTGGCCTAGATCCGCTGGACGAACGACGGAAATTGATACTGACGAATTGATACTGGCTATTCGCCTGTCCGCCTCGCGCGCGACGGGATTTTCGTACACGTGATTTGATATATCTGACTGATGACCGACCAAGAGGGCAAGCCGCGGCAGCGATCGCCGCGATCCACGCTGGAACCAACCGCTATGGCCACCGGAAATCTCGAACCAATCGTCACCACGCCGGTGACGATCGCCAAGCCCACGACCATCGCCAAGCCTAAAAAGGGTGGCGTTCCGGCGGGTCTTTGGCAGTCGTGCCCTGGCTGCGCGGGCATGATCTACACTAAAGAGGCGGAAAAACGCCTCAATGTTTGCCCCGAGTGCGACCACCACTTTTACGTCTCCGCCACGCAACGCATTTCGCAGGTGTTGGACGAAGGCACGTTCGAAGAGTGGGACGCCGAGCTCGTGCCGACCGATCCGCTGAAATTCGCCGACAAAAAAGCTTATTCCGAGCGGCTCAAGTCAGAACAAAAACGTACCGGATTGCGCGATGCGGCCATGACGGGTTGCGGCATGATCCGCGCACGTCGCGTGGCGTTTGCCGTCACCGATTCGGCATTCATCATGGGCAGCATGGGTTCGGTGGTGGGCGAGAAACTCTGCCGCTGCGTCGAGCGGGCCACTGAGCAAAACCTGGCGCTGATCATCATCAGCGGTTCGGGCGGCGGCGCCCGAATGCACGAAGGCATTCTGTCGTTGATGCAAATGGCCAAGGTTTCCGCGGCGCTGGCGCGTTACGATCGCGCCGGCGGACTGTTTATTTCCGTGCTCACCAATCCGACGATGGGTGGCGTGGCGGCCAGCTTTGCCGCGCTGGGCGACGTGGTGTTTGCCGAACCCAAAGCGCTGATCGGTTTTGCTGGCCCGCGGACGATTGCCGCCACCATTGGGCAAAAGCTGCCCAAGGGTTTTCAGACCAGCGAGTTTCTGCTGGAGCATGGATTCATCGACCGCATCGTGCGGCGTTCGGATCTCAAATCGGAAATCGCCCGCACCATCGACTACTGTGGCAAATAGCAAACGCTCTGCACGGCGAAAGCTCTCCTCCGGTCGCATGCGGCGTGGTTCGGCTGATCTTCGTGGCGCGTAGGATAAAAAGCTTCCCAGCGGCAGTTCGTTGCATTACGATGAGCGGGTTGCTCCGATTCTCGCCATCGCCCCGCCTGCTGGAGTTCCTTGCCCATGTTCTGCTCGCGCCACGCATTGCGTTTTGCAGCGTTACTGATTGCGATTTGCGCTGCGGCTGGCACTGCAGCCCATGGGCAAGAATGGACGCGCTTCCGCGGGCCCAATGGCGCCGGGCAATCGGAAGATTCCTCGATTCCCAGCACTTGGACCGATGCCGATTACCGTTGGAAGGCCAAGCTGCCCGGAATTGGTCATTCTTCGCCCGTGATCTGGGGCGATCAATTATTTGTAACCAGCGCCGAACCTTCGTCCGGCACGCGGTATGTGATCTGCCTGAATGCCGCATCGGGCAAGCAGATTTGGAAACGCGATTTCCCAGATCACACGCACAAAATCCACAAGCAGAACAGTTACGCATCGAGCACGCCCGCCGTCGATGCCGACCACGTTTATGTCGCTTGGGCAACGACGGATCATTACGTGCTGCGCGCGCTGAATCATAAAGGCGAAGACGTGTGGAAGGTCGATCTGGGCACGTTCACCAGCCAGCATGGTTTCGGCACTTCGCCCGTGATTGTGGATGATCTGGTCGTGATCACCGACGATCAAGAAGGCGAAAGTTTTCTCGTCGGAGTCGATAAGCGATCGGGCGACGTCCGCTGGCGCGAGAAACGCCGCAAGGCCGCTGGCGACCAAAATACGTCTTACGCAACTCCCTGCATCCGCGAGCTGGCGGACAAGTCCAAAGAATTGATTGTGCACAGTTGGGGGCAAGGCATCACCGCCATCGATCCCGCCACCGGAAAAACCAATTGGGAATTGCCCAACGCCTTCGCCAAGCGGCCGGTCGGTTCGCCAATTCTGGTGGGCGACTTGATCCTAGGCACCTGTGGCGAAGGCGGCGGAGACAATTACGTGATTGCCATTAAGCCTGGCACAAAAACCGTTAAGCCCGAAGTGGCATTCAAAATCGATCGCGGCATTTCACCGTATGTGCCATCGCTGGTGGCCAAAGGCAATCTGGTATTTCTTTGGACGGACAAAGGCATTGTCAGTTGCATCGACGCGGCCGATCATGGCAAAGTGATTTGGACCAAGCGGATTGGCGGTAATTTTTCGGCGTCGCCCATCCGCATTGGCGAGCGACTGTATGGCATTTCAACCGAGGGCGACGTGATCGTGCTGGCCGCCGGCAACGAATTCAAACAACTCGGCAAGGTTTCCCTAGGCGAACAGACACGCGCCACTCCGGCCGTGGCGGGCGGGATTTTATATCTACGCACGGAGTCCCAGTTGTTTGCCGTGGGTGGAAAAAAGACCTGAGCGAATTTGCGCGGACGCCGGATGCCTTCGGCCCCCGATGCAACCGTAACGATCGAGCGGATCGCGTACTCTTGGCAGCGGTCGAGGACAGGCTGCCTGGCTGTTTTTTTCTGAATTGTGTTTTGGATCATTTAGCGGCCGGTTAGAATTGGGCGGTCGCGATCCAAAACGTTGGCCACCGAGTTTGCGCGTCGGTGGGAGTTTTATTCGAGCGTGGGTCCGGCTCATTGGCAAGTTGCGTCGAACAATGTGTATGCAAGTCATGGACTGAATGGGTGTACGATGGAAAATCCGGACGACCGTAATCAGCGCGGCTCGCAGTTGCTCGGGCAAACCGGCACGCAAACCCACGCCACCGCCGGTCCGACCGAGAGCAAGCCGCAAGAACCGCGTCACGATCAGAATTCGCCACATACCGTGCTGGAAGGCGTTGCTTCTCAAGACCTCGACGCCACCACGGACCAACTACAAGATGGCCACGCGCACGTTGCGCAGCTTCCGCCCGACGAAGAATTGCTCGCGCGCTGGTGTGAGCAATTCGAGGCGCTGTGGAAGCTGCCTGGCAGTCAGCCGCTGCTGGAAGACAGTCTGACTGAAGTACCGGCGGAGTTGCGCTGCGGCGCCTTCCGGACGCTGCTGGGCGTGGAGCTCGATGCCCTAATCGACCGCAAATCATTACCCGATGCCAAAGACTACCTGCGGCGTTTTCCGGACTTTTCGGACTCCATCCGCAACGAGTTTGCTAGTCGCCGGATCGCCGAGTTCTTTCTCGGAGCGCGGCTGGGCGAAGGCGGCATGGGCACCGTGAATCGCGCGCTGAATGTGAATCTGAACCGTCTCGTGGCGCTCAAGCGATTGCAGGCCCAGTTCGACGATCGCAAGTCGCGGTCCGATCGCTTCCAGCGGGAAATGCAGGCAATCGGCGTGCTGGAAGGGCACGAAAACGTGATTGGCGCTTACACCGCCGGGCAAGCCGACGGCGTGTTTTATCTGGCCATGGAATTGGTGGACGGTTGCGATCTCTATCAATTTGCCAATCCCAAAACGCCGGTTGCGATTGCGGATGCGTGCGAGATGATTCGTCAGGCCGCGTGCGGCTTGCAGCATGCCAAAGACAACGGCTTGATCCATCGCGACATCAAACCGCAGAACTTGATGCTCAATCGACATGGCATCATCAAAGTTTTGGACTTCGGTTTGGCGAAGTTGCGTCGTTCCGACGATGAAGACAGCACTGGCCTGACCGGATCGGGTTGCGGTTTTGGCACGCCCGACTACATGGCGCCCGAGCAGGCGGGCGACGCGGCCAATGTCTCGATCGAAGCGGATATCTACAGCCTGGGTTGCACGCTGTTTTTCTTGCTGGCCGGCCACACGCCTTATCCGGCGCCGACCTACAAAAGCAAGCTGTCGAAACTCAAAGCGCATTTGTCGGAGCCCATTCCGAACATTCGCCAAGTGCGGCCCGAAGTGCCCGCGGCGCTTGCGCAGATCGTTAATCGAATGCTGGCCAAACAGCCCGAACAGCGATTTCCACTGCCGATCGATGTGGCCGAAGCACTCGAGCCGTACTGCGCAGGGCAAGATTTGCGCGCATTGATCGACCATGTTCGCCCGGGCAAATCGCCGCGGTCCGTGGGTTCGAAATCTTCGCGACCGCAGTCTGGCAGCGGTAACAAACTCAGCGGCGCGGGCAATCCAACGGCACCGCAGGCACGCCGCCGTTGGCCGCTGATCGCGGCCGCCGTTTCAATTTTGGCAGTTATGGCGGTGCTGTTGGCCAGTTAGGCGATCCATCCGCCGGCGGTCAAAGGCGTGGATATTTCGCAGTTGCAAACTTCGTTGCCGGCGATGGCCAGTTTTTCGGATCAGTGGTGGTTCGAGCAAATGCCCTGGTATCATCCGCAACTGCGGTTGGAACTGGCGCGAGGTTTGAGGCGTTTGCCGGCCGACACCTCCGACAAAAACTTCGAGCAATTGGCGCAGTCCGAGTTCGGTCAGGACGGAAGTCTGTTGCGCGAGCGGTTGAACCGAATGGTGGAATTGTCGGCCGACAACAAATACGTCTTATTCCGGCAAGAGTTGCAAAACCTGTGCGACGATCGTGCCAGTAAATTGGCCGATCCGGCGTTGAAAGAGCTGCAGCTTGCAACCGCCAACGAGTTCGAGCCGCACACCAAGGCGCTGAAAGAAGTCTGCCAGCAGTTGGCCCGCGGTTGCCGATTGAAGAATTGGTCGCAACTGTTTGATCAGCGAGCGGAGAATCAGCCCGATCCGGTCGAACTGCTGCCCGCCACCGATTGTCATTATCTGGCGTTGATTTTGAATCAACTGATCAAAGACAAGATGGAAACCGTCACCGGCGCGCTGACCGCCGGCAATGCCAACCCGACGGTTGTGTACGATCGAGTCGCCGAGATTTATTCGCTCGCGGAAGAGAAATACACCAAAGAGCAGCAGCGACTGATCAAAGAGTCGTCGGCAAAAAACGCGGAAGCCAACGAGCTCGACGCGCGGTTGTATGGAGAGTTGCGCGCCTTGTGCCAGACGGATATTGCCAATTTCTACTACGATCAATCCAAATACGACGAATCGGCAAAGTATCTGCGGCGCATCTCGCGCGGCGCATCCGACGAATTTAATGCCTACGTCGACATCACCGCGGTCTATACCAATTCGCATCAGAAGAATTTTTCCGAAGCCGCCAGAATGGCCGACAACGCGCTGGCGGCGCTCAAGCGACTGGATAACCCAGGCCACACGTTGTGGGCGTACTACAACATGCAGGCGGTCGGCTGGTCGAAGATGGAACTCATGAAGGTCGACGAGGCGCAGCAAGGATTCGAGGCCGAAAAAATCTCGCTCAATACGCTCGCTCGCCAAAATCCCACGCCCTACGATGACCCGTGGATCGCCGTGGAAAAACTGCATTGCGATCATGGTCTGGCGATGGTGCGGCATTACCGTGCAATGGGCGTCGGCATTCAGCAATTTCGAGACGCCACGCCGCGAGCGTCCGGCGCGGCGGATGAGTTGGAATTTCGGCAGTCGCAAAAACTGTTCGACCAATTGATCGTTCAGATCGATAACGTCGATCGCACGAATTTTGATTTCAAACAGAAGATCATTCTGCACGACCGCCGCATGAATTCCGGCGAGCGTCAAGGTGATAGTTACCTGTTTGCGGCGCTCACGCTAGGCGACGCCGCTATGGCGCACTCCGCCGAACGTGCCTATGGGGCAACACTCAACTATGGCAAGCGTGGGCAATTAGTTCGCAACCCGGCGGACACTGCCCGCACCGCTTTCAAGCAAGCGTTGAGCATGGGACTGAGCCAAACGCCCGAATCCGCCACAGAAGCAGAGACCTTGTTCAAAGCGGCCGAAGTCTATTTCGCGGAGTTGCCTGCGAGCCAGCAAGCGGATTACGTGTTTTTCAAAGTCGCGGCGCGGACGGGCATCGATCTGGCCAAGCTGTCACGTCAAACCAGCGTTAGCGACGCTGCGGAAAAGTTGCCATCCCGCGCGCCGCTGGGCCGTGCGGCGGGCCGAGCGATTGATGCAACGCCGGCAATTGAAAATGCGCAGTCGCCGGCGCGTCTGGCCGCGCTCGATGCGTTGCGCAGCCAATACAACGCCGAGCCCAATCGCGAAGAAGTGCCCGGTTGCCGCCCCAAGCTGCAGCGAGATAAAGAACTGCTGCTGCAAGGTTTGCAGATCCGCTTCGAAATCTCGGATGCCGAACTCACGCAATAACGGGCTGCGGCTCCAAGCAACGATACAAAAACCGGGCAGGCTACTCAACCCATCGAACAAACCAACACGTCCTCGCGCAACGGTCTCGGCTCGACGATTGCTTGCTTCGATCGCGAAAGCTGGCCCCACTGGCGGAAAACGCGGCAAACCCGCTGGCCACTGGTCCGACGCGGACCTTAGAATTGGTCGCCAGGCGCGGCGATTGCCGGCCTGGGTTCGAATCGCCGGCAAGGCGCCCGCCAAGTCCGCTCGATTGGCGGTCAGCAAACGAAACTTTTGCGGCTGCCGAGAGTATGATTTGTTAGGGCCGTTGTCTGACGGCGGCGCTGGTCAAGGCATAGCGAGGACGATCGATGAAAACGGGAATTTCGGCCCTGCTGCTGGTGGGCTTGCTGGCAATCAATGTCGCGGCGCAAGCGGAAGACATCACGTACAGCAAGCACGTCGCCCCGATTCTCTGGAAGAACTGCGCAGGCTGCCATCGGCCGGGCGAGGTCGGTCCCTTCTCGCTATTGGAGTATCGCGACGCCGCCAAGCGCGCCCAATTCATTAGCGAAATCACCAGCAGCCGCCGCATGCCGCCGTGGCGTGCGGAGCCGAATTTTGGCCATTTTGTCGATGTTCGCAGGCTATCGGATGCTGACATTAGCACGCTGAAACAGTGGGCCGATCAAGGAGCGCTGGAAGGCGACGCCAAGGATTTGCCCGCCGCGCCCAAGTTCGCCGATGGTTGGCAACTTGGCGAACCCGATCTGGTGCTGAAAATGCCCGAGCCATTTTCAATTTCGGCCGCTTCCAAGGACAACTACCGCTGCTTCGTGATCCCCATCGACAACGACGAAGCCAAGACGGTTTCGGCCATTGAGTTTCGGCCCGGCAATCGCAAGGTCGTGCATCACGCCATCTTTTATCTCGACAGCAGCGGTGCGGCGCGAAAGAAAGATGCAGCCGAACCGGGCCCCGGTTATACGAGTTTCGGCGGACCCGGCATCATTCCCTCGGGCGGGCTAGGCGGTTGGGCACCCGGCGTGAATCCGTACTTTCTGCCGGACGGATTGGCCAAATACATCAAGCCGCACTCCGATCTGGTGTTGCAGATTCATTATCACCCCGACGGCAAACCGGAAACCGATCTTTCGTCGCTCGGCATTCACTTCACCAAAAAGCCGGTGACCAAAATCGTCACAGGCGTGGCGCTGATGAACGTCAACTTTTCGCTCCCGGCCGGCGACAAGAACATCCACGTCAAGGCCGAACAAACGTTGCCGATCGATGTGCAGGCGATTGGCGTTTCGCCACACATGCATTTAATTGGTCGCGAGATGAAAGTCGAAGCGCACTTGCCGGATGGCACCGTGGAGCCGATGGTTTGGATCAAAGATTGGGATTTCAATTGGCAGGACGTTTACGGTTTTGAAAAGCCGCTGAAGCTGCCCAAAGGCACGCGGTTGGTGGCCGAAGCGATTTACGACAATTCAACCGATAATCTGTCCAACCCCAATCATCCGCCTCGCAACATTCATTTTGGCGAGCAGACCACGGACGAAATGTGCCTCTGCACGGTCGGCATCATCGCCGAGCATCAGGATCAGTACAACGAGCTATTCCGCATGCCGTTTGCCCGGTTGGGCGCGGCGCTGGGGGGCGGTTACGTGCCGGACGTTGGCGACAACGCGTTGCGGCGGTTAGGCAATGCGGCCAATAGTCAAAAACAGAGTTGGGACGCGTTGCGCAAACTGTTCGGCGGCAATGGCCAAAAATGAGCCCAGCCGCGCGCCGTCTGCTTCTCAAGGCAGTCTGGCGTGGTTACGATAGCGCGCTACGGCTTTTGTCTCCGCGTCTTCGGAATTTTCACGTCCCATGCCTGATCTACCCGTGGCCTTGGTGACCGGCTCGGCGCGTGGCATTGGCCGCGCCATTGTCCTGGAATTGGCGCAGCAGCAACATACCGTGGTCATTAACTACGTCAACAGCCGCGCGGCGGCCGAGCAGTTGGCCACCGAGATCGAACTCCGCGGCGGCCGCGCCCTCGCGTTGCAAGGCGACGTTGCCCGCACGGCCGACCGGCAAATGTTGTTGGATCGCACGCTCGACACTTTCGGCCGCATCGACGTGCTGGTCAACAACGCCGGCATTTCGTCGCCCGGCCGTCAAGATTTGCTCGAGGCCAGCGAGCAAAGCTGGGATGCGGTTTTTGAGACGAATCTCAAAGGGCCGTTTTTTCTTTCGCAGATCATCGCCAAAGCCATGATCGAGTCGATCGCCGCCGGCAAGATCGCCAGCGGTAAGATCATCAACATTTCGTCGATCTCGGCTTACACCGCTTCGTCCGATCGCGGCGATTACTGCATGACCAAAGCGGCGCTGCAAATGATGACCTGGCTGCTGGCCGATCGCTTGGCCAGCGAACGAATTGGCGTTTTCGAAATTTGTCCTGGCATCATTGCTAGCGACATGACCGCAGGCGTGCAAGACAAATACGATCGGCTGATTGCCGATGGCCTAATGCCCATCCGCCGTTGGGGTCAACCGGCTGACGTAGCCCGCGCCGTGGCCGCTATCGTGCTGGACTATTTTCCGTTCAGCACCGGCCAGCGGATCGATGTCGATGGCGGATTTCATTTGCGAAGATTGTGACGACGGTGTGTCATGGCGTGCGATTTGCTCATCTCGACCGTAGCATTAACTTTTTTCGCCGCATTTTGCTCAGGAACCAGCCATGACCGTCGCACCCAAAGATGAACTACACGAGTTACTCAAGGATTTTGGGGTGGCCATGTTGGTTACGCGGACGCCAGCAGGGCAATTGCGCTCGCGGCCGATGGCGCTGGCCAAAGTCGATGCCGATGGCACGCTCTGGTTCTGTTCGCAATCCGAGTCCGGGAAGACGGACGAACTGGCGCACGATAATCACGTGAACGTGGCCATGCAATCCAAGACCAAATTCGTCTCGCTGAGCGGAACCGCCACCACGGTACGCGACCGCCAAAAGATCAACGAACTTTGGGACGAAACCTGGAAAGTCTGGTTTCCGGGCGGTAAGGATGATCCCACGCTGACGCTTCTCAAAGTGCACGGCACGATGGGCGAATATTGGGATAACAGCGGAACCAGCGGCATCAAATATCTTCTTGAAGCGGGCAAAGCCTATCTCACCGGCACGCGACCCGCGGTGGAAAACGATCCGAAAATCCACGGCAAAGTCCAACTCTAAGACTGGCCGCAACGTTCCCGCGCCGGCAGCGATTCGTTAGACTCACAGGCGAGACAAATTCGATCCTAATCGATTTCGCGCCTGCCTGCTCCGGCGCGCCGATTATATGCAAGTCGAAGTACAGCAGATTTCCGAGCAAGGTTTTGCCGTGGTGCAGGCGGCAATCAGCCAAGCGGCCGTCGATCAACTCACCAGCGAGATTGACCGTTCGCTGGCCAGCGAAGAACTTTCCGGCACCGCGCTTCGCAGCAGCGATGGCACCGTCTATGCCGCCCGCAACGTGCTGGATTTGCTACCTTCCGCCGCTCAAGCTTGGCTTACGCCGCGGTTGGAGCAATTGCTGCTTAGCGTGCTCGGGCCCGAATTTGGCTTAGTGCGCGGTTTGTTTTTCGACAAGCCGCCGCAGCGGTCGTGGTCGTTGCCTTGGCACCGCGATCAAACCATCGCGGTCGCTGAGCATGTTCGGCCGCTGGGGCGCTTCTCCAAGCCGACGCTCAAAGCGGGCGTCGCGCACGTGATTGCGCCAGACTCGTTATTGCGTGAGATGTTGACGCTGCGTATTCACCTCGACCCGGTCACCGACGAAAATGGCCCGCTGCAGGTGATCCCGGGCTCGCACCGATTGGACGATTCCGGCGGCGAACGATTTCCAGCGCAACCGGCCGTGGCCATTCATGCCCAGCGGGGCGACACACTAGTGCGTCATCCAGTCTTAATTTTCGGGTAGAGTCGCTTGAGTTTCAGGCGTGCGTTTTCGATTTTGAATTGCCAGTCGACGCCGCGTTGTTTGTCGTTGGTCTTGGTTGACCAAGCTGCGATTTCTGATTGCAAGA
>JBBRCE010000003.1:0-173120 GCA_038205115.1 Pirellulales bacterium
GCCCAGCAGCGCGGAAGCAAACGGGGCCAATGCGCCCGGCAACGAGGCGGCAAAAGGGGCCAATGCGCCCACCGGCGCGGCCGCCAAAAAACGGGCCACGACGACTTCGTCGAACCAGGAAAGTGCCACTTCCCAGTCCTAAACGACTTGCCAAACAGAACGATTTTAACGATTATTTACCATCATCCCCCCGGCCCCTTTTGAAGCGCCCACGCGCGGCCCCTTTTCAAGCGCCCACTGACATACGTTCGTCCTCATGGTTCTTCACCATCAAACACCACGACCGTTTCTGTGTCCCCGTGTACTACCAGAGATTGTAGAGGGAGATAACTGTATGGCTGTTACTCGTAACCCTACGGTCGTTGTGAGTTATGATCGTCTGTGGAAAGCAGATGGCGATTGCCTTTTTCAAACGACGACGACTCACTAGGCGCGATGCACTGAGAACTGGTACGGTTTCATCCGACATGACGCACGTCGCGACGTCCCCGTCGGCCCTCCCCCACTCACTCGAAGCCGAACAGACGTTGCTCGGCGCGTTGCTTCTCGACGGCGAACGAATAATCGACGTGGCACCCGTCGTCGCCTCCACCGATTTCTACGACCCGTTGCATCGCACGGTGTACGCCGCGATCGAGCGGATGCATGAGGCTCGGTTGCCCATCGATCCGGTGACCGTTGCCGATGCCCTCCGCGGCGAGGAGCAACTGACCGCCCGAGGCGGCATCACGTTCCTGACGACGCTCGCGGAGAACGTCGTGACCTCGTCACACGCGACTCGGTACGCGGAGATCGTGATGGAGAAGTCGCTGCGCCGCCGTCTGGCCGCAGTAGGGGACACCATCGTCGCGATGTCCCGTGACGATTCCTTCACTGCGACCGAGGCGATGGAGCGTGCGGAGCAACACCTCGTGGCACTCGCGCGGCGGGGGAGTCTGAACCTTCCACAGCACATCGCGGACATCGGGAGCGAGAGTTACGACCGTTATGCCCGCTTACACGCCGCCGAAGACAAGACTGCCCTGTTCGGTGTCCGCACCGGCTTCCACGAACTCGATCAGATGCTCACAGGACTCCAGCCGGGCAGCCTCACGATCATCGCCGCGCGTCCGGGCATGGGAAAGACATCGCTGGCGCTCGATATCGGCAGGAATGTCGCCGCGTTCCAGCGGAAGAACGTCGCATTGTTCTCGCTTGAGATGAGCAAGCAGGAAGTAATGGATCGAATTATCGCCGGTGAGCTTGGTATCGACGCTTGGCGGTTGAAGAAAGGGGAGCGGCTCCATCGAGCAAGACGCCGACGTGGTGCTCATGCTGTACCGTGAGGATGCGTACAACGAGGACGCGGGCCAGGCGGGAGCGACGGACGTGTACATTCGCAAGAACCGCAGCGGCCCCACGGGACGCGTAGGGTTTATATTCGATCACGCAAAAATGAGCTTCCATTCGATTAGGTGATGGTTTGCATCACCGCGCTACGAGGACGGTTAAATGGAACACAAATCAACCGGCAGTTAGTCGTCGCTCATCTCACCGCAAACCACACAGCGCGCTCCATTCCACGCGGAAAAGCCACAATTGGGGCAACGCATAGCGTCGCTTGGGCTAATTGGACCTCCTCCGGTCCCAAAGGGTCCCTCGACGAGCCTCAATCCATTGGTCTCACTCAATACCCGGTACAGGGGTGTAAGCAGCATCGGCTGACCTAATAATTCAGGCTCCCGCACGAGCATGTGGAACTCCACGAGCGGTCGAATGGCCGCCTTGTGCTCTTCGTCGAGCAATCCGATTTCATTCGCTCTCTCCAATACATTCATAGCTTCATGAATGTCGCGGTCTTGAACCGCCTTGTCATGCACTGCTCTCGCTTTGGGAGCCTTCGCGGCAGCATCTTGGAGCAGTATCAGAATAATGGGAGCGGGCTCGAACACTTTCGCCAGCTTCTTACCGTTGCACGGCCTGCACGTTGGTAACCAGTTTTCAAAGGAATTGAGAGCGAATCTTGGCGGTCTCCCTAAGCTGGTCAGCACCGTTGCAAGTCGTGCCGGGTCATTAAGTAGGCTCTCCGGTATAACATGGTCAACTTCCATCGTCTTCAGTGTCAGCACGGCACCGCACAAATAGCACTTTTCGCCATGCACCGTGTACACGGCATGTTGCTCTTGCGGGGTGAACTTGTGTTTGGACACGGGACAATGCTCGCGGTTGGCGCTGGTCAATGGAGGATCGAGAAGTTTAGTGTCTTAAGAGAATCTGCCCCGGTCAAGTTGCCATTTTCTTGCGCCCCCACAACAAAGCGCTAACCTGTCAACGGTGCTTCTTCACAGCACCGGCAAGGTTCACCCTTGAGGCAAGCACCCTGCGCATGCAGCCGTGCCCAGCGCGCTTGCCTCAACCGGACGGTGTCGTCCACGGCAAGTCGTCTCCTCGTGATGAACTCACGCGGGCACGGACTCCCATACCTCACGTCGAGGTAGAAAGCAGCGTGCAGCATGGGAACAACAAAGTCGCTTTGGAAGGAATTGCTCAATTTAGGGCCGAGCAACGACGACCTACTTTCTGTCATCAAGTACGCCCCCGCATTTCGTGACGAGGCGTGGAAACTCTTCCTCGCCCAGCGTCCGAGCAACTACGACCTGCTCTATGTCATCGAGAACGTTCCTGCTCTTCGTGACGAGGCCAAGTCACTGCTCGTGAAGGGGCAGCATTGCGAACATATCGTCAACGTCCTTATGCGAAGGTCGTCTTGAAGCTTGCCGGTCGAGTCTTCGGACCCGATCAATCACCGCTCCCGGCATTTGTGCTCGGAGCGGTTTTTCGTGCACTGGTACGATTCTCGCTATCAGGCAAAAAGGGGCTGATTCAGAGTGTCGCTGACACGTCGAATTACATCCGACCAATCGTTCGGCGTTGTCTGTCGCACGAGCACCATGCGATCGTACCACGGTGAGATTGTCGCGGCATGGTCGTGCCATCGCCAGTCGGCACCGAATCTCAACATCACAATCGTGGGAATGCCAAGTCCGCCTGCCAAATGGGCGACACCCGTATCAACCGTCACAAGCGCATTGACCGACTTGAGGATCGCTGCCGTGTCGCGTAAATCGGCCAGACGCGGAGACAAATCCAACACCCCGTGCGATACAAGCCAATCTCCATCCGCCGGGTCACGGTATGGAATCTGCACACTGCTCAGCGCAAGGTCTCCCCTGGCCACAAGAGGTTCGAAATGGTGAAGGGGGCATGATCGGACGGGGAAGTCGCCAGAATCCCTCTTGCACGACCATGCGATAGCAATGCGCCGTTTGCCGGCGCTGGACGAGCGACAAACCGTCCGCATCCTGCGACGGGTCGAGGAGCCGTTCCACGCCGGCAACGCCTTCGCGCTCACGGAGAAACGAATTGCTCAGGTTTCCCTGTGGGTCGGTATCGATGAGCAGTACACGAAGCCCGCGTTCCTCCGCGACAGACGCGAGGAGCCAAGTTGTATGCGTCTTGCCCACTCCACCCTTCAGGTTGAGAACGGTGATGACCGACGCCGATTGCTTAATCTGCTGCACGGTGTGCATCGTAGCATGGCCTTTCTCCCAGGCGCCACCGTGGAATGGAGACAATTGACCTTGCCCCATGGTATTCTTTCGCTCTCAAGCTAATCCCGGCAACGGCAAGACAAACCACATGGCTCGTACGTGACATGAAACAAATAGTGTTGATCGGCTATTCGCCCGCAGACAAGAAAGCGTGGCCTACTGGCGGCTTGGGGGACACGTTGGTTGATCTCGATCCCCGGCATGGTGTGTTTCCGAACCACGTCATGTCGCCACTGTTATCCACGGCGTGCTTCTTACCGTCCGAAGACCAGCCGGCGTTTCTCACAGACGTCCGAGACAATATTCTCGGGAGCTTTCCCGGATGCCGGCCCCGTCGCCACAACGCGCTCGACAAGAACATAAGTGCTGATGCGGCGACCCTTCTTCTCCGAACTCGACGAATATTTCTTCGTCCCAGCGTTGCCCCAATGCTTTCTGATCCCGAGGCATTCGATCCCTCGAAACACCTAGCGTTGATTTACAACTATTGGGCTTTTTCTGCGATCATGTCATTCCTCATTGAGAACAACACGTCGTGGACTGAGAAAACACTCGACGCATTTCGCCGTTCTTTGCTTGAGAAGCTACTCCGCCGTTCCGCTGGCGTGTGCGGCGCGCGAACCGATTTCCCCACGAGTCTTCCCACCACCGCGATCGCTCAACTTGGGCTCTATTTCCAGATTTGCGCGCATGCCGCCGATGCGCGCCTTCGCGACATTCTTACGTCCTGCGTTAAAGAACAGCGGGATGAGTCCACCGCCACCGCTTTATCGTTACCTGACCTGCAATGGACCGTGTCTACCATCTGTTCACTTATGCCTCTTCCGCACAATGAGGTGTACCACAGCTACAACGAAGAAACGAACCACATCGGTCTGTATCAGAATTGCTTTGTTCGTGGTAAAGATCCCAAAGGATTGCACCCGGACCCCGGTAGCCCAATTATGTGGGAGTACATTGGGCGCGCCGTCGCACAGAAGTGCGCCGAGTGACAGTGCCATACGACCGCCGATACGTCGCCTCCACAGGCGACCGTACGGCGAACGCCCGGCGATCGGAGATCGACCGTCCACGCGGCTTGTGAAAGCCGAGAATCGCCACTCTGCGAGGGCGCAACGTCGCGAGCCTAGCGGCCGCGACCCCCCGTTCATAAGACACCCTGGCACTCGTACCTCGCGACCGACGGGGCTTTTGACCGGGGGTTCGCTCCCGCCTTCGCGTGCCGCGACGTTGCGCCGCACCACTCCCCGTCGGGTCGGCCGCCGGAGCGGACGACACGCCCGGCCAGACGCCGGGCAGCGACACACGAGTGCCGCGCCGGAAGCGCTCCATTTCCGACCCGGCGTCCGCCTGCGTTCGCTGCCCGAGGCAGCGGCGGACGCCGCGCCCGCTCTCCACACCGCAACACATCGTCCACCTGAGACTTCTGTGTTTCTGCGCGCGATTCGATATGGCGGGAGTATGTAGGCGGCAATTTTTGCGGCCGATCCAGCATTGCAAAGGAAACACGTGATGAATAATTCCATTTGGTGGATCTCCAGCCAATACTTCGGCCGAGCCCCACGGGATGTGCCGCACTACTATCTCGTGCTCGGCGTCAAGAGCGACTGGTTAAAGCAACGCGATCCCGAACTCTGGCGGGCGTTTCAGGCGGAATTGAAACACCGTGCCCGGTAGGCCATCCTGATTGCGATACTTCCGTAGCAACTGTTCCCGGCCTTTGCGCCGGGAGCGGTTTTTTAATGGCATCCCAGCATCAGGCAGCACCGACGAATAGTTGTGCGAATGTCTCTCGCGTGAGTTGCTCCGGTTGGGCGCGCTTAAAGGCTCCGCCGTGCATCCTTTGCGTCCAGCCGAGTTGGACCTGGAGTCGTCGCTGCGCCAATAGCCACAGTGCTTCTTTCGCTCCGTCGTCACCCGGATCGTCGCAATCGAGCAGCAGCGACACCTTGCCTCCCGCGACGTTGCGGGACCATCGCTCGATCTTGTCCGCTTGTTCCTCGGTCAAGCGATTGCTACACAGGCCAACGGCGGGAATGCCGAGAGCATCGAGACCAATCACATCGTTGAATCCCTCCACGACGACGATCCCATGCTCCGCGATGAATTCACGGTAGCCGGGTTCGCGGAGACGAGAGGCCTGTTGCCCGAAAAGGTGACTGCCGCGGGCGAAGCCGGACGGCACTTTATGCTTGTGCGGCGGTTTCCGTTTCTCGCGTTCGGCGGGAATGAGCGTTTGAAACTCGCGTTCCTTCTCTTCGTATGCGGGATCGCGACCGATCCACGCCAGCACTTTCCCGTCCTCCGAGAGCATCGGATAGAGAATATGTCCGCGCAGGCTCCAACCCCGTTTGTCCCCGCCGCCGTCCATCGGCATGTAGCCCGTTCTCCACTTGCGCATCGACTCGGAAGAGAGAGCGGGGTGGCGGCGGACGTAGGAGGCGGCCGCCGGGTGCATCGCAGCCACGTCCGTGATGAGCTTGTGATCGAGTGTGGCGAGGGACCGAAGGCTTTCGTCGCCGCTGTCTTCCAGTGGCACGCTCTGGACAGGCGGTGCGTGCGGTTCCGGTGATTGCTGCGGGGGAGTGGACGGTACGGCCGGACCGATGGGTACGGCCGTGGTGTTCGATGCGAGCACCTGTTTCACGCGGTTGAATTCGGCGCCCTTCAGCTTGGGGCCGGAGGGCCGCTGGCCCGTGAGCCAGCCGTGCATGAGCGTCAGTAGGTTGCCGCGCACCTGGCATTGGTACGCGTGGCAATAAAACACCTTCTGCGGATTCTCCGTGCTGATCGACACCTCACGCCGGCCGACGTGGTCACCCGAACACGAGAACGGGCAGTCGATCCGCACTTCCGTCCCGTGGGACTTCGCATCCAGCCGCACGCCGCAGCGGGCCGCCGCTTCTTCCAGCGAGGTCTGGGCCTGCAGGGCATCAACTTCGATGTAACCAGATTTCTCCATAGGTGCGATGGGAAACACTGTATGCCACCGGTAGCCGATGCTACCGTGAACCTTCTTGCATGAACAAGACCTCCCCTCGACATGCACCTTACTCTCTCAATTTCACAGGCTTCATCGAGGCCCCTGCCGACATCGCGCAAGCTCGGCAAGCACTCATCGACAAACTCGCGACGGACCCCGCCGCGATCATTTCCAGAATTGAGCCTGCAGAGCCGTCTGCCAAGAATCTCGTCGATCTCGGCAAGAAGGTCTTTGGACTCAAGTCCTAACTTCGGGCCGTTATGGCCCGTTCCCTAGTCACCGCGAACCCCACCCCAATCCTGAGGGAACCATGAATCCTATTTTGATTCTGAGCAAACGATTACGCCCCATTCGAGGGCCGCCGGCCATTCTGGAAAAAACTTCTGTTCGGGCCGAAGTAAAGCCCATTCCCTTTCCAGCGAACCCACCATTGTTCAATTCGTTTCACTTTTTTGAAAGGTGCAGAAATGCAACAGAACCGTGTCAATGGGCAACAGCACAATCCTCTTGCTGGCGAACAGCAACAGGGAGGACTGATGCCACAACAGCCACAAGTCCCACAGGGACAGGTGAGCGGCATGATCGTCTTTGGTCCGAACGGGCCAATGATCGTGGAAACATCCGCGGTCAATCAAGGGCTGACTTTTGCTCAGTCGAAGTTACCTGGCACCCAATCGCTGATCCGCTCCATCCAGCGAAATGCCCAACCGGGCGATGTGGTGAAAATCAAGGAGCGCTTTGTCATTGAGGAATCGTAAACATGGGAAAGAAACTGATTTTTGAACGCGAGATTGAAGTCCGTCGTGAAAAGCCCGTCTATGTGAAACATCCTCTCGTGGATGAGTCCGGGGCGGCGATGTTCGGCATCATCATCGGCATTGTCATTGCGATCGTGGTGGCGATTGTGTCCGTGATCCTTGTGCAGAACGGGGCTCATCCATCATGAGGTACTATCCGGAGGACGACGTGATCGAAGGAACGGTCCGAATGCACGGCACATCGGAAGACGGCGAGCCCATGCATTGGTCGCAGGAAGTGACGAGTAAACGAAAGAGGGGCCGTCAGCCAGTGCAGGTAAATATGGACGTTTCACCCATCCTGCCGATGCTGGCCGGCGCCCTCTTTATGGTCAGTCTTGCTTTGCTCTTCGTCACCCTCTTTATTGTCGGGGTGCTGTAGGTGGCATTATGCGAGACATGGACTTGAAGCTGATCCAGCTCGAATCGGACAGCAAGGAACCGCCGAAAGGTCGGAGTTGGAAACGAGGGATTTCGGACGATCCCGTAGAACACGCCCGCTGGTTAGCAGAAGGCTACCACGTGGGTTTGCCACTAGAGGAAAACAATCGATCGGTGCTCGATTTCGACGGACCGAATCACGAGAACGGACGAGAATATGCCCGCCAGTTTTACCAACGCTACCGAGAGCTTTGCACGTTTATCGTGGAGACAGCCGCGGGGAACATTCACTTCCATTTTCGGGGAAGCACGAAGACGCGGAAAATCTACGAGGCCGGAAAAGAGATCGGTGACATTAAAGGGAATGGTTATGTGGTGTGGATCGGTTCGACAATCCACAAAAAAGCCTACCGCCTTATTCAAGGTGGAGAGCTGAAACCGTTCCCCGAGCATTTATTCCCCATCGAGAAAAAGGAGGACAACCGACAACCCATTGACGAAAACGATCCCGTCCGCAGACTCATCCGCGCCCGAGAGTGGATGAAGAAGCGAGAGGGGAAGGCGGACGGCAACGGCCGTGGCCTTCAGCTGATCAAAACGTGCCGAGCACTCTTCGGAATGTTCGGACTTACCGAGGACCAGGTGTGGCCGCTGATCCTTGAATTCAATGAGCGGAATGTTCCGCCCTACTCGGAAAAGCAGTTACGCCACAAAGTCGAGGATGCTCAGAAAGGAGGAAGGTCATGATCGAGTGCAAAGTAACCGAGGCATCGGGAGAGTGCCTTATGTGCGGAAGCACGGAGGAAGCGGCAACGGTCGAATTTAAGGACGCGAAGCCCGCCATCCTTTGCTTCACCGATTTCAGGAAGGCGTGGAAAAGCAGAACGACGCCGAAAAAGCAGAAAAAGAACGAGGCACGAACCGTCACGTCGTCGAAAACTTAACGGCCACTGCCCCGCATAAGGACCGGGGAATGGAGTCCCCGGTATTTTACCAATGAGCACCATCGAAGAAAGACTAGAGCGGATCGAGGCGGCCCTTCGCATTCTCGTTTCTCAGAAGACCGTGAAGGACCTTTACACGACCGCCGAGGTGGCCGAGATTCTCGGCAAGGCGGAGTTTACGGTTCGCGAGTGGGCAAGGCTTGGCCGCGTGGTGGCACGGAAACGCCCCTGTGGGCGCGGCAACAGTACCGAGTGGGTCATCCCACACGACGAGCTAGAACGCATCAGAAACGAGGGACTTTTGCCCGTTTCGTCGTACCGCCATATACGGTAGAATTGCCTGCTTAGGAACGACCGAAAAATAACTTCCTCTGAGTGAGACGCCCGCTGCTCGTGATAGCGCGCGTCGACCCGAACGAAAAACGGAAGTTATTTTTCGGTCGTTCCTTAGCCGTCCTGGTGGAATTGGCAGACACGCAGGTCTTAGGAGCCTGTGTCGAAAGACGTGTGGGTTCAAGTCCCACGGACGGCATTGGGGACAAACCGGGGACAGCGTTGGAAATGCTAACCCGACACGGATACAATGCAAAACCAATGTTCCCTTGTTCTAAACTGTTACTCGTAGAGGGCTTTCCCACGCAAAACCGATCCTATTGCAACGTTTCCCCAACGAACGCGAGTGTGACTTAGGATCTTGTGCCGCAAGGCGTGTCGGTTCGACTCCGACAGTGGCCACTCCATATGCTTGCCCCGATGGGCGAGTTTTCTGACGGAATGCAGTACGAACGCACGTACCGCGTGGCCTACTTCCCCGGGCCTAAAGGCATCATCGTCGGACTTGCCGCGCAACGGACTTGCCGCGGAACTGGCGCGACGGGTGCGACCCTGCCGCGAATTTCTCAACCGACGTTGCCTGCGTAAGCTACAAACTGCGGCGAACGTAGAGTGCCGCGAGGCCGGCTAGCGGTCGCCGCTGACACGCCAGCGGACGTTGAACTGCCAGATCATTACGCCTAGCAGCGCCGCGTCCATGATGATCGTGAAGGCAACGTGTTGCCAGAACTGCAACCAGTCTGGCGAGACCAATTCGCCGGGGGCGTCGTCCACATTGATGGGCAAGCTGGCCGCCGCAATGAACGGGCTGACAATCCCGAACTTGCGGGCAATCGCAACTGCTCTGGCCTTTTCGGCAATGGCCGCCTGCTCCGCTTTCTTCTGGGCTGCGGCTTGCTGGATCGCTTCAGCTTTTGATAACGGCGTGGCTGGTGCGGCAGGCACAACAGGTATGTTGACTTCGTCTTTGCTGATATCCTCGGATTTGATGGTTTTAGCCGCGCTCTCGCCGCCCAAGAACGTGACCGTGAATTGTTCAATGGCCACCGGCGCCGCAAACAGCAGCACAATCACCAGATAGGTGGTCATTAAACTGGTGGACGTCTTGCGGAACATCACCGAGCAAAACAGCGCCACGGTGGCGGTGGTTAGGCAGCACAGCACGATGATGGCCAGGTAGCCCAGCACGGCCGGAAAGTTGCGCCAATAAACGCCAACCATTCCGCAGGCCAGTGCCAACGGCCACAGCAGAAAACTGGTCAGCACGCTCGAGACCCGCAGCCCCGAGATCAATTTGGCGGACAGAATCTGCCAGGGCGAAATGATGGTGGTCAGCAGCAAATCGAGCGTTTGCCGTTCGCGCTCGCTGGTAACGCTGCCGGCCGAAAACACGGGTCCGACGAGCATATTAAACAGTACCACGTAACTGATATACAGCGGTGCCTTGCTCGGCATCCAGTAGAGACAGACGGCCATCAGCGGAATGGCTAAAAACATACTGACTTGAATCACCAGCCGCAGCATCAGCGTGCCTTGGCTGAAGATTTCGCTCCGCATTTCTTTATCGAAGACCGGGTTTGCGCCGTCGTCGAGCAGTGTGGTGCGTTTGGCGGGCGCGAACAGCCGGTCCGGAAATTGATCGCGACGAATCACCAGCCCCACGGCCTTTTGCGTTTCGCCTTCGACATCCACAACTTCCTTGCCTTCGCTGCCAACGTCGGGTGGATGCAGCAGCCTGTTGGTCGTATTGGCAAACAAGATGGCAATGATGGCGATGCAACCCACCGGCAGCACGGTAAAAGCCATAAACAGCCGGAACTCGCCCGCGCCCGCAAACGAAATCCAAAACAGCACGCCCACCAGGGCTAGCGGCAAGATCAATAAATAGCTGACCACCAGGGCGGCAGCCGTGCGCTGAAAATAACTGCTGCAGGCAATGCTGATCATGCCAAACGTGGCCACCGAAAGCATCATCGCCAGGTACATAGCCAGCACTTCGTACAACGAAACGCCGCCTAGCGGCAGGCAAAGCATGACGATTGGCAGCGACGAAAAAACCAGAATCGCCAGCGGCAGCAGCGACGAGAGCATTTTGCCCAGCACAATGGCCGCTGGCCGTAGCGGGCTGGCCAGCAGCATTTCGTACGTCTTGCGTTCTTTCTCGCCGGTGATGGTGGCTGCGGCAAAGCTGGGCGCCATCATCGAAGACAGCATGTACTGTCCCAAAAAGAACAGATTCACCAGCGTCTGCGCTTCCTGAGGATGCGCCATGTCGAGATGCGTTTTTTCCGGCCAGGCGAAGTACACCACCATGCCGAGCAGGGCGTTGTAGGCAAACAGCAGCACAAACGCCCGCGTCATCCGCAGATTGAGAACCAGCTCGCGTTGCAGCACCGGGTTTTCGATCAGATACATTCGCGATTCCTACGTGCCGGTGGTTACGCTCCTCTGCCGCGTCGCGGCGAAATGCTGGCCCGCGATCGCCGTCGCCACTCTCGCCACTCTCGCCACTCTCGCCACTCTCGACACTCTCGCCCCCCCTCAATACTCGCGCTTATTGATTCGCCCTTGCACGCGTTGCGGCAAGCCTTGAATGCGCAGAAAGCCTTCGGCATCGGTCTGATTGTACGAGCCGCCGCCTTCCATGCTGGCGATGCCTTCGTCGTACAGGCTGTTGGGGCTGGTGCGACTGGCCACCATGATGTTGCCTTTGTAGAGATTGAGCGTCACGTCGCCGGTGACATTTCGCTGTGCGTTGGCAATGAACGCCAGCAGCGCGTCCATTTTGGCAGTGTACCAAAAGCCGTAATAAACCATTTCGGCCACTTCCGGCGACATTCGATCGCGGAGATGCGTCAGGTCGCGGTCCATCGTCAATTGTTCGACCACGAGATGCGCGGCGTACAGCACGGTCATGCCAGGCGCTTCGTAAACGCCGCGGCTCTTCATGCCGACAAACCGATTTTCGACCATGTCGATGCGGCCGACACCGTTGCGGCCGGCAATCTCGTTGAGTTTGAGCACCATCTGCAATGCGCTCAGTTTTTTGCCGTTGAGCGAAATCGGCACGCCGGCCTCGAAACCCAGCTTGACGGTTTCGATCTTGTCGGGAGCCTCTTGCGGCGAAACGGTCATGCCAAAATCGACCAGTTCCACGCCGTTGACGGTCAGGTCTTCCAGCTTGCCGGCTTCGTAACTGATGTGCAGGCAGTTTTCGTCCGAACTGTACGGCTTGGAAACCGACGCCTTGACCGGAATCTGCCGCTCGTTGCAGTAGGCAATCATTTCCGTGCGGCCCGGAAACAGCTTGCGAAAAGCCTCGATCCGCCAAGGCGCGATGATCTTGACGCTCGGATCAAGCGCCTCGGCAGCCAACTGAAATCGGCATTGGTCGTTGCCTTTGCCAGTCGCTCCGTGGGCGTAGGCTTCCGCGCCTAACTCGCGGGCAACCTGCAAACAAACCTTCGAAATCAACGGGCGGGCGATTGACGTGCCCAGTAGATAAATGCTTTCGTATTTTGCCTGCCACTGCAGCACCGGAAAAGCAAAGTCGCGGCAGAGTTCTTCCTGCGCATCGACAATCCGCGCCGATTTGGCGCCGCAGGTGTGCGCTTTTTTAAGAATCGCCTCGCGATCCTCGCACGGCTGCCCCAGATCGACATAAACGCAATGCACCTCGTAGCCCTGGTCTTGCAACCAGCCGAGGATGACGGAAGTATCCAGACCACCGGAATACGCTAAAACGCAACTAGGCATGAATCGATCCACTCGCCAGACAGAAAGCCACTTTAATCAATCAGCCTGCCATTGTGTCTGCCCTGCCGATGGCTGACAAGCGGTGCGCCTGCTGATTTCGCCAATGCCGAAAACCTTGCGGAATGCGTCCGAGTTAAGTCAAGCACTTTACGACCACGTTTGACGTTGGTCAGTCGTTCGATCGCGTGAACACAAGATTGACTCGCCGCTCAGGCACGGCGGACGGTCGTGACCCACAGAAACGGTTTATCCGCCTCGTCGACGCGGATTTCGTATTTCAAGCCGGCTTTAAACAGCACGTCGTCGAGCACCTTGGCGTAAAACGTCTTTTTGGCCGGAAACGAAATCAGTTTTGCGGCGTCAATTTGCAACGTAGCCATCGAATTCTGATCCATGATCACCGGCACGTTCAATCGCCCTTGAATTGCGGCCAGCACATCGTTCAACGGAACTTTTTCGAACTCCACATTGAGAAATTCGAACAGCGTTGGCACGGTCTTGTTCGGTGGCGATTCGCTGGGCCAACCGATCGGCCAGGCCTCGGCCGCTTTGTCGCTTTTGGTGACGCGGTAGCCCAATTCGCCGCCTGCGGGCTTGCCCGGCTGCAGCATTGCGCCGGCCGGTCGCAAGATGATGGCGATCGCCGTACCGCATGACATGCCTTCCAGCTCCTCCGAAAGTTTTCCATCGGCTTTGAATAAATCCGCCGCGGTCTCGTCGGCCTTCAATGGCAGTTTGAGCGACTGCCGAATCTTGCCGATCGCCTGACCGGGCGCGAGTCCTTTGGTACTAAAACCGACGGTCTGCTTGAGATCGGCCTGCACGGCTTCGAGTTGCGACGGCGTCAGCCCAAAGGCGGCCTTTTTGATGGTCACGCCTTCGACGCCGTTGTCGCTGAGTTCTCGCAGCCACTTGGCGATTTCGGCTTTGTCGTTGGCGGAAAATCGCCCGCCCGGAACGACCAGTTGATTATTGGCCGTGAGAATGCCGCGAACATGAAACGCAGGCGCGCGCTCGGTGCCGCGCTTTTCGATCGACGGCTTATCACCTTGCTGCGCTTTGCGAATTTGCAAGTTGCCGACCTTCAAGTCCGAGAGCACCTGTTGCCACTTTTGCGGCCCGTTCATCGGAAAGCCTTCTTCGCTGGCCAGCTCGAATTCGAACGTGGCAGTCGGCTTGGCGGCCGCTGGCGGCGCGGCCTGCGACGTCGGCAGAAGCGCGACGATTGCCACCACCACAATTGACTGCACTAACGAAGCCAATCGTTTGAGAAAAACCATAAATCGTACCTCGCAGGATTTGTTCCACGCGTATGCTTAAACTATACCATATGGTCCGCTCTCCCCAGCCAATGCGGGAAATGAACCAGCAACTTCGCACCGCAAACCAATTGCTTTCAAATGACATTCAGAAACATTGCCACTCGATTCACTTTTAACGTCGCGGCATTATGTCTCGTGCCGCTCTGCCACAGTCAACTTCAAGCTGAGGACGCACCCATCACGGGCAACTCCAGCATCAAGCAAACAGACGGCAAATCGACGCTGGTGATTACCACGACATCGCGGCTGGCGGGCGCCATTCATTCGCTCACCTGGAACGGCAAAGAATTCATCGATAGCGCGGATCACGGTCGGCAGCTGCAATCGGCGTCGAATTTGGATGTTGACGGCCAAATGTTCGGCGAGACATTCAACCCCACGGAAGCCGGTTCGCGCATCGACGGCGCAGGCCTCAAGTCGTCGAGCAAGCTGTTGAAATTGGAGGCGCAGGGCAACGAACTGCGAACCGTCAACCAGATGGCGTTTTGGTTGAAGCCCGGCGAAAAATCCGGCGTCAACATGGCGCTCAATACGGAGATTCTCTCGAATCATCTCGTCGCCAAGCATGTCGTGATTGGCTACAAAAACTGGCCTCGGGTCATCGCCTACGACGTGACATTCACCCTGCCTAAGGGCGAAAAACACAAGCATGCGGTGTTCGAAGCGCTCACCGGTTACATGCCGGCCGAATTCAGTCAGGTCTGGTTACTGGACGCTGACGGCAAGCTGCAGCTCGACCAATCGCCTAAACTCGGCGAGCAACATCGCCCTGTGGCGCTGTCCACGGCCGATGGGCAGTACGCCATGGGCGTGTTTTCGCCCGACCAACCGTCCAAGGGATTCGAGTCCACCGGTTACGGTCGGTTTCGTTTCGAGAAGCAACGCGTGGTGAAATGGAACTGTGTTTTTCGCGTGCGCGACGCTCAAGGAATTCCGCCCGGCGATTTTGTTTACCGCATGTTCGTGCCGGTGGGCACGCGCGCGGAAGTCGGCCAGATGCTGGCCGGTTTGCAAGGCGAGTTTGCCAAGAAAACGGACTAGCGCAGTGAACATTGACCGCACGCCAACGCCGATTTAGGATGAACCACACACGAATGCGGCTGCGCTGCGGCGCGGATTTCCATTCGAAAAACTCACACGCCGAGATCGTCTCAACTCACGCCAAAGGCTCAGCAATGACTCATCGTTTTCACGCGGTTTCTCGCCAAGCGGGCGGTCTGCCCAAGGCCGTCGTTACCAAATTCTTCGTGGGCTCACTGCTGCTCACGCTGTGCCTGATTTGCATCGCCGCGAGTGATTACCGAACGTATGCCGCCGACCCGGCCGAAAAAGCGGCAGCCGACAAAACGGTGAAGGAAATCCCCAAGCCAGAAGACCTGATTTTGACGACGCAAGATAAAGTTACAATCAACGCCGTTTACTATGGCAGCAATTTGGGCAAAAAAGCGGTGCCCATCATCTTGTTGCACGGATATAAAGGCAGCCATGCGGATTTCACGGCGCTGGCCTTGTCGTTGCAAAAAGCCGGACATGCAGTGGTTGTGCCCGACTTGCGCGGGCACGGTAAAAGCACCAAAGTGGCCGGCGGTCGCGACTTGGACGCCGCCTCGCTCAAGAAGAACGATTTCGCCGCAATGCTGCTGGACATTGAAGCCGTGAAAGACTTCTTGCTGAAAAAGAATAACGAAGGCGAATTGAATATCGAAAAGCTGTGCGTCGTCGGTAGTGAATTGGGCGCGACGCTGGCCATCAAGTACGCGTCTTACGATTGGCACTGGCCGCAACTGATTGGCGTCAAGCAAGGCCGCGACGTCAAAGCCGTAGTCATGATCTCGCCAGATATGGATTTCAAAGGTTTGAACATGAAGGATGACATCGCCGACAAAAACCTGCAGTCGGAGCTTTCGATCATGGTGCTGGTGGGCGACCAAAGCCCCAAGAATCTTCAAGACGCCAAGCGCATCAACCAACAATTGGAACGCCTGCATCCCGACCCGCCAGCCGATTCCACGCCCGAGCAACGCTCCGAAAAACGCGATTATTACTTCATCCCGCTGAAGACCAATCTGCAAGGCACCAAGTTGCTCGGCGCGAATTTGAACGTCGAAGAGTTCATGAATCAATTCGTCGAACGCCGGCTTTCGAAAAAGCCGTTTGCCTGGACCGATCGCACCTCGAAGTTGTAATAGGTGGCCACAGCTCGCGCATGACTCGCAAACGGCCGGCGCTCAACCGAGCGCAAATCCAAGAAATCGAGCGCCGCGCTGTCGAGCAGTGCGGTCTTTCGTGGGCGGTGCTGATGGAAAATGCCGGCCGCGGCACGGCCGATGTGCTGCGGCGGCTGCGAATCGACGGACCCGTCGTCGTCTGCTGCGGCAAAGGAAACAACGGTGGCGATGGCTATGTGATCGCGCGACATTTGGAGTCGCACGGTCACGCGGTCTCCACGTTCCTATTTTGCGATCCGCTGCAACTGACGGGCGCCGCGGCCGAGAATCTGTCGATTCTGCGACATTGCCGCGTCCGCATTGATGTGGTCGACACCACGTATCGCTGGGCTCGCTTTACAAAAGCGCTGGCCGCCGCGGCTTGGGTTGTCGACGCGCTGCTCGGCACCGGCGCCAGCGGATCGCCCCAAGTGCCGCTGGATCGAGCCATCCGCGCCATCAACGACTGCGGTCGGCCGGTCTTGGCTGTCGACGTGCCCAGCGGGCTGGACTGCGATACTGGCCAACCCGGTCTGCCTACGGTGCGCGCCCAGCACACATGCACTTTTGTCGCGCCCAAACCGGGCTTTTTAGTGCGCGGCGCTCGAGCTTACACGGGCAAAGTTCACACGCTGGGCATCGGAATTCCCAGCGGGGTGAGCGAAACGCTGCGGGCCGAGTAAGCGATCTTGAGCGCGACTTTCGGTCGCACGGACCGCTGGCTGCAATCCGCAGCGCCGCACTACTTGGGCGCTACGCGAATGCGAACGTTGTACGCACCGGCAAAAGGCTCGTCTGTAAATTGTTCACTCATGGCGATGCCAAACCGCAACAGGCCGGATCGCTCGGCGACAAAGGTGTTTTTGGATCCGATCTTTTGGACTTCGCCATTTCCGATTTTTGCGACCAAGGCGCCGCCGAGGATTTTTTCGGGCACGTACCAATCGAAGCTCATTGCGCCATCGGGCGAACTCTTGGCCTCCTGGCCGGCGGACGTCATGTTAATTTGGCCATCCGCGCTGACGGTGATTCGATCGCCTTTTTGCACGCGGATTCCGCTATCGGCAAATTCCTTGGTAACCAGATTGCTGACGCCATTGACTTTGATGCTTTTGCGGAATTCGGACTTTGCTGCCGTTTCTCGCTGGGCACGGCAAATGTCGGCCAGTTTCAATTTCAGATCGCCATACGGACTGACCACGACAAAACTCTGCGGCACGATGTGCCCCACGGCGGTGAAGTTTGCCGTTTCCACGGCGTCGCCTTCAGCGAGCGAAACGCGGACGTCGCCGGTTTCCTCGGGCTCGCTTTGCTCCAGCTCGTTCTGAAGCTCTTCGAGGCCCGTCTTCAATTTGGCCTTGAGTTGCTCGCCGCCCGCTTTGAGCACGCGGTCGACTTCCGGTTTGATGCCCGGCCCAAGTTGAATCAGAGTTTCGATGGCCGACTCGCGTTTTTCGACTTCGGATTCGCCCAGCGTCGCAATCAGCGACTGAATCTTGTTTCGCGACAAGGGGTGGCTACTCAATCCCGGCGCAAATCCTAGCAGCGACTCGACCGGAATCTTCAGCAGGCCGAAATCGGTTTGAAGTTCGACCTCCTTGAGCTGAAACTTGCCGCTGACCATCGATCCGTCCATCAAATAGAATTGCATGAGTGCCGCATCGGCCGATTTCAGCGCCAACGGATCACGCGACTTCGATTCGGCCGCAAACAACGGCAGGCAAGTGATGGCCACGACCGTCAGAACAACGCTACTGCGTCGCGCTTGATTGAGTTTCATGGAAACGATCCGTGCTTAAAAATGGTAAACGCCCCCCACTTTGCCCAGTCGGGCAACCGCAATCTTAATCCAAACAGAAGCGTTGCCGGCGACGCTTCGGTCGTTTTTTTTACACATCTCCAGAAAATCGCCATAGCGACCGGTCTCCCGACCGGTTTAATCGCGCTAAGCCATTGCGGGACTATGTGTTAAGAAAGAAGCCCACTGCGGCAAAAAACTTGACACTCGTACGCGGCGGATTTATCATCGAATGTAATCCCTTCTCTGTCGGTTGGCGACGAATTCTCGTCGTATGGACTTTGTTTGAACCCTCGGGCTCAAGCAGAAGAAGGTCGCTTTCTGACCGATTTCATTCTCGCGGGTTGATGTTATGGACTCGATTGTGCCAATCGTATGCGGGATCGCACTGCTCATGGGCCTGATTGGCGCGGCGCTCAGTCGCTCGACGTGGCGTTGGTATAACATCACGCTGCTCGTGCTGATCTTGTTGATTACGCCGTTTTGCTTTTTGCTCACGGCACGGCTGGTTTCTACCCAATTCAATTGGCACAACGCTGTTCAAGGCGCGGATCGCAAAAAGGTTGAAGTCGAATTGGCGACGTCCGGGTCCGTTCCGGATAGTATCACGGCCGATTGGAAGAAACTGCTGACGGATTTAAAAGTCGGCGAAGTGATGGTTCGCGCGGCGCAAGATGGCGAGCGGCCCAGCGTGGACCGCCAGGGAACCGAGTTTGCGCCGGTGTACCGGGTGAAAGGCATCTTGGCTGCAAATGGCCAGCTTTCGTTGCCCAAAGGCGAACTCTCCGTCTACGATCGCTTGGGCGTTAAGACCTGGCTGCAAACCTTAAACGATAAAGCCGTGCTGGGCTACGAAAACGCGATTGCCGATACCGAGCAATCGATCAAGGATCTGAAAAAAGGCATCGTCAATGGAAATGCGGTGATTGTGCCCGGCGCGGTGCAATTGGATCGCGATTGGACCCGCGTCACTTGGCCGCACGACCGCGGTTGGGTTAACGTACCGCGCGAACCGCGGCCGGTTTCCGGTGGCATGTTGTCGGCTGGTATCAAAGACACGATCGATCCAAAATCCACTTACTACATCTTCGAATCCAAATCAGGCAGTCAGGGCGGGACATTTCTCGGCGAATTCAAGATCGAAAAGTTGGATAACGGCGCGGTGATCTTTGACTCGCTGTGGCCGAAAACGCCCGAGGCAATTGCCAAGATCAACGCCAGCGGACCGTGGGATATCTACGAGATCATGCCGTACGACGAGCATTGGACCTTTGCCGGCATGGATGCCAAGCAGTTGGCGGATTACTTTCCGGCCAAACTCGGCGCGGGCGAAAATACGCGTCTGTCCGAAGTCGCCAAGGAATACACACGCGACGGCAAGCCCGTGCCGGACAGCGCGCCGGACGCCCCCGATGTTTGGATCAAAGTGCAGTTCGAAAAAGATTATTCCATCACGGACGAAAAAAAGACGGCCCCCAACGATCCCAACGCCGGCAAGTACAGCTTCGTCAAAGGCGATGTTGGCGTGTTCGATCCGCAATCGGCAGCCGAATTGATCGCCACGCACGCAGCCAAAAAAGTCGGTCGCCAGTACGTGCGAACGCTGCGCGATTACGCCAACTCGTATCGCGATTATTGGCGTCGCCAGCATCTTTTCGAAGCGCCGATTGCCCTGCTCCGAGATTCCAACCAAAAGGTCGCACTTGGCATTCAGTCTGTCACCGCGGAAACGGCCGTTCGCAAATCCGAACGCGACAAACTCGCCGCCGACCTGGCCAAGTTCAAAGAAGAGGCCGCAATCGCCACCAAAGTGACAAACAAGATCGAAGACGCGCTGGCCAAGGCCAAGCAAGATGGCAGCGTGCTCAACCAACAAGTTAAAGCTCTGACCGCCGAACTCGAATCCGTGCAGCGTAGCCTGCTGCCGGGAGAACAACGCGAAGCAACCAAAGACGCGATTCCGCCGGTCAAAGTCGCGCCGGACGATAAGCAAGCCCTCACACCGTAATTCTGCCAGTAGCCGCCGCGTGTTGCCCTCATGCCGCGGCAAGAACTCCGCCGGAAATCGCTGGCGCTCTTTCCAGGACCTGAATCCGGGGTATAATTCAGGAAGTTCTCGCTGTAAAACTCGGTTCCATTTGATTCCGGAGCGTTCGATCGCCATGGTTACTTTGACTGAACGGGCAGCAACCGAAATTCGTAAAGTCTGGGAAGATCAGAAGTTCGAGCCAGAAACTCTGCTTCGCGTTGGTCTGACCGGCGGCGGTTGCAGTGGATTTACCTACAAGCTCGCGCCGGACAAAAACTTCGACGCGGCCGCCGACACCAAGTTCGATTGCCACGGCGTGACCGTGATTGTCGACAAGAAGAGCGCACTTTACCTGGAAGGTACTGTCGTCGACTTCTACGAAGGCCTCGAAAAACGCGGCTTCACCTTCGAAAACCCCAACGCCGTCAAGACCTGCGGTTGCGGAAGCTCTTTCCAAGCGTAACGTCGCGACGAGTTGACCCTCGGCCGTCAGAACATCACTCGGTTGGTGAATTTGCGACTGGCGCACTTTCGCACGAACCGCTGCAAAAATCATTCTCACTCACGGGATGCACGTCGTGCTTGGCGTGCTTCCCGTTTTTTATGATTCGTTCGCTGTATTGGCAGCAGGCTGCGCGATATTCGACCGCGCCAGTCTGAGAGCGAGATCTTCTCGAGACTGCCGCGGCTAGGAGCCGTGAATTGACTCGCTCCGCTGCGGTTCTATAATCAACTGAACCTTTCTGAGGTTCATGCGTGGCTACAGGCTTGCCTCATCTAATGTTAGCAACGTGTGAAATGGACTTGCGTCGCTACCACTGCCGGCCGGCATTGTCTGGCCGTGGCTTGATCCCACGCATTTGCTCGTGGCTGCTGACGTTCAGTGCGTTGATCGTGACTTTGGGCACGATGCAATCCTGGGTAGTGGCCGAAGACGCACCGCCAGCAACCGCTAAAAAACCAGCCGAAGATCGACCGCCGGCACGCGGTCCTACGAAATTGATTCGCGTGCCGCTACCGCTCACCGGCGATTCACGCGTTGCCACGTCGATTCGTCGCTTTGTCGAGAAACAAGCGGCCGAACGACTCGCTGCCGGCAAGCAAAATGCAGCCCTGACGCCACGGCCAACTTTGGTGCTTGAGTTTACCACCGAGTTGAGCGAAGCAGGCACGGGTAGTACGTTTGGTCAGGCGTATGATCTGGCGACACTGCTCACCGGTCCAGAATTGGCCGACATCGAGACCTACGCTTACATTCCCAAAACCATCAAAGGCCATGCAGTGCTTGTGGCCTTGGCCTGCAAGAACATCGCCATCGCCCCGGATGCGGAAATAGGCGACGCTGGCATCGATGAGAAGGGCCCAATCTCCGTGGCCATTCGCAAGGCCTATGACGAAGTCGCCAGCCGGCGGAGAACGGTCGCCAGCGCGCTGGCGATCAACATGCTGGACCGCAACGCCGAAGTTTACCAAGTGGCCGTGCTCGGCCAAGGTACGCAATTTGTCGTCGGCGCAAGCGAACTCGCCACGCTCAAAAAAACCGAGACCCTCACCGACGAAACACGTTTGCCTCAGCCGGGCCTGTATTCCGGGCAATCGATTTCCGAGAAAGGTTACTTCACGGTTTGCCTGGCCAAGGATCGCGCGGCGCTCGCTCGCGAGTTGGGCGTGGATGCCGATAAGTTGCGCCCCGATTCGTTCGCGGACCGCCAGTGGGTGGCAAGGCAAATCGTGGTCGATCAGACCATTACGGCCGCGGTCGCCGATGAAACCAGCCGGATGATCGACGAGCAAGTTCATAGCGGCGATGTGAATATGATCATCCTCCGGCTGAACAGCGCCGGCGGATCGCTGGCGGACAGCGCCAAGCTGGCCACCTACTTGGCCAGTCTCGATTCCAACAAAGTTGTCACGGTGGCCTACATTGAGGAAAAAGCGTCGGCCGACGCGGTTTTGATCGCCTTAGCCTGCGATCAAATTGCGATGGGTCCGCTGGCGATCCTCGGCGGCCCAGGGCTCTACGAGCCCAGCAAAGACGAATTGCCGCCACTCGTGGGCGTCGTGCAAGAGCTGATGAAAGCCAAGAACCGCTCGTGGTCGCTGCCGGCGGCGCTGCTCGATCGGCAATTGAAAGTGAACCGCTACAGTTCGCCGCGCACCGGCGCCGTCGATTATTTCTGCCGAGAAGAACTCTCCAAGCTGGGCGGCGTTTGGACCGAGGGCGAAGTCATCGCGTCGGGCAACGATCGCCTTAAACTCACCGCCGAGCAGGCCGAAAAAGTCGAACTGTCGGTCGCCACGGTCAAGGATTTCGAAGAATTCAAACAACGCTTCGGGTTGACCAGCAATCCGCAAACGGTGGCCGTCAATTGGGCGCAAAGCTTACTGCGCGAATTGGCTTCGCCTGCGCTGACTTGGCTGCTGATTTTAATTGGGTTTGTTGGTCTGTATATCGAATTGCAGGCGCCTGGCACGGGCGTCGGCGGCTTTATTTCCTTGGTGGCGTTCATGCTCTACTTTTGGGCAAACCACCTAAACGGTACGGCCGGCTGGCTGACGGTGCTGATGTTCTTAGCGGGTCTCGGTTGCATCTTGCTTGAGATCTTCGTTTTGCCCGGCTTTGCCGTGTTTGGCCTGGGCGGTGGCATGATGGTCATTGCATCGCTGGTGCTGGCCAGCCAGACCGTGGTGCTGCCGCAAAACGAATACCAGGTTTTGCAACTTCGCAACTCTCTGTTATCGGTGTGCGGGGCGGGTGCGGCATTTTTGCTAACGGCCATCGTGCTGCGGCAATATTTACCGCGCGCGCCGATGTTCAACAAAATCGTGTTGGCTGGCCCTTCGGCGGCCGAACGCGAAGTACTGCACGCGCGCGAATCGCTGGTCGACTTCGGCCATTTGCTGGGCAAAACGGGCGAGGCGCTGACGTCGCTTGCGCCCAGCGGCAAAGCGCGGTTTGGCGACAATCGCGTGGACGTACTGTCCGACGGCGAATTTATCGACCGCGGCACGCCCGTTGAAGTTTTCGAAGTTCGCGGCAATAAAATCCTGGTGCGCCGCGTTTGAATTTCAAGCACGACGCACGACGCCGATGGTCTGCAACGTAGCAACAGGCGTGGTGAAACGCGCCGCGCTGGCCTATAATTTCGGCTGAAATGCGTTGAGTCTGCCGCGGCGGCCGCGCGGGCCACTGCCCATCACGATTTTTCTCGATACTGCAAATTCATGCCCAAAGATTTCTTAAAAGGCGCGGCTGACGAGTACGACTGCGTGGTGATCGGTAGCGGGTTGGCCGGTCTGACGTCCGCCAACACGCTCGCTCGGGCGGGCCACCGCGTGCTGCTATTGGAGCAGCATTACAAACTGGGCGGCATGGCCACTTGGTTCAAGCGGCCGGGCGGCCACATCTTCGATATTTCGCTGCATGGCTTTCCGGTGGGCATGATCAAAAGCTGCCGCCGCTATTGGACGCCGGAAATCGCCGATTCGATCGTGCAATTGAAGAATATTCGTTTCGACAACCCCATGTTTTCGCTGTCGACAACCTTCAATCGCGACGATTTCACCCGGCTGTTGATCGAAAAGTTCGCCGTGCCAGCCGAGCGTGTGCAGGCGTTTTTCGATGCCGCGCGAAATATGAATTTCTTTGACGATCAGTCGACCACCGTCGGTCAATTGTTCGAAAAATTCTTTCCCGGTCGCGAAGATGTCATCCGCCTGTTGATGGAACCCATCACCTACGCCAATGGCTCGACGCTGGAAGATCCGGCCATCTCGTACGGCATTGTCTTTTCGAACTTCATGTCCAAGGGCGTGTTTACCTTCGAAGGTGGCACCGACCGGCTGATCAACCTGATGCACGCCGAAATGCTCCGCAGCGGCGTCGACGTACGGATCAAATGCGATGTCGAAAAAATCAATGTTCGCAATGGTCGCGTCGCCGGCGTGACGGTCAACGGTCGCGAAATCCGCACCCGCGCGGTGATTTCCAACTCGAACCTCAAAGCCACGATTTTCAATCTGGTGGGCGAAGAGCATTTCGATCGCACGTTTGTTGACGATGCCCGGGCCGTGCGGCTGAATAATTCCAGTTGCCAGGTTTACATGGCGCTCAAGGCCGGCGAAAGTTTAGACGAGTCGCACGGCGACTTGCTGTTTAGCTCCACCGCGCCGCTGTTTCGGACCGAGATGCTGCTGAGCCGCGACGTGACCAGCCGCACCTACTCGTTCTACTATCCGCGCACCCGTCCAGGCAGCGACCGCTGCCTGGTGGTTTCCAGCACCAACGCCAACTTTGCGGACTGGGCGAATCTGTCGGACACCGACTACGAAGCCGGCAAACGCGATCTGGCCGAGACCACGCTCGACGCTATTGCCAAGTACATCCCGGACATTCGCCAGAAAGTGCATCACGTGGAAGTCTCCACGCCGCGCACGTTCGAGCATTACACTAAGCACGTGCAGGGCGCGAGTTTCGGTACCAAGTTCGAAGGCCTGGCGGTGAGTCGTGCCATTCCGCAACAGGTTGCCGGACTGTACCACGCCGGCAGCGTGGGCATTATTATGTCGGGCTGGCTAGGTGCCATGAACTACGGCGTGATCGTGGCCAACGACGTCGACTCGCAACTGGTAAAATCCGCCGCGGCCGCAGTTGATGCGTCGCCAACAGTGGCCTCGCCATCCTGATTGTTGTTCCCAACTCGTCCCGCGACTCATCTCAAATCATGTCACTCGCTGAAATCCAGGCCGCCATTCCGCATCGTCCGCCGTTTTTGCTGATCGATGAAATCGTCGAGCAATCGGCCAGCCGAATCGTCTGTCGTAAGACTTGGCGCGCGGACGAATATTTTTACGCGGGCCACTATCCCAACTTTCCGCTTACGCCCGGCGTGCTCTTGTGCGAAGCGGGCATGCAGGCCGGCGCGGTGCTGCTCTCCAAATTCGTGCCGGGCGACGGCAACGCGGTGCCAGTGGCCACACGCATCAACGACGTGCGTTTCAAACGCATGGTTCGGCCGGGCGAAACCATTCTGATCGAGGTCGATCTGGTCGAGCGACTGGCCGACGCGTTCTTTCTCAAAGCCAAAATTACCTGCGACGGCAAGGTGGCCGTCCGCTACGATTTTGCTTGCACCGTGACCAGCGATCCGGCGCGATAATCCAAGCGGGGTTCGACCATGTCCGACTGGATGATTTACGGCGTCAGCGGCTACACCGGAGAGTTGATCGCCCGCGAAGCCGCAGCGCGAGGACTGCGCCCAATTCTCGCCGGCCGCGGTCTGGCAGCCGTAAAAAAGCTGGGCGACGAGTTGAACTTGCCAATCCGCGTGTTTCCGCTGGATGCCGGCGATGCAATCGCAAAAAACCTAGCCGGAATCCGCCTGGTGCTGAGTTGCGCCGGGCCGTTCTCGGTCACTGCGCCGCCGATGATTGACGCCTGCTTGCAATCGCGCACTCACTATCTGGACATTACTGGCGAGATCGAAGTCATCGAGCATGCCGCGTCGCGTGGCGATGAAGCGCAACGCGTGGGTGTGGCACTGCTGCCGGCCGTGGGATTTGATGTGGCGCCCAGCGACTGTTTGGCAAAGCTGTTGAGCGAGCGATTGCCTGACGCCACGCAGTTGCAATTGGCATTTTCCGCGCTCGGGGCGATCAGCCCCGGAACAGCAAAAACCGTATTGCGGACCGCGCCCAGCGGCGGGCGGGCGCGGCTCAACGGCAAAATCCAAAACGTGCCCATCGCCTGGAAAACCCGCAAGATTCCGTTTGCCGATCGCGCCCGCTGGGCTGTGACCATTCCGTGGGGCGATGTGGCCAGCGCGTTTTATTCGACCGGCATCGGCAATATCGAAGTCTACACCTCGATGTCGAAGTCGCAAATTCGTTGGCTCAAGCGGCTGCGCGGCGTGTTGCCGGCGCTGCGATTTGCGCCGCTGGCGAGTCTGGCAGCCTGGAGCATCACCCGCTGGGTGCGCGGACCTAGCGCAACTCAACTCATTCAAGAGCAGGCGCAGCTTTGGGGCCGCGTGGAGGATGCCGGTGGCCAAGCCGTCGAAGCAACGTTGACCACGCCCAGCGCCTATCGCTTAACCGTGCTGACGGCGCTCGCGGCCGTCGAGCGAATGCTGACGGGCAACGTTTCGAGCGGTTTTCAGACACCCGCCAAAGCATTCGGCAGTGAGTTCATTCTCAACATCCCGGATGTGCAGTTTGCGGTGGCCGCAAACTGAGCTGCGCGCGTCCGGATGGTTACTAACCTCGGCCTGCCGCTTGGCTCAATGGAAGTCTTACGGTTCGAGATCTTTGCCAGCTTCTTCGACGAGCTTGCGGGCTTTTTCGAGTTTCTCGATAGCTTTTTGAGTTTTTTCGTCTTTGAATTCGCTGCTCGATCTCTTTGCGCTATCGATCATCCGCACCGCAGCGGCAATGCGTGACTTCAAGGACTGCCGCAGCGCGTTTGTGCGGATCGCTTCCGCGTTGGCAGCAGGCACGGCATTGGCACCCGCTCTGACGCCTGCCCGCGCGTACTTCTGGTAGATGGCAAAGCCATCGGGCTTTTTCTCTTTGAGTTCGTCGACGCTCTTCGCTTCGTAATTTTCGGTAACGTCCTTGCCGCCGACCGACTTGGTGCTGCTGACCTTAACATTGTCTTTCGACTCGACAATGCTGAATTTGCCTTCGCCGTTTTCAACCTCAACTGAGTGAACACCGTTGACATCCGATTCCGAGCGCGACGTGACATTCAAGCCAATGCCATTGCCCGGAATTTGTATTCCGCCACGAATGATTACACCACCGGGGATTGCGCCGCCGCGGATGATGATTCCGCCAGGCGCGCCTCCGAAAATGATGCCGGGCGGAATGCCATTGACGTCACCGTTGTCGGCCGGCTTGGGCGGTTCTTTAAGGGCTTCGGTGGCGCGCGAAGCCAGCGAACTGTTTTCGCTCTTGGCGAGTTTTTCGAGCGATGATTTGGCGGCCGATTTGGCATCGGCGTCAGTGCCTTGCGTGAGCCGGCGCAACACGTCCACGGCGTTGAGCGCCACTTCCAGCGAATCGCTGGCGGCGGCCGCGCTGAGCGGTTCGACGGCCGCTTTGCCCGCTTCGAACAACTTTTGTGACGCAGCTTGACGAGTGCCAAACGCTTCGTCATCGAGCGATTTAATCCAGGCAGCGATTTGTTCGGGAGTTGCCTTTTCGACGGTCGGTTGATCGGCGACAGGTTTCTCGGCGACGGCCTTGTCGGGCGTGACCTCGGCCGATTCGTTCTCGTCGGCGGCCCACAGCGATGTCACCGGCGAGGCAACGATCAGTCCCAGCGCGACCGCCAATAGCGTTTTCTTAAAAAGGTCGATCATGCGTGAACTCCGTTTGAGTGGTGCGATCAGAATTGTCTCGATCGCCGGACACAAAACTTTTGAAATTTCCTTACTCATTATCTGCGCCGCAATTCGTGCGTCAACTCGGCAACTTGCTCGCAGGCGAGTTGGCACGCTCGATGATCGGCGGCAATTGTTCAGAAAGTTGCCGCAGTCGCGCGCATCTTGCTCGCCATTTGTGAATTTGACACACTTCGCTGGTCACGGGCCGTGCGCGGTCAGTTGCTGTCGCAACCATCCTGGACGATTGGTGGTAATTGCATCCACGCCACAAGCCACCAGCCGCTGCGCTTCGATCGGGTCGTCAACGGTCCAAACCGCGACTTTTAAGCCCGCAGCGTGAAGTTGCTGAACGAACTCGGCATTTTCGACGCTCGCGGCGTCCAGATCCAAGCCATTGAGGCGATGCTCAACCGCAAACTGAATCATTTCAACGGCCGTGGGCCACCATTCCCGCGATTGACGCTTGCGTTCGACAATCAGCCAGATCGGCAACGTGGGGAAGGCTGCCCGCAAGGCAACCACCACATCCGGATAAAAACTGATGCCGATCCAGTCGACCGGTTTTGCGAGTTCCGCCAGGGCCCTCCGCAGCGGCGCGATGCTTTCGACGCCGGACTTCAGCTCGACGTAGTACGACCGCCCGAGAGGCGTGGTGCCGAGCGCTTCGACCAGCGTGGGAATTTGCTCGCTCGCAAACGCGGGATTTTTCCAGCTTCCGGCGTCGCATCGCCGCAGTTCGGCCAGCGTGGCTGCGGACACCAATTGCGAAACGCCGGTGGTTCGGAGCGTGTTCTCGTCGTGCAGGCAAACGATCTGCCCGTCGGCCGTGAGTTGAAAATCGCCTTCCACGGCGTCGGCCTGCTCGCGCCAAGCGGCCGCAATTGCCACCAACGTGTTCTCGGGATACTCGAAAGAATTACCGCGGTGCGCAATGATTTCGACCATGCCGATGGCCATCCGTGCCGCGTGGGACGATTAGCGATTTTTGAGCAACCGCTGCAGATACACCACTTGCGCCCGCACGCCTTCTAAACCCGAATTGAGTTTGAGTGCGCGTCGGAACGATTCCAGCGCGGCAACTTTATTGCCCAATTGGAGATAGCACTGGCCCATGCCAGCGGCGGCGCCAAAGTGGTAAGGATTCAGTTCCAGCGTCTGACGGCAATCTTCAATCGACTCGGCGTACCGCTTGCTGCAAAATAAGGCCACGGCGCGCTGATTGTAAGCTTCGGCAAACCACGACGCCTCGGCCAGGAGTTGATTCACTTTGTGCAATGCGTCGTCGTACTGTTTCTGCGTATTGAGTAGCACGACTTCGTGCAGCAGATCTTGATGTTCGAGATTCCCGTCGCGGCACCAGATGGCTCGGATGGCTGTTTCCGCCATTGTGCGGACTCCGCGATCGGTGTCCGTCAGGCAATTTCCGAGCACCCGATTCACCTGAAAATCGCCTAAAAAGCCCAGCGCCAGCACGGCGGCTCGGCGCGACATGCGTCCGCCAAACTCGGCAATTCGAGCGAGGCTAGCCGGAAAGTAAACGCCGGTGACATCTTTGATGAACTGCGCGGTGTCCTCGTCGTGCAGGTATCGCTCGTAAAACTCGTCGAGTCGAGGGTTCCGCCGCTGAATGCTCAAAGCTAATTCTCCGGGAGGCTCGCCGATTGAAGCTTGCCGGGTAACTCCGCCCCGGCATCCTCATTGCGATGATGATCTTAGTCTAATCACGAGCAGGCCGGTTCAGCAACAGCCGGACAGCATCGGACAAGCGTCTGCCGACGTCGCCAGCGGTATGCATCTCGTTACCTTGCAAAAGCTTCCGTACCGCGCGGTGATAAAATCTGACGATCATGCGCCAATGTGGATCGCTTGGAAGTCCGGCAAGCTGCGCAATCTGAGCCGGTGCTTCCGCTTGAAATGGTCTTAACTCTTGCAACGAAAATACCGAATGAACGGAAATGTCGGAGCGCGCATGCCGCTCACAATGCGCCGCGACAATCGCCATTCAACCGCTTTGACTGACAGAACTCACATGTTGCACTCCGGTTTAATTCGAACATTGCTCGCTCGCTGCACCTGCGCGATGGCGTTGTCGATGGTCGCCGGCGTCGCAACCGCGCAAACGCTGGTTCTGAACGCCGGCGACAGCAACCAACTGCAGTTGGCTACGGCCATCAACACGGCGGTCAATGTCAACGGCACGCCGACGGCCGACCTGACGTTGGGAATCAATCAACTTGCTGCGCTACCCAGTGCTCAACTCGGACCAGCGCTCGATCAGGTCGGCGGCGCGCTCTACGGGAACGTCAATTCGGCCAGCACCGAAAATAACGACTATTTCCTGCGTCGCCTGTCCGATCGATTGCGCCCCACCGGTGTGCTGTTGCATCGCGAGCCGCCCGCCGGTGGCGTGGAAGTCTCTCCCGTCAATTACAACCCGCGCGAGGGCGTTCCGCTAATGTTTGTGGAAGAAGATTGCAGCGGCTGCAAAAAATGCGGCTGCGTGCATGTCTGGACCGACGGCTACGGCCGCCACGGCGACGTCTCAGGCACGGCCGACGCGCGTGGTTTCGACTTCACCCAAGCCGGCGGCAGTTTCGGATTCGAGCGTGCGATTGACGATTGCTTGCTGATTGGCATGGCCACGAATTTTTTCGAAAACGATCTCGGCGATTCGCCCATCAACAGCAACATTCATGCGCACGGCGGTCAGATGGCCTGGTACGGCCGCGCGCAAGGCGAGGTGATCTACATGACCTCCATATTGAGCTACACGCACGACTACTTCGATTCCAATCGCCGCGTGGCCTTTGGCGCAATCGATCGAACCGCGCAAGCCACGTTCGAAGGCAATGAATTCTCCAGCTACAACGAGACTGGACTGTTTTGCTATTTAGGCAATTGGAACATTCAACCGTACGTCGCGCTGCAATACATTTTGGTGGAACAAGACGGCTTCACCGAGACAGGCGCATCTTCGCTGAATTTATCGACCGGTCAAGAGACGGCCGATTCGCTCCGCGGCATCTTCGGAACGCGCGTGGAATTGGATCAGGGACTGTGCGGAAACCCATTTCTGATTCCCGAGTTCCACACGCGTTTCGCCCGCGAATATGCCAGTACCAACCGCAACACGTTTGCCGCTTTGAATAGCTTTCCGACCAACGGCGGCTTTTTAATCGACGGCGCACACCTGGGGCGAGATTTCGTCGTGCTCGGCACGGCGCTGCACTGGATGGCCAAACCAAATCTCAAAATCGCCCTGGGCTACGACTTCACCGCTTCGCAACATATTACCTCGCATGCGGGCATCGGCAGTCTTGAGTTCAACTGGTAGCCACTCGAAGCGCCAGGGGTGTATGACCGCATGACGTGGCTTTTTGCTGCTCTGCGCTGGATGCCGGCTTGCATTTTCTGACACAGCGGCCAGACTATTCGAAGCCGAAGCACGCGTTTCGGCACTGCCGAAAGTTGCAGCCCATCGCGGTGTCCCAAATCATGCTGCTCAGCATGCAGAGCATTTCGAAATCGTTTGGCGGCGTGCATGCGCTGCGCGATGTTTCGTTTCAACTTCTGGCCGGCGAAGTCCATGCTCTGGTCGGTGAAAACGGCGCTGGCAAGTCGACGCTCATCAAAATCATCACCGGCGCTCATCGGCCCGATCAAGGCCGCATTGAGCTCGACGGTCAGCCGCTCGCGGATCTCGATCCGTTGTCCGCCCGCGCCCACGGCATTGCCGCCATTTACCAACAGCCGGCGCTGTTTCCGGATTTGACCGTCGCCGAAAATATCGCGCTAGCCAGCCAGGGCGGCAAGCGTAGCAATTGGATCCACTGGAACTGCCGGCGACGCGAGGCGCAAACGCTATTGGATCGAATTGGCGCGCGGATCGATCCCGACTGCGAAGTTCGCCGGCTCAGTATGCCGCAACAGCAGTTGGTCGAGATCGCCCGCACGCTGGGCGCCAACGCCCGGCTGCTGATCATGGACGAGCCCACCGCGTCGCTCAGTCAGCAAGAGTCCCAGCACCTTTTCGGCTTGATACGGCAACTGAAGCAGCAAAGCGTAGGCATCATTTATATTTCGCACCGACTCGACGAATTGCCGCAAATTGCCGATCGCGTCACCGCCTTGCGCGATGGGCGCATCATTGGCACGCGGCCGATTGCCGAAGTCGACCGCGACGAATTAATTCGCATGATGGTCGGTCGCGAACTATCGACGGTGTTCCCGAAGCAGCCGGTTGTGACCGGCGACGTGGCGCTCGAACTCAAGCAACTCGCTTGCAGAACCGCCGGTATTTCGGACGTAAATCTCAGCGTCCACGCCGGCGAAATCTTTGGCCTGGCTGGCCTGATGGGCGCGGGCCGCACCGAGTTGGCCCGCGTGCTGTTTGGAATTACACCGGCCAGCAGCGGTGAAATTCGCGTGCGGGGCAAGTCCATCGTCATCCGCCAGCCAAGCGATGCCGTTGCGGCGGGAATTGGCTACGTGCCGGAAGATCGCCGGCGGCACGGAGTGATTCTAGAAATGTCCGTGGCCGAAAACGCCACACTGGCGGTGCTCGGTCGCCTGTCGCGCGGCACGCTGCTGAACTTTGTCGCCGAGCGCGCTCAAGCGCAGCACGATGTGCGGCGTTTGGACGTAAAAACCAGTTCCATCGAAACTCCCGTCGGGCAACTGTCGGGCGGCAATCAGCAGAAGGTGGCGCTCGCGCGCTGGCTGGCGACAAATCCGTCGGTGCTGATTCTCGACGAGCCCACCCAGGGCATTGACGTCGGCGCCAAGGCGGAAATTCATCGCTTGATGCAGCAATTGGTCAGCCAAGGCATGGCGATTCTGATGATCTCCTCCGACCTGCCGGAAATCTTGGGCATGAGCGATCGAGTTGGCGTCATGCACGCCGGCGCGCTGGTGGGCGTGCTGTCGCGCGAGTCGGCCACGCCCGAACGCGTGCTGGCCTTGGCGCTGGGTCCGGTCTCAGGAAACCCGGCCGCATGAACACCCATTCGACAAACAGTCCGAATTCACTCGATACGCCAAATAGCTGGCAAATGACGTTTTTGCCGCGTTACTCGCGCGAGCTTTCGGTTGGCGTGGTTTGGCTGGCACTGCTGCTGACGCTGGCGGTTGTGCGCCCTGATTTTTACAGTTCCACGCTCCGCGATACGCTGATCGAAGCCGCGCCGTTGCTGGTGGCCGCCATTGGCATGACGCTGGTGATTTTGACGCGGCAGATCGATATTTCGATCGGTTCGCAGTTAGGCGTTTGCGGCGTGGCGGCCGGACTGCTGGCCCAGCAGCACGTGCCAATGCCGCTGGTGGCGCTGGCGGTCATCGCGCTCGGGGCACTGCTGGGTGCCTTCAACGGCGCCCTGGTGGCTTGGCTGCGGATGCCGTCGATCGTCGTCACTCTAGCCACGCTGTGGATCTGGCGCGAGCTGCTGCGTTGGCTGCGGCAAGGCAAATTCGTGAATGGTTTGCCAGCCAATTTCCAGTGGTTCGGCTTGCCGGAACAGCCCAGCATCGGTGGCATCAAGCCCGGACAATGGGCCATCATTGGTGTTGCCCTTGTCATCTTTGCGCTCGTGGCCTGCTTACTGCGTTGGTACCGCCCGGTTCGCGCGGTGCTGGCCGTTGGATCGGATCAAGAGGCGGCGCGATTAGCCGGAATTCGCCCCCCGCGCGTGATCTTTGCCACGTTCGTGGCGCTCGGCGCAATGGTTGGCCTGGCGGCGCTATTGACTGTTGTGCAGTTGCCGCAGGTCGATCCCAAAGTTGGTACGGGGCTCGAGATGCAGGTGATTGCCGCGGTTGTCGTCGGCGGAACGGCTATCAGCGGTGGTCGTGGCACGCTGCTCGGCACGCTGTTGGGCGTAGGCCTGTTCGCCACGATCGGCACATCGCTGGAGTTTTTGCACATTCCCACGCATTGGAATCAGGCCGTGCAAGGCGGCCTAATTTTGCTGGCCGTGGCATCCGACGCGCTGCGCCGCAAGCCAGCCAGCGATTGATGAATCGCATTGCCGTTGATTCAACATTCAAGGCAATGCGTCAAGTGGTGGGACGGGGGGATCAAGCGGTTGCTTGCGGTCCCAGTCACTCTGGCCGCGATCGATGGGCTTCACCCGCTTGCGAGATTCGCGTCGCATGAGCCAACCACCCCAGGCCGCGAGTCCGATCACGATCACGCCCAACAGCACGATCCCCGTCAGCGCCAACAGCACCAGCATCCGCAAGCTGGGGTCCAGGCGATTGATCAGCGGTTCGGGCGCCGCCTCGGCAATCAGCATCGTCATGCGCATGCGTCACTCGGCAGTCAGCCAACAATCGTAAACTAATTCACCGGCGAGCGGTGGAAATGCACGTGCAGCCACTTGCCATTCTCACGCTGCCAGATTCGTGTCTCCATGCTTCGCGCGGTGGTCGGATTGCCCGAAGCGTCCACGCGTTGCACCAGCCGCGTGTAACAGACGATGGCCGCGTCGGGGCCGAGCATCTGGACGTGCGGCGAGGCCATGGTCGTCACTTTGGCCGCGCTCGCGCCGCCGAGGTCGAAATAGAACTTGTGAAACGGCAATCCCACCACAAAGTGACCGCCAGTTTCTGGTTCGAAGCATGTCAATTGCGGGTGGCAAAGCGTCTGGTACGTCGACCAATCGGCGGCGGAAATCGAATCCAAAAGTTTCTGATTGAGCTGCAGCAGTTCTTCGTGAGCGGTCATGGGACGACTGATGGTTCCAAGAAACAAAGGGAAATCCAGCAGCATATGGTAATCGTAAAGACGACTTCGAGCTAGCGGGGCAAAAATGAACGCGGCCGTTGCGAGAATTTTCGTCGCGCGGGCACCAACCAAAGTTGCTGGCATCCCCGCGGCAAAGACCGCGCGGTGAGCTTAACGTCTTGCCAATTCGACAGATCGAGTTTGCCCAGTGGCGACTGCCAACGCGGGAATTTTCCATCGCCAAAACCGATCTTGACCCAATTCCGGAATTCGTCACAATCGGCACCCAGTTAAGCAAACGCGTTCGCCTGCACGGAATGGATTCCGACCGCCGGTGAAAGCATGACGACGCAGCTTACTCGCTGAATCGAATTCGGCGCCTTGGGCATGGAGGCCTTGGGCTATGCCAGTCACTCAAACCACAAAACGCGGGCCGAGCCTGCGGCGGATGTTGCCCGAAGCCACCTTTCATGGTGCGCGCGACATTGCCGTGGCAAGCTACTCGTCCGACTCACGCCGCGTGCAACCCGGCGATCTATTCGTGGCCATCATGGGCACGCGGACCGACGGACACGATCACGTTCGCGAAGCGATCAAGCGCGGCGCCAGCGCTGTGCTCTGCGAACGCCAACTGCCCATCGGCCCGGTGCCGTGCGTGGTTGTGCCAGATAGCCGCGTGGCTTACGGCCGCATGTGCCAGGCCGTGGCCGGCAATCCCAGCAAAAAACTGCGCGTGATTGGCGTCACGGGCACCAACGGCAAAACGACCACCAGTTGCCTGATCGGCGGAGTGCTGCAAGCTGCCGGCTGCCAACCGGGCTTGATCGGCACGCTAGGATATTGCGATGGCCGCGATATTCAACCGGCAGAGTGGACGACTCCGCCGGCCGATGTGCTGGCCGGCTGCTTGAGCCGAATGGTCGATAACGGCTGCACGCACGCCGTGATGGAAGTCTCCAGTCATGCGTTGAGCCAGGCCCGCGTGGCCGGTGTCGATTTCGATGCGGCTTGCTTTACCAACGTCGGTCGTGACCACTTGGATTATCACAACTCGCTGCAAAACTATCGCGGCGCCAAGGCGCGGCTGCTCAAGCAACTCACGCCAGAAGGCTTTGCAATCATCAACGCCGACGATCCGGTGTGCGTCGATTATTTGAATCTCGTCACCGGCCCGGCGCTGACCGTCGGTATCCATGGCGCGGCCGAAATCACCGCCACGCCCATCGAGCGGCATAAATCCGAACAAACATTCTTGCTGCATGCCGGCCAAGATACCGTGCCCGTGCGAACGCAAATGATTGGCGAGCACCACATTTCCAATTGCCTGGTGGCCGCCGCGGTGGGACTGGTTTACGGCATTGATCTGGCGACCGTGGTCCGCGGATTGGAATCCATTGGACAAGTGCCGGGCCGATTGGAACGCATCGAGTGCGGACAGCCGTTTGGCGTCTATGTCGATTACGCACACACGCCCGACGCTCTGGCCGCAGCGTTGCGAGCGATGCGCAGCGTCACGCCCGGAAAAGTCATCTGCGTGTTTGGCGCCGGCGGGCAGCGCGATCGCAAAAAGCGCCCGTTGATGTCGTCCGTCGTGGCAAAAATGGCCGACGTGGCCGTGGTCACCACCGATAATCCGCGTGGCGAAGATCCGGATCGGATCATCGACGAACTGGTCGCCGGGTTTGGTCGACAAGCCGACTATCGCGTGCTGCCGGATCGTAGCGAAGCCATTCATTGGGCGCTCGAAAATGCCACCGCCGACGATTGCGTGTTGATTGCCGGCAAAGGGCATGAAGACTACCAAATCATCGGCCGTCAAAAGCATTGGTGCGACGATCGCGAACTGGCTCGGCAGTGGCTACGGAAAAATGTTCGAACCGTAACGTCCAAGTTTTGCCTGCAATCTTCCAACTAAAGCGCAAGTCATGAACATTACCCTCGCTCAACTCGCACAGGCAACCGGCGGCGCGCTGCAAGCCATGCAGCACCAAGCGCTGGTTGGCCGCGTAGTGATCGATAGCCGTCGCGTCGAGCCCGGCGATATTTTTTGGACCGTGCTGGGCAAGAACTTCGACGGCGCCGATTTCATTTCAGAAGCCGTTGCCCGTGGCGCCTGCGGCGTGGTTACGCATCGGCTGCGGCAACTGCCAGCCAGCGTTTGGCAATTGCAGGTGGCCGACGGACAGCAGGCGCTGTGGCAATACGCCAAATTCAAGCGGCAGAATTTTGACAAACCCGTGATTGGCGTGACGGGCAGTGTCGGCAAGACCGCCACTCGCGACGCAATTGCCGCCGTGCTCGGCGGCCAGCCGGGTTTGGTCAACCCGCAAAACTTCAATAATCAGATTGGCTTGCCGTTGACGCTGACGGCGCTCGATGCGGCACATCAACATGCCGTACTCGAAATGGGCGCCAGCGCGCCGGGAGATATTCAACGCCTGGCCGAATTAGCCGGTCCGCAAATTGGCGTCATCACGCGAATTGGCGACGCACATCTGGGCGGGTTTGGCAGTCAGCAGTCGATTGCTAGTGCCAAGGCTGAACTCCTGGATGCGCTGCCCGCCAACGGCTGGGCCGTGCTCAACGGCGACGACCCCTGGCTAAGGCGCATCGGCAAACGCAGCGCCGCGCCGGTCGTGTGGGTTGGCCGCGGTCCGGATTGTGATATTCAAGCCACGGCTGTCAACAGCACCAACGGCCGCCTGAGTTTTTCCGTCGATGGCCAGCGTTTCGAACTGCCGGTCTGGGGTCGCCATCATTTGACCGCGGCCCTGGCGGCCATTGCCGTTGGTCTGATCCTGGACGTTCCGCTGAGCGACGCGGCCCGCGCGCTGGCCAACTACCGCCCACAACCGATGCGTTGCGAAGTCAGCTTTGCGGCTGGCGCAACGATCGTCAACGACACTTACAATTCCAATCCCACGGCCATGCAAGCCGCGCTCGAACTGTTGCGCGAAATTGATTCGCCGGGCCGCCGGATTGTCGTTTGCGGGGACATGGCCGAACTGGGCCACGACGCCGCCGAACTGCATCGCGAAATGGGCCGGCAAGTCGTCCAAAAAGCCGGCGCGGATCTGCTGATTGCCTGCGGCCAATACGCACACGAAGTTGCCGCCGCCGCGCGCACGGCCGGACTGCCTTCCGCACGTTCGTTAGCCATTCGCGAAGTCGATCAATCCGTCGAGCTCGTCTGCAACGCCATTCAGCCCGGTGATGTCGTGCTGGTCAAAGGATCGCGCATGATGCGGATGGAACGGGTGGTTCAAGCCATACAACAACAGGCGCGCGGACATCGCGCGGTCGCATAACCAAACATTACAAATCACTCGAAGTTCCGTCGTTGGCTTCGCGTTTGCGGGAACACGAAGCCGCCCTTCCTCCTGGGTCGGAGCACATGCGTTTTTTACTTAGCCTCTGGGTCGGCTAACGAGAATCGCGCTTCTCGACGGAACTTACTGACTGAGCGCGAGGGCGATTGCAAAATCGCCCTCGCGACTCAGGGGATCACCTGGCCGTCGTGCGGGGAACATACCTGCGAATCTTTTTCCCCGCGGATTCTTCATGCTCTTCGATCTGCTGCAATTCTTATCGATCGATGTGGCCGAAACGTGGCATAAAATCACATTTCGCGCGGGGCTGGCAGCGCTGGTCAGTTTCGCACTGGCGATTCTGCTCGGGCCGCGAATGGTCGCCTGGCTGCAAGCACGCTTTCGCGAACCCAACATCAGCGATTCGGCCAATCTCCGTGAACTGCACAGCCACAAGAACTTTACGCCCACCATGGGCGGTTTGTTCATTGTCGCCGGAATATTGTCCGTGACGCTGTTGCTGGCCGATTGGCATAACACCTTGATTTGGCCGGCGCTGATGGTACTGGTCGGTCTGGCCGCGGTCGGTGCCATTGACGATTTAATCAAACTCTCGGGCCGCGGGCGCGGCTTGCGTCCGCGCACCAAACTGCTGGCGCAGGCGGCTGTCAGTTCGGTGGCCGCCGCCTGGCTGTACAGACAGCAGCATGTCGCTACAGAAAATCCTCTGCTGACATTGCCGTTCGGGGCATCCGCTTGGTTGTCGTCCGGCTGGTGTTTTATCCCTTGGGCGATGCTGGTGATGGTCGGCTCGTCCAACGCGGTGAATCTGACCGACGGTTTGGACGGCTTGGCTGGCGGATGTCTGCTTTCGTCAACCGCCGCCGTCGCGGTATTGGTTTACATCAGCGGACACGCGGAACTTGCAACCTACCTACATCTGCCGCACGTGCGTCAAGCTGGCGAATTGACCATTGTGGCTGGCGGCATGCTCGGCGGCGTGCTCGGCTTCTTGTGGTTCAACTGCCATCCGGCGCAGGTCTTTATGGGCGACACCGGTTCACTGCCGCTGGGCGGCTTGCTGGGATTTCTGGCGCTGGTGGCGCGGCAAGAACTTCTGCTGCTGCTGATCGGCGCGGTGTTTGTCGCCGAAGCGCTGAGCGTGATCATTCAGGTGGGCATCTATCGGCGATTTCAGCGGCGCGTGTTTCGCTGTGCGCCGCTGCACCATCATTTTCAATTTCTTGGCTGGCCCGAAGGCCGCATCGTCACCCGTTTTTGGATTGTCTCCGCACTGTGCGCCATTCTCGGTTTGGCCACATTAAAGCTGCACTCGGCCGACCCAAACGGCGCTGACGCATCGCGCGGCTTGCTTGAGCGACAGCCGCGCGTTGCCGCGGCGGATCAACGCTGAGTCGCACGGTTCGGCCAAATATCGGTCAGCGCCGACCGAGGTTGCAACGCAACATTTCTTCGAATCCACCATTTTTTTGGGCCTGCCGATGCGACCAATGCCTCATATCGTGTTTTCTGGCGGCGGAACGGCCGGCCATCTGTTCCCCGGCTTGGCACTAGCCGAACAGCTCGAATCGCTGGCGAGAATCACATTCGTCGGCAGCGGCAAAGAATTCGAATCGCGGCATGTCGCGGCGGCCGGATTCGAATATCGAGCACTACCCTGCCAGCCGCTGCCCACGCGGCTGGGCAAAGCCTGGCGCTTCGTTTGGGACCAGATCAAGTCGCGGCAGATGGCGCGACGCCTGATCCGCCGCGAGCGCGTGGCGGCCGTGGTCGGCCTTGGCGGTTACGCCAGCGTGCCGATGGCCCGCGCTGCCATTGCGGCCGGCGTGCCGCTGCTGCTGATGGAACAAAACGCGGTGGCCGGTCGCGCCACGCGCTGGCTGGCGCCCTCGGCCGAAATGATCTGTCTGGCGATGGACGAAGCCCGCGTCGGCATTCGTTCGGCCGCGCCGATGCGTACGCTCGGTAATCCCACGCGCGCCCAATTCGGCCATTTGTTTCTGCACAACAATCCGGTGATGCTGGCCGACGCACCGCGGCGCACGCGCCAGTTGCTGGTGCTGGGCGGCAGTGGCGGCGCTCGCGCGCTCAACGAGGCGTTGCCGCGCGCGCTGTACAAACTGAAATCGAAATTGGCCGGCTGGACGATCGTGCACCAGACCGGCCGCGCGGACGAGGCGGAAACGCGCCGGCTGTACGAAACCTTCGATCTGCCGGCCATGGTCGCCGCGTTTATCGACGACATGCCGGCCGTCTTGGCAAACACGTCACTGGCCATTTGTCGCGCCGGCGGCACCAGTCTGGCCGAACTGGCGCTGGCCGGTGTGCCGGCGATCCTTTCGCCGTATCCGCAGGCCGTCAACAATCATCAACGCCGCAACGCCAATGTTTACGCGGCGGCCGGCGCAGCGCTAATTGTGGATCAGCGCGAAGTGGTTGGCCGAACCGATGACGCGTTTGCCGCCGCCATCGCTCAACTCCTTGGGGACACCGCCAAGCAACGCTCGATGTCCGTAGCGATGAAACAACTGGCGCGTCCCGACGCGGCCTGGCACGCAGCCTCACTGATTCTGGATGCCGCCAGTTCGCGACGTCCGACCGCAGCGTGATTATAACACAGTCGCCTTCGCTCACTCGTCTTCGATTCCGCCCGCCGCTTAGCCCACGTCGCCCAAATCCAGCGCCGCGCCATAACGCACAAAAACCATGCGTCGCAGCTTTGCGAACTGCGCGCCGCGGAGATCGGGATCGGCGGCAATCATCGCTTGTGCGGCGCGCCGCGCTTCTTCCAAAACCGCGGCATCACGAAAGATATCGGCGATGCGCAGCGGCGGCAGGCCGTGTTGACGCGTTCCGAGCAGATCGCCCGGACCTCGCAATTGCGCGTCGGTTTCCGACAGCTTAAAGCCGTCGTTCGACTCGACAAACGCCGTCAAACGCTGCGCGGCCTCATCATTGCCGGCTTCTGCAAATACGCAGCAAAAGCCCGGATGAATGCCGCGCGTGATCCGACCACGCAGTTGATGCAATTGCGCCAGGCCAAACCGCTGCCCGTCTTCGATGGCCATTAGCGTGGCGTTGGGCACATCCACGCCCACCTCCACCACGCTGGTGGCGACCAGCACTTGAATCGTCCCGGCATGAAAGGCGTCCATGACGCTGGTTTTTTCGGCGGCCGACATTTGCCCATGAATCATCGCCAGCCGAAACGCCTCTAACTCGCCGTTGGCCAGCGATTCGTAGACTTGCTTCAAACTGGCCGCCGCAATTTGTTCCGACTCATCCACCAGCGGTGCGATCACGTACCCCTGCTGACCCTCGCGCAACTTGCGACGGAAAAACTCCCACCATTTTGCCCGCTGATCCGGCTTGGCCCAATACGTGTGCACCGGCTGACGCCCCGGCGGATTGTCGCGAATGGTGGAGACATCCAAGTCGCCAAACAGCGTCATCGTCAACGTTCGCGGAATCGGCGTGGCGGTCATCACCAAGTAATGTGGGCTCGCGGCCGCTTGTTTGAGACTGGCCCGTTGTCGCACGCCAAACTTGTGCTGCTCGTCAATCACCACCAACCCCAGCCGGGCGAATTTCAATTCGTCGGCCAGAATGGCTTGTGTGCCGATCACCACTTGCGCCTCGCCCGACGCCACGGCGGCAAACGCCGCTTGCCGCTCGCGCGCGGTCAGTCCGCCGGTCAGCAGCGTCGACCGAACTTGGCTAGCCGCCAGCACCTTGCCGAGCGTCCGCGCGTGTTGCCGCGCCAGCACTTCGGTGGGCGCCATCAGCGCCGCCTGATATCCATGCGCCACGGCCAGCAGCATGGCATACAGCGCGACAACCGTCTTACCACTGCCGACATCGCCTTGCAGCAAACGGTTCATTGGCACAGGGCGCGCCATGTCGGCCGCCATTTCCGCAATCGCTTGGTTTTGACCGGCTGTGAATTCGAAGGCAAACAGGCGCCGAATGCGGGCATCGATCCGCGCGCTGGCTTCCAGCACCGCCGCCGGCGTGTGCCGCTGCTGTTGTCGCTTGAGCGCTAGCGCCAATTGCAATACCAGCAATTCTTGAAAAATGAACCGCCGCCGCGCGGCTTCCATGCCTGGCCGATCGGGCGGAAAATGAATCTGCTCCAGCGCCTGCTGAATCGGCGGCAGTTGCTGCTCGACCAAAAACTCCGGCGGCAGCACATCATCGACCGCGCCCGCGCAGGTTTCCAGCACGCCGCGAATGATCGAGCGCAGTTGCCCCTGCGATAGCCCTTCGGTCAGGCCGTAAATCGGCAGCCACGGCGCTTGGCTGGCTGGCTCATCGCTGGGCTCAATCCATTGCACGCGAGGATGATGCATTTCCCAGCGTCCGCCGCGGAGCATCGCTTTGCCAGACAGCAGTACCTCTTGCCCCACGACAAACCGCTCGCGCATGTACGACTGATTGAACCACATCGCTCGCAAGTAGTGCTGGCCTTGGCGAACGAGCACGCCCAAGATCGAACGGCCCACGCCGGCGTTGCGGAGTTCGAATTCGTCGATCACGCCTTGCACGCTGAGAAACTTATCTTCCTCCAGCGTGGCAATCGAGCGCATGTCCGTCAGGTCTTGATAGTCGCGCGGAAAATCGAACAGCAAATCCCGCGAGGTGTGCAGCCCCAACCGTTGCAGCAACTCTGCCCGCTGCGGGCCAACTCCGCGTAAGAACTGCACAGGCGTAGTCAATAGCTCGGCCGCGGATTGCGAAGGTGAAGACATCGGCGTGAACAGATCGAAGAGCACTGACGGACAACCGCGACGACTAGTTTATACCATCGCATCACGCTCGTCTCGACCATTCGGCACTTACGTGTTGCTGGTCAAACGTCCTTCGCCGGCGTCACTCGGATGACAATGTATTTGGACGTGGGCGTGTTGCTCTTTTCGGCCACGCTATCGATCGGCACCAGCACATTGGTCTCTGGGAAATAGGTTGCCGCGCAGCGACGCGGAATGCTAAACGGAGTGACGATGAATTTGCGCGCCACGCGCGTTTTGCCGTTGAAGTAGCTCGTTAAATCCACCACCTGCCCATCGCGCAGGCCCAGTTCGCTGACGTCGTCGGCATTCATGAAGATCACGCGACGTTCGTTATGGATACCCCGGTAGCGATCTTCCAGCCCATAGATGGTGGTGTTGAATTGGTCGTGCGTGCGGACAGTCATCATCGCCAGTTGCCCGCGCTCCAGTCGATGCTCAGGCAGTGGATGCACCGTGAAATTGGCCTTTTTCGTTTCGGTCGAAAACTTGCCGTCGCGCGGCAAATTCGGCAGATAGAAGCCGCCGGTCTGCCGCACGCGCTGATTGTAATTGTCGAAGCCGGGAATCACCTTTTCGATCAGATCGCGAATCTTATCGTAATTGGCGCCCAGCGCGGCCCAATCGATTTTGCTGCGCGCGCCCAGCACCGCTTGCGCCAGGCGGGCGACAATTTGCGGCTCGCTCAGCAGATGTTCGGAAGCCGGCGTCATCGGCCCTTGCGACGATTGCACCACGCCCATCGAATTCTCGCAACTGACGAATTGCGGACCGGCCGATTGCTGATCGCGCTCTGAGCGGCCCAAGCAGGGCAGAATCAACGCATGCTCGCCGGTAACTAAATGCGCGCGGTTGAGCTTGGTCGACACATGAGCGGTCAGCCGGCAGTGCCGCATTCCGCTGGCCACGTAAGCGGTGTCGGGCGTGGCCGAAAGGAAGTTGCCGCCCATGGCAAAAAACACTTTCGGATTGCCGGCGTTCATCGCCTTGATGGCTTCCACCGTGTCAAAGCCGTGCGCGCGCGGCGGCTCAAAGTCGAAGACTTCCTTGAGCTTGTCGAGAAATGCTTCACGGGGGCGTTCCCAAATGCCCATCGTCCGGTCGCCTTGCACATTGCTATGCCCACGCACAGGGCAAACGCCGGCGCCCTTCTTGCCGATGCTGCCGCGCATCAAGAGCAAATTGACAACGTCTTGAATCGTCGCCACGGCGTTCTTGTGTTGCGTCAGCCCCATCGCCCAGCAGACGATAATCCGATCCGACGTGGCCAGCAATTTGCCAACTTCGATGATCTGTTGCTGCGAAATGCCGCTTTGCTCGACGATGGCGTCCCAACTCACGCGCTGCAAGCTTGCTTCAAGCTCGGCAAAACCGGTGGTTTCCCGCTCGATAAACGCGCGATCCACGCCGCTGCCGGGATGCGATTGTTCTTGCACCAACAGCACTTTCATCAAGCCTTGCAGCACGGCGGTATCGCCGTTGATCCGCACTTGCAGAAAATGATCGGCCAACTCCGTGCCGGTGCCGATCCAACCGAACAGCTCTTGGGGGTTTTTGAATCTCAGCAGCCCCGGCTCAGGCAGCGGATTGATGGCAATGATTTTGGCGCCGGCCCGCTTGGCTTGCTGCAGCGCCGTGAGCATTCGCGGATGATTGGTGCCAGGATTCTGACCGATAATCACAACAACTTGTGCTTTTTCGAAATCGTCGAGCTTCACGGTGCCCTTGCCAATGCCGATGGTAGGCGTCAGCGCGGAGCCGCTCGATTCGTGGCACATGTTCGAGCAGTCTGGCAAATTGTTGGTGCCAAACTGCCTGACAAAGAGTTGATAAAGAAACGCCGCTTCATTACTGGTGCGGCCGGAGGTGTAAAAGATGGCATCGTGAGGAGTTTGCAGCGCATTCAGTTCGGTGGCCAACATCCGGAACGCGTCGTTCCAGGAGATGGGTTCGTAGTGCGTTGCCCCGCGGTGCAACACCATGGGTTGCGTCAAACGGCCTTGCATGCCAAGCCAATAGTCCGACTTGGCGGACAGTTCCGCCACGCTCCACTGCGCAAAGAACTCGGGACCAACGCGGTCGGTATCGCCTTCCCAGGCAACCGCCTTGGCGCCGTTTTCGCAGAATTCGGCGGTACTGCGATGCTCGTCGGGATCGGCCCAAGCGCAGCTCATGCAGTCGAATCCGCCATGTTGATTGAGCTTCATCAGCGCTTGCGTGCCGGCCAGCACGCCCATCTCGCCCCAGACGTGCCGCATACTGGAAACAACCGCCGTCACGCCGGCCGCCGTGGTCGGCGCGGTCGAGCGGTGGATGCCGGTAAACGTCTCCGGCGATTCATCGCGCACGCCCGCTCCATGCATGTTGACGTCGACGATGGCCGGCGGCGGCGTGGCTCGATCGAGATCTTCGGGCGAAGGATGCCGCGGGTCGGCGCTGTGTTCCGCGGACGATTGGCCGGCGATGTCTTTTTTTTCAGCCACGTAATGCGAAGGCTGAATGTGCTCGTGCTTGTTTTCCGCGTTGTCGCCGGCGGTGTGCTGATGATCTTGCGGTAAATTTTCGGTCTTGCCCATCGTAACCTCCCTGATCGATATTTAGCCCGCAACGGACGAGTCGCTGAGCCGTATGCGACCGGCATCGTGATAAATATTAAAGCGTCCATCGCGGACGAAACCCAACAGTGTCATATCGAACCGCCGCGCCATTTCCAGCGCCAGGCTCGACGGCGCGCCGACCGCCGCCAACAGCGGAATGCCAGCCATCACCGCCTTTTGCATCAATTCGAAGCTCGCCCGGCCGCTAACCATCATTCCAAAATCGCACAGCGGCAGACGACCGGCCAACAGTTGCGTGCCGATCAATTTATCGACGGCGTTATGGCGGCCGACATCTTCTCGCAGATCCGAAAGATGGCCATCGGCATCAAACAAGGCCGCCGCATGTAAACCGCCGGTCTGCTCAAACACGGCCTGCAACTGCCGCAATCCGGCTGGCAAGCCATGAATGGTGGCGGCCGCAAATTGCGGCTGGCCATATCTTAGCACTTGGTCCGTGGCAACTTGAAGCGCCTCGATCGACGTCTTGCCGCAAACGCCGCAACTGCTGGTGGTGTAAAAATGCCGTTCCAAACGTTTGAGATCAATCTCGACATTCGCCCGCAGTTCCACTCGCACCACGTTGTGCAATTTCAGTTCACCGACCGGCGGTCCGCAGGGACGAATCCGCTCAATGGCGCTAGCATCGCGGATCATGCCTTCGGTCAGCAGAAATCCGGCGGCCAATTCGGCGTCGTGCCCTGGCGTTCGCATGGTGATGGAAATGCTTTTCTGCACGCGGCCCTCGGGCGGGCCATAAACCAAGCGAATTTCCAGCGGCTCCTCGATCGCCAGTTGATCGGCAAACGGCGCGGCACTGCTGCCCACCGCTTTGCGGATCGACACACCGACGAATCCTGGTTGCGGACTGCGCGCCGCGAGCACGATGGGCGAAGGCATTATTTCTGAACCTGCGGTGCGTCGACAGTTTTAGGAACCGGCGCGTTCTTGTCTGGCTCAGCTGCGTTGATCGCAGGCGCAGCCACTGGTGCGACGAACAACGCTTGCGACTTGATCACGGTTTGCGTCACGCCCCAGGCCAGCGGAACGCCCACCCACAGCCAACTGATTGCCAGCCAAAGGATGATTGCCGGGCTAAGCGAACTTTTTACCTCGCGATGTTCGAAGCGTGTTTCTCGCGGAGTGGCCATGAGACTGATCCTCAATTGGTGTGAAATCGAATTTCCAGCATTCGCATCGACTGACCTCAATCCCGATCATCGATTCGGCCCGACGTTGGCCCCGGTCGGCAATCCGTATCCGGGCACGACAGCCGGCTTTGCATGTTCATAAAACCGCGCGTCAACAGCGCGTACCAAGAAGTTGCAGATGGCGCCCAGCACGAGTAAGCCGGCCATCAAGTACATCGTGAAGTCGTAGGCGTGTGTCTTTGCGACACCGTGGGCCAATTGGTATTCTCGCAAGTAATTGACGAGCACTGGACCGGCGATGCCGGCCGCCGACCAGGCAGTTAGTAGCCGTCCGTGAATCGCGCCGACTTGCACGGTCCCAAAGAGGTCGCGCAAATAGGCTGGAATTGTGGCAAAGCCGCCACCATACATGCTCATGATCACCGCGCAAGCGGCCACAAACAGGGTCAAACTTTGCATGCGACCCGCCGTTGGAATGAGCGCGTACAAACATGCTCCCAGCAGAAAGTAAATCGCATACGTCGACTTGCGACCAATGTAATCGGATAGTGACGACCAAAAAAACCGCCCCGCCATATTGAAAATGCTCAGCAAGCCGACGAAGCCCAGCGCGGTGGCTTCCGTCACGCCCGGAAACATTTCTTGCGTCATCACCGCCGTCTGACCGAGAATTCCAATTCCCGCGGTCACGTTCAAAAACAGCACGGCCCACAGCAAATAGAACGAAGGCGTTTTGATCGCGTTATCGGCCGAGACATTACCCGTCGTTACCAACGCCTGCGGTTTCTTCGACGGCACAAATCCCTGCGGTTTCCACTCCGCGGGCGGAACGCGAACGGTGGCTGCCCCGTACAGCATGAATAGGAAATAACCAACGCCCATAACCAAAAAGGTTTCCATCACTCCTGCGGACGTCGCAGTTTTAAAATGCTTCATCAATAGTCCGGCCAGCGGCGATCCAACCATCGCTCCGCCGCCGAAACCCATAATGGCCATACCCGTCGCCATGCCGGGGCGATCCGGAAACCACTTGATTAGTGTCGACACCGGCGAGATATATCCAAGCCCCAGCCCGATGCCACCCAGCACGCCGTAGCCCAGGTACAACAAGGCGATTTGATGCAAATACACGCCGAGTGCCGACACCAAAAACCCGCCGCCAAAACAGCAAGCCGAGGCCAGCATCGCCTTCCGTGGACCGACGCGCTCCAGCCACTTGCCAAACAGTGCGGCCGACAACCCTAGAAATACAATGGCGATGCTGAAAATCCAACCGATCGTAGAAAGTTTCCAATCCGCGTCCTTATTGCCCAGCAATGTGCTGAGCGGCTTATTGAAAACGTTGAACGCGTACGCCTGACCAATTGCCAAATGAATCGCCAGCGCCGCGGGCGGAACCAGCCAGCGGTTGAAGCCCGGTTTGGCGACCGTGCTTTCGCGATCCAAAAACGAGAGACTGCCAGTCGCTGCGGACATGTGTCGCTCCCCGAAAGTCAAAGATGCTCTGCCAGATGTGAATCAAACGTGGTGGCCGTCAGAACGCTGCTGCGGCGCGAGTGAGCTGCCTGCTATCGCACCACAACAATCATAATATGCTGTCAGACTTCAAGAGGTAAGCGAATTGTTTGCGGCTGGCGAAATTGCCGATAACCAATTTAGCGGGCCAAGCAGTTTGCATGCCAAATACTTACGCAGACTACCCAGCCCTGGCAAGTTACTGATGCCGTGCGGCTCGGTTGTGCCGAACGAGCGAGTTTGATTGACGACGGCGGCCGTTTTTGACTTTGTGAAGGAAATAACGAACATGGAAGTTCGAAAATTGAACGTTTGCGCAGTATTTTTTGACTTCTCTTCGCCCCTGCTCGCAGCACTGCTGCTGATTATCGCGGCGCCCGCATTCGCGCAGGTCGTGCCTGGCACTGGCGAAAAAATCAGTAAGTGCAGCGATGACTTCGAGGATATCAAATGGCAGTACGTTTACAATTTTCCGAAGGCCAGCGAAGAAAACGATAAGCAAGCGCGCCTGCCCAACGGACACTCCCTCAATTACAAGGTTTACGAGCCGCTCAAACGTGGCGAGCCGGACATGGTCCGCCGCGTTTTTGCACCGCCCGGCGGACTGCCGCACAGCTTTGGCGCGCTGCTGATTCGCACGGTCGGCTCAGGCATTCCGGGCCAGCCCAGCTACAAAATGCAGCAGGACGATCTGTGCATGAATGTGGCCGGCAACATGGGCGGCCCGGTTCCGGTGGCCCGCACCCCTAACTTTGTCGTCCGCGTATTCGTGCCGCCGCTGGATCAATGGGAACCGCGTTCCGGTCCATCGTTTGGCGTCCGCGGCTCGTGTTTTGCCCGCAAATCGACCGGCTTTATGACTTCTAAGCTAGAAGAATACTGGCCGGGCGTATTCTTCTGTTTGTATCGCAAAGCCGATGGCAAAGGCAAACAAGATTTTGCCGCGCTCAGTGTCCGCGGCGACAAAAACGGTCAGGACATTTTTGGCCCAACCATCACGCCCGGCTGGTGGACCATCGGCATGTCGTTCACGCCGGACGGTCAAATTCACTACTACGGGCACGCCGGCGTTGAAGAATTGACCGCCAAAGACTGCTTTTATTCGCAATTTCCTTACGGCCTGAAATGCGAAACCTTTGAAACCTACTTCTTCAATATCTGCAATTTGGACGACGGCCACACGGCATCAACCGCCTGGGTCATCGATGATCCGACACTGTATTTGGTGAAGTAGCGGGAGCAAGGGCAGGGGTCAGAGGGCAGGGGTCAGAGGGCAGAGGTCAGGAAGCAGGGCAAGCCAGCAGCCGGGTTAAGACGCTTCGCGAAATTGCGGTTGCCGCGTATAAACAGTTGATGTTGAACGCGGGACCAGATTATTTGGCGCGGAGCGACTTATGGTTGATGAGTTGGCAACGATCGTTTGGCTACGGCACGATTTGCGGGTGGGCGACAATCCGGCGCTGCAGCATGCCATTCACGCCGGCGGACCGGTCGTTCCGTTATTCGTTCACGCCCCACGCGAACAGCTTCCCTGGCAGCCCGGCGCGGCCAGCAACTGGTGGCTGCATCATTCGCTGGCGGCGCTGGACGAAAATCTGCAGGCCAAAGGCTCGCGATTAATTGTCCGCCAAGGCGAAACACTAGCCGAACTGCGGCAAGTCGTTCACCAAACCAAGGCCAATCAGGTCGTTTGGAATCGCTGTCACGAACCGGCGATTGCCGAGCGCGATCAAAAAATTGCCGCCGCGCTGCAAGCCGACGGCTGCCACGTCTCGACGTTCGAAGGCAACCTGCTGGTCGATCCCGGCCAACCGCGCACCAAGCAGGGCAAGCCTTTTCAGGTCTTCACGCCGTTTTGGAAATACATCTCCAAAATCCTCACAGAAATTCAGCCTCCGCTGCCCACGCCGCGCACGCTAGCCGCGCCAGCCCGTTGGCCGGCCAGCACAAAACTGCCCGAACTCAAATTGCTGCCGCAGATCGATTGGGCGGCCGGTTTTCGCAAAGCGTGGCAGCCAGGCGAAGTCGGCGCCAAACAGCAGTTGGCCGCGTTCGCCCGGCAGCACGTCGATCAGTACGACAGCGGCCGCAACCTGCCAGGCCAAGACCTCACCTCGCGGCTATCACCGCATTTGCACTTCGGCGAGATCAGCCCACGTCAAGTTTGGCACACGATCATTGAAGGCCAGCACGCCGGGCACCGTGGCATTTCCGAATCGGCCGAAATCTATCTCAAAGAACTTGGCTGGCGCGAATTCGCCCACCATTTGCTAGTGCACTTTCCGCAAACCACCGACGCGCCGCTGCGTGAAGAGTTCGCCGGCTTCGCCTGGCGCAGCAGTGCGAAGGACTTGCACGCCTGGCAACGCGGGCAAACCGGCTATCCGCTGGTGGATGCAGGCATGCGGCAACTCTGGCACACTGGCTGGATGCACAACCGCGTACGCATGATTGTGGCCTCGTTCCTCTGCAAACATCTGCTGTTGCCTTGGCAGGACGGTGCCCGCTGGTTTTGGGATACATTGGTCGATGCCGATCTAGCCAACAACACGCTGGGCTGGCAGTGGACGGCTGGCTGCGGGGCCGACGCCGCCCCGTATTTTCGCGTGTTCAATCCGATTTCGCAGGCCGCCAAGTTCGATCCCCAAGGCGCGTACATCCGCCGCTGGGTGCCCGAGATTGCCGCGCTGGCCGACCGCTGGCTCGGCAGTCCGTGGGAAGCGTCCTCCGCCGAACTTCGCGCCGCTAAAATCGAAATCGGCAAAACCTATCCTGCGCCCATCGTCGATCACGCCGCCGGCCGCACGCGCGCGCTGCAGGCTTGGAAGCAAATGCGCGGCAAATGAAAATGAAACCGCCGCCGCGTGTGTTCCATTCGTGGCATCTCGCTCGAAGATTTGCCTTGCCCATGGCGCCGATTACGATGGGCGTTATTATTGCAATCATGCCATCATGCCAATTCATCAACCACACTTCCAAATGACTAATGACTCCATTCGATCCGCACGCATTTGGCGAAGCGCTGGCTCCGCTGCTGTTACGCACCGAGCTCAACTCGCTGGGCTGCGGCGTGCCCGACGCATCGCTGCGTGAGCAACTCAACCTAGTGACCGTCCGTTCGATTTTCGCAGACCGCGTTGTCGACCGCGAAATGGCTGCGGCTTGCCTGGCCGGCGTTTGGTTGTTGCACGATTTTCTCGACGAGTCGCACGCCATCAGCCAAACGATCGGAACGCCATCCGGCAGCTTCTGGCACGCCATCATGCATCGCCGCGAAGGCGACTTCGACAACGCCAAATATTGGTTTCAACGCGTGGGGCAGCATCCGATCTATTCGTCACTCGCCACCGCTGCGCGTGAACTCGACGTCGCAGTCGGCACGGCGGTAACAACTGCGTCGCCAACAACTGCGTCGCCAACAATCGGGTTGCTACCTGCAAGCGTCACTGCAGCTCACTGGCACCCCGGCAAATTCGTCGATCGCTGCCAAACGGCCATTCGACAACGCGCAGCAGCCGAAATCGCCGTTTGCCAACACATTCAGCGGCGAGAGTGGGAACTCTTATTCAGCGACTGTTTTCGCAAGGCGACTGGCGGCGCGTGACAATCGGCGCGCGGCCACATGCCATCTCGTTGCAAAGCCCTAACGAACAGCACTCAAAGGTGCGGTGCCGTGCAATCGCTTCTCTTGCAGACGCTCGCGTTCGCGACGTTCGTGATGGTAGGCAAGGCCCATAAACGCGGCGCCCAAACCAACCACGGTGCCAATTAGCAGCACAACCAGAATCACCAGCAGGGTGGGAATTCCGTAAAGTTGGTTGCTGTCGGGATGCAAGTTCATATTGCCCTGAAATCGTATGCCGTAAGCCAGTGCGGTCAAACCAAGACCAATGAAGGCGCCGGCGGTAATAATTGCTCCACTCAATGCACGCATGAAAATAACTCCCGGCACTGTGGCCGTTTGAAAGTTCGTGATGTGTCGCGTCGGAATCGGAAACGTTCTTTTGCCCGGCAATTCTGCGACGCGCTAATGTCCAAGCATTCGTAGGCATCCGCTCATGACCATGATGATTCCGGCAATCACCATCAGCACGCTGCTGCAACCGCAGCCCATGTAAGGGCCATACGGGCCGCGAGGTTGAAAAAATCCGCCGCTTCCCAACAGTGGTCCGTCTGAGCCAATACTCATCAGATACTCCTCAAAAGGTGAAAACACATCAAACGTTGCCACGCAATATTAAACATCGCAGGCCACTTACTTGGCCCCCGGTGCAATTCGACCTTTTCTCAACGCCTCTTCGGCCGCATTGGCCGCGGGCACCCACTCTTTAATTTGAGCAATCCTCCGCGCATCGCTGGGATGATCCGAAAGTATCTCCGGTAAATGGCCGCGGCTGCCCGATTGGCTCTCCATCTTCTGCCAAAACTTCAACGCCTCTTCCGGCCGATAGCCGGCGAATGTCATCAGAAAAACACCAATATGATCCGCTTCACTTTCCTGCTGCCGATCGTAAGCCAGCGACGTAAATCCCCGGTTGCCGGCTCGTTCGCGGGCAACGCGTTCGCTAGAATGATGAGCCAGCGCGTGGGCAATCTCGTGCGCCATCACGGCCGCTAGTTGATCGTCGTTATCGACCATCTTGAGCAAACCCGCAAACACGGCAATCTTGCCGCCCGGCAGGCAAAACGCGTTCACCTGATCGGTCTTAATCACCGCATATTCCCACTCCAGAGCGCCGGCTTTAACGTCTAAGTTGATTTCTTTCATCAACGGGCGAATTTCTATCACCTTGGCAATCTTCTGCCCGACCTTCGTCACGCGATCGACCTGCGCGCCACTGCGTGCGACGTCGCCTTGCGAAAGCACCTGCTGATAAGCCTCGCGGCCGATCTTCAGTTCCTGCTGTGGCGTCAAGGCCAATGGCTGCTCGCGATGTCCTGGTCCATTGCCCCCGGCAACCGGCGCACTCGACGGACCCGACCCGCCCGAACAGCCGGTGGCAAACAGCGCACCAATCAGCAACAGCGCATAGGGGAATCGATTGACGCGAAACGAACCAGAGTGGAGCAGCATGGACCTAATCCAAAACGAGAAAGCCAGTGGTCAGTCCATTAAAAGACGCCTAAGCGGAACTCGGCCCGACCTATGCAACCCGCATGCCGTGCGACGTGTCCGCAATCTCTGCTGCTCAACCGGGTTGCCGTGCGTGTTCGCCAGTCGTCTTACTGAAAAATCCAGCAGTGCGGCAGCAGTCGTTTTAGTTCGGCCACCGCGGCAGCCGAAGCCTTCGCGCCGGCAATATCCAAGTAACTCAGTTCCCGATGGCATTGCAAACGCAGCAGACCTTTGTCGCTGACTTGCGTATCTTTCAGGTCAAGTTGCTGCAGCTTCGCCAGTGACTCAATATGTATCAGGCCAGCGTCCGTAATGTCAACGTTCTTCAAACTGAGGTGGGAGAGTTGAGTGAATCGACCGACGACCACTAAACTCTCGTCAGTAATGCGAGTTTGGCCGATCGAAAGCTGCTCAAGAACGGGCAGGTCGTGGAGATTAGCGATGCCCACATCGCCGATGTTCGTTTCCGAAAGATCGAGTACGCGCAGATGTTTCAACGACTCCAACTTCAGCAACCGCTCGTCGACGAAGTGGCACTCGCGCAGCGAAAGGTCCTCCAGGCAAGTCAGCGATTGTATGCAGTTCATGGCCTGCTCATCAATTGGAAGCGGTTCCAGCGACAGTTGCCGTAATTGCGGAAAATTTCGTAGCACCTCAAATCCTTCCGCAGAAACGGCCGCTTTCGAAAGGCGTAAATGCTCGACCTTCAGAAAATATTCCGCCGGCATGTAGGGCAGCACACGCTGCTCAAGCCAGGTCAGATTGTTCGGCTGCTCGCCAAATTCGAGGTGTACACCCATTTTTTCCAGCCGCGCCGCGGCAGCGCGCTGACGCTCCTGAGTTTGGACGGCAATCGTTGCCGCGATTGCCGCCACGATGCCCAGTATCAAAAACACCGCGATGATGCGATTCGTGGCCCGAACCAGCCAATGAGAACTGCTGGCGTTCAACATTCGGTTGCCCCAAACCATAAATTTTCCTGCATTCCAGTTCCAAAGCCAGAATTGATCGCATTTGCCACTCATTTCAGGCGCAGCGATTTGCCGTGCTGCGATCGCGCTCCGCGGCCGAACGTCATTGAAACGCAAGTCCTCACCAGAAAGCAATCAAATTCCGCCGTGCGAGGTTGAACCAGCGACAATCGCCATGTCGGCACGGATTCGTTTGATACACACGATGTCCAAACCTGCTCGTTAGGCGGCGGTGGGTAGCGTTAAATCCTGGCTCGAACTCGCCTCGCCTCTTAGCCGGCGAAAACACGCGATGCTGCGTGATGATCTCGGCTCCCCGATTTGCGAACTGCTGACGACGGTCATCCAGCGAGTTGTTTTCGCTCATCAAGCTTGCCAGCCAACGCTCGGATTCTTTCGCACTGTTCAAGCTGAGCGAGCTTGTCGGCCGGCAGTTGCGTTGCGCCATTTTTCGCTCCCCAAACACCGCCGGCCATCGCGGCCAGCGTATCGACATCGCCACCACAGCCGACCGTAAATTGCAGCAACTCTGCGAACGAGCTGTGCAAAAATCGCGCGGCGATATAGATGGCGGTCACGCACGACTCGCTAGCCGCAATGCCGTTACCGAGTTGCCGCCTCACCTCCGGCGGCGGCACTTCAGCCGTCGCCGCCAACCAGTTCGCGGCAATCTCAATTCGCTGCGAAAATGGCTGCAATCGACAATGCGTCGCAGCCTCACGAAAAATCTCGATCGCCGGCCGACCTTGTGCCGCCAGACCGGTGGCCGCTGCCACCAGCACGGCACCCTCGATGGCCAGCGGATGCGCGTGCGTCACGCTGGCCGACAGTCGCGCCGCGGCCACGGGACTTTCGACATTCTCGGCAAAATAAACTCCAATCACCGGCACCCGCATCGCGCCGCCGTTGCCGAACGAACCTTCAGGGTAGACGGATCGATTGGCTACGCGCCAGTCTTGCCCGCGGCCGATTCGCCTGAGCAGCTTGGCCGCCGCCGGCCCGTAGCCGCGACTCCAGCGATAACTGCCGGCGAAGCGGGCCGCCAAATCGTCGGCATCGAGCGTTCCGCCAACGAGCGTTTTTGCAGCGATTAGCGATTCGGCAATGTCCAGCGCCATTTGCGTATCGTCGGTCCAGCGCATCTCGCCTTGTCTGGTCCGACCGATGATCCGCCACAGCAACCGCTCGACCGGCCCGCCCTCGTACGGCGCGCCCATCGCATCGCCCAGCGCCAGCCCGAGCAAGCAACCTTCGAACGCGTCCAACCGAGTCTCATTCATGCATCGAATTCCCGTAGAGCGGCAAAGCGGCGGCGCGAAACCTTCCGGTGGACTCATGAAAAAATCCTCAGATCCGGCTTACGCTAAACCATTCGGCAACTTCGTTCATTTTCAACCAAGGCGAGACACGTCCTGTCAGGAATCAAGCAGAATGCCCCCTGTTCTCCGCAGGGCAGAAAATATCAGTCGTTCGCTTCGGATAAATACACGGCCCCACTCAGATGTTCCATGTCTGCAATGTTTCCGAGCGGCCGATTTGCGGGATCAAACATCCATAGATCGACATAGTGGGCGTGTGAACCGAAGCGTATCACAACATGAGCGGGAAGACCGCGTTGATCTCCAACCACCCACGGGTAATGTCCATCTGCAGCCAGCAGTTTGTGAAGTTTCGCAGTCGCCGGATAATTGCCTCGGTCGCGATCAAACGTGAGCCATGCTTCGTGTGGCGGCTGCCGAGAATGACTTAGAATTGCCTTCGCTTCCTGCTCTAAAACGCCTGCGCCTCCCGCTTTTTTGATGGCGATTTCGGCTTGCTCCTTCAACTCCGCATGCGGTCGCGGACTGCCTTCAATGCTGGACACAAGAAGTCGAAAGGCAATTACTGCCAGCATCACCACGATTAGCGGGATGAGCAGGATGAGCAACAGGATCATCAAGAGGCGAGACCGCTTCATACCGAGTCGATGCAAAAAAACAACTTGACCAGTTCGCATTTTAAACCCGGAAACGGAATTGCCTGCTTCCAGACGGCGTGAAAAGTGGTGTCTTGCGAGCATCCCCCGCCGGCGCCTCCATCGGTTATTTCAACGGCGGTGCCGCCGAACGGGGAAAGGCACTGGCTGCGAGCGACGATGAGCAGCAATTGTAGCCTGCCGTGGTCCGAGGCGTAGCAGTTTCTGATGGAGTGTCTCGCCATATCGCGACCACTCAAATGAATGTAACGGGAAACGCGTGAACCGTGCGGTGGCAACGCCGTTGACTTTTGAGCTGCAATATAGTATACTAACGTACATATATCTCGCGGGCGGAAACTCTGCCCAATGCGGGACAACGGATTTGAGGCCAACCCAGGGCTCTGACAACTCAGCGTGCACACGCAGGTGATGACACCCGCAGGAAAATCCAGTTTGCAAGCTCAGGCAAGTTGCTTGAGAAACGAAGCACGGCGAACGAGATTTTCCGTCGGCAAAAACGCCTGCGGCTGCATGAGACTGGTGGCAAGGGATGTCGCGTGGATGGTTTGCGAGACAAAAGTAGGTTCGCCGGTGCGCTGGCGAATCGAAAACGAACCGACGCGCGGCCGCAATAATTAGCTGAATCCCCGTTGAAGTTCTTTGACAATTCGAACGGCGGTCGCCTGCGCCCAAGCAGCCTGGCAACCGCTCACACACTCCGATTTGCGAACATGCTGTTCGGCGCGCGGCGTTTGATGTTGCGCGCCGACGGCAGGACGTTCGCAGTTTTGCGCTGTCGTAGCCGACGCAGCTTGCGTCGGCGGATTGAACGGTTTGCGCTGAGTCAGCAAATGGTTTCAGTGCGCGATGATGGCAATCAGCGGCGGTCGAGCCCAAACTCAGCCGACGCTGGCAACGTCGCCCACGGCAGAGCCTCACGGCAGCACACGCGGCGAAATGCGAAATCGCGAATCGGAGTGACGAACCTGCGGTCCGCGCTGAAAGAGCCGAAAATCCACGGGCGGCAGGCGAACTGTCCTCACTGTCCACTGCGTTTTTTGCACCACGGCGCGATGGCAAACTCTGTCCCCAGAAGATGTTAGCTCCCAGAGTTTGTCGAATCGCTAAAAAAAATCGCGGCGGGTGCAACGAGCGAAGTTTTGCGCGGCGACGGTTCAATGTTGCCGTCCCTGACGCGAATCAGCCCGCGATGTGAGTTCGAGTGTTTGTTCGCCCGTCGGTTGTGCGCAGGAGTGTCCGCCACAGCGATCGCCGCGGCAAGCGCGCTTTCAGTTGGCGGAGCGCCTGCTGCACCGCGCGTTGCTGTTGCGGATCGAGCGTCTGACCGCCAAACCTAACCTGGTAATACGCGTCGACGAGAGTTTGCGACGCCTGTTGGAGTTCGCCGGCATTGTCGGCCAGCGACAATCGTTGGCCGGCCAACAGCGCGAACTCGCGCCGCGTTTGCGTCGGCAGCCGGCGCAAACCTTGGGCCGCCAGCAATCGATCGAATTGACGGAACCAGGCGGTGCCGGCCAACCGCGTGCCCACGCGCGGCGATGATACGAACCATCGCAGGTTCCACGGCCGCTTTCCGCGAAATCGCCGGATCAAACTCACGACGAGCGCTACGACGATTAGCAACAGTAACAGCGGACCGAGCGGCATGGTCGACGCCGGCATTCCGCCGCCTCGCTGGTCGTCGTCGCCGTTTTTGCCACGGACAAGCGAGTTCCACCAACGTTGCAAGCCACCGGAATCGAAGACGCCGGCCGAGTGAACTTTTTCGGTCAGCGGTTTGAAAATGGCTTCGTTCTGACGTTCTGCGTTGAGGCCCACCACATATTCGCTCCAGGCCAACTGCAGGTAGTCGCTCAGTCCGCGAATCGACGACCAGAGCGCGTTTGTGGTTTGCGCGGCATCGAGATCGGCGGCGGGCGTGGCGTCGAGCGTCAACCACGCGCCCGAGCGAAAATTATCGCCGGGTTGCAATTCGTTGATCGGCACCCGGTCGGGCTCCAAGTAGGCTTCGACCCAGGCATGCGCGTCCATTTGTCGCACCTGGTAGAAATTGCCAATTTCGTTGAATTCGCCGCCGCGATAGCCGATCACCAGTCGCGCCGGAATGCCGCGACTGCGCAACATCAGTGCCAGGGCCGTGGCAAAGTATTCGCAGTGACCTTGCTGATGTTGCGTCACAAAGTCTTCGATCGGGTCGATGTTGGCGTCACGTTTGGGCGGATTGAGCGTGTAACTGAACGGCGCTGAAGCCAAGTTGCTCTCCAGCGTTTTGCAGATCGAAACCCAATCGCCCGGCGGAATTTTCGCGTCGTCGATCCAGCGCTGCGCGGTTGCGCGCAGTCCGGCAAGTGGATCGCCGCGGTCGGGCAACTGTAGCGGCATTTGTCGCAGTTGGTCGAGATTGTCCGTCTGGTCGCCTTCGAGATTCGGCACGAGCAGACGTTGCTTGCCGCCACGGAATCCGGCGGTGCCTACCTCGTAGTTGTAGCGCCGGCCGCGATCTTCGCGACGCCTGACCAAACAATGCCGACTGGAATCGAGCAAGCCTGTGCCGCCGGGCGCGCGCGGCGGATAGATCGAAAACAGAATGTCGTGATCCATAGGCTCGATGGCCACCTGCTGCAACACCTGATCGGCGCTGGTAATGTACGCGCCGGGCGTGCTGTTGAAGACGGTGGATGGATAGGGGTTGCGCCATTTGCCATTTTGATAATCGAATTGCAGCGAGCCGCGTAGCAGCGGTTCGCCAGAAATTCGATAGGCCGCGCGTGTCAGCGGATCTTGGAATCGCACATACATGGCCACTTCCGGATCGGAAATCAGTTCATGCATCGAGCCCAGAGTCACGTTCTCGTTAAACCCGACGGTAGATTTCGCCGCCAGAAAACTCGCTTGCAGGCCAGCGCGGCCCGATCGTGGCACAATGACAAAGACCAGCACGCCAACGCAGACGCTAAACGCCAATTGCCAGGCGACGCGCCGTGCCAACAGATTGCGGCCGGCCACGGCCAGCAAGCTGGCTTGCTCGGCCTGCGTATAAGGCAAATCGGAAGCGGCCAGCGTGGAGAGCGCGGCGACCTGGTGGGACTTCCAGCGATGTGCCTCGCGCAGCACGTACAGCATGCCAAAGGCGGCCAGCGCCAACACCAAATACACCAGCATCAACGCGGCAAAATAGACGGTCAGACTGAGAGCGGCCGCCACCACGGCTTGCAGCCAACTGAGCATCATGATCTGCGGGTAAAGTCGCAAATGTTTTTGTTGAAACATCATGACCAACTGCAAATAAATCAGCAAATTGGCCACGGCAAACAATTGTTGCTCGCGCGGATGATGAAAGAACTGATAAGCCGATAGACCCACCGCCGCCAGCGCGGCCAGATTCGCCACCAGCCGATTAAGATGGAATAAACCAGCAATGTCCGTAAAGTACAACGACAGCCCGGCCGCAATCACCGCCACGATGGGCAGCGTCATATCGCGCTGTCCCAGACCGAGCATCAAGGTGCCCAGGGTGACCATCGTCGCCAGGATGATTTGCAAACGCCGCTCGGTGGGACGCGCGATGTCGTCGTCAAGCGTCGAGTTCGAAGTAGTCATCGAGTCCTTTGCCATGAGCGTTGAACGTCAACATTTTTGCGAGGACATCCACTTGCCTGCGCGCGGGGGTATCGGCATCGCCGGAAGCCGCGGCAAACGGGACGCGAGCGGTGGGACGCGTGCCGATCCATATGAACGTGGCGTCACTGGCCGCCTGCTGCAGCGACGCGCGGACCAGCGCGTGCTGATCGACATCTGCCGATGCCTGCGCCAGCGCCAGGCGCTCGAGCGCGATTTGTTGAAACGGCGACGACAACGCAGCCGAAAGCGTTTGGCAGTTGCGGTCGCCGATCGACAGCGTCAGTCGACCACCACCGCGCTGCCAAAGCTCGCCAATCAAGGTTGCCGCAAAACTCACGGCGCGTTCCACGGCTGCCCGGTCGTCGGCCGTGGGCGAAAGCGGCTGCCACAGGTCGAGCAGCAGAGCAAACTCCTGATGCCGAGGCTGTTCGAATTGTCGCACGATCAGTGTGCCACGACGGGCGGAACTCCGCCAATGCACCGCGCGTTTGTTATCGCCCGGTCGCCATTCACGCAGGCCAAAGAAATCGCCTTGTGCGGCATGTTGCGGGTGGCGGCGTTGCGATCCGTTGGGCGAAAGTGGCCGCAGCAACTTGGACCAGGCCGGCGTGAGCCGACCCACCCGCGGCAGCACCAGCAATCGCTCCGGCGCGGTAATCAGCCGCGAGTGCCGCACCAAGCCCAGCGGAAATCGCGTGCTGATCTCGACTGGCGCTGCCGTATATCGTCCACGCTGTTGGGGCAAGCATCGATAACTGACCCGCACGGTTTGCTTCGCGCTCAGACGCGCCACGATGGCCGAACCTCGCAGCACCGTCCTCGCGCTGTCGTCCGCAACCCAGCGATCGTTGATCCAAATCAACCAGCTCGAAAGTCGCCGCCGACCGCTGCTAACGAACAGTTCAATTGTATGCGGCTGCCCAACTCGGGCCACCGGAATCATCCGCCGTCTGATGGTTACGCTGCGCAGCGAGATCAGTCCGCCGAGCAAACTCAACAGCACCGGACCAAGCATCAGCCCGGCCAGAGCTAACATCAGGTTAATTTCCCGCAGCACCGAGCCGGTTAGCACAAACAACAGCACGGCAATGTAGTAAGTTCCCTCGCGCGTCGGAATCAGCAAAAGATGCGGGCGCCAGCGCTTCATCGGAAAATCTTCAGAGGACAGCCAACGAAATTGATTGCCAGAAAACGGCAGCCTTCAATGTAATGCTTCATACGCTGGATGGCCAATCGCCACGCGTGCGGCGGCCGCAAGCGGATGACATGGTCGCTACCTGCCGGAAAAATCGTCGGGGCAAGATCGATCGGCCGGTTTTGGCGGCGTTTGTAATCGGGCGGACCGGTTTAAACGGCAAAATCAGGGCATTCGCAAATTTTGCAAACTGCGATTGTAAAAACTTTGTAGATTTGTACACTATTGCAAGAGCAGTGCGACAAATTCCGTTCAAGCGCAAACCTAAGCCTGTACAGCAATTGCGCACAAGCGGTGGATTGCAAGAATCGATTGGCACGCCCAATGCTCTTAGAGTCAATCGTTCGAAACGGTCGCCTCGACCGTAACTTAAAGTAGGGCAAGAAAAACTCAAGTGGCTGACTTCAGCCTAACCATCCATACCATCGCAAAGGACTGTGAAATGTTAGTACTCACACGGAAGACCGAAGAAAAAATTTACGTTGGCAACGATATCGTGATCACCATCGTCCAGGTCAAAGGCGACCGAGTTCGCTTGGGTATTGAAGCTCCGAAGCATGTTCGCGTCTTACGTGAGGAAGTGGCTCACGCGATTCAACGAGAAGAGCAACAGCAAACTGCCGAGTTGCGGATGCCAATCGATTTGCACGCGGACGCCGCCAACACGCGCGGCCAGGCGTCGGTTGGGAAAACAGTCGTCAATGCGAATGCCTCGCTGCCACACTCGTCGCCGCTGGCTTCGCGAATCGCACACCGCCGAATGCTGGGCGATGGCTTGAGCAATCTCACCATTGAAGCCGTTGACGACAGCGGAATCGCAGCACGCCGCGCCCCGGACGCCAGCTTTGCAACTTCGAATCGCTTCTCGCAGCAAATGGGGCCGGCGTCGCTGATGGAAATTCTCAACCGCTTCAAGGACCAAAAGTAACAGGCCGAAAGGCAGCGAGATTCCGTAATAGCGATCGATCGAACACAGCCGGGCACGGTCGCCACGATGCGACCGTGCCCGCTGTTGTTTGATACGATGACGTTGAGTCAGTCCCGACCGCTCGACATCGAGCGGGCGCGCCGCGATTATCCCTCGTTGAATTCGGAAAAACGGTTGCCGAAGATTGGCAGCGATAGGGCCGATTTGCTCTCGTCGGTTTTGAGCAAACTGCGCGGCAATGGCTCGGCAACGAAGCAGACCAGCGACCGTTCCTCCAAATGGACTAAACGTCCCGGAACGATTGCCGGCCCGTCGAACTCGGGGAAAATGTCGTTCGGTGCGTCGGCACCGGTATCGACGAAGCGGCGCCAAACCAACTTCTGGCCGACGATCGGCACAATGAAATCGCGAGCTTGAGTCGACCCGTTGGCCATGATCAGCACGTGTTTGGCGGTAGCGCCGCGCACATCGCCACCCACCGGTGCGGAAAGCATGCAGGTGATGGTTTGATGATCGCGGTACCAGTCCATCTCGCGGCCTTCCGCGCCAAACCAAGCGACGTCCGGCAATTCGCCCGGCAGCGCCGGCTTGCCTTCTAAAAAAGTCGAACGCCGCAGCGCGGGATTGGCTCGGCGAAAGTTAATGAGCGTCTGCGAGAAACGGAACAAGTCGGCGTTACGCTCGACTAACGCCCAATTGAACCACGACGTCGGATTGTCCTGGCAGTACGCGTTGTTGTTACCGCTTTGCGTCCGCCGACATTCGTCGCCCGAAACCAACATCGGCACGCCCTGACTGAGCATCAACGTGGCGATCATGTTCCGCAACTGACGCTGGCGGATGGTTTCGATCGAGCGCCGTCGCGTTGGCCCTTCGACGCCATGATTGTAGCTGTAGTTGTTGTTGTCGCCGTCGCGGTTGCCTTCACCGTTTTCCTCGTTGTGTTTTTGCGAATAGCTAACCAGGTCGTTGAGCGGAAAGCCGTCGTGCGAGGTAATGAAGTTAATGCTGTGATACGGCGAACGTCCGCCCGGTTGGTAGAGATCGCTTGAGCCAGCCAGGCGCGTGGCGAGCGCACCGGTCATGCCGCCATCGCCGCGCCAGAATCGCCGCACGTCGTCGCGATAGCGCCCATTCCATTCGGCCCAGCGCAGGTTAGCAAACGAGCCAACCTGGTAAGCGCCGGCCGCGTCCCAAGCCTCGGCAATGATCTTGGTGTCGGCCAGCAGCGGGTCTTCGGCAATCATTTCCACCGTGGGCGGATTGGGCAGCAGATCGCCATTCCGGTCGCGGCTCAAAATCGAAGCCAAGTCGAAACGGAAGCCATCAATGTGATAGTTGTGAACCCAATGCCGCAGGCAAAGAAAAATCAATTCGCGAACGATCGGGTGGTTGCCGTTGATTGTATTACCGCAACCGGTGTAGTTACGGTAATAGCTGCCGCCATTACCGAGCATGTAGTAGACTTTGTTCTCCAGCCCCTTCATGCTGAGCGTTGGTCCCAGCTCATTGCCTTCGGCCGTGTGATTGAACACCACGTCTAGAATGACTTCGATGCCAGCCTGGTGCAGCGCCTTGACCATGGTTTTGAATTCGTTCACCTGGCAGCCGGGTTCCGTGCCTGAGGCGTAACCGCGATGCGGCCCGAAGAAGGCCAGCGGATCGTAGCCCCAGTAGTTGGGCCGCGCCGTGGGAAGTCCGTCCGGGGCTTCGGTTGGAAACTCATGCACGGGCATCAGTTCCACGGCGGTGACGCCCAAGGATTTGAGATACGGGATCTTTTCGATCACGCCCAGGTAGGTACCGGGATGCTCGACCTTGCTCGACGGATCACGGGTGAAACCGCGGACGTGCATCTCGTAAATGACCGATTCGGAAAGATTGCGCCGCAAATGCCGGTCGTCTTCCCAATCGAAATGATCGTCAATCACCACACACTTCGGCGGCCGAATGATGCCATCGGTGGACGGCAAAAAGTGTCCGGCCAAGGCTTTGGCGTAAGGGTCCACCAATCGCGCTTTGCCGTCGAACAGTTGGCCGCGGTCGGGCGCGTATGGTCCGTCGGCCTGAAAATGGTACAGTTGTCCGGCGCTGAGGCCAGGGACAAAGATGCTCCAAATATCGCCCCAGCGATCGGTGTCGCGATCGAACGAAATCACGTCGGCCGGCTCGCGATCCTCCACTCGGTTGTAAAGCATCAGTCGCATGGCGGTGGCCGAACGACTGAACACGACGAACTGCACACCGCCCTCGTGGAGTATGGCGCCATACGGCAGCGGGTGCGTGAACTGAAGGGTGGGATGCGAATGCAACATGTTTACCATGCAGTCTGCTCGTGAGAACTCAGTGTGCGGTACGTCCGGTTATTTAACATACCACTCACTCAGCTACCACTCGCGAAATACGGTCGCTGGATCAATAAAAATAGCCCTGCAGAGAACACGTCGTCGCGGTTGACCGACTTTCGCCAATCAGGCAAAGTGTGTCGCCGAGATGCGTCTCACGGAGCAGCCATCACAATTTACGCAACTCGCACGGTCGCCGGTTGGGCGGCAATCGTGGCTCTACGAACGGACGCGAGCGTGTTGGGCAGAGAATTACTTCTTCTTGTTGTGAAAAACTTTATGGCAGCTTTCGCAACTATGATTCAGTCGATCGAGCGCAGCGGTGGTTTTCTCGGCATCACCGGCATGAATGGCCGCGTTGAGTTGACCTGCGGCATCGCGCGTGTCCGCGCAAAATTTCAACCACTGCGGATCAGCGGGGCGTTCTGCGTACTGGATGCTGTATGCACTCGCTGCTTCGGCGATGGCGGCTAGCGTTGCGGCTTGGGCAGCCGTTTTCTTCGCATCTTTTTTCAAGCGGGCACCCTGCGTGCCACGGCGAACGTTCGTTGAAAGGATGCCCACGTTCTTCATCACGTCGCCTAAATCGGCTGCGGTTTCCCATTTGGTGGGCGGTGTTGCTTGTGCATTTCCGGCTGCGGCCGCCTTGCCTGCCAGCGCGGCGCCATGAGCGGCCGTTGCGAAGTCGGTCGATGCGGCCAAGGCTTTGCCGGCAGCCAGCAAATCGCCAGACGCCTTCTTCATTGGTCCGTCGCTATCGTGCAGCGCTGCGGCTTGCGCCAAGACGATCAGCGAATTGCCAAGCGATTTCGCCTGGGCCTGACTGTCGGCGTTAAATTCCGCACGGTTGCCAGTCACGTCTTGAGCGCTGGCGACCACGGCGTGAATCTGAAATTCGAGATCCTCAAGCGGTGCAACGCTCGACATCTTCACCGCCGGCGGCGCATCCGCCGACCAACCGGTAGCGAACAGGCCAAACCATAACGCCAAGATTGCGGCGACAATCACCCATCGCGGTCGACAGCGGATCATATGTACCATCCTGCAAAGCGAATTCAGCGGGTCTCGATGTCGCCTCAATGTTGAACCGAATGGCAGCGATTGTCAAGCGATGACCGCAGACGCCGTCGCCGCGGCTACGCATCGGAGCGCTGAGCTGGATTGCCGCTGCTGGCAGCGATTTCAAATCATTGCATCGACTCGATAATCGCTTTGAGTTCCGCCAGCGCCACGTCCTGGGATTCCGGCAACAGCAACCAAGGGCAGGGCGTGCGGGCCAGCGGGTTACGTTCTACCCAAGGAAATTGCGGTAAACGCGGCCATCGCCGCAGGCTGCGAATCGCCACAACCTTTGGCACCGACGCCAGCGATGTGAATGGATGCAGCGGTTTGCCGCACGCAGCGTCGTCCGCCGGCGGCTGCTGAAAAAACTCCGCTAGCCGGTCTTCGTCCGGGCACTCGGGCGTGATATGCCAAGGCGCGGTTGGCTGCTGAATCTCCAACAGCAACGAGGTGCCTGCCTGCGTCACGAGCCGAGCGCCGGTCGCCGCCGCCAGATTCATCGCCAACTGTTGGCCGCGATCAGGATCGTGAAGATCGCAAATCGCCATGACGTTGGGCGCGTGTCGCAGGTGATCGAATAGTTGCGCAACCGTCCAACCAAACAACGGATGCACAAAATCGCCGCCAATTTCCGCTGCTGGCGCCAGCACGAATCGGCGAAACGCCAGCCGCGGATGTGGCACGATCAGTTCCGGCGTATCGAGCACCGCCTGATCGAACAACAACAGATCGATGTCGATTGTTCTTGCCGCCCAGCGCTGATTGCGCTGACGTCCCAACCGCTGTTCGATGTGACGAATGGTCTGCAAGAGTTCGTGAGGCGCAAGTGACGTTTCCAGTCGTGCGGCGCCGTTGAGAAATTCGCCCTGCCCAGCCGGGCCGCCGATGGGCGAAGACGCCTGCCAGCGACTGCCATACACCCGACCTATGCCAGCGGTGGCCGATAGCATTTCGATGGCGCGATCGAGCGTCTGGCGACGATCGCCGAGATTAGAACCCAGTGCAACGAGACAAACCGACATAACGGCTCAATCCGGCCGGCGCACTGAATCGTGCGGGCGCAAACCGCAGTTTGCCGCACGTTGTAAAAGCAGGGGGGGAAGTCCAATTCCCGACCAAGGTCGTCGACTGTCGATCCCTTCAGTCGCCGCCCCCCAGCCGATCTGATAGCATCTTCATCAACAAGAAACCGCATGCGTGTGACCACACTGCGCTCACACTCAACGTCACTCAGCACACGTGACGGGTTGCAACTCTGGCCATTGTGAAGAGTTCATGAGAAATGTCAAGCAACAAAACGCGAGCGGTTTTTCGCCGTGAATTTTGCTCTTGCAATTTGTCCCTCGACTCGAAATAGCTGTTTCCTTTTTTGTCGAAAGCAAGATCGCAAATCGCGTCGCGAATCGTTCACAATATCGCCGCGCGCTGTTTGCGAAAATCGTTGGCGCGCGGCGGCAACTCACGAGCGCGGTGAAAACAGCGCGCGAATCTCGGGCGCGATTTTGCATTACCCCGGGTGTGTCATCGGCGCTGGTGGTTCTTGTCCCATCCAACGGCGCCGCCAAATTTCAATCAAGCCCACCGTCACGGCCAGCACCACCGGACCGAGCACCAAACCACTGGCACCAAAAAATGCCAGGCCGCCAATCAATGCGAAAAAGACCGCCATGGGATGCAATCGGAGTCGTTGCCCCATCACCAGCGGATAAAGGAAATGCTCGACGGCATTGATGACCACTCCGCACCACACCGCCAAATAAATGGCTTTGGTCCACGAACCGGTTGCGCCGATGTAGAGTGCCAGCGGAATCCAGATCACGGCCGTTCCCACAATCGGCACAACCGAAGTCAACGCCGTGAGCACTGCCCACAACAGTGGCGATGAAACTCCCAACAACCAAAAGCAAACGCCGGCCATCACACCCTTGAGCACGGACAAGGCTACGGTGCCATAGACGCTGGTGTTGATCGTATCGCCCACACGCCTAAACAGTTGATCGGTTTCGCCTTCGGACAGCGGCACTAGCGAACGTAGCGTACGCAAACCGGCCCGCCAATCGCGAAATAAATAGAACAACAAAAACAGTGCCAAGCCGAGTTGAAAGACGAACATCACCGAACCGACCAGCACCGTTGATAATTTCTCGCCCATCCACTGCATGCCGCCAACCATCTGCTTGGGCACGTCGCTGGGCAAGTCGGTTTGTTTTTGAATTCGCTCCCACAGCGAAGCCCACTGGGGATGCTCCTCCAACATCTTGTCCCAATTGTCGTTGGTGGCCTGATTCTTGAACACGACCACCAACTTGCTCGCCTCGCTCACTAGTTGTTGCGTGATGTACACAATGGGCGCCACCAGCACCACGCCCACCACAACCACAGCTAGCGTGGCGGCCAGATTCTCGTTTTTGACGCGGTCCGCCAGCCATAGATATAGCGGATGTCCAACCACCGCCAGCACCAACGCCCAACAGATGGCCGGCAAGAACTCGCTAATCATCTCGTAGCACAAGAAGAACGCCAACACAGTGGCCAGCGACAACAGCAGCGTTGGTGCCTGATGCCGCGAGAGCATGCCGGTCTCGACGGGGTTGGTTCGCTGGTCCGAATTTTCCATAGCAACTTCCTCAAGCAGAATCAAAATGATGCGAACGATGAAGCGGCAGCGGGTGCCCTAACATACATACTGGCGAGCGAACTTGCTAATCCGCCCGGAGATTGGCGTTGCCGGCGCGTGGCGTCTGAAATCGCACCGCGGCGGCGCATGAAAAAGCGTCTGGTCGATGCAATAATCGACCAGACGCTCAAAGTTTACGAAAGTTTTCCGCTGGTTGCGATTGTTGCCCGCGTAACACACGGGCAACCAAGCGATCAACCAAGCAGCCTACTTGATGAACAACATTTCGCGATACGTTGGCAGCGGCCAGATATCGTCGGCGACAATGCTTTCCAACTGATCGGCAATTTCGCGCACGCCGAGCATCGCTGGCACGACTTTGTCGTAAAACTGCTTGGCTTCGGCCGACAGATCGTGGCTCTTGTGATCCAGCGAGCTTTCCAGATCGGCAATTTTGCCTTCCATGGCCGCGACCAGCCCGGTCAGTTTATCGAGCGTGCCGAGATGCGGATCCTTGCCCAATTGCTTGAGCGAGGCAGCCACGGCCGCCAGTTCGCCTTGATACCGATAACCGGCCGGCAGAATCTGCGTCTTGGCCATGCTCAGGCAGCATTGGGCCTCGGCGTTGATGTCTTTGCAGTAGCGCTCGGTGTAGATTTCGAAGCGGCTGCGGGTTTCGCGTTCGCTGAGTACGTTGTACTTGGCGAACAGGTCGATGGCCTTCTTCTCAATCAGCGTCGGCAGCGAGCCAACGGTGTTGCGAATGTTTGGCAGGCCACGTTTTTCGGCTTCGTCGTGCCATTCTTGCGAATAACCGTTGCCGTTGAAGATCACCGCCTTGTGCTTGGTGGCAATTTCCTTGAGCACGTTTTGGATTGCGCCATTGAGCTTCTTGTCGTCGCCGCCGATGGCTTTTTCCAATTCGGTGGCGATGTAATCCAAGCTCTCCGCGACAATCGTGTTCAGCACCACCAACGGACCAGCGATCGATTGGCTGGAACCGACGGCGCGGAACTCGAACTTGTTGCCCGTAAAGGCAAACGGACTGGTGCGGTTGCGGTCGCCGGCATGCTTGGGCAGCGGCGGCAAGGTGTCGACGCCCACGGTGAGCGTGCCGCCTTGCTTGCTGCTGTTGGCTTTGCCGGTTTCCAATTGCGTGAAGACGTCGGCCAGTTGATCTCCCAAGAAGATCGAGATGATGGCCGGCGGAGCTTCGTTGGCGCCCAAGCGATGGTCGTTACCACTTGTGGCGACCGCCACGCGTAAGAGTGACGAGTACAAATGTACGGCCCGAATCACGGCCGCGCAGAACACCAAGAACTGGGCGTTTTGGTGCGGATTGTCGCCCGGTTCGAGCAGATTGCCAAGGTTGCAACCCAGCGACCAGTTGACGTGCTTGCCGGAACCGTTGATGCCTGCAAAGGGCTTTTCGTGCAGCAGGCATACCATGCCATACTTGAGCGCCACACGTTGCAACGTAGCCATGATTTGCTGCTGATGGTCGGTCGCCAGATTGGCGTTCTCGTACATCGGCGCAATTTCGTATTGCGAAGGAGCCACTTCGTTATGGCGCGTTTTAACCGGCACGCCTAACTTGTACAACTCGCGTTCAGTCTCGAGCATGCACGCCAGCACGCGTTCCGGGATGGCGCCAAAGTACTGATCTTCGAACTCCTGGCCCTTTGGCGGCTTCGCACCAAACAACGTGCGTCCCGTGGTCACTAAGTCGGGACGCGCAAAGTAGAAGTTGCGGTCGATCAGAAAGTATTCCTGCTCCGGACCAGCACTGGCCGTCACAGGCGTGCAATCTTTGTGACCGAACAACTTCAACACGCGTTGCGCTTGCTTGTTCAACGCCTGCATCGAACGCAGCAGCGGCGTCTTCTTATCCAGCGCTTCGCCGGTCCACGAGCAGAACGCCGTGGGAATGCAAAGTGTGGTGCCGTTGGGATTATCGAGGATATACGCCGGGCTGGTGGGGTCCCAAGCCGTGTAACCGCGGGCTTCGAAGGTGGCGCGAATGCCGCCCGACGGAAAGCTGGAAGCGTCCGGCTCGCCTTGGATCAGTTCCTTGCCGGAGAATTCCGCCAGTGCGGTTCCGTCGCCCACCGGCGAGAGAAAGCTATCGTGTTTTTCGGCAGTCAAACCGGTCAGCGGGTAAAACACGTGAGCGTAGTGAGTGGCGCCCTTTTCAATGGCCCAATCTTTCATCGCCAGGGCCACAGCATCCGCCATGCTGGGGTCGAGCGATTCCGCCTTTTTAATCGTCGCTTGCAGCGCTTTATAAACGCTCTTGGGCAAGCGATCTTTCATTGCCTGGTCACCGAACACGTTAGAGCCGAAAAATTCGGCACTGGCAGCGTCTTTAAAGTTCCAAGTCTGACCGTTGGACTTGTAGTTGGTCACCGCCGCTATTGCATCTTGACGTACACTACTCAAAGCCTTGACTCCTCGTAAGAAGGTGTAGAAGAATCAGCGCGAAACTGCGCAAGCCGGACCTGTCAGCAGATTCTGTGCCGACAACGTCGAGGCATCTCGGGCGATCCTGACTAACGACTTATATCGAAATAACTTGCGACTCAGAAAAACCTAGTTGGGCAACCGCAAGGTTATGTAGTTTGCAACAAATCTGGGCAACCGGGGCGAACGAAGTAAGCAAAACTGGTCGAGCTCGGGCGCGGCCAGCAGCAGGCATCCCGGGGCTACTAAAACATCAAATTAGCGGAACACCGATGAGCCGACAAGGGGCCGTAAACCTCACAATGCCAACGCGAATCGAGTTGCTTTACGGCTGGAACGCAAAACGGCCGCCAAATGTCTGCGCGGCCATTGACTAGCCGCGCACGCGGTCTTCCGGCAAGTAGAGTAGCCGGCCGCAGTTTTTGCAGAACACGGCGCGGGCCATGATCAATTCGTTCATGATATTGGCCGTGAGTTGTTGGAAACAGCCGCCGCAAGTGTCGTTCTCGACAGGTGCCATGGCGTCTTGCCCTTTGGCTTTGACGATGCGGTTGTAGCCATCGCGAAAGTCGGCCGGCAACGCGGCTTCGGCCGTTTTCAGATCGCCTTCCAGGCGCTGTACATCCGTCAGCAAACTCTGCTCTTGGTCTTTGATGGCTTGGGCACCGCGGGCCAGTTCGTCTTTGGCCTTGGTGAGTTGCCCTTCGACTTCTGGCACGCCTGCCCGCAGGATATCGATTTGCTCCATGCTTTCGAGGATTTCGTCGGAAAGCACGCTGCAGGCCATTTCGTCGGCGGCAATCTGGTCGCGGAGCGCTTGATATTCGCGATTGGTGCTGCAGGCGTTGAGTTTGGCTTTAAGATCGAGAATCTTGGATTCGGCCGTTTTCAACTGCAGTTGTTTTTGATCGCTGTGGACGCGCGCGGTTTTGACTTCGGTCTGGGACTTGGCCAGCCTCTCTTCGGCTTGCGCGACGTTGATTTGCCGGGCCTTGATCTGCTTGGGGCCACGGTCCAGACGCTCGCGCAAATCGGCCAACTGCTGATGAATTCGGTGAAGTTCGCGTAACGCGGTGGCGGTGACGCTCATATCAATTTCGCGCCCAAGCACGCTCGAAAGGGAATTGGTCAAAACCCCATCTTAACAAAAAAGCCGCCGGTCTTGCGACCGGCGGCTCAAATTCCACATCAGAAAAATTTTTGCGACGACGATTTAGCCGGCTTGCAGGGCCAGCGGCGGCAAAAAGCCTTCCAGTTGTTTGCTGCGGACCGGATGCTGAAGTTTCATCACGGCCTTGGCTTCAATTTGCCGGACGCGTTCGCGGGTGACTTTGAAAATTCGGCCCACCTCTTCCAGCGTGTAGGTGTAACCGTCGCCCAAACCGTAACGCAAACGGATGATTTCGCGTTCGCGATAGGTCAGCGTCTTGAGCAGGCCTTCGATTTTGTCGCGCAACATCGATTGCGCAGCGGAAGTCATGGGGCTTTGCGTGCCCGAGTCTTCGATGAACTCACCAAAGCTGCTGTCTTCGCTCTCGCCCACCGGACGATCCAGGCTAACCGGATGACGACCGATGTTGAGCACGCGACGCGTTTCTTCAACGCTGATATCCGCGGCGACTGCCGTTTCTTCGGTGGTCGGTTCGCGACCCAACTCCTGCTGCAGCTTCTTGGAAACGTTCCGCAGTTTGGACAACACGTCAATCATGTGTACCGGAATCCGAATCGTGCGGGCTTGATCGGCAATGGCACGCGTGATGGCCTGACGAATCCACCAGGTGGCGTACGTCGAAAACTTGTAGCCGCGGCGATATTCGTATTTATCTACCGCGCGCATCAGGCCGGTGTTGCCTTCTTGAATCAAATCCAAAAAGCTCAAGCCGCGGTTGCGGTACTTCTTGGCAATCGAAACTACCAGCCGCAAATTGCCGCTGGAGAGCTGACGTTTGACGTGCTCGTACTGCTGATACTGCTTGAGGATCGTCTCGCGACGCAACCGCAAGCTCTTGGGGCTTTCCAGTGTCACGACCATCAAGTCGCGCAGTTCCTTGCGGAAGTTAGCACGATCGTCCTTGCGCGATGGGCTTTTGGTCTCGGCGATGCGGCGACGCAAAAAGTCCATGCGGCGCGACATCTCGTCCAGTTGCTTGACCATCGGCTGCACGCGGCGCGTCCGCAAGCTGAGCTCTTCGACCAGCGCCACGGCACGGCGGCGACGACGGCAGAATCGCTTGCGGGCTTCCAACCAATCGCCGCGCGACGTCGAGCGGCTGATCATGCGACGGAAATCCAAACGGTTTTGCGCCTGCAATTCTTTGAGGGTTTTCAGATTATGGGGCATGCGTGCCATGATCTGTTCTTTAGTCAAACGCTCGGTGAGCGAGACCTTGATCGTGCGATCGAACGGCAGCGCGCCGCTGTGAACTTTTTCCAAGGTGTCGATTGTGGCTTGCATGGTGAAGTTGCAACCCAGCACCGACCGGCGAAAACGCTTGCGCGTGACTTCGATCTTTTTGGCCAGCGCGATTTCTTCTTCGCGGGTTAGCAGCGGAATTTCCGACATCTGCGAGAGATACATGCGGATCGGATCGTCGCTGAGCTTGGGCATTTGCTCGGCGGTTTTGCGTTGCGGCTGGCGCGCGGCCAGTTCCTTCATCAGCGGGTCGGCGGCCAGGTCGTCGCTGTCCGTCAGTTCGGTTTCCGCCGACAGCGAATTGCCCGCGGCAAGTTCGTCTTCTGGGCGAGCGGCCGGCGCTTCGTTCAGCAGTTCGATGCCCATCTCGTCCAGGGCCATCAACAACGAATCCAGCTTTTCCGGATTGACGGCTTCGTCGGGCAGATACGCATTCACCTGGTCGTAGGTCAGATAACCTTGAGATTTGCCGGTGATGACCAAATCGCTCAAATCATTATCGCAATGGTCCATAGTAAACTCCTTCCCGCGCGTAATGCGCCAGGGGTTGATGAGTTTTGGCCGCGACCGAATTGCCATTTCGAAAAACGGCGAGCCGGCGTTGGGCCTGCAAACAAGGGCGTTACCCATCCTTGGGCGACATAATCCCTTGTCGGCTTCTCTGCTGTTCAATCAATTGCTGCAGGGTCAAACGTGCTTCGCTACTGACATTCAAGGGGTCCTTTTTCAAATGGGCGACGTGGGCCAGGCTCTCTTGCTCGCCGCGCCGACGGCTATATCGCGCTAGCAACTGTCGCAAACGCAACGCGGGCTCTGCCCCGCCTTTGTCGCGACTTTGCTGATCGATTTCGACGAGCAGATTTTTCATTCGCGGATCGTCAAATTCCAACATCAGACGGTCAAAATCCGGTGTGACGCCGTCGGCCGAAAGCGCACGCATGGTTTCGAATAGCTGTCGGCCCGGCTGCGAAACCAAGTCCGCCGCGCCGATCGTTTCAGCGGCCAACAGGACCGATTCTGGTTCGAGCAGCAATGTTTCCAGCAGTTCGCAATCCCACGTGTGGAGCGGCGGCAGCGGTGCTTGCTCAACTTGCAAATGGTTTTCCGTCGCGCGAAATCGCGGCGCTGTGGGCGCGGCACGCAGCGCGGCAATCCGATCGCGGAGGGTTTGCTCCGGCACCGCGAATTCGCGGGCCAAGCGCACGAGCATTTGTTGTTCGCGAACGCGCGAAGCGGTTTCGCCCAGCGAATTGTGCCGCGGCGCTTTGGCCAGTGTGGCCAGCATCTCTTCTAAACCTTGGTTGGCATCGTGCGATTGACGAGCCGATCCCAAACGGGCAGTAATTTGCCGAATTTTGTGATCCAAGGCGTCGACCGCGCCGTCCAGCAGCAATTGCAACGCCGCAGCGCCGTGCTCGAGCAAATAGTCGCAGGGGTCCAACTGGTTGGGCAACGTCAAAATCCGCAGATCGATCTGATGCGCGACAAACATCTCCAGGATTTCGTTGGTACGCTTCTGGCCTGCCGTGTCGCCATCCAACAGCAGCGTGATCGACTCCGTGAACCGCTTGAGCACCGGCAAATGTTTTTCGCCCAGCGCGGTACCGAGCACGGCCACCACGTTGTGAAAACCAAACTGCCGGGCAATGATGCAGTCGGTATAGCCCTCGGTGACGATCACGTTCTTCTGTTTGCCGATGGCTTCGCGGGCCAGGTCCAAACCGTAGAGCGTGCTGCTTTTGGAAAACAGCGGCGTCTCGGCGGAGTTGATGTATTTGGCGGCCGATGGCTCGGTGTCGCCAGGCAGAATGCGTCCGCCGATGGCGATGGGCCGGCTTTGCGGATCGCGAATCGAAAACAGCACTCGTCCGCGGAAGCGATCGAAATAGCCCGAACCGTTGGGCCGGTTGGTCACCAGGTTGACTTTTTCCAAGATCGCTGGCGTGAATGACGTACCGCGGGCGCGATTCAACAGCCAATCCCACGAGTCCGGGGCAAAACCCAGGCGATACAGCGACAGACTTTGATCGGTTAAGCCGCGGTCGTCCAAATAGCGGCGGGCCGGTTCGGCCTCGCGCGATTCCATCAGACAGGCGTGATATTGTTGTTCGGCCCAGGCCATGGCGGCCAGCATCTGCCGCTTCTCGTCGGCCCGCGCGTTGGACTGCGAATCGCCGCCGCGGCGCGGTTCGGGCTGAATGCCGGCGCGTTCGGCCAGCATTCGCAAACTTTCAGGGAAATCGACATTTTCGAACTTCATGGTGAAGCTGAAAATATCGCCGCCAACATCGCAAGGCCAACACTTCCACGACTGGCGTTCCGGATTGACTTGCAGGCTGGGACGAGCGTCGTCGTGCCAAGGGCAAATGGCTTTGTACCCGCGACCCTCTCGACGCAACTGAAGATAGCTGCCCACCAGGTCGACAATGTCGATGGCCTGACGCACTCGCTCTTTCAGATCGTTGAACTGGTCCAGCGACACCATCGCACTCCTGCAATCCGGATGCATCCTGCATCCACATTTCAAAGGCCGGCAGCTTTTCATTCCGCCAGCATTCGAAGTTATTGGGAACTCTGCCAAGTTGCGACGATTGGCAATTTGCCTCAACGTGGCTGAGCTTCCCATTGTACCAATTTTCTTGCGAAAAACTGGCCTTGCCGTCCATAGCAGAGGGCCGATTATAGGAACGCCCTGCGGCCAGGTCAATGCGAGAAAATTGGCCGTAATTCGGGCGGTTTAGCGAGCTTCGGGGCGCTGCAGCGAGCGGGTTAGTGCAGCCACGACACAAACCGTTCCGCAGCGAATCAAACAGCAGTGCGGCGGACGGTTCGCAATTCTGCCGTTTTCAACATAGAATGCGATCTTGCGTCACTCACTTTCAAACCGTTTGCCACGAAAATGCACAAAATGAATCGCCGGAACTTTATCGCTTTAACAAGTTCGGCCGCGCTGGCGGCCATGACGCCGCGCGAACTGTTTGGCAGCGAAGAAACGTCCGCCAGCAAGAAAAAGGGTTTTGGCGTTACGGCCGGTGCGGATGGTAAATGGCGCGAGCGGATCAAAGAACTACGCGCCAATTGGTTTTACACCTGGGGCGCTCACATGCCCGACAAAGTGCCGGAAGGCACTCAGTTTGTGCCGATGATGTGGGGCGGCTTCGGCGACAAAGGGCAGGAAACTCTCGACAAGATCAAACAACTGGGCAAAGACAAGAAGATCTCGTATTTGCTTGGTTTTAATGAGCCGGATCACAAAGACCAAAGCAACATGTCGGTGGCCAAGGTGCTGGAGTTGTGGCCCAAACTGATGGCGGTTGGCCTGCCGCTCGGCAGCCCCGCTTGCGCGCATCCCGATAGCGATTGGATGAAGCAGTTCATGGATGAAGTGGACAAGCGCAAGCTGCGCGTGGATTACATCGCCGCGCACAATTATGGCGGTCCCAGCCCCGAGGCGCTGCTCAAGCGATTACAGGATGTGCATCTGCTGTTTGGCAAGCGGCCCATCGTGCTCACGGAATTTGCGGTGGGCGATTGGGACGCCAAGGCGCCGGATCAGAATCGCTACCCGCCGAAGAAAGTGGCGCAGTTCATGAAGGCCGTGTTGCCGCTGCTGGAAAAAGCAGATTACGTTCACGGCTATGCGTGGTACTCCGCTCCGACGAAAAGCTCGCCGCTGGGCACGTCCGCGCTGTACGACGGTGCCGGCCAGCTCACGGATCTAGGCAAGATTTACGCCGCGTTTTAAACGCGCCCCGCTCCAAGTCGCGGCGAGTCAACGGACGATCGCCCGGCGATGCAACGATTCCTGGTTGCCGCTGAATGGTAACCGATCCGCCCACCGCCTCCGCCAGCGTCTATGGATGCGCGCCCTTGGGGATCATGTTCTTCAAGGCGTCGGGGATCTTGAACCCGCCGGGACCGCCAGCGCCGGCAGGGCCGTCGTCCGGCTTGGGCGCTTCCTTCTTTTTGATGATATCTTCGCGCGTCAAATGGATCTTGCGGAAGACGTCGTCCGAAACGACATAGTACCAGTCGGCGAACCGCGCGTTGAGTTCTTGAGAATGCCGCGCGCCGGCCTTTTTCTTTTCGTCGTATTCGTCCTGCGCGCGTTTATTTTGCTGGTCGATGAATTTCCGCTGACCGGCGATTTGCTCCGGCGTGCGTTGCTTGACTTCCTTTTTGGGCGGCGTGGCTTTGTCGTCTGGCAACGGCACCGGCTGCTGTTCATCGGCCTTGGCCGCATCGGTTTTTACGCCGTCGCTCTTGGCGTCATCGGTTTTGGCAGTGCCGACTTTGTCATCTTCGGTTGCCGTTTTGGCGGGCGCGTCTTTCGCGGCTGATTTTTCGTCGGTCTTTTTTCCAATCTTACCGGCGGATGGTTGGCTCTGATCGGCGGCTTGATCCTTTTTGGCGGGCTGCTGATTCTTTTCGCTCCCGTCGAGGTCCGGCGCCTGACTTGGCGACTTGGCATTTGCCTTGCCGTCGGACTTGGCATTTGCTTTGCCTTCGGACTTGGCATCGGCTGGTTTTGTTTCGCCAGCCGGTTGATCGCCAGACTTGCCTTCGGCCGGCGATGGGTCGGCTGGCTGCGTGTCCGCGGGTTTGGTCTGTGGTTCTGCGGCTTTATCTTTGGCCGGCGTTTCGAGTTCCGCCGGCATCGACATCAAATTGGGGCCAGGAATGACCGAATCATCAAATTCGGTTCGCACGAACAGGTAGCGATTCGCGCCCTTGGGCTTTTTGTCGTCGGTCTTTTGCTTGTCATCCTTCGGGTCGCTTTCATCGGCCACCACGTCATCGGCGATTTCACCGAACTGCAGAATGTAGCGGACGCCATCTTTCATCAGCACTGAGATTTCGCCTTGGTCGGACTTGATTCCGTCCTTGCTGACGTAAAAACCGTAGCTGGCCAGCGATTCCAAGTCATCGCGGCTAATCGATTCCTTTTCGCTTTTGAGAAACGAAATCAAACTGGCTGGCTTGTGGTGCACGTCGATGATTTTCAGATCGGCCAGCGCCGATTTCAGATCGTTGAGCTTTTGATCGTTGAGTTCTTCGCCCGCTTTGAGCTTGACCACTTCGGTCGACTTTTTGGGCTGATCCGCTTCGGGAGCAAGCGGGTCGCCACCGGCTTGCGCGTTGTTGGGATCGTTCTGAGCGGGATCGGCTTTGGCCGCGCCGGCCTTTTCCGGCGAAGACTTTTCCGGAGCGGCAGGCGTCGAATCGTCGGCAGCCGGCTGCTTACCGCCGGCAGGTGCCTTTGCGGGATCGTCGCCGCCCGTGTCTTTGGGCCGCTTGTGGTCGACGAGTTCCAGTAGCGACCATTTATTTTCTTTATCGTTGAAAGCCAACTTGGCAGACATGCGTTTGTCCAACCGCATGCTCAGACCATTTTGCGTCAGTTTCTTATCCACGGCATAATCGTCCAGCGTCACTTCCTGGACATCAAACGCCTTGAGTTTGAGCAGATCTTTTTCGATCCATTCGCCAAACTTGGTTGGGAACTTATTGACGTCAATCGCCACGCGGAGCACGTCGTTATTGCCGGGGCGGCGCGCAAAGCGAAGCGTGGCCGGACCGGTTTCCGTGCGCGCTTTATCTTCCTTGCCAACAATCAACTGCGCCAGCGGCTTGCCGTTGCCTGCATCGATTTCAATCAGCTTGCCTAGGCCCTTGGTCGAAGCATTGGGCTTGCCGGGCTGCGGCTCGACCACGCCATACTCGGCATGGCTATCTTGATTGCTACTGACTTTGCCGAGCACTCGGACGCCCATCAGCGCAGTTGCGGCGTCGGCCACCTGCGCGTTGGCGTCGGCCGGATAGTTGGCGTGCGAGGGCAACGACCAGACGCCGTTGACCTGTTTGACTTCGAAACTGCGAAAGTCATTGGCTTTGTCGTCGTAGCTGATGATCGACATGCGTTTGGCGGCCAAGGGATCGGTAAAATCCGGAAACAGCGCCGCGCCCACTTCTTCTGGATTTCGCTGCTCCGGGTTACGGGTGACGACCACGGCCGTAACGCACAGCACCAGGGCCACGGCGGAAAAAATGGCTGTTTTGACGAATTCGTTCATGGCATCAACTCGATCGGCAACTTGGTCAATGTGATTCTAAATATTCTGCTAAACCGCGAACGCAACGCCTGCCCTCCGCGCCATTACCGCAAGCGGTCGCGTGACACGCCCTCTTGCTCGCGGGCGCGCCGTCCAAAGAACACAAAAAACGCGACCAGCAGCGGCGGGATGGGCGGCAGCAAAATCGCCCACAACTTGGATTGCTGCTGCGCGTTGCGGATCTGGGAATTTTCTTCGCGTTTCGCCGCATCTCGGGATTTTTTGAATTCGTCGTCCGTGTCGCGCTGAGACTGCTCGAATTTCTTCTTAGTGGCAAGCTGACTGGCTTGTGCATTACTGGCGGCAATCTGCAGAGAGTTAAAATCGAGTTCGCCACGATTCTGCTGCTCTTGCAATTTCTTTTGGAAGTCCTTGTTGATTTTTTCCATTTCGTCTTTGGCGGTGTCCATTGCCTCGTCACGCTTTTTTTCGGCCTGATTGACGGCGTCCAGCGCCTGTTGACGGGCATCGGCGGTGCGGCTTTCGATCCGATCCAGCCGCGGGTGCTCCGGCTTGCGTTTGCGAATTTCGACAAACTGCTCGTCTCCGGCCAGTTCGTCGATGATGTTCAGCACGAACGGCACGTTGTCGAAGTTCCAGTGATTGTCGTCTTCGCCTTCGGCCCGCAGGCTAAAAAACACGTCGCTGACCATGTCGATATCGGCAACCAGCACGACTTCCGCATCGGTGGGTTTGACGGCCTTCTTTTTGTCGTCCTTGGCTTTTTCATCCTTGCCTAGCGCTTTTGCTTTCGCGTCCTTACCTTTGGCGTCCGTCTCTTTAGCGCCCTTATCCGCGGCTTCGCTGCCGTTGGCGTCGCTGCCGTTGGCGTCGGAATCTGCGTCTTTGACTTCTTTTTTGGCGATCACCGGGCGGCTAATTTTGGCTGCCAGCACGTATTGCTTTTGGGTAGGAATTTCTTTGCTGCCGACTGCGTCCGCGGCCGCCTTGGCATCCATCACGTTCCGTGCGTTTTTGGCTTTGGCAGTTTCAATCGACGGTGCGGTGCCGGTCGCTGGACCGGTGCGGACCAGTGGCGTAAACTTAATCTTCACGCCCGACTTATCGACGGAAGTCTGTCTTTCGAACGCCCCCGGATAAAAGAACAACAGTTCTTGCAGGCCGGAGGTAATGGAGTCATCGGGATTGAACGTGGGCTCTTTAACTTTCGGGACGGCCTTGTCGATAAACACCCATTCTTTGTAAATGGCGTAGTGATCTTTGAGCTTGGGGTACGGCAAATAGTCTTGCCAGATCACCGCAAAATCGTTTTGGTCTTGTCCGCCGCCGAACATCCCGCCAGAAGTCTTGACGGGTTTGCCGTCACGACCGGTGGCCAGCGTCCAATCGACGCCTAAAAACTGCCACAAGGGCTTGATGTCGCCCTTGGGAGTTGGCGGTTGTTGTGGCATGCCCATCATGCCCATGTTGCGCGGGGGCTGCTTGGGCATGGCGGTGCCGGGCACGTCAGAAAACATCGGCATCGGGTCTTCGAAGATGGCGGTCCGCTGTCCGGCTTTAACCGCGGCAATGAAGTTGTCCATCTGCGGCTGCGAAAGGGTCGAAGGCTGAACGGCAACCAGCACGGCGTAATCGCCAGTGATGGGCGTGGTGGCGTCGACTTTTTCGACTGTGTATTGCTTTTCCAATTCGGTCACGAAGATTGACTTGGGCCGGTTCGAAAACGTTTGCGGATCCATGCCGCCAAACAGATCGGCATCGGTGGCGAGGATGCCAATCTTCTTGCGGTCTTGCTTACTAACAACGGAAATCGCCTGCACCAATTCATACTCGACGGGCGCGTTGTTGTTCAAAAACGGAATCGTGGCCTTCTCCAACCCACAGTTGACGGCCGCGCCCATGAACACGTCGTAGGTTTGCGCACTGGATGCGCTGCGCGATTGCACGGTCCGCGGGGTAATTCCAAAACTCTTGTCCGCCAATTCGGCCTGGGGGTCCAACGCGTCGATTTCGTGCAGGTTGACGATCACCTTTTTGCCGGCGGCGCTTTGAATCTCTCGCAGCATGTTCAAAAACGTGATTCGTGTTTGCACCAGATTTTCGGGCACCTCTGGGCTGGCGTAGGCATCGATCACTACAGGATTTTTGGCGTCCAATTTGGCGATCAAATCCAGTGACGCCCGCGATAGCTTGCTGATGCCAGCTTTGCTGACATCGATCCGAGCATCGGATTGCGAAAGCACAACGTTCAGCGCCAAGGCGCAGATCGCCAGGGCAATGGCCCGAACCACAAAATGCCCAAGCAGCGAATGCCCATCGCGACCGCCGAGCCAATGCCGGCGGCCCATCAACACCAGGCACAAATACAGGCTGACCACGGTAATCATCAAAAAGTAGCTGATCGAAGTCAGGCTAATGACGCCTTGGCCAAAATCCCGAAATTGCGACGAAATACTGAACTGGCTGACAAACTGCGCCCAACGGCTGTTGCCGCCCACAACGCCGGTTTCGCCAATCGCCACCAGCGGAAAGTTAAACAGTGCGCCCAGAATAAAAGCCACGGTTAGGTTGCTGGTCAAAAAACTGGCGACCATGCCGATCGACAGCATCGCCACGCCCACCAGCCAGTAGCCGAAGTAATTTCCGAGAAACAATCCCCAGTCCGGCGTGCCCAGCCAAACCCACATCACAAAACCGACCGAAACCATCGAGAACAGCAAGCTAGCAGTGTAGATCGCCACGGTGGACAGAAACTTTCCGATGACCACGTCCAAGTCGCCGGCGGGCAGCGTCAGCAGCAGTTCATCGGTGCCTTGGCGGCGTTCTTCCGCCCAAATGCCCATGGTGATGGCCGGAATGAACACCAGCATGATCCACGGCAAGCGGATATTCAGTTGATCGAGATTCGCCAGGTTGTTGGCGAAGAACTCGGCCGACCAAAAAGCCGAGTACGAACTCAAAAACACAAACAGGCAGATGAACACATAGCCGGTGGGCGTGCTGAAATAGCTGGAAAAGTTGCGGCGAAACACGGCGCCAATGACTTGCATGTTCATATTCGGATCGGATGAAAATCAGTGGTAAGCGTAATGAGAAAACAAATGGGCCGTGGCAAAACGGGCGGTTTCGCCGCCGGCTATGCGTCGCGACCGCTGGCGGTGAGCTGATAAAAATGCTCGTCCAAAGTGCGGCCATCGGCCGTGAGATCGCTGGGCTTGCCGTCGAACACCAGCCGACCTTCGTTAATGAAGATCACGCGCTGACAAATAGCCTGCACTTCCGACAAAATATGCGTCGAAAGCAAAATGGTTTTCGTTTCGCCCAGGCGGCGGATCGTCTCGCGAACTTCACGAATCTGGTTGGGGTCCAAACCGGCGGTTGGCTCGTCGAGAATCAGCACGTCGGGCTCATGCAGCAGCACTTGTGCCATGCCCACCCGCTGCCGAAAGCCCTTGGATAGTTTGCCGATCGGCTTGCCGATCACGCTACCCAACGCGCAGAGTTCAACCACGTCGTTAATCCGCCGGCGACGCACGTCGCCCGCCATGCCGCGGGCGGAAGCGAAGAACTCAAGCAGGCTGCGGGGCGTCATGTCCGGATACAGCGGGCCGTTTTCCGGCAAATAGCCCAACCGCTGCGCGCCGGACAGCCGGTCGGTGGCCATGTCGTGACCGGCGATTTTCGCCACGCCCGTTGAAGGCGACAGGTAGCCCGTCAGCAACTTCATAGTGGTGCTTTTGCCCGCGCCGTTGGGGCCCAGAAACGCCGCGACTTCGCCTTGATGGACTTTGAACGAAATATCGTCGGTCGCCGCAAAATGACCGTAGAATTTCGAAAGGCGAATGGCCTCAATCATCGGCTGACCATTCTGCTCAATCATCTTTGCTCGCTCCACTCGAATACGTAGATCATTGTCGCTAAAACGTTACTCGCGACGCAGCTAGCCGCAGTGCCAGCCCGCGACAATTCGCGCGCCGCGGTTGTCGTGCAATCGGCCACCGCCAACCCGGCACAAAAAATTTGCCGCATCGCAATCGCCGCCGATGCACAGGCAGGCGTCTCACTCGGCAGGTCGCGGCCAAATCCAATTCGGTCGCCGCGATTCCCGAAAGTTCGCCGCTCACGACGCACGCGCCACGTCGGGCAAACCAACGGATGCCGCCGACACGCTGCTGCCAGAACGTCTAGAACTTACTATGCGGGTTGGAGTTCTGTCTAGACCCTGGCCACCGCAAACAACGCGATGTAAATATCAGTACGAACAAAAATGTCGCTTGGTTCGCGCGCAAGGCCAGAATGTCAGACCGCCGCGAAATTCACATCGCTCAAACCGGCGACGTTCACTCGGGCATTCGCGGTTCGCTCGGCTTCCGATATCCGCCGTCAATGGTTGGACGCGACCGACTCGGCGGCGGCAGATCGATATCCGGCACTTCAATTTTCTGGATGACTTCGACTTCCAGGCCAATTCCAATGCGAATGACGCGGGCGGTGGCTCGCAGCAGCAAGAAGTAATAGTAAGCGCACAGCAGCACGCCGAGAACCAGACATATGATCGCCGCGACACCGAGCAGGAATTTCGGTTTGGTTGAAAATTCGAGCGTCAGCAGCAGCACGGTAACCACTGTCGCGTAGAGCAAACAGCCAACGAGGTACCGGTTTGCGCTGCGCGGTAGCGTCGCGTCGTCAAAATAACGGCCCACCGCCGCCATAAAACAGACCCAAAGCAGCCCACTGATTGCCGAGAGCGCCATCGTTGCCAGCGCAATCAGAGTAAATAAATTTGCCGGGTCGCGATTGCTCGAATAAATCGCTGGCTCGATCAGCACGTAATCCAGCAGATTCCGAATCGAAGGATAAAACGTGAGTAGGACACTCAGCGAAATGGCGATTCCCAGGGCGCGCATCCCAAATTCCACCGGCGAAGCCCAAAAATGGAGCGAACCAATCAGTAGCATTGTCCCGCTAATCAATGCCATGAATACGGAAATCGCCATGGCCAACTTCGCTGAGGGATCGCCATGATTGCTGGACGCTGCTTTACTGAAAAGCAGTGGCAACGCAGTCAGCAACATCAAGGCAGCACCGCAACCATTCCATTTCAGTCCCAACAGCACGGCGCGCCAAGAGTTGCGGTGCGCAACCTCCAGCGAATGTTTTGCGGAGTCTGAGTCGGTCATGTTTTCGCCGGCAACCGAAATTGCATAGTCAATTGGCATCGAGTCTAAATCTACTGACTGCGGGCGTCAAACCAAACCGTTCGGGCGGAACGCCTAGGTTTTGCGCGTCATAGCTCATTTCAGCGCAACAGGTAGGCCGAGTTTCCGGAATTCGCAAAGATTTTCCGCAAGGCAGGATAGGGAAAATGCGTTGAGCTTGCCGATGCCTTATATTGGCTGATGTTCGTTAGGTAAGTGTCCCCACTTGTCCGCGAACGGATGAGAATCCGGCAGAAAAAACATTGTGGTGCATTGTTGGCACCCAAGTTGCTCCGCCGCTAGCGATGTTTTTGTTCCTGCGAAACATCCCGATCCACGCTATGAAAATCCCTGCGCCCCACTTTTTGTTGTTCAGCGAATCGCACCCAAAAAGCGATCGGGGCGACTGGCGCTTCGTATTGCAGTCTGTGGATGGGCTGGACAAAATCGAAGCCGCTGATGTCGAACCGCGGATGCAGGGCGAACGCTTGGAACTGCTGACCGTCGTCCGCGGACTGGAAGCGCTCGAACAGCCGTCGCGAGTGACGATCGTCACACCGAGCAAGTATGTCAGCCGTGGCATCCTGAATAGTCTAGAAGAATGGCGCGCCAACGACTGGCATTGGGAATCGTTTGGTCAGATGGTGCCGGTCAAAAATCAGGATCTTTGGCGAAGGATCGATCGCGCCATGGCGTTTCACCACGTCGAGTGCCGGGCCTGGCGTTTTGAGGGCGTTACCGACGACTTCCAATCGCCCGAACCGCAACCCATCGTGCGGGCAGTAACTCAGCCGGCAGAACCGCAGCCGGCAGCGTCTCAACCTATTGTGCCCGTCGAACTTCAACGCCGCAAACGCGCCAAGCAGGCGGCCGACGAGAAAGCACCAGTCTTGCCGACGCAGCCTCAATGGAAATCCAGCCCCCAGGATGTCGCGCGAAAGCCACAGCGGCGACTCACGATTTCGCGGGTCCGCCGCAAATGCCTGCGGCTGAGCCTGATGGTGCAGCGGCGCTCGGGGCAGGCGATGGAAAACTTTTATCACAGCTTGGCCGAGTTCGGAACCGGCTTACTCCCGAAGCCTTGGTTGGAATAACGGACGAACTGTAAACGCGCACCCGTTGCGCGGAGCGCGGCAGTTGGCGGCCCCGTGCTCCTAGACGAGCTAGACAAGAATTGCGAAGATCATCAACACCGATCTGCCAGGAGGGCCATGTGAGCGCCACGATTTCGCCCGAACATGTTCAATCGTTAATCGAAGGTCATCATCAAAACGCATTCGACCTGTTAGGTCCCCACGAAATTCATCATCAAGGTCGAAAGAAGTTAGCGGTCCGGGCGTATTTGCCAAACTCGACAAAAGTTTGGCTAGTGGACCCGGGTTCGAACAAACCGCTGCCGATGCGACAAATTCACCCTGCCGGTTTTTACGAGGCGATCTTTCAAATGCCGAAGCAGCCACTCCCCAATAATTACAAACTTCGCGTGGCCGACAAAAAGGGCGAGCAGACCACCATGCACGATCCCTATGCGTTTCCGCCGCTGCTCTCCGATTACGATCTGCATTTGCTGGGCGAAGGCACGCATTGGCAGAGTTATCAGAAGATGGGCGCGCAATTGCGCGAGGTTAACGGCGTGAGCGGCGTGAACTTTGCCGTTTGGGCCCCCAACTCGGACAACGTCAGCCTGATTGGCGAGTTCAACGAGTGGAATGCGTCCGCCAATCCCATGCGCAAGCACGTCAACGGTGTCTGGGAATTGTTTGTGCCTGGGCTGGCGGAAGGCGCCATTTACAAATATCACGTCAAACAAGCAGACGAAGACGTCGACAAATCCGACCCGTACGGCTTTGCCGCCGAACTGCCGCCGCGTACCGCATCGAAGGTCGTAAACCTGGATCGCTACCAGTGGAACGACGCCAACTGGATGCAAACGCGACAAAAACAAAATGGCCTGGATGCGCCGCTTTCGATCTACGAAGTTCACTTAGGCAGTTGGCGCCGGCCTGCGGATAACGCTAACGGTTGGCTGCCCTACCGCGAGTTAGCGACGCAATTGGTGCAATACTGCCTGGAGATGGGCTACACGCATCTGGAATTGCTGCCGGTCAGCGAACATCCCTTCACCGGCAGTTGGGGTTATCAAACGGTCGGCTATTACGCCGCCACCAGCCGCTACGGTTCGCCTGAAGATTTCATGTTCTTTGTCGATCTCTGCCACCAAAATAACATTGGCGTGATTTTGGACTGGGTGCCGGCGCACTTCCCGCGAGACAATCACGGCCTGCGCCGCTTCGATGGCACCGCGCTGTACGAGCACGCGGATCCCCGGCAGGGCGAGCATCCCGACTGGGGCACGTTGATCTTCAACTACGGGCGGAACGAAGTTCGTAACTTTCTGATTTCGAACGCACTGTTCTGGTTCGACAAATACCACATCGACGGACTGCGTGTTGATGCCGTGGCCTCGATGCTGTATCTGGACTATAGCCGCCAGCCCGGCGATTGGATTCCCAACGAATTTGGTGGTCGCGAAAACCTCGCGGCAATCTCGTTCATCAAAGAATTCAATCAGCAGTCGCACACCCAACATCCGGGCGTGCTGACCATTGCCGAAGAATCCACCGCCTGGCCCAGTGTCTCGCGACCAGTGTATCTTGGCGGGCTAGGATTCAGCCTGAAATGGAACATGGGCTGGATGAACGACACGCTTCGCTACATGCGCGAAGATCCCATCCATCGCCGTTATCATCAGGACGAACTGACGTTCAGCCTGATCTATGCCTTCCACGAGAATTTCGTGCTGCCACTCTCGCACGACGAAGTGGTTCACGGCAAGCATGCGCTGCTGGACCAGGTGCCCGGCGACCTGTGGCAGAAGTTTGCCAACATGCGGCTACTGTATGGCTATATGTGGTCGCACCCCGGCAAAAAGCTGACCTTTATGGGCGGCGAATTCGGCCAATGGAACGAGTGGAACCACGATTCAAATCTGCAGTGGGATTTGCTGCAATGGGAATCTCACTCTGGCTTGAAAAAATATGTGGCCGACCTGAATCGCCTGTATCGCAAGGAACCGGCATTGCACGAAGTGGACTTCGATCCGGCCGGTTTCGAATGGATCGACTGTCACAACTACAACGACAGCATTCTGGCTTACATGCGTAAGGCCAAAGACCCCAACGACTTTTTGGTCGTCATGTGCAATTTTACGCCGGTGCCGCGGACAAACTATCGCTTGGGCGTACCGCAGCAGTGCTGGTATGAAGAAATCCTAAATAGCGATTCGACATACTACGGCGGCAGCAACTTGGGCAATGGTCCGGGGATGATCGCCGACGAAGTCCCTTGGCATGGCCGGCCGTATTCGCTGAATTTGACGTTGCCGCCGCTATCGACATCGATCTTCAAGCCGCGCCGCTAGCAACCCATAGACGGCCGTTTGACGTTTGCCAACCAACGGAAAGCTGGTATTGTTTCGCGCGAAAGTGCCTCATAGGCGCCGAGTGAATTTTAGCGCGCGTGCGATCCGGCTCGATGAAAAATCAATCAGAATCAAATGCCGCGGCGTGGACCTGTGCCCGCCGCTGGCTAGTACCTGTGAGTTGCCTAGCAACGGGCTTTGCGGCGCTGGCAATCGATTTGCCGTGGGCCCGTTGGTTGGCCACGGGGCCGTTACCGAGTTGGTTACACAAACTGATTTTGCTGTCCGAGGCGTTTGCCCACGCCTCGGGCGTATCGATCATTTTGCTGACGGTTGCCGTGCTGGATGTGCGCAATCGCCGCGCCTTGCCGCGGCTACTCGGCGCGTCGTTGGGTGCCGGCATTGTGGCCGACGCCATGAAACTACTGATCGCGCGGAGCCGGCCGCAAGCCTTTCCGATCAGTGATCTCTCCAAGTCCGTTCGCGATACGTTTGGCGATTGGCTGCCAGGCTTTCGCGGCGGAAACGCCGTTCAAGGTTTTCCCTCGGCGCACATTGCCGTGGCGGCCGGGCTGGCCTTCGGCCTCACACGTCTTTATCCGCGCGGCCGTTGGTTGTGGTGCTGCCTAGTGATTCTGGCAGCCGGCCAACGCTGGTTGGAGCAGGCTCACTTCTTGAGTGACACGCTGTGGGGCGCGGCGGTGGGCTTAACTGTGTCGCGACTCTGCTTCGCCGGCTGGCGGCCGGCGCAATTGCTGCAACCGCCAAAGCTGTGCGCGCCGGCTGATGCGGATCAGCAGCCCATGCGTAAAGCTGGCTGATCAAGCTGCGCTGCATTTCCGCAACGTCGTAGCCAAAACGCGACCGGCCGCGTTTCGTCGCTGCAACATTGGCAGTAATGTCGCAGGCGGCAAAAATGTCGTAACTCGCTGGCTGTGTTCGGCTTGCCCTCCGCGGAACAAAATCGCGGTATTCGACGTGCATCTGGGAGCATGGACTGATCGTCGCACGCCGTTCACGAATTGATGTCCCGATTCGATCGCACGGCACAATTTTCCATGGATTGACCAAACGGATCGCCGCATGATCGCCTTCAATCGCCAATCTCGATTCTTCCGTTCCGCTTCGCTTTCAATGAAACGGCTTAAACTTCCCAAGGCCGAAGTCGCCGAACGTCGGCAGCATTCGCGATCGGCCGGTTGCTCTGGATATTCGCTTTTCCATCGCAAATTTGAGCGGAACTTGCCGGCCGTCGATGGCGAAGGCAATGTCTCGTCCACATATCAATTCGCCAAACGCGTGGCTGATATCGCTGGCGCAATTGCCGGCATCATCGTGCTCGGGCCAATCATGTTGGCTACGCTAATCGTTCTGACGATTACCACCCGCGGGCGGCCGATTTTCAGTCAGCAGCGAGTGGGACATCTCGGCCGCCGCTTTCGGATGTACAAGTTTCGCACGATGCGCCGCAACGCGGACCGCATGCAGCATTTGGTCGCCAATGAGAAAGACGGCCCGATCTTCAAAAATCGCCGCGATCCGCGGATCACACGGCTTGGTCGCCTGTTACGATCGACCAGCATCGACGAAATGCCGCAGCTCTTCAACGTCTTGCTGGGGCAAATGGCGCTGGTCGGTCCGCGCCCGCCGGTGGCCAAGGAAGTTGTCCGTTACGAACCCTGGCAGCGACGTCGGCTGGCCGTGAAACCCGGACTGACCTGTTTGTGGCAAGTCAGCGGTCGCTGCGAAATTGGCTTTGACGACTGGGTGCGAATGGATCTTTGGTACCTGCAAAACCAAAATCTCTGGACCGACGCCAAATTACTGATCAAAACCCCGCTCAGCGTGCTGAGCTGCAAAGGCGCGTATTAGTCTCACGGTGCCGAATGAAAATGGCGGGCGCGCGATTGCAGAAAGCGTTCAAGCGCCGCGGCGAGACAGTTGGTCGCGAAGCTTAGCGGCCAGTTCGTATTGCTCGGCGGCGACGGCGTCCGCCAGTTGTTCGTCGAGCGTACGACCGACCGAGTAATGCTCGCGGAGCGATTCTTTCAGTTCTTCCAACCGCCGCACGAGTTCGTCGTCTTCGTAGCGCTCTTCGGCGTCGTACTTGGCAAACAGATCGTGAAAACGCTTCAGCCCAGCGTTGATTTCGCCAATCGCGCCTTCCGCACCGTCGTCTTCGAGCTTAGCCAGTGCGCGGGCTTGCACCTGGTGAAACATCACAAACGGCCGATATTGCTCGTGCGAAACGATCCACTCCTCATCGTTGCAGTGCGCCGCCACAAAATCCATAAACGCCAACGTGTGATCGGCGTCGCGGGCAGCCAGGTGAAATTCCCGCAGCGACAGCCAGCAAATGCGGCGATGGTAGTACTGCATGAATTCGCGATCGGCCTCGCTGCATTGCTCTTCGGTGAGTTCGAACTCTTTACCGGCGTGCAGCGCCTCGGCTAACAGGTGATCGTAATACGTATCGAATCCGTTGGGCCGCTGGCCGTCCGGGCGTCGATTGACTTCCATCTGCAAAATGCCCATCTCGACGCGCATCTGAATCACGTCGCGGCCATCGCGCGCTTTAGCGATCCGAGCCAGGACTTCGCCCGGTTCGTAAGGCCAGTCTTTCAACAGCCGATCAATATCCTGATATTTCGCCAAGACAGCAACTCAAAGGTTTAAGTAGTAGCGTCGGTTCCGCCTGAGCCGAGCAACGAATTATTCTCAATTACCCCTGCGAATTCAACTGGACAATGCGCGAACGTTCCGCCGGTCGGGCGATCAACGAGCCAATCTATGCAGCATAATCCGCGCCTCGAAAGAAACAAACCCTTAAATTCGGCTGCGAAATTGACTGTTTCGCGACAGCCGCTGACGGCTCACCGATTGCCTGAACCGGCGGATTCGGCACGACGTGAATTTTTAGCTGGAAGACCGTACTGCCGGTTGTACGTCTCGAACGATCGCCGTGGCGAGGTTAAACTGCATTGATGCCAGATCAACTGCCTAAACCGCCGCCAGCTTTTTCGCCTGAGTTACGCGTGCGTCGCGGGATCGACTTCCGGCGTGTTTACGCGCGTCGTAAGTCGGCGTCGGTGCCGGCCATTACGCTCTGCGGTTGCGAGAATGATTTGCCGCAGTCGCGATTGGGGCTCTCGGTCACAAAAAAGGTAGCGGCCAGCGCGGTGATCCGAAATCGCTGGAAACGCTTGTTGCGCGAGGCGTTTCGACAAACACGCGCCGAGTGGCCGCCCGGCATCGATTGGGTGGCCATTCCGCGGCAATTGCAGCCACTACCGCTGGCGGAATTGCAGGCAGTGCTGTTGGGATTAACGCGGCGGGTGACGCGTCAATTGCAATCGTCGCGGCCATCGGTGCCACGCAAACCATGAATCGCGTTTGGTCGTTCATCGTCAGCATTCCCAGCCGAGTGTTGATTTTTGGCGTGCGGCTGTACCAGATATTTCTGAGCCCGATCTTGGGCAAGCAGTGCCGCTTTCAGCCCTCGTGCAGCCGCTATTTTATTGGCGCGGTACAGAAATACGGTGCCATCCGCGGCAGTTGGCGCGGGCTCAAGCGAATTGCCCGCTGCAATCCTTGGTGTGCCGGCGGCGACGACCCGCCGTGACGCGCGAGCGAATCGCAGTCAATCATTCCGCCCTCCTCATTGAAACCTCCGCCAACCCACACCAGCCAGCAAGAATTTTGCTGCCAGCAGCAACCGATATAGTGCAAATTTCCGTCTTGGGCTAAACTACGCAGCTAGTCCATTGCCCGCATGGCAAGATGCATTCGGGGCGGACTCGGTTCGGGCAAGTTGTTTGGCTTGCCTGCAGCGGTTGTGAGCACGCGTGGTGCAGGGAGGTACTGCAATGACGGTTCGTGGATTGCGATTCATTCACAGCAGCGATTGGCACCTCGAGCGGCCCCTGCTTGGGCTGGCCGAAGTGCCAGAGCATTTGCGCGAAATGCTGCTCGACGCCGCTTATCGCGCGGCCACGCGAATCTTCGATTTGGCGATTTCCGAAAATGTCGATTTCCTGCTGCTGGCGGGCGACATTCTCAATCCGACCATGGCCGGTCCGCGAGCACTGGTATTCTTGAGCGAGCAATTCGAACGTTTGGCCGCGCACAAAATTCGCGTGTATTGGGCGATGGGCCCCGCCGAACTCATGGACGACGCGCTTGCGCATCACAACTGGCCGGCAAACCTGCACCTGTTTACGCACACGCAGGCCGAACAGATCGACCACCAGCGCGACGGCCAGACGGTTGCCCGCGTGATCGGCCGCGGCTATGCCCCGCACCACGACTTACATCCGGCAGATTTCCATCCGGACCCCAGTAATTTGCCGACCGTTGTGGTTGCTTACGCCGGCCAAGAACGTCTCATCGGCTGGCCCGTGACGTTGAATATCGCGCCTGAGCCCGGCAGCGTGGCGAGCGGCCGTTTTGTCGATCAGCAAGGCATTTCGCGCATCGCCCACACCAGCCACGAACTGTCTCACCCGCACGAGAATGGAGTGAGTCACTTCTCGCCTGCGGAACCAGTGGCTGCCGGCACGGCGCTGTCGCGAATCGATTATTGGGCGCTCGGCGGCCGACATCGTTGCGATGTGGCCCACGACTACGTCGCAGCCGCAGTGCCCGTCAGCAAGTCGATTGGCTTCCAAAACGCGCTCGACGCCAAGCCAACCTCAAACCGACGTGCCACCAGCCCCGCGGTCAATCTGCCGCTCGGTCAGGCCGATCAACTGCCGTATCGTTTTTGCGGCACGCCACAGGGCCGCGAGCATGACGAAACCGGTCCGCACGGCTGCTTGCTGGCCAGCATCGCCGACGGCGGCCGCCTGCGTTCGCAGTTCTTTCCGACGGACGAACTACGCTGGACCGACCTGCCGTGTGCTGCCGGCGAATTCCGTAGCAGCGACGAACTCGAAGTCGCCCTGCGGCAAAAACTGGAAACGCTTCGCATTGAACAGCGCGGCGTGGCTTCGCTGGTGCGAGTCACGCTCACCGGCAGCGGTCGGCTGATTCAAACGGCGCGGCGTAGCGACTTACTGTCGCAAGTCGCCCACCGATTGCGGACACAGTTTGGGCATGGCACGCCTACCATCTGGACGACCGCCATTGAATTGGAATCGCTGCCGCCATCGGCCGAAGCCGCCAAGGAAGATAGCCTGTTGGGCGACTTTCTGCGGCTGGTACAGCGGCACGAATTGGGCGAAGAAGCGCCGCTTAACTTGGATCACTACGTTTCCGATCGACATCGTCTCAGTGGCTTGCACGACGCATTGATCGTCGACGATCCGCAACAACTCCGCCGCATCTTGCACGAGGCGGCCCATCTGGGGGCCGAACTGCTCACCGGACATCGGCCCGAAGAGGAGACCAAGGCATGAAAATCACCGATCTGGAAATTGAAGGCTTTGGCGTTTGGAGTTCGCTGGCGATCCGCGAGCTGTCGCCGCAGTTGAACGTGTTTTACGGCCCGAACGAGGCCGGCAAAACCACGCTCATGCAATTCACGCGGGCCATGTGCTACGGATTTTCGCCCGGCCGACGTCAACGTTATCTGCCGCCGGTACACGGCGGCATCGCTGGCGGCTCGATGTGGGTTGATACGCCCGACGGCCGCATCCAAATTGTTCGTCACGACGCCATCGGCCATCCGCTGGGCCGCGTGAATATCAGCGGCGCGCGACAGGCCAGCGATGGCGATTCGGCCGACCAGTGGCATGGCCAATCCGTGCTGCGAATGCTGCTCGGCGAACTCGACGAGCCAACCTTCACCAACGTGTTCGCAATCGGCCTGCGCGAAATTCAAGAGCTTGGCACGCTTTCCGACGGCAATGCCGCGAGGTTGCTGTACGAAATCAGCTCCGGCGTCGATCGCGTTTCGCTTGGCGAGGTCATGCGCGAACTGGAAACTTCGCGAGAACGCTTACTTTCGCACACCGACGACAAGCCTTCGCAAATTGCCGATCTGTACGCCACCCGCGCCAAACTGCGTAGCGAGATCGAAGAACTCGGAGCGGCCGGGCGACGGTTCTCACGGCTGGGCGGTCAGCGCGACCAACACCATCGCGAAATCGCGCGACTGGAAACCGAAATCGCGCATCTCGAAGGCCGTTTGCAAACGCACGATCTGGCGCTGGCCGTGGCCGATAAATGGACGCGACGCCAAGAGCTCGATCGCCAATTGCTCGGCGGCGGACCGCTCGGCGAGGCCTCGCCGCATTTGCTGGCCCGGCTCGATGCGCTGGTGGAAACGTCCGAACGCCACACCCGCGCCCGCTTAAAAGCGAAGCGTCGAGCGCTCAAGATTCGCAAAGAGCTTGCCGGCCACACGCTGCCGGAGCACTTTGTACGCCATGCCGGTCGCATTCAGTCAATTGGTGACGTCGAAACGCATTTGCACGCGCACGAAAGCAAGATCGCCCAGGCCCAGCACGAAATCGCCGATCTCGAACGTCGCCTGTCGCACGAAAAACAACAACTGGGTCTGCCGGCCGACGCTTCGCACGAGAAGCTGCAGAAGTTCGCGACGCGCGGACTTGCCGAACTCAAAACCGCCGCGCGCGGTTTGATTAAAGCGCGTCGCGGTCGTCTGGAGCGCGTGCAATTGCCGGCGATGGCCATGCAGCCGGCAATGCAACAATATGTTCCGGCCAGCGTGCCGGTTCAACCGCAGGCCAAGGTGCCCGCCGCTTCGCCCAACAAAGATCGTCGCGAAGTCAACGCGTTGCGCGGCAGCGGACCGCGCGTCGATCTGGCGATGGCCATCGAAGCCAAAGGCCTATTGGTTTCGCAGCTTCGCCGACGGATTCAAATGGAAGATCGGTTAACCCAACTCGGCCGTCATCAGGCTGAGTTAGACGGCGAAAGTCGCGACCATCTGCAAGAACAATTGCTGCCGCCTTGGGGATATTACGGACTGGGCGGAATTTTTGTAGTCGGCGTGGTGATGGTGCTCGGCGGACTGTTTTTGCCGGCCACCGTCACCGGTTCGATGGCTTGGTTTTTGATCGTGCTCGGCTGCTGCCTGGGCGGTGCCGCGCTGCTGGCCAAAATGTTTTTCGAGCACGAAGCGCAGCAGAAATTCGATTACTGCCAAAAGCAACTTTCGGTGCTCAAAGGACAAATGCGTCAGGCTGCCGACGAGCGCGACGCGCTGGATAAGGATTTGCCCAAGGGTGGTGGCCCGCTCGATATTCGCTTGCAATCGGCCGAGGCGGAACTGGCCAAGCTCGAGGAGCGACTGTCCGAACATCCCGAAGAATTGCACACGATGCAGCGCGAGGTCGAAGCCTCGCAGCCCAGCGCCGCGCCATTGCCGATGATCATGCAACCTATGGCAATGCCGATGGTTCAGCCGCTGATGCACGGCACGCGGCGCCGTCGTTCCAAGTCCGAGATGCAACGCGCCAAAAAGAACTGGCAAACCGCGCTGCGTGACGCCGGATTATCCGAGGACTTTTCGCCGAAACGGGTGCGGCAACTGGCGCAGCAGCGCGACGAAGCCTTGGAACTGGCGCGGCAAATCGATCGTCGTCGCGAGGTGCTGGAACAATATCGCCGCGATCATGCCGGCGTGCATGGTCGCATCACTCAGTTGCTTGCCGATCTGGAACTCGCGCCGAGCGGCAAACATCACAGCGACCATTTGCGGCAACTGCATCAGGCGCTCGCCGAACATACGGGCCGAGTGGATCGTCGCGGCAAACTTGCGCGAATGCATCGCCGGCATCGTCGGCTATATCTCAAACATGCGGCTCGGCTCCGCAAAGTGCTGGCCGCACGCCGCCGCTTGCTTGTGCAGGCCGGCGTCGAAACCGAAGACGAATTGCGGCAGCAAGCCACGCATCGTCAGCAATTGCTGCGATTGACGCACCAGCGCGACACGCTGGTCGCCGAGATCGGCGCGCTAGTTTCGCCCAGCAGTCACGACGCGGTCGTTGGGCTGCTGAGCGGCAATCCGGGCAACAAATTGATGGAGCAGCGATATCAAATTGCTAGCGACGTCGACGGGCATCGCCGCAATCTGAACGTGCTACTCGAACTGCGCGGCGAACTATCGCAGCAGATCAAAGGCGTGTCGGGCGACCGACGGTTGGGCGATCGACATCTCGAATTGGCTGCGGTCGAAAACCGCCTGCGGCAGGCCGTGCATCGCTGGCAAGTCTTGGCCACCACCAGCGGATTGCTCGATCAGATTCGCGACGATTACCAGCGCCGCCATCAGCCGGAGACACTCAAAGAGGCCTCGTCGTATTTGTCTCGCTTGACGCAGGGGCATTACCACCGGGTTTGGGCGCCCGTCGATGAACGCGTGCTCCGAGTGGACGACGCACAAGGCAACACGCTGCCGGTGGAAGTGCTCAGCCGCGGCACACGCGAGCAGTTGTTTCTGAGCTTGCGGTTGGCGCTGGTGTCGGCCTTCCAGCGTCGAGGTATCTCGTTGCCGCTGGTTCTGGACGACGTGCTGGTGAACTTCGATGCCAACCGCGCACGGGCAGCTGCCGAGGTGTTGTCCGATTACGCAGCCGCTGGCCACCAACTGCTGGTGTTCACCTGCCACGAACACGTGATGGAGATGTTCGGCACGTTGGATGCACAGGTTCGCCGGTTGCCAGAAAATGGCCGAACAGGGCAGATCATCACTGTGGAAGAACGCAGCGCTGGCGTGAAGAAGCCGCAGCGCGGCAAGAAGAAGCCGCAGCCCATCGTCGAAGAACTGGCTGCCGAACCGATTGCCGCGCATCCGCCCGTTCAAACGCCGCGACGACTGCTGGACGAACAGCCCGTGCCGCATGTGATTCCGCTTCCGCCGGGTGATCACATTCCGGTGCGTGCGCCGCGCCGCGTTAAAAACGAGCAGGCATTGCCGCAAATTTCGCCAGTCTGGCTGTACGAAGGCACGCCGGTCCGCGTGCCACGTCGCCGCCGCAACGAACGCGGGCTATCGCTTGTCCGCCCGGTATGGCACGACGATTTTACGCCGGTGGCTGTCGTGCGGCGCAGTTCGCTGGAGCGGCCATTGCCAACCATTCGTCCGCTGTGGGCCGAAAATCATCCGCCGGTGCGCGTCCCGCGTCGGCTGCGGGCGGAGCGTGCGCTGCCGCGCATCTTGCCAATCAGTGGCGGACGATTCACGCCGGTACGTTCGCCGCGGCGCGCCATCAACGAGCGCCCAGTCGCCAGCATTTCGCCGGTTTGGCAATCGTACACGCCACCGGTGCGCGTCCCAAAGCCGAGCGTCGTGGTCGTGGAAAAGTTCATGCCGGCAATTGTCGATTCGCCGGTTGCGAGGTTTGTGCCGCCGGTGCATGTTCCGCGCTCGCGCGTGCTCTACACACCGGCGGTCGAAGCGCCGCGTGTCTTGGCCGACGCCGCCACGCCGGTTCGCGCGCCCAAGTTCTTGGCGGCGGCCAACCGCGCGCCGAAAGTCGTGGAGATGCAGCGCATCAATTGGTCGGCAGAAGAATTCGATGGCGAATTGTCCGACCGCGTGGTTCGCAACGGCGCGGTTGAAGTGCTGCCCGCCGCAGTTAGCTATCAGGAAGTCTCGCAAACCGTCGCCAGTCACAGCAACGGCAACCGCTACAGCGGGCATGCGGCGAATGTCGATGCCGTGCTAAAACTGGATGACGCGGATTTCGATCGCGGTTAAAATGCGATCGGCATCGATTGGCGTTATGACGTAAGCGGCATGTAATATGATGCAACGGCAAGAATCCTCCGACAATCCGCACTCGGCGCAGCAGACTCCAAGACAGCGCCGGTTGCCAAGCGCCGCCGATATCAATTCGGCTTACGTTCCCTGTTTGCGCTGACCTTTATCTGCGCACTCGTTGCCGGAAAACTCGGAAGCTGGTACCAGATTGTCGTTGCGGAATCCGAGTCGCAGGCTTGGTTTTCTAAACAACAATGCGAGTTCGGTGCGATTGCCTATCCAGAGGACGACAACGGTCAGCATATCGCGGCTGTCATTTGGCTTGCATCGCCTCCGGTGCCGTTGTGGTTTACCCGCTTGATTGGACGCCGCGGTTTCCAATGGACGCATAGAGTGGGCTGCACAAATCAATCCTGGAAATTTCTTAACGACCATCGAATCCTCAATGTTAAACCTGACGATGCCATTCTCACCGAATACGCGCTGAATGCTTCGAAAATGAAATGTATCGTATCGATCGATTTGCCGATCAATGCGTTGATCAATCCAGATGTCCGAAACTGGTTGCCGAAGAACGTCAATCTTCGTTACCTAAACATTCTTGGTACTAATCACCCAGACTTGAGCACACTCACTCCGCTTAGCCAAAGTCATCCACCGCCAACTGATCGTTTCGCGGATTTGCACTTGGAGGAATTGCTTCCGAAGGGATGTAAGATCAGACTGTCGCTCGTGCGAGTTTCAATCTCCACAGACGACGCAAAGTTTTTGCATAGCTGCGAGCAAATCGAATTGATCGCCCCGCATATTGTTTCGGTTCTTCGTCGCGACTATCCGCTGCTCGCCAAGCCTGGGAGTGCACTTGAAAACATGTCGTTTGACAATGCCGTGAAAAACCAATTGGTGATCGAAATACCTTAGTAGAGCATTGGCATTCCGCAACCCTAGCGCCGGAGCTGATACGGCGGGAACGACTGCGTCAAATTCCGTACAGCGGCCCAAGCTTGCCACGCAAGTATTTCATCAGTGGCTCGGCCGAAAGCGGCTGCCCGGTCACTCGCTGCACCAGTTCGCTGGCCGTGTAGCATTGGCCGGGCTGATGAATGTTTTTGCCGAGCCAGTGCCGTAGTGGTTCGAACTCGCCGCGGGCAAACTGCGGTTCGAGTTCGCCCAACTCTTGATTGGCCTTGGCAAAGAACTGCGCCGCGTACAAATTGCCCAGCGCGTACGTGGCAAAGTAGCCTACCAGTCCGGCGCTCCAGTGAATGTCTTGCAGTACGCCTTCGGCATCGCTGGGCGGCGTGATGCCCAGGTAGTGCCGATATTTTTCGTTCCAGGCGGCTGGCAGATCGGCCACTTGCAAATCGTCTTCGACCAGGGCTTTTTCGAGTTCGAAGCGGAGCAGAATGTGCAGATTATAGGTGGCTTCGTCGGCTTCCACGCGAATTAGCGAAGGCCGCACGTCGTTGATGGCAAAGTAAAAGCGATCCAGCGAAACATCTGCCAGCGCTGCCGGAAACGCGGCCTGCGCGGCGGGATAACAGTGCTGCCAAAACGCACGACTGCGGCCCACCAGGTTTTCCCACATCCGCGATTGCGACTCGTGGATTCCCAGCGAAACGGCTTCGCCGGGCGGCAGGCCATACCAATCAGATCGCAAACCTTGGTCATAAATTCCGTGCCCCGCTTCGTGCAGAATGCCAAAAAACGCGCCAGGAAAGTGATGCTCGTCGTAGCGGGTGGTGATGCGGCAATCGCTTGGCCCCATGCCCGAGCAAAAGGGATGATGCGTCACATCGAGCCGGCCGCGGTCGAAGTTGAAACCAATTTTTGCAGCCGCCTGCGTGCCAAACTTGCGCTGCGCTTCCACCGGATAACTGCGCGCGAGAATCTCGATCTCCGCTTGGCGGCCGCTGTTGCGAATGGCGGAAACCAGCGGCACCAGTTGATCGCGTAGTCCGGCCAGCGCTTGCGCAACATTGGCCGTGCTCTCGCCCGGCTCGAAGTCGTCCAAGAGCGCGTCGTACGCGCAGTGCGTGTAGCCAATCGCCTGGGCTTGTTCGCGCTTCAAGGCAAACGTGCGTTCCAGCAGCGGCCGGAAGTGTGCAAAATCGTTATTCGCGCGGGCTTCGACCCAAGCTTGCTGCCCCAGCACGGCGGTTCGCGCCAGTTCTTCGACCAGCCGCTGCGGTAGTTTGGTTTTCTTTTCGTATTGCCGCTTCAACTGACGTACGACGGTGGCGGCGTCGCTGTGCGGATCGCCGGCAACCGTGCCACTGCTGGCGATTTCGGCCAGCCAGTCGCCAATTCGCGGATCGGTTTGCTGGCGATGAATCAGGCCGGTGAGATGCGTAATTTGATCGGCCCGATACTCGCCGGCGGCTGGCGGCATCAAAGTGCGCTCGTCCCATTCCAGCAGAGCTTCAATCGAGGTCAATAGCGCGGTCTGCCGGGCATGTTCGCAAAGTTGATCGTAGGCGGGCATCGGTGCGGCCATCTTTGTACTGGATTTGAAGCGGTGATTCGTAGGCAGCGGTGAATTTAGCACAGGCGCTGCCGCTGCGCAAGCGACCGTCTTTGCCAACGAAGCGCAGAACGCCGGTGCTGGCAGGGCGCGCTGGCGTAGCGGCAATCCACCGTTCTTGCTGGGCCGATGCGCACCAGCGTCGGTCCGCCAAATTTTGCAACTCGGCCGATTTTGCCGGCCGCTGGCTCACGGATCGGCATTATTTTCCGGTTTTTTTCCCAGGCGAATGGCCCCGGTTTTGGCGTCCGACTGCTGGGCCGAACGCGGCTTTTCGTTTGCCCGCAATAACTTACGACGGCCAGTCCATTCGACCGCGTCACAACCGCGTCGTTCGGCAAAATCCAAAAAAAGCTCCCCTTCGATACAACCGGCAACCGACATTTATAGTCAGGCGAATTGCTGTTGGTTGTCCGCACTTTGCAACGATTGGCGTCTGGCGTAATGGGCAGACGGAACGTGCAAAGTGCCGGCGGCCAATCGTGGTCCGTATGATGATTTGCCATTCACGATTCACCATCAGGGCGTGCGGTCGGACATGATGTCTGCCGTCGCCGCTAGGAAATTTCCGTGCAGTTCCGACTGCCGAATTTCTTGGTCACCAAGTGGATCAAAACGGGTTGACTTCCAACGAGGAGGGGGAAACATGCGACGTTTGTTTTTCGGTTTGGCGATCGGACTGGCCGCCATGTCGCCGACGCTCGGGTTTGCCGGCGATAAGGAAATCGCCGCGCAAATCGCCAGCAATCTCAAGACCAGTGGCCAAATGCACGGCTACAAAATTGGCGTGAAGGTCAACGGTTCGACCGCCGAACTCGGTGGCGAAGTCCGCGATCAACAACAAATGGCCAACGCCGTTTACCTGGCGAAAAGCACGCCGGGCGTCGAAAACGTCATCAATCATCTGGCGATCGTGCCGGGCACCGACGAAGACTCGCCGGTGAGCAAGTTGCGCAACCCGCAATCCTTTCGCTCGCAGCCCGTTCAGCAAACGGAATACGCTCAAAACAATAACATGGTCAGCGTGGCCGCAAACGGCCAAGTCGCTCCGAATACCATCGCCGCGCCCACCGCTCGGCCAATTGGCGCCCAGCCAGTATCGATGCAAGCTCCGTACTGCGGTCCCGGCGGAATGAATGCCGTCGGCCCCGGAACGCAACCCATGCCGATGTACGCACCAGGCGTGGGCGGCGGAGTGGCTGCCGCCACGTACGATCATCCGAACATGCCGAACTACGCCTGGCCGAGCTACGCGGCATCTCCCAACTACGCTGCCATCACGTATCCCCGCCAATATTCGCCGACCGCCTGGCCGTATATCGGACCATTCTATCCGTATCCGCAAGTTCCGCTGGGCTGGCGTAAGGTCAGCCTGGAATGGGAAGACGGTTGGTGGTTCTTGGACTTCTGCGACGATCACAAGCCGAACTGCCATCACTGTGGTTGCGGTTGCCGCTAGTTAAAAAAACGGATGGATCAAATTCGGCCCTCGCTGGATCGCTCGACCGATCCAGCGGGGGCTTTTTTGTTGCTGTCGGAGCAGAATTGCGGCCGACGATCGCCTCGATCTGCTGCTGTCACTTAGCGAGCAAGTGATCGCCCGCCGCCGTTCGTCACTGGACATTCTGCTTGCAACCGCGACGATGGACAGCCAGCCCCGATTTCCGTTAAAACCGGAAAAACCCGCAAGTTCGATCCATTTTCACACGATAACTCTTTTAGCTCGCCGGCAGGTCTCAAGCTGCAGACCCAGGCGACAAGCGAAACCTAAGCTGGCCGGCCACGCGGTTGGTCAATTCCTAACGACGGGCCAGATCAAATTGCTTCGAGGAGTCTGTTGCATGTCGACCAAATTCAAGCTGGCTGTTTCGGCCTGCCTGGCGGTAATTTCCGCGGCACAAACCGGCTGCCTTTCGCAAGTCGGACCGAACTTGGGCCCGCTGGCCGTGCCGGTGCCGGTCAGCCCTTACTTCCAAAAGTACGACGAAGATCGTTTTTGGAATCATCTGAAATACGATCGCACTCCGGTCTTGGCACCGCTGACCGCTGGCGGCCCGACCGAAGCGCTTGATCCGCCCAGCGACGACGAAGTGATGCGGGTGCTTGAGAAAGCGCGCCCCGTCCAAGGTGGCACGCCGTTCTTGCAAGAAAAACAACGCAACAACGTGCGAATCGTCAAAGACAAAATCGCCGACTATATCGATCCGCCCCGCGTTTATCCGCTGGTCGGACCGGCTCAAGTTCACCACGCTCACTACAAATGCACGGTGTACTTCACGGAAGTCACTCGCGTGGGCTGGCCGCTGCCGCACACCAACACCGACGAAGAATGCGTCGAAGTGGTGTACATCGATCACAACCACTTGCACCAAGTGGGCAACGTCGACGGCGGTCCGAGCAGCAACTACTAACACACCCTGCCGGCCATCACGCCGGCAGATGTTTGCAACACAGACGAGAAGCCGCCCTTGCAGCCTCGGATCCAAACGGATCCGGGGCTGCTGGCGTTTTAGGGGCATCAAGCTCTGCACTCGATCCTCCCATTCTTGGCCCGAGGGCCGAACTGCTAGCATCTCGCCTAACTTGCCTTGACGCGCAGAACCATTTTTGCGACAAGAACAGCCCGATTTACTGCAAATCCGCTCGCCTTCCGAGGTCTCCTTGCCATGCGCTACCGCATCGCTCTACCTGCCTTGCTCGTTCTGCCACTGACGTTATCCAGCCTTGGCTGCCAGTCGCCCTACTATGCCGATCGAGGCGCATTGTTCGGCGGTGCCACCGGTGCCGGCGTTGGCGCGCTTATCGGGAGCGCCACCGGGCATACCGGCGCGGGCGCGGCCATTGGCGCCGGCGTGGGTGCTTTGACTGGCGCTGCGGTCGGCAGCGGCTTGGACGATATCCAAGCTCGCAACCGTGCGGAAATTTACGCTCGCACGCATCAACAGGTTCGTCCCGGGGCCGTGAGTGTGCCGGACGTGGTGGGCATGCACCAGGCAGGCGTCAACGAAGAAATTCTGATTTCGCACATTCAAGCCAACGGCATGGTGGCGCCGCTGCAGGCCGGCGATCTGATCTATTTGCAGCAGCAAGGCATTCCGCCACGCGTGGTGCAGGCGATGCAAATGTCGCCCGGCCCGCGCGCGGTTGTGGTTCAATCGCCGCCACCACCGGTGATTGTCGAAGAACGTTACTACGATCCTTATGGGCCGCCCTGTTATCACTACCGACCCTACGGGCCGCGTGTGAGCTACGGCGTTTCCGTCTCGCGCTGAGCGAGTTATAATGACAACTCGTTCTGCTCCCTAGCTTTTGCAGTTTGGTTGGCCATGTCGGTTGTCGTCGAAAATGATCTGCTGCAGTACTGCACCGTCGTCGCTCAGCGAGCACGCGCGGCGACGGGCGAATTGGCTTGCGCCTCGGGCGCTCAAAAAATCGGTTGGTTGCGAGCCGCGGCCGGTTTGCTGCGAACACACACCGCCGACATTCTCGACGCCAACGCCCGCGACCTGGACGCGGCCCCAAGCTACGGCCTGACCGCTGCCGCCATCGACCGCTTGCGCCTCACGCCGCAGCGCATCGAGGCCATTGCCCACGCGCTCGAGGACGTTGCCGCCCTGCCCGACCCGGTGGGTGAAGTGATCGAGTCGTCGATCCGGCCCAACGGCTTGCAGGTACTTAAAACTCGCGTCCCGCTGGGCGTAATTTTTTTCATTTACGAATCACGGCCAAACGTCACGGCCGACGCCGCGGCCATCTGCGTCAAAAGCGGAAACGCCGTGATTTTGCGTGGCGGCAAAGAAGCGGCCCATTCCAGCGCCGCGATTGTCGATCTGCTCAACCAAGCGGCGGCCGAAGTTGGTTTGCCGGATCACGCCGTGCAGTTGGTTTCGACCACCGACCGCCAGGCCGTGGGGCACTTTCTCAAAATGCATCAGTACATCGACGTCGCCATTCCGCGCGGCGGCGAGAGCCTGATTCGACGCGTGGTGGACGAAGCCACGATGCCGGTCATCAAACACTTCACCGGCAATTGCCACGTGTACGTCGATCAAACCGCCGACCTGGAAATGGCACAGCGCATCATCATCAACGCCAAGTGCCAGCGGATGGGCGTTTGCAACGCGGCCGAATCGCTGCTGGTGCACGCTCACGTCGCCGACGAATTCTTGCCGCGGATTGGCGCCGCGCTGCTCAAAAACAAAATCGAAATTCGCGGCGACGAGCCAACCTGCCGCGCCGTTTCGGCCGCCAAACCCGCCAGCGATGATGACTACGCCACCGAATTTCTCGGACCGATCATCTCTGTGAAAGTTGTGGACTCAGTGGATGATGCCATCGAACACATCAATCGTTATGGCTCGCATCATACCGACGCCATCATCACGGCCGATCTGGCTGCCGCGCGCCGCTTTACCGCGCGAGTGGATAGCGCCGGCGTAATGGTCAACGCCAGCACTCGCTTCAACGATGGCGGCGAACTCGGCCTAGGCGCGGAGATTGGCATCAGTACCGACAAATTTCACGCTCGTGGCCCGTGCGGCTTGAAGGAACTCACCAGTTACAAATATGTGGTCTGGGGTGACGGACAAATTCGCGGTTAGCAAGCGAATTCGTTGACGGTGGCAATTCTGGTTACAAACATTCGCGGAGGGAATCGCGGTGGGCGACGTTCTTAGTCAAGCCGAAGTCGAGAGTCTGCTGAGCACGATGGATCCCGTCGCGGCCGCGCCTCCCAAGCCCGTCGAGGCGCCGGCTCAACGCGCGCCCGAACCCGCGCTGCATCATCGCCCGCGCGAAAAAATCACAGCGTACGATTTCAAGCGTCCCGAGCGCGTCGGCAAAGAGCAAATGCGGGCGTTGCAAACGCTGCACGAAGGCTTTGGCCGCAACTTTGGCGTTTCGATGTCAGGGCTGGTTCGTAGCATCGTCGAAGTCAAACTCACCAGCGTCGATCAACTCACCTACAGCGAATTCGTCTTCAGCTTGGAGAATCCCACCTGCTTCAATCTGTTGCGGGCGGAGCCGTTGGAAGGCAATCTGATTCTTGACATCAATCCGTCGATCTTGTATCCGATCATCGATCGGCTACTTGGCGGCGGCAAAGATTCCGCGCCCATCGCGCGACGTCCGCTGACCGAAATCGAATTGCGGCTGGTCTCGCGAATTACGCAGTTGTTTTTAGACGAACTGAAACACGCCTGGAACAACGTGCTGGACCTCAAACTTTCGGTCGAGCGCGTCGAGAGCAACCCGCAATTGGTGCAAATTGTGCCGCCCAACGAAGTGGTGATTCTGGTCAGCTTTGAACTGACGCTGGGCGAAGTCCGCGGCATGATGAATCTCTGCATCCCGTTTAACTCAATCGAGCGGATCGGCAACAAACTTTCGGCCAACAGTTGGCAAGCTTACGGCCGTCGGGCGTCCACGCCCGAAAGCATTCAGCAAATCGGCAAGAACCTTCGCGGCGCCCTGGTCGAAGTCGTGGCCCAACTGGCCGATACCACCATCAGCACCGGCGATCTGCTCGGCCTGCGCGTGGGCGATGTGATTACCACCGAGAAAGACGTCCGCTCGCCGCTTACCATCTCCGTGCAAGGCGTACAGAAATTCCGCGCCCGCCCTGGTGCGTTCAAAGGCCGCAAGGCCATTCAAATCGAACAAACCATCACCACCGACAAACGCTAAAACGCGTTAGGTGCTCGGGCATTTCCGACCCGCACGGTGAACGGCGATCGCGCGCGGGACGTTGTTCGGCGGCAGTGCCGAAAAAAAAATCGCAGTCGCGACGCTTCACGCCGTGTTTTCTGCTGCGACAGCAATGATGCGGCGCGATTAGCCCATATGGGCGAAGAGCGGCCCGTTCACAACCAACGAATTGCGGCCGCGCGGTCGCTACTTCGATTCGGTGGCCGGTTATGTCACAATGGGCAGCGTGGTCTGACGTCACGCAATTCGATGGAGTGCAGTTCTCAGGATGATTACAAAAATTACCGGCAAACTCGTGCGGTTGGGTGAAGGTTGGTTGACGCTGGCCATCGGTGCGATGGAATACGAAGTGCTCATCCCGGAATTTGCGCGGCGGCAGTTGCAGGCGCAGCTCAATCACGAGATCAGTTTGCACACCATCGATTATCTGGAAGGCAACCCGGCGCACGGCCGATTGACGCCGCGGTTGGTGGGCTTTTTGAGCGAAGTCGAGCAAGAGTTCTTCGAGCTGTTTTGCTCGGTCGACGGCGTAGGCGTCAAAAAGGCGCTGCGGGCAATGGTTCGGCCGGTGCGCGAAGTGGCCACCGCCATCGAAGAGCAAGACGCCAAGTCGCTGGCGGCGCTGCCCGGCATCGGACCCGCGATGTCGGAGCGAATCATTGCCAAGTTGCGGCGTAAAATGCCAAAGTTTGCCTTGATGGTCGCGCGCGACATGCCATTCGAATCGCGAGAGGAACAGGATGTGGTCAGCGAAACATTCGAAGTGCTACGAACGCTGGGACATAGCGAAAGCGACGCTCGCCGACTGGTGGACGCGGCGACCGCCGGCAAAAAGAAATACAAAGACGTGCAAGATCTGTTGCAGGCCGTCTATCAGCAGCGGCACGACGCCGAGTGATCGGCCGAGAGCAGTGTGCAACGCGGCAGGGACGCTTCAAGACGGCGGCCGGTTGTTCGCAAAACGACAGCCGGTATACTGCTGGGACGGATGCTTGCAGCGACGGACGAACCGAGGCGGAGGTTGATTTGGATACGATCAAAGCCAGCGCGCTCTACCGCGATCTTTCCGCAGGGCGTAAAAACGTCGAAGTTTGGGAAGACAACTTCACCGACGGCCAATGGGCCTATTATTCGATCGTGGCCTTTGGCCGTGGCGAAATCGACATCCTGGCGAACGTGCGCGTTCAAGACGGCGCCCTACAGCAACGCACCTCGCGCCCTGAGGCGGAAGAAACCTGGGCCGACGTGGCTTGAACCTGCGCGAATGTAATCGTTTCCGTCATTTGTCTGTTTGATTCAATCGGCATCGCCGCCGCTGGCGTTCCGCTCCGCTGAACGTGCTGGCACTCAGGGCGAGACGAACGTCGAATTGAACGAGTAACAGTGGCTTGTGCCACGGCCTCGCTAGCGACTCTCACGCTGCCGGCATTTCCAATCGCGCGATTGCCCGTTCGTACGTTGTTTACGAAATTCGCGGCTTAAGCTCAAGTGATCGCCCTGGACACCAACCGGCGATTCCAGTATTTTCCGCCGCTCGACCGATAGCGATTCGGTTCCACGTCAATCAGCACTCTCACGGAGCATATCGATGGCAGCAGGCACAGCGCCTGGCGCTTCGACGGCAACTCCGTTGAGCCGCTGGAAAGACTTGATCTTGCCGGTTGGCATCATCGGCAGCGTGCTGGTGATCTTGATACCGATCCCGGCTGCGCTGCTGGATGTCATGCTGGCGACCAACGTCAGCGTGGCGGTGATCATTCTGCTGACCACCATTTATGTCCGCACGCCGCTGGAATTTAGCATCTTCCCGTCGCTGCTGTTGGCAACCACATTAGCGCGGTTGGTGTTGAACGTTGCCACCACGCGGTTGATTCTCACCAAGGCGGCCAGCCAAGGTTTGTCGGCTGCGGGCGACGTGGTGAAAACGTTCGGCGAGTTTGTGGCCGGCGGCGATTTGGTTGTCGGCATCATCATCTTTGTCATCATCGTTCTGATTCAGTTCATTGTCATCACCAAGGGCGCTACGCGCATCAGCGAAGTTGCCGCCCGTTTCGCCTTGGATGGTATGCCGGGCAAGCAGATGGCCATCGACGCCGATTTGAATGCCGGCATCATTGATGAGCACGAAGCCCAACGACGCCGATTCGAAGTGGCGCAGCAGGCCGACTTTTTTGGAGCGATGGACGGTGCTAGTAAGTTTGTCCGGGGCGATGCGATTGCGGCCATTTTGATCACGCTAATCAACATCGTCGGCGGTTTGGTGATTGGCATGGCTGAAGGCGGCTTGAGCATTACCCAAGCGCTCAACGTGTTCACCAAGTTGACCATCGGCGACGGTCTGGTCAGCCAGGTACCGGCCTTCCTCATTTCGTTGGCCGCGGGCTTGCTCGTTACGCGCAGCAGTCACGACAGCAACTTGCCGGGCGAGTTCGTCGGCCAGTTATTTTCGCGCCCGCAAGCTTTGGCCGTGACGGGCGCATTCCTGGGCGTGTTGATTTTCACCAACTTGCCGGCCACACCACTACTGGTGATTGGCGGCGGTTGCGTGGGCATGTCCGTGATGCTGACGCGTCGCAAAACGGCCGAAGCGGCGTCCGCCGTGGTCGAAAAAGCCAAGACCGAGGCCAAAAAGCCAACCGAAGAGCGAATCGAAGATTACCTTTCGACCGATCCCATGGAAATCGAGTTGGGCGTGGGCCTGATTCGGCTGGCCGATCCCAAGCGCGGCGGCGACCTGCTCGAACGCGTGCAGCGCGTCCGCCAAAACGTGGCGGGCGACATGGGCATCATCATGCCCAAGGTGCGCATTCGCGACAACATGCGACTGGAACCCAATCAATATCGCATCAAGATCGCTGACGTGGCGGTGGCCGACGCGTCCGTCAAAGCCGACGGTCTGCTGGCCATGGATTCCGGACAAACCACCGGACGCGTGCGCGGAATTGAAACCCGCGAGCCGGCGTTCAATACGCCTGCCATCTGGATCGATTTGGCGCACCGCGATCAGGCCGAACTGTTCGGTTACACGGTCATCGAACCAGGTAGCGTGCTGGCCACGCACTTGACGGAAATCGTCCGCAAACATGCCGACGAAATTCTGACCCGCGACGCCAGCAAGCATTTGATCGACGAACTGAAGAAGACGCAGCCGGCCGTGGTCGAAGAACTGATTCCGGGGCAAATGAAACTGCCCGAAGTACAACGCGTGCTGCAACTACTTCTTCGCGAGCAAATTCCGATTCGACAACTGGGACCGATTTTGGAAACGCTGGGCGATTACGCGCCACGCACCAAGGATCCCATTCTGCTCGCCGAATATGTGCGGCATCGTTTGGCCCGTACCATTTGCTCGCGATATCGCGATCGGCAAAATCGCCTGCACGTCGTTACGCTCGATCCGGCCATGGAAGATCGCATTCGCGCAGGCATCGAACATAGCGAGCGCGGCTTGTTCATCCGTATGTCTCCACAAGCCGTGGAAGCCACTTGCCGCTCGATTTCCGCCGGCATCGAAAAGCTGGCACTGCAAAATCATTCGCCGGTGGTGCTGGTGAGCCCGCAGATTCGTGCGGGGCTCAAGCAGCTCACGTCGACCAATCTGCCGCGGCTGGTGGTGTTGAGTTACAACGAAATCACGCGCGATACGCAGATCGAATCGCTAGCCATGATCGAGGATAAATAGCCATGTCAATCGCTCCCTGCTTAACCGCGATCGGCGGCCGCTGGCTTTGTCAGAGTGCCGGTTCGGTTTTCTGGCGTGACGTGCAAATGGCGAATATTAAAAAGTCAGACGGAAAACGTTAGTTGCCGCGGTTCGCACAGTTTGTCGATCGTCATCACAGTGGTTGAATTACCATGAACGTTAAAACCTATCGCGCCAAATCGATGCAAGAGGCCTTGGCCATGATCCGGCAGGATCTGGGGCCAGAAGCTGCGGTGCTGCATACCCGACGCGTACGCGCCGGCGGGCTACTGCGATGGCTGCCCGGCATGCAGCGAATTGAAGTTGCCGCCTCGTGCGACGTGGACGTGCCCAGTCGGATGCCACTGCGAACGCCGCACATTGCCAAGCCGACCGCGCAACTCGCGCCGCGGCCAGCGGCACAATCAACGCGTGTGGCACACGCCTACTCGCCGATGCCATCGGCCACTCACCCGCCACGCATTGAGGATCCCGACAACCAGCAGCGCTTTCGTAGCGAACTAAAAACGCAATTGGCCGACCTACATCAGATGGTCGAAGAGTTGCAGCGTCGCGGTCAAAACAGCCCACGGCAGGATTTGTCGGACTCGCTGTTTCAACTGTTCACCGATCTGATCGAAGCCGACATCAGCGAAAATTTGGCGCGCGAACTTGTCGAGCAAGTTCGCGCAGACGCGCCGGCCAGCGAACTCCGCGACCACAGCCTGCTCAAAGCGAGATTGGCACGTTTGGTGGAGGCCGATATTCACGTCTCCGGCCCGATTCGCACGCTACCCGGACGGCAACGATTGATCGCACTCGTCGGTCCGACCGGCGTGGGCAAAACGACGACCATCGCCAAGCTGGCCGCGAACTTCCGGCTCAAAGAAAAGCGCAAAGTCGGTTTAATCACGGTCGATACCTATCGAATCGCGGCGGTCGAACAGCTTCGCACATACGCCGACATCATCGATCTGCCGATGGAAGTGGTATCCACGCCTAAGGAAATGCGCGCGGCGGTCGAGCGGCTGCGTGATCTGGACCTGGTGCTGATGGATACCGCCGGACGCAGCCCGCGCGATGAGGTGAAAATTCAAGAACTTAAATCGATGTTGGCCGAAGCCAACGCCGACGAAGTCCATTTGGTGTTGAGCAGCGTGGGCAGCGTGCCGGCCTTGGCCCGGACTGCCGAAAAATTCGCGGAGGTCGGTGTGACGTCGCTGCTGATGACCAAGCTCGACGAAGCCACGGGCCTGGGCAACTTGCTGCCGCTACTGCGCGCCAGCAAACTGCCGCTCAGTTACCTGACCGATGGGCAAAACGTGCCTGACGACATTCGCCCGGCCGACGCGCGGCGGCTGGCCCGCTCGATGTTGAATCTGAATTGATTCTGGCAAGCGGCGCCCTGCGGCGCTGCTGACCGTTCGGACGACAAACACTTTTCTCGCACGTTCATTTCAGTTCGATTTCCTTTTTTCCTCGTAGTATCGCGCCCCGCGTTTCCGATCATGTCTGACCAAGCCGACGAACTCCGCCAACTGGTCCTTCGCAGCGCCCTGCATCCGCCGCTGGCTGCGCGGCCGCCGCGCCGCGTGGTGGTTGCCGGCGGCAAAGGCGGTGTGGGTACAACAACCCTGGCCGTCAATTTGGCAATCGCCTTGGCGCAACAGGGTTCGCGTGTGGTGCTGGTGGATGCCGATTTGCAACGGGCGGATCTGGCGCGGCTTTGCCAAACCTCCGAAGGTGCCACCATTGCCGACGTGCTGGCCGGACGCCGCACCGTTCACGAAGTTCTGCAGCTCGGACCGGCTGGCATTCAAGTGTTGCCGGGAGCGTGGGCCGCGGAAAAGATGCCCGACTGTTCGCCGCCGGCGCAACAGCGCTTGATTGCCGAATTGGATCACTTGGGTCCGCATGCCGATGTGGTGCTGCTGGACGTTGGCAATGGGCTCAACCCGATTGCCGGTCGATTTTGGGAAGCCGCCGACGAAGTGCTGCTGGTCACCACGCCCGACGCCATGGCCATCATGGACGCCTATGCCGCAGTCAAAGTTTTGCCGCCGCCCGAACGAAAGACGCCCATTTTTACGCTCGTCAATCGTGCGGCCGATGCGGAGACCGCGCGCGAAGTTCACGCCCGCGTCGCCCTGGCGAGTCACCGATTTTTGGGACTGCGGATCAGTCCCGTGGGACACGTGCCTGACGATCCGCAATTTGCGGCGGCGGGCTTGCCGCTGATGGTCCGCGCGGCGTATGGCGAATCGGCGCGTTGCTTGGAACGCATTGCTCAGCGGATGCTATCGCGCTGGTCCGAAGTTTCCGGCAGTCAATTAACCGCGCCGCGCGAGAGCGTTTTCGCCGCTTAACGTGCCGCCGCCGGGCGGTGAACGCAAACCATTTACGTTTTGTTCGAAAGAATTCACGATTCCGTTTTTCAATTTTCGACAGGATCATAAAAAGCAAAACGCACCTCAACTTTCGATCCGATCTTGCCGATAAATTCATTTGCCATTGGCGCGCTTACCCCTGTTAAGCTGAGCCGATTGCAGAAAGTTTAACGGCCGCGACGGAGGTCATTGTGGGACGTGCGTATGCAGGCATCATGGGAACACTGGGATTTTTCACTGTGACCAGTCGAGCCGTGTTACATGCCGCAGGCACGGAGCAGAGTTTGCTCCAAGCTTGTCTGGCGATGTTCGGGCTGGCTGGCATCGGTTACGTGCTAGGGAGCATTGCTCAAAGCACGGTGGAAGAATCGGTCAGAACTCAGATCGCTCGTGAACTCGTGGCTCAAGAAGCGACCGCAAAGAAGAAGTAGTTCGAGGCGCGACAGACCGTCGCCAAGAGTTGGGAACCGATTGGCAACGTGCCGCTCGGCAGGCTGAATGACGAGAAGGATCTCGCCCGAGGGCAACCTCGGATTGAACATATCACGGAGGATTGAATGGCCACCGCTACACTCGCGCCTGAAGACGTGCAACAAATTTGGCTGAACATGAAGGCCAATCCCGAAAGCCAGGAACTGCGCAATCGGCTGGTCGAAATGTATTTGCCGCTGGTCAAGTACAACGGCGAACGGATCTGGGCGCGACTGCCGGAAGGCGTCGAACTGGACGATCTGATTTCGGCTGGCGTGTTCGGGTTGATGGACGCCATCGATGCGTTCGACCTGACGCGCGGCGTCAAGTTCGAAACGTATTGCGTACCGCGTATTCGCGGCGCCATGCTGGACGAACTCCGCAATATGGACTGGGTGCCGCGACTGGTTCGCAGCAAGGCCAGCAAGCTCAACGAAGCGCTCAAGACGCTGGAAACGCGCTTGGGCCGCCAACCCAACGAAAATGAGTTGGCCGAGCATATGCAAATATCGGTGGCCGAGATCGAAAAGATGATCTCCGACGCCAGTGCCGTCAACCTGATTAGCTTGAACAAAAAGTGGTACGAAACGGACAGCTACAAAGACGTTCGCGAAATCGACGTCCTGGAAGACAAAAAGGGCGAAGACCCCACCAAACGCATCCAGAAGAACGATCTGATGCGGCTGGTCACCCGCGGTCTGAATCGCAACGAGCGGCTGATCATCATTCTGTATTACTACGAAGAACTGACCATGAAAGAGATCGGCGCCACGCTTGATCTTTCCGAGAGCCGTGTCAGTCAGATGCACAGTTCCATCGTGCAGCGGTTGCAGAGTCAACTCGGCCGTCGCCGCCCCGAGTTCGGCGGTTAAGCCGAATTCTGCGAGTCACCGTCAATCAACTCCAAGCACACGAAAAAACGCCCCGCATCTGCGAGGGCGTTTTTTTATTGCCTGCTCGATCTCGCCACACCCTTCGCCGCTCCAAGCAACAGACGTAACTCAGGCCATCGACAAAACGATCTTCGACAAAAATTGTCCGATCGGCAAAATGCTTGCGTTTATTGTTCCGGCGGGTCAATAATCGGTGGCTGCGATGCGCTGCGGTTGACCAACCGCACGTCGACGGTCGGCCGTTGCCAACCCGCCAAATCGCCGCGATCAATTTCACCAGGTGACCCATGTACGGCCGCATCTCGCTGTTCTTGCTGCTGATTACGTGCGGCGCCCGAGGTTGGGCAGACGAACCCAAGCAGCCGCGTTCCGGCGAGAAATGGGCGCTGCTCATTGGCGTAAACGACTACGCCTACTTCAATAAGCTTTTCTACTGCGGCAAGGATCAAGAAGACCTGGCCCGGCAGTTGAACATCGCTGGCTTTGCCGAAGATCATATCTACTTGATGACTGATGACGCCAAAGACAGCAAATATCGCACGACTAAAACCAACATCAATCAGCAGATCGACGGCATCACGCGGATGGCCGGCGAAAACGATGTGCTGCTGCTGGGCTTCAGCGGCCACGGCATCAGCCTGAACGGCCAGAGTTACGTTTGCCCAATCGACGCCAAGCTGGATGCCGCCAACGACACGCTGATTTCCGTCGATTCGATCTACAAGCGATTCGATGCCAAGAATTGTCGCGCCGCGTTAAAAATTTTGCTGGTGGACGCCTGCCGCAATGATCCTACGCCAGAAGTCAAAGCGGCCGGCGATGCCGCGGCCGATGCCAAGAAGCTGATTCAAACGTTGGAAAAAGTGCCTAGCGGCATGGTGCTCTTCAACAGTTGCTCGCTCGGCGAGTTCTCGCGAGAAGACAAAGAATTCCAGCACGGCGTGTTCAGTCATTTTCTGGTCGAGGGTCTTAGCGGCAACGCCGACGCCAACAAAGACGGCATTGTCACTCTGCAAGAACTGGCCGATTACACCACGCGGTTCACGCAAAAACGCGTACACGACGGCACCGGTTATTCGCAGCAGCCCAAGCTGACGCTCAACTCAATCAACGCCGTCGGCGCCATGAACTTCGAGATTGGCCGCGTGAAGAAAAAAGAGGGCGAGGGCGATAAACCCGGCGACCTCCGGCACGACAACCAGTTAGGACTAGAGTTGGTCTGGTGCCCTGCAGGCACATTCACCATGGGCAGTCCCAAGAGCGAAAAAGAGCGCGGCGAAGACGAATATCCGGTGACCGTCGAATTGACCAAGGGCTTTTGGCTCGGGCAAACCGGCGTCACCCAATCGCAATGGCACGCGCTGATGAAAGATCAACTCGAACCCTGGAAAGGTAACGCGCGGGTCAAAGTCGGCGATCAATTTCCGGCCACCTGCGTGGATTGGTCGCTGGCGGCAGAATTTTGTCGTCGCATGACCGTTGCGGAAGCCAAAGCCGGACGGTTGCCCAAGGGCTGGAAATTCGATCTGCCCAGCGAAGCGCAGCGCGAGTACGCCTGCCGTGCAGGCTCGAACGGCGCGTTTTCGTTTGGCGAAGCTTCGCGAAATCTCGACAAGTTCGGCTGGTTCGATACTAATGCCGCCAGCGCTGGCCAAGAGTTTGCCCACGAGGTGCGGCAGAAAACGCCAAACGCCTGGGGCCTTTACGATTTGCACGGCAACGTCAACGAATGGTGCGCCGATTTTTATCAAAGCACGCTGCCGGGCGGAAAGAATCCGCGCGTGGCGGTCTCGCCCGGTGGCGACGAAATTCGCGTCAATCGTGGTGGCGATTTCACCAGTTCCAGCGATAAATGCCGGTCGGCCGCTCGCAACGCCAACGCTCCGGCCTACCAAAGTCCGACCGTTGGATTTCGAATCGTCTTACACCGCCAGACTGATTGATAACGGAGGAATGGCCATGTGCGTCCGCTTTTTTCGAACTGTCGCATTCACATCGTAGTGCTATTATGACTCAACTGCCCGCTTGGCGATTCAATCGCATCTCGCTGCTCGTTCTCTTCAGCTTGGCCTGTTGGCCAGCGTTGCCCGCCGGTGCGCAGTCGGCGGCAGTCAACAACGAGTTGCAATTGGTGGTGGATTCCGACGGCTTCAACGGCAGTCCCGTCGAATGCCTGGGACTCAGCAACGATGGCCGCTGGCTGGCAGCCACGGCCGATAAGGTGGTGCGGATTTGGAATCTGCAATCCGGGCAGCAATTGCCGGCTCTGCGTGGATATCAAGAGCCGTACGGGTTCAAGGTTGGCACGGTTAATGCGTTGACCTATTCGCCCGACAGCCGATATCTGCTGGTGGGCGTCACCGATAACACCGAGGCCGGTTCGACGCGAATTTACGAGCTGACACAATCGGCGCCGATCTTTCGCGCGCTGCTGAAAGGACATTTAGGCTGTACCCGGGGCATTGCTTTCAGCCCCGACGGCCAGCATGTTGCCACCTGGGGCTGCGACGGCCAAATCATTGTTTCGAACTGGAACGCCGGGGCCGGCAATGCGGAATTCGCCTTTCATACGCGATGGGATTTCGTGCCGGACGACGACATCCCGCACGGTTGGGTTTTAGATTCCTACCGCCAGGCAACAAAAGACAACACGGCCTGGGAGTTGGTGCCCGGCGGTTGTTTTTGCTTTGCCGATAACGATCATTTGATCTTCTCGCATTGCGGCAGCGAAAAAGTGGTTTCCGTATCTTCCAAACGCAATTTGAAATTCGACGAGTGGCCTTCGTCCTTGCAAACGCTGTGGCAATCTGGCCGTAGCCGCGGTCCTCTGACCATTGCCGGGGCCAAGCCTGCCGCGGGTCAAAGCCGCGGCGTGGCGTTTGCCGATTTAGCGGCGTTCGTTTCGGGCAGCGGCCCTTGGATCGCCCAAGGTGTGACGACGGAATTGGCAGACGGTGCCACGGCGTATCAGGTGGGCGTTTGGAATCGCAACGGCACAATGCTCTCGCATCGTCACAAGTATTCGCCCATCGCCATCACGTTCAACGTGCGGGCCAAACTTGGCGCTAGTTCAGACGGCCTCGGCATTGTCCACGTGTGGCGTCTGAACGACGGCGGATTATATTTACCCAGCTTTGAGCCCAACGCGGCGCGGCTGTGGAATGTGGGCTGGAACGACGCGGGGCTGATGTTTGGCGACCAGTTTTATCCGCCGGCGGAATTTGCCGCCAACCACCGCGGACCGAATAATCGTTTGCTCGACCTTTCCAAAATGGCGATCGTGCCGTTACGAATCCCCGAAGAGCCGGTGGTTAAGCCGTCCGGTCAACTCGCCAACGGCACGCCCATTTGGTTGGACCGCGACAAAAACCTAGAACTGGTGATCGCCAGTCGATTTGGTAGTTCGCCGGCCATGAAGTCCAATCGTTCCGCGGCGTCGAGCGACAGTCGTACTCCGCTGACGCTTTTGAATCCCGATGCGGCTGACGGCGACGGCTCCGAGATCCAAGTTGCGCCGTATTTCGATAACATCCCCGGTCGACCGTGGTCGTACCGGTTTGTGAAATATCCAGGCGTCGCCGATGGGCCGCATTTGCTAATCGGCACCGAGTCCGGCACGCTGGTCGAAACCGTCGTAAAGTCGGGGCGCGGCGGCGCGTTGGAGATGCGGATCGTGCGACGCTACCTAGGTCACACCGGCGGGATCACATCGATTTCGATCTCGCCAGACCAACAGCGTTTTGCCACGTCTTCGCTCGACGGTACGCTTCGAATTTGGCCACTCAAACCGCCCAAGGTGCTGGCCGATATCGGCGCGTTGACCGATGGTTCGCGAGTGACGTATAGCGAGGACTTAAGCGTGCGAGATGGCGACGTGCTGCAAAAATTCGGGGACTACACCTACTTCGAACGCATCAAGCCCATGCTGCAGGGAGCGTTTAAGGTGGGCCAACCACTCAAACTACAAATCTCACGCAAGACACGCGAACTGGCAACCGGAGAACGATTGTTGCCGACCATTCGGTTGCAAGCCGCGCCGGACCTGGCCGAACCGCTGCTGAGTCTGTTTGTTGCCTCGGATGGCGAGTGGGTGATGTGGAACGACCAGGGTTTTTACAACGCCTCGGCCAGCGGCGCGCGGCATTTGGGATTCCACCGCAACTCGCAGCGATTCCTGCCAGCCGAGTTTTATAGCTCGGATAAATTTCCGGAATACTATCAGCCCAAGTTGGTGCTGGAGAACTTCCGTTCGAAAGACGCGCCCACACCAATTGACGCGCCCATTGCCCTGGCATCGTTACGCCGGGAGCTGATCGAAAAACAAGATCAGTTGCCAAGCGTACTCAAGAAAGAAACATTTGCGGAGATCGAGCCGCCCAAGGTAAAAATCACAAACGCCGCGGTCAACAACGTGAATGTCCACGTTGAAGTGCAGGTGGATTTTCCCGAAGCCCGGCATTTGGACGATGTTGAAGTTCGTTTCAATCAGCAGACCGTGCCCGCGCAACTGTTGCCGAACTCGCAACACTCGACCGCAGCGGTAACGACGGCCAAATATACGGTCGATTCGCCCTTTCCGGCCGGGAAATATTCGATTGTTGCTTCGGCACGGCACGATCGCGCGTCGTCGTCCGACTCGACCCCGGTGACGATCGACGTGGCTGGCAACTCCGCGCGCGCCACGGACCTGCCAAACTTGTACGTACTGAGCATCGGCATCAGCGGTTATCGCGATGCGGGCCTTAAGATCGAAAGCGCCGACCGCGACGCGGAACTCGTGGCGGCCAAGCTTGACGGTTTGCGGGGGCCGCGGTTTGGTGCCGTCGAAAAGCGTATCGTGCGCAACGAGCAGGCCACGCTGGCCGAACTGCGCGAATCGCTTGCTTGGTTGAAAAAGAGTGCGAAAAGTCGGACCGATCTGGCAATTGTGTTCATCAACGCGCAGGCGCTACTGGGCGATGACGACGAGTGGTTCATCGCGCCGGCGGATTTCGATCAAGGCCGACTGGCGTCGACGGCGCTGCCGCTGCATGAATTGGTCGAATCGGTTGCGAAATTGCCGCGAGTCCTGATCTGGGGCGATCTATTTCACAAAGAATCTCCCGTTGTAGGCTCTGGCAAGAACCCGTTTCAGGCCGATTTTAAAACCCGCGGCGTGCTGCTGGCGTGTGCGCCTTTCCGAACCAGCATCGCGCCTACGGCGGGTCGCCCGGGACGATTTGCCACGGCCGTCGCGGAATCGCTGAACACCACCGGCGGCAAAGATTTGACCTTCGATACATTCTGCTTGCGGATCAAAGAAAAGGTCCGCGCCACAACGCATTCCGATCAAGTGCCGATTACAGTCTGCAACGACCGGACCTGCAACGGCTACGTGATTGGCAGGACCGACGAATGATCGTGCGCGAAAGCGGAATGCCTGACGAGGAATATTGGGAGACGTTGTTCGATGTCCCGCTAATTCTCGATCGCTTAGGGATGACTCGGTTTGGCGACGTGCTCGAACTGGGCTGCGGCTACGGCACGTTTTCGATTCCCGTGGCCCGCGCAATTTCTGGCACGCTCCATACCTATGAGATCAATCCGGCGATGATCGAGCGTACCGGTCAGCGCGCCGGCAAGTTGCCCGTGACTTGCCATCATCGTGACGTTTGCCAGCAGGGCTTCGACCGGCAGGCGGACGCCGTGCTGCTGTTCAATATCCTGCACTGCGAGCAACCGATTGAACTGTTGGCGCACGCAGCCAACGCATTGCGCCTCGGCGGAGAAGTGCTGGTCATTCATTGGCGCGTCGACGTTCTCACGCCGCGCGGCCCAAGCGCAAGCATTCGTCCCGCGCCAGCGCAGATCGTCCAATGGGCGGAGCATGCCGGGCTCAACGCCGGTCCACGGATCGATTTGCCGCCGTGGCATTTCGGCATCTGCTTGACCAAACGCGTGGCCAGCGATCGAGTCTGACCGAGTTGGCGGCGATGATGGAACTCTGCGTTCTCCGTGCCCCAACGAACCGACATGAACGGAATAGCATTCGTGGCCCGAAGTATTGGTTGGCGTTTTTAAGTCGTTCAGCCGCGTCATTTGACCCAACGGGCCGGTGAACCCAGCCGTAACCGAAAATTATTGCGTGCCTGGACTTGCAATCCGGCGGAATTCGGGCAAAATAACGTGCTTCCAAATGCCCGGCAGCTTGCTGGAGCGGCACTTCAGTTGATTTCTCTCGGCCACGTGGCCGTTTGACACATATTCGTTGGTATTGAGGACGCTATGGCCGAGACTTTGAACGTGGAAATTCGCCCGGTTGGCGGCAAACGCGACGCGAAGCGGTTGCGACAAGCTGGTTCAGTGCCGGCAATTTTGTATGGCCACGGCGAAAAAAGCGTCAGCCTGACGGTTAAGGCCGATCAATTTGCCTCGGCATTGCGTCACGGCAGTCGCATGGTCGAACTGGCCGGCGGAGTGAACGAAAGCGCGCTGATTCGCGAGCTGCAGTGGGATGTTTACGGCACGCACGTGGTGCATATCGACTTTGCCCGCGTGAACAAGGACGAACGAATTGAAGTGACCGTGCCGGTCGAAATTCGCGGTGCCGCGCCAGGCGTAAAGTCGGGCGGCGTCGTTCAGCATTTGGTTCACGAAGTACTGATCGAGTGCCTGGCGGCTGCCATTCCTGAAAAGCTGCAGGTGAACATCAATCACCTGGAACTGCTGGGAACGATCACCAATGCGGACTTGAAGCTGCCTGCCGGCGCCAAGTTGCTGGCCGATCCGGAAGCGATTTGCGTTCAATGCGTTGAGCCGGTTGAAGAATCGGAAGAGTCGGGGCTGCCCGGCGACGGCGCAGAGCCGGAAGTCATTGGGGCTAAGAAGGACGAAGAAGAAGTGGGTTGATCGCGGGTTTGGCTGGCGAACAGCTTGTTCACGCGGAATTTTGCTGGCTTATGGCCGGCCTGCGTGGAGTTGCCATGGGGTTTGGTCGCCGCCGCGAGGTTGTGTATGAAGTTGGTTGTTGGCTTGGGTAATCCCGGTCGGAAGTACGATGGCACGCGGCATAACGTGGGCTTTTGGATTCTGACCGAAGTTGCCCGCAGGTTCGCCGGAAGTGTGCCCAAAACGGCCTTTCAAGGCGAGCTGGCCGAGGCCACGATCGGCGGACATCGCACGTTGTTGCTTTGCCCACAGACGTTTATGAATCTCAGCGGCGGCAGTGTGCTGGCGGCTCGGGATTTTTACAAGATAAATAATGACGACATTTTGGTCGTCTGCGATGACTTCAATATTTCGCTGGGCCGCTTACGGATACGTAAGCAGGGCTCGGCGGGTGGGCAGAAGGGGCTGGCCGACACCATTCAGCGTTTAGGCACGGACATCGTGCCGCGATTGCGAGTAGGCGTCGGTCCTGTGCCCGGCGGTTGGAATGCGGCGGACTTTGTTTTAGGCAAGTTTGCCAAGCAAGAACAGACGGAAATCGAGATTGTCGTGGCCGAGGCGGTCGACGCGGTGGCAGATTGGATCGGTTTGGGAATTGCGGCCGCGATGAATCGGCACAATACGGCTGGCGAAAAACAATAGTTGAAAATACGGCGGCAAGAAAATTCGGCGGACTGAAACGTAACAGATAAGCAGCTTGATCATCGGGCTCAACAGCCCATCGGTAATGAGGAGTGCAAACTTGGCGCAGAACGTTTACGAAGGCATGTTCATCCTGGATTCGAATCGCTACGGCCGAGACCCGTCGGGCGTCAGTAGCCAGATTCCGCAAATGGTTGAGCAACTGGGCGGCAGCATGTTGGCCAGTCGGATGTGGGAAGAGCGCCGGTTGGCGTACCCCATTGGCCAGCACCGCAAAGGCACGTACTGGCTCACCTACTTCAAGCTGGACAGCAATCAACTGGGTACGCTCAATCGGCAATGCCAATTGAACGAGAACGTGGTTCGCAACCTGGTTTTAAAGGTCGATCCGCGGATTGCCGACGCTCTGGTCGAGCACGCCCTAACCGGCGGCGGTCCTAAGAAAGAAGTCGTCAAGCCGAAGGAAGCTGATCCGGAGTTGGACGTTGATCTGGAAGGCGTCGACTTGGGCAATTCCATCGAGTAGCTCGCAGTTCCTTGGCCGTTTGCCTAAACCAAGTGTGGCATTGCGGCCAATTGCAACGTCGCGTCTGCTTTGCTAGGATGATGACCAGGGAACATCCGTTCATTTTATTTGCCGAGTCGGTTGTTTTGTCGAGGGTCTTGTCATGGCCAGTTTTAATCGCGTGATCCTGGTAGGTAATTTGACGCGCGACCCGGAATTGCGATACATCCCTAGCGGCACTGCGGTCACGGAAATCGGCTTGGCTGTCAATAACAAACACAAAAACCAAGCCGGCGAATGGGTTGAAGAGACAACATTTGTTGACGTAACGCTCTGGGCTCGTTTGGCCGAAATCGCCAGCGAATACCTGACCAAGGGTGCGCCGGTGCTGATTGAAGGCCGGCTCAAGCTCGATACCTGGGAAAAAGACGGCAAGAAGAATTCCAAATTGCGTGTGATTGGCGAGCAAATGCAAATGCTCGGCTCAAAGGGTGGCGGTGGGCAGGGCGGCGGACAAGCTGAAGGTGCTCGCGGCGGCCAGTCTCGCGGCGGAGCGCCCAATCGCGGTCGGCCAGCACAGGCGGGTACCGGCAACAGCGGTGGCAATGGCGGTGGTGGGCGGCCGCAGTACGAAGATTTCAGCCAGCCGGCGCCCGACCAAGGTGGATTTAACGACGGCGGTTACGATGCTGGCGGTGGTGGTGGCGCGGGTGACGATATCCCGTTTTAAGTGAATCGCCCGATTGAATAGCTCGCCCTTTCAAATTGATTCGCTTTAGCTGGCAGGTTTGGTTGGTTTTTCGCCGCAGGGAATGTGGCTTCATTACTCATTAATTTTCGCTTCGAGTTGTCATGACTGCTAAATCTCGCATCAAACGGTTGCCCAAGGGCAAGAACGGCGGCATCGAATTGCTGCTTATTCAATCGGTCGATCATCTGGGTGCTCAAGGCGACGTGGTTGAAGTCAAACGCGGTTACGCGATGAACTACCTGTTGCCGCAAGGTCTGGCGACCGTGGCCACCGACCATCACAAGCGGATGGTTGATAAGCACCGCGCCAAGCTGCAAGCGATCCAGGCCGAGCGCATGGTGGGTTTGAAGAAGCTGGCCACGCAGATGGAAAATCAGAGCATCACCATCGAAGCCAACGCCAACGACGAAGGCCACTTGTACGGCTCGGTTGGTGCCAACGAGATCGTGCGAGCGCTCAAGCAGCAAGACCTGACCATCACCACGGATCAGGTGCGCCTCAAAGGTCCGCTCAAAGAATTGGGCCTGTACACCATTCAAATTCATCTGGGTCACGAAGTCGAAGCCGACCTCAAAGTCTGGGTCGTGCCGACAGTTGGCGACCACTCGCACGAGACGCCGGCCGCCGAAAAGAAGGCCTGAGTTCGGCGATAGTAAACCGTGAGCAGCGGGGCGCCTCGGCATTGTGGCGCACCCGCTTCTTTTTTGCGCCGGCTGCAAACTTCTCCCGGCCAAGCCGATGGATGAGTTGTGTGATGCTGTTTGCCACACCGGTTAGCAGACCGTGCGGAGATCGCCTTGGAGGGAGCTGAGATGGCTGAAATGCGATTCGATACCGCGGCACGAGCGCCGGCCAAACAAGCTGTCAACGAACTGGTCGATCGTCAGCCGCCGCGGAGCCTCGAAGCCGAAAAGGCTGTGCTCGGCAGCATTTTGCTGTTGCCGGATGTCTGCGATGAAGTGGCCATGATTCTCAAGGCCGACGATTTTTACGACGACGCCAACCAGCGACTATTTAGCAACTTGATGGCCATGCACACCGACGGGCGTGGCGTGGACGCCATGCTGCTGGTCGACCGTTTGCAATCCTCGGGCGAATTCGAAATGGTCGGCGGCACGGCCTACATTGCCGATGTGGCGAACTCGGTGCCGACCGCGGCGCATGCGGTTTACTACGCCGAAATCGTGCGGGCCAAGGCAATTCTCCGCTCGCTGATTTCCGCCAGTACCGACATTCTCCGCGATTCGTACGACCCTACGGCCGATCCGCGGCAAATGCTCAGCCGGGCCGAAGAAAAAATCTTCGGCATCCTCGAAGACAAAGGTTCCGGCAATATTGCCGATATTGCCACGATTCTGCACGACTCGATGGCGCGCATCGATTCGCGAATGAAACAGGGGCACGCCATCGGCGGCGTGGAAACCGGCTTCACCGATCTCGACGCGCTGACCGGCGGCATGCACGACTCCGAACTGCTGATTCTGGCGGCGCGGCCCAGCATGGGCAAAACGGCGTTTGCCATGAACATCGCCGAGCATGCCGTGTTGCACGAGCGGCCAACGCCCACCCTGTTTGTCAGCTTGGAAATGTCGGCCCTGGAATTGGGTGACCGCCTGTTGTGCTCGTGCGCAAAAATCAACGGACGCCATTTACGTAGCGGTACCATCAGCAAAGACGACATGGGCAAGCTGATCGAAACCGCCGGTCAGATCAGCCTGGCCAAACTGTTTGTGGACGACACGCCGAGCCGCACGATGACGGAAATTGCGGCGACCGCGCGGCGTCTCAGACGTAAGGAGAATCTGGGGCTGGTGATCATCGACTACTTGCAGTTGATTGAGCCCGATAACGCCCGCGATCCGCGGCAAGAACAGGTGGCAAAGATCGCCCGGCGTTTGAAGGGGCTGGCGCGCGAATTGAAGATTCCGGTGATGTGTCTGGCGCAGCTCAACCGACAAGCCGAGCAAAGCAAGGAGAACCGCCCTCGTTTGAGCCATCTGCGCGAATCGGGCGCCATCGAGCAAGACGCCGACGTGGTGATGTTCGTGCATCGCGAGGAATACTACGCCAATAACGAGGAAGATCGAGCGCGCGTGGCCGGTCAGGCGGAAATCATTATCAGCAAGCAGCGCAACGGTCCGATCGGCGATGTGAAGCTCACATTCCGCCACGAATTTACGCGATTCGAGGATGCGTCGCACGAGCCCTACGACTTCAACGTTTGAGCCGAGTTTTCAGACGAGCAACTCTCGCGGAGCCCGTGCAATCCACCTGCCTCGCTGGCAACTTCGTGACCGAAGCGGTCGAACGTTGTCCAGAGCCTTGCGGCAACCCGCAGTGGTATCGTCCGCGGATCGTGGCGTAAGACCGCCGATCGCACGTTTTTCCAGCCAACGGATTTCGCCTCGCTCACCGTGCGATTTTCGGTGCGTAGGTTCTCGCACAAAGCGCTATCGGACTGGCTTTCGCAGGCCACTTGATTCCGGTTTCTGCATGTTTTAGGCTTATCAGTGAGGATGTTTCGGCGGTTACGCCGGCCACGGGGAGTCACGACGATCTTTGGCGACTTGGGTTTGCAGGTGGGCCAGTACTGACCAAGTCTTCTGCTGCCGAATGATGTTTTCGGATCGATGCGAGCAGTCTCGGCGCTTGCGTGCACGGAACGGTTCACGACTTGCACTCAAGTGAGTCAATTCCCGTCGTCAGAGTATCTGTCAGCTTTTTCGTTCTGGCAGTGCGACGGGTGCGACCTGCATTGCGGTTGGCACGCACCGTGAATCGGTCGAATCGTCTGTAGAGCGTTGCGTAGGAGATTCAGGGTATGCCGGTGGGTACAATTAAGAAGCTGGTGCAAGACAAAGGCTTTGGCTTTATTGCGACCAGTGACGGATCGGATGTGTTCTTCCACCACTCGGCCGTTGCGGATCATCAGTTCGATAGTTTGCATGAAGGGCAACAGGTCGAGTTTGCGGTTGAACAAGGTAGTGGGCCCAAGGGCAAGGGGCCGCGCGCTGCTTCCGTTTCGCCTTCGTAAATGACTGGTGACTGGCTTGTAGCGATTGCAAAGCGTGGCAATCGAGTTCTACGGCCGATCTTCAAGACTGAATAGTGTATTGCCGGTCGGGGCGGTGCGAAATCACTGCCCCGACTTTTTGCGCTTCAAATGAAAAACGCCGCATGACAATCGCTCACGAAGATATACGCATTGGCACGTTGGTCAAAGTTGGACCACGGCTGCCGGAGCAATTGACGCAAATTGTTGCTCATGGTTTCGAGTCGTTCCAATTGGTTTTCGGCGGGCAAATTGGCGAGTGCGATTTGCACACACTGGCGGATCGCGTCCGATTGGTGCTGCAGCCGACGACCGCCACCGTGAGTTCGCTGGGCATCTACGGCAATCCGTTGATCGACGCCCAAGTGGCCAGCGACTGGTCCCGGCTGATCGATGCCGCCGGCGGGTTTGGCTGCTCGCTGGTCTGCGGCTTCACGGGGCGGCTCACGGATCTGCCGGTTCCCGATTCGATTCCGTGCTTTCGAGAAGTCTTCAGTCGGCTCGCTGCGCAGGCGGAGGATCGCGGCGTGCGTTTGGCCTTCGAAAATTGCGAAATGCGTGGCAACTGGGAGCGCGGCGATTGGAATATTGCACATTCGCCGGCGGCCTGGGAACTGATGTTCGACGCGGTGCCCAGCGCCTCGATCGGCCTAGAGTGGGAACCGTGCCATCAGTTAGTCAGCCTGGTCGACCCGTTGCCGCAATTGCGTCAGTGGTTACCAAAAATCTTTCACCTGCACGGCAAGGACGCCAACATTTTTTGGGACGTGATTCGCACACATGGGATTCGCGGTGGGCGGCAATACATCCATCATCGTACGCCCGGATTTGGCGATACGAATTGGACCGATGTCATCAGCACGTTGCGGATGGGCGGCTGGCGTGGGGCCATCGACATCGAAGGCTGGCATGACCCCGTCTACCGCGACGAACGAGAAATGACCGGCCAGGTGCATGCGCTCAATTATCTCAAGCAGTGCCGCGGCGGACCGTTCGTGCCGAATCCCAGTTAGCATTTAGCGGGGCACGCACGGATCGCAAGATTATTTCGCGCCGAACGAATCCAGTAAGCGCTGCTTTTCTTGCTCAATTGGAAATTCTTCGTAGGTGGTGAAAGCGGCAATTTTTGCGGACATCGATCGCGATCGCGATGTGACGCCGGTGGCCGGCGACTTGGCGCGCTTCTCGTCGTTGCGCAGTTTGCCCTCTTCGCGCCGCAAGCCCGCGCCATCGCGGTCGAGTTGCGATAGCGCATCTTGACCGCGGGCGACCACGCCGTTGCGTTTTGCCTGCAGCGCGTTACGCTGCGCTACCAGGCCCGCAGCCTCCGAGTTAACGGATGCCAGGTTACGGCGTAACGCGTCCGCTTGGTTGTTGATGGAATTGATTTGCGCGTTGATCGCGAACCGCCGATTTTGATCGTTTTCGTTTTGTAATTGAACAAACAGATCGGCAATTTGCGCCTGGGCAAAACTCAACTGACGATTGTTGGTTCCGGCCACCGCTTCCAGCCGCGCCAGTTGCGACGTCAGCGGCCGAATGACGGCATCGAATTGATCGAGCTCACGATCCAGATCGGCACGCAGTTTGGCGGCTTTTTCGGCCAAATCCGACTGCTGTTGTCCGACCGCCGCTTTGTCTTTTTCGACTTGATCGCGAAGCTGTTCTTTCTCCTGTTGTTCTTCAACCTTGGCGTCTGTTTTGACCTGCTCTTCTTTCAGGTCCAGTTCAGAAAATCGTTTGACGACGGCACGTCGGGCATCGTCCATGGCCTGACGACGACTGGGCGTCAAACGGTCGATGATTTTGATGCGCAATTCCTCGCGCGTCGATTGGTTGACGGCTTCGGCGGCAGGCCCTTCGAGAAATCCCAACATCCGTCCGATGAATCGCGACGCGTCGCGTGGCCCTGCTTCCGCCTCGCCAGCGCCGTCTGCCTTGGGCAATCGCTGCGACAGCAAATCCATATCGGCCATGGCCGCGGCATACTTCTTTTTGTTCATCTCCAGCCAGACTTTGGCGCGGTAAGCCGGCAGCGGGTCTGCGGCCGATTCGGCCAAGGCCGCCGCCACGCGCAATGCATTATCGTTATCGTGCTGCTTGATCAGCATCAATAGATAGGCATAATCCCAACGCGGATCGCGCGTGGTGGAACGTAACTGCTGGTAGTGCTCTTCGACCGTGGCCAGCGCGCTGGCGGAGTATTTTTCGCCCTGCTGGAAAAGTTGCAAAACTTCGCCGCGCATGTCCACTTCCGCGCGCGCCGCAACGGGTAGCAACAACAGCCAGCAGGCAAAACCACGCGACAAGCACCGGCTCATGCAACGTAACATAACCAACTGCTCCCGTTTTCCGCGACTCGCCTCGGGTTATCGAAACCGCTAGGATATTCTATCGCAACTCGGGCCGCGGATACAAATGTTTGGATCGAAGCCGCCCGGCACGTTCGTAAATCATCGTACAGGCTCTGTTCCCCTTTGATGACGCCCATGTTCTTGTCCGCCGTTCAGACGCCGCGCACCGATCCGACGTCAATTTTTGAGCTGATTCGCGGCAACTATGGCACGGAGCTGCTGGCCGCCGGGGTTTGCCACTTTGGCATCATTCAGAAATTGGCCCAGCAACCGCGGACGTTGGCCGAGTTATCGGCGGCGCTCAAATTGGAACTTCGCCCTGCGACGGTGCTGGTGACCGCATTGCGGGCGATGCAGTTCTTGGTCAGTGACGATCACGGTCGACTACACCCAACCGACTTGGCGCGCGAGCATCTATCGCCGGGCGAAACGTTTGACGTCAGCGATTATTTGGGACTCGCCGCCGGAAGTCCGGGCGTACGCGAGATGATCGCCCGTCTGACTAGCAACCGACCGGCCGGAGCCGACCAAGAGCAGGGCGCCGCATTTATTTTCCGCGCCGGCGAAAGCTCGGCCATGGAACGCGAGGCGTCGGCGCGGCATCTCACTTTGGCGCTGGCCGGACGCGCCAAGAATGTGGCACCGCACCTAGCCGCGCAGGCAAGACTGGCCGGCAGTCGGCAATTGCTAGATGTCGGCGGTGGCACGGGCATTTATAGCATTGCCTGCTTACAGCGTTATCCCGGCATGCGGGCTGTGATTTGGGATCGGCCGGAAGTGCTCAAAGTGGCGGAGGAATTTGCTGCCAGTTATGGTGTGAGCGACCGTTTGGAGTGCGTGCCCGGCGATATGTTTACCGATCCGCACCCGGCCGATTGCGATTGCATTTTGCTTTCGAACATCCTGCACGACTGGGATGTGCTCGAGTGCCAGCAACTGATTGCTCGCTGCGCGGCGACCTTGCCAGTGGGCGGCAAGCTCCTGATTCACGACGTGTTTCTGAACGACGCACTGGATGGTCCGCTGGCCATCGCGCTCTATTCCGCCGCACTGTTCACGCTGACTGAAGGCCGTGCCTACAGCGCCGGCGAATATCGCGGTTGGCTGCAGGCTGCCGGTTTCCGCGTGGGCGAAACCTACCCGACGTTGATACATTGCGGGTTGTTGGTTGGCGAAAAGATTTAGCTACGCCGGAACTGCCGCATGACGGTTTTTTGGATTTTCGAAACCCACAGGGTCGGTCATGTCGCAGACGCTGGAAGCCGAACGATTGGGCGAATTTGTCGCGTCGCAATTTGCGCTGCGACACGCGCTGTCGGCCGCTTACATCGCGCGGCACAGTTTGCCGCTGGCGACGGTCAGTCAAAAAATGGCAAACCGCTTTCAGCGCGGCGGCCGACTGTTGGCCGCGGGCGTGGGCGCTTGTGTCACCGATGCGCAGCATGTTTCGGTTGAGTTCGTCCATCCCGTGATCGTCGGCAAACGGGCGCTGCCGGCGCTGGATGTTTCCGTCGCTCCGCAGGCCATGCTCAATTCGCTTGCGCGCCCGGAAGACATGGTGCTGACGTTCGCTCCGCCCTGCGGTTCGGCCATGCTGGATCAACTCGTGGAACCACTGCGTCAGCGTGGCGCGTTGGTATTACAGTGGCCCGGAAGTCTCGGGCCGTTTGCGTTGCCGCCAGCGACCGACGACGAGTTCATTCATCAAGAGTTGACGGAAGTCATGTACCACACGCTGTGGGAAACAGTGCATGTCTTCTTCGAACAGCAAGGTCGCGGCGAGGACGTTGGCGCGGCGGCGTTTCTCTACCCGTTTTTGGGCGCAGGCGAAACAGCTGCGCCGGCCACGTTGGCCGACGTGGCGGCTTCGATTCGGCAAAAAGCCAGCGACGACGATCTGCTACGAACGACATTTGCGGCCGCGCAGACGCCAACATTCGTGGCCGCTACGCTGGCCGTTCAGCAGCGCATTCGCCAAGGCGGCACGTTGATCGCGTTTGGCAATGGGGGTTCGGCCACCGACGCCAACGACTTCGTTTTGGATTGCGTGGCACCGCCAGCAGACATCAAGCCGATTCCGGCGATTTCGCTGGCACTCGAGCCGGCCAATATTAGCGCCATCGCCAACGATGTAGGCGTGGAACTGATGTTTTCGCGTCAAATGATTGCCAATGGCCGATCGCAGGACGTGGCAATTGCATTTTCGACCAGCGGCACTTCCAAAAACCTCTGCGCAACGCTCCGCGAGGCGCGGCGCCGGGGAATGCTGACCCTAGCGCTGTTGGGGGGAGATGGCGGCGACATCGGCCGCGAGCGCCTGGCCGATTTCGCGTTGGTTGTGCCGTCGGACTACATTCCGCGGATTCAAGAAGTGCAGGCGTCCATCTATCACATCCTGCGTTTATCGCTGGCGCGGCTCGGTGCCGGGTAGTCTCGCATGGATCAGGAATCAACCAGCGTGACGCGAGTTGCCCGGCGCGTTTTGATTCGCGGCGTGGTTCAAGGCGTTGGCTTTCGACCGCTGGTCTTTCGCGCGGCCGCCAAATTCGATATCCGCGGTTGGGTATGCAACGGCGCGGCGGGCGTTGAAATTCACGCCGAAGGGCGACAGGCCGATCTTGAAGCGTTTCTGCAGCGCCTGCGCGAGCGACCTCCGCCTGCTGCCCGAATTGCGGAATTTGTCGTGAAGTCAACCCTATGTCGCGACTACCCGAATTTTCAGATTCTCGCCAGTCAAGCCGGCGCGGATCCCAGCGTGCGAATTTCGCCCGATCTTGCCGTGTGCGAACATTGTTTGCAAGAACTTCGCGATCCTGGCAACCGGCGCTTTGGCTATCCCTACATCAATTGCACGAACTGCGGTCCACGGTATTCGATCATTCGCGGGCTGCCATACGATCGTGCGCGGACCACGCTGGCGGACTGGACATTGTGCGCGCAGTGCCGCCAGGAATATTCCGACCCGCTCGATCGTCGCTATCATGCCCAACCGATCGGCTGCTTTGATTGCGGCCCAACTTACGAATTGCTGGTAGGCGCGCAACGAATCGGCGACGTGGCCGCAGCGCTGAAGCGAACGGCCGAGCTGCTCAACGCCGGCGCAATCGTGGCCATCAAAGGCATTGGCGGTTATCACCTGGCTTGCGACGCCAGAAACGCCAGCGCCGTCAACTCGCTGCGGACGCGAAAGTTTCGCAAGGAAAAGCCATTTGCCGTGATGGTCCGCACGCTGGACGAGGCTCGCCGGATTGCCGCACTGACGCCGGCGCACATGGCGCTACTCGGCGGAGTCGGCCGGCCGATTGTACTGGCGCCGCGTCAGTTCGATCTACCCGGCGTTGCCCCGGATAGCGATCACTTCGGCGTGATGTTACCGTACACGCCGCTGCATGAATTACTATTTGACGCCGGCGCTCCGACGGCATCGGTGTTGACTAGCGCGAATCGGTCGAACGAGCCAATTGCTTATCGCGACGACGATGCGCGGCAGCGATTAGCCGGAATTGCCGACGCGTTTTTGATCGGCCAACGTCCCATTGCGCGCCGCGTGGATGATGCCGTTGCGACGGTTCGCTTGGGCAAGCCTCTGGCCGTGCGTCGCGGTCGCGGCGATGCGCCCGGCGCCGTTTGCCAATTGCCCACCGAGCAGTCGATTCTGGCGCTCGGCTCCGATTTGAAAAATAGCCTGGCGTTGGTCGTACGCGGGCAGGTGTTTGTCAGTCAACAAATTGGCGACTTGGACGACGCTGAAGCCGAAACGGCGTTCAAGGAGACCGTGGATGATCTGCTGGCCATGTACGAACTCAGGCCCGAGCGGTTGGTGATTGCGCATGATTTGCATCCGCAGTTTCGCTCGACGCGGTTCGCGCTAAGCTTGCCCTGCACGGCGCGGGTGGCCGTGCAGCATCACGAAGCACATCTCGCCAGCGTACTGGCCGAACACGGGCTGTTCGAGCAAACAGTCGTTGGTGTCGCGTTCGATGGCACAGGCTACGGCCGTGACGGCGCGATCTGGGGCGGCGAGTTTTTCGTTGGCGGCCTGCCTAGCGGTTTCCAGCGCGCGGCCTGGCTACGGCCGGTGTTGATTCCCGGCGGCGACGCCGCGGCGCGCTTTCCGGTACAAGCGGCGGCCGGCTACCTGGCCGATTGCACGGACCTACCAGACCTGCACGCTGCGCCGTTCGATTTTCCGCCGCGCTTTGCCGCCGCTCTAAGTATGGTGCGACGCGAGGTGCGTTGTTTTCGAACGACTTCGATGGGCCGCTTGTTCGACGCAGTTGCCGCGCTGCTGGGCTTCACGCGCGAAGTGAGTTTCGAGGGGCAAGCGGCCATCTGGCTCGAAAGCCAAGCGCGGAAGTCAGCGCCGCAGCAGCCCTACCCGTTGGAGAATCTCGATCATCGACCGCTCTTGCAGGCCGTAATCCGCGATCGACTCAACGGCCGGCCGATCGCTGAAATTGCAGCCGCCGTTCACGCCGGTATCGGCCGCGCCACGGCCGCCACGGCGCAAAAGCTGTGTACGCAGCGGCGTCTCAAGCAGGTCGTGCTCTCCGGCGGAGTTTTTCAGAACGAAATCCTGTTCGCCGACGTTCACCGACAATTGACCGAACGCGGCCTGCAAGTTCTCAGTAATTCGGTCGTCCCGGTCAACGACGGCGGAATTTCTCTAGGACAGGCCGCAATGGCCGGCTGCACTCCGTCCGCGCTGCCATGACACGCGGTTGCGATGCCTGGCAGTTGCGGCGCGGAAGTATTGTGGATGATACGCGGAATGGATTAGTGGTGATGCTTGAAGGCTGGATCGTCGGCATTTCCGTCGGCCATCAGGTATGCCAGCAGATCGAGAATTTGCTCTTTATCGAGCGTGTTCAACAAACCGGCCGGCATGATCGAAACCGGCGAAGTACGGCGAGAATCGATATTCTTCTTTTCGATTTTCTGCTCCTTGGCCGGAGTGCCCGCGAGGATCGTCAGCGATGTCGAATCCTCGGCCAGGATGATGCCTGTGCGGGATGTTCCGTCTTCGAGTTCCAAGATCGACTGTTTGAATTTGTCGTCAATGGTGCGTGAGGGCTCGAGCACTTCCAGCAGCACGGCTTTGGCGTCGCCTTTGTACTTTTTGACGGTATCGTCGACGTTTGGACCGACGGAGTTGTGCCCGCCGCCAGTCATGGTAATGCCGCCCGCGGCGTCGTCCTTGTTAAGTTTATGGCACTGTGCGCAGCCCAGCGTGGAAAACAATTGCTTGCCTTCAGCGTAGCTACGATGCTCGCCGACGCGCTTGAAATCGTCCGTGAAGTCGCTGTGCTTCCACTGGGTAATTTTGATTTCTTCTGGCGGGTGCTTGACCAAAAACTCTTTCAAGTTATTCGTAACGTAAAGCATTCCGCGCATGATGCGATGATGACCGGGGAACGAGCACAGGTAGGGATACGCGCCTTCTTCCGTGGGCGCCGTAAACTCCAGCACTTCTTCCTGGCCATGATCCACCAAGTGGCTGTGCCAGAGGATATCGGAGCTTTCCGGAATAAAGCCGACATCGAAGCCCTTGGCGCCCAGCGCAATTGCCTTGAGCCCCACGTCATCGGCCTTGCCAGGTTTGACCAGCAAGATGTTATGCGGCATGAAATCCTGATTTGCGAAAGTCAGCTTGACCTTCTTGCCGGGCGTGACGGTTAACTCCTTGACGTCGTACATCATCTTTTCCGGTACCGTGGCCACGCGGATCGTGGTGAGTTGCGGGGTGTTGGTCAGAATGCCCGACTTCTGAGTCAAATCCAGCGACTCGCCGGCAATCACGCCACCACGATAGGTTTTCTCGACATCGAGCCAGAAATGCTGTACGGTCTTGGCCGCGATCCGCGCGTGCGGCTCGGGGGATTTCAAGAGTTGGTCCAGCAGTTCGAAATTCTTGACGTTGTGCTGCTGAAACAGCCACAGCGCCTCGAGCAGGTTATGCGCATCTTCTTTTTTATTCGGGTCGAACTTTTTAATCCATTCGCGCGTGGCAGCGATGACTTCGGTCGAATCGCGGCCGCTGAGCTCGATTCGCGTGCGATGGCGGATGCCGTCGATGGGCGACTTCAAATTCTCCAGCAGCGCCGGAATCGGCTGGCCGGCAATGGCCACCGGCTTCTGTAGCGGGCGGTCGGTGTAAACCATGCGATAGATGCGACCATGCGTGTGGTCGCGGTTGGGATCGCGAGCATTGTGCTGCATGTGGCCAATGATCACGTTCTGCCAGTCGCTGAAATACAGCGAGCCGTCAGGCGCAAAAATGGCATCCGAGGGGCGGAAGTTTTTATCGCCGCTCATCAACAGGCCGCGCGATTTGTCTTCGGTCTTGGAGCCATCGGCATTTTCGACTTGCACCGTCAGGGGCTCGCCAGCCGGTTCGCCCCAGACCGCACCGGTCTCGGGATTGCGCTCAAGATGGTAGTGCTTGATGCCCAAAAAGCCGATCACATTGCAGATCAGAAAGTCGCCTTGCATCGATTCCGGGAAGTTCGCGCTGCTGACAATTTCGCTGGAGGTCACGGGGCGAACTTCTTTTTTCAGGAGTTCGTGCATTTTGAAACCGTTACCCTCGGGGCGCACTTGATACGCGCGGCCGCCGGTGCCATCGGTGGCATAATGGTAGCCCCAGTAATCGAAGGCAATGCCGTGCGGATTGGGCGAATTCGTGGCATGCATCGAGATCGTAAACCGGCGTGGGTCGAAGCGATACATGGCCGAAGCGGCCGCCTGCAGCGATGGTCCCCAGGGATGCTCGTAGTTGTGCTGCATGAAGACGCCGCTCTGCCAGTAGATGCCGCCATCCGGTCCATAAATCAAATTATTGGCGCCGTGGTGCGTGTCGGACGAGTCGAGTCCTTGCAGCATGACGATGCGGACATCAGCCACGCCGTCGCCCTTGGTATCCTTCAAAAACAAGAGTTCGGACTGACAGGTGACCAGCACGCCGCCATTCCAAAATTCGAAACCAAGCGGGTTCTGCACCTTGGCAAATTCGGTGACGCGGTCAGCCACGCCGTCGCCGTCGTCATCGTGGACAATCAGAATCGCGTCGGTGAGGGGCTGGTGCGGCTCCCACTTGGGATAGCTGGGCCAAGTGGCCACCCACAACCGGCCCTGCGTGTCGAATTGCATCTGTACTGGCTTGATGAGTTGCGGAAAACGCGCTTCATCGGCAAACAAATTCACCTTGAACCCCTTGGCCACCGCCATGCTTTTGAGGCCTTCCTCGCCGCTCATGTATTTCAGCGAGCCTTCTTTGACGGCGCTGGAACTCTTGCTGCCGCCGCCAACATTCGAGACGACCGGCACCGCCTTGGGCACGTTGCTGTCATCGATCGTCAGGTCGCGTCCGGCCGCCAGCGCCCACACGCGCTCGTCGCGATTAGCCGTCAAAACGTCCAGTGCCACCAGTTCGGGCTGCAGCACATCCGCGTTGGACTGATCGTTCGTGAATTTCAGGATCGAGCGACTACCCCAGACGTCGTTGCCGTCGGAAGCGCGGTAGCGATTCCACCAATGCAGGTCTTTGTCGAGCACGGCCTGCCGCAGTGTCGCCAGCGAAGTGGTCGCCGAACTGACGGCTTTTCCGAGCAGTTCTTTGGCAATCACTTCGGCCAGTTGGCGATCGCCATCTTCAGAAAGATGCACGCCGTTGATGGTCAGCGGCGTCTTGGCGGCTTTATAGAGCGCGAGCGTGGGATGAAACAGATCGACAAAGCCAACGCCGACTTCTTTGGCGGCGGCCTGCGTGGCCGCAGTGTAAGCCTCCAGTTGCTTGTTGTGCGCCTTGCCGTCCGGCACGTTCGGACTGTGCAAATTCTCGTGCGCAATGGGGCTGAACAGCACAATTCGGGGGAACGAACTGCCGTTGGGTTTGGCCGCTCGCGTCTTTTTGACAAAGTCGATCAATTGCTGTTTGTAATCGTCCGGCTTGCCTTCATACGATTCGTTGTAGCCGAAGAACGCAAAAATCACGTCCGGTTTGACCTTCTGCAGATACGCGGCCATCGAAAGCTGGCCGGAGCTACGTGGGTAACTGTTGGGTCGGTCGCCGCTGGCGCTCATATTGCGAAAGCGAACTTGCTGATCGGCCAATTGGCTTTGCAGCAGCGTTTCCAACCAACCATCGTGTTGCATGCGGTCGGGCAGGCCATTGCCGAGCATGGCAACCGTGTCGCCCTTTTTGAACGCAAAGGGCAGCGGATCGCGGTAATCGGCGGGCACATCCACCAACGTGGCGTCTTTAGGCTTTTCTTCCTTGATCTTTGGCTTGCCGCCTTTCTTTTTGGCATCGTCTTTTGCAACCGCGGCTTCTCCAGAAAACGGCTTGCCTGGCTTGCCGCTATAGTCGAGATACGTCAGCTTGCCGCCATTCTTGACGTCAATTTCCAACGCTTGGGGCGCGTGGATGCCCGCCAACTGGAAGACCGGTTTGCGATCGGCATCGAGCAGCACGACCGTAAAATCGCTGAGGCGAGCTTCGAATCCGCTGCGGTTCCAAACGCCAATTTTTTCGACATCCACGGCTTTGCCGAGATCGACTTCCCACCACGGATCTTTTTCGCCGTCGTTGTTGGTGTGGGTTTGTCCGCCTTTGGTGTAGTCGGAATCTTTGTTGCCATCAATAGCCTTGGAAGCCACGCCGCCAGCGTTTGTGCTGGACTGACTGGCTTTTCCGCCGGGGGCAACGTTCTTTCCGCCGCTATAGACTTCGACTTCCGCCAACGTCAAAATGCGACTCGCGCCAGGCAGTTCGATACGGACGTAGCGGGCCGGCTTGCTGTCGCCGGCAGGCGCAGCGACCGTCGCAGCGGACTTTGCCGCCGCAGCTTGGTTCGCATCGTTTTCGGCGAGCGCAGCGGTTTTCACGGCGGTGCCTGACTCTGCCGCCGCCTTCTTATCCGGCACTCGGCTATTTAGGTTCTTCTTGTCAACGTTCATCTTGTCAACGTTCTTCTTGTCAACGTTCTTCTTATCAACATTCTTCTTGGTCGAGTCGGGCTCGCTGACATTGTTGTTGGCCGGAATCGGGCTCTCGAATCCGGCATACATTTCCGGCTTGACGCCGCGCGCGTAAGCGTTGCCAAACGTGTTGGGCTTGAACGGTCCGACGAAGGCAATATTTGCGTCGGGTTTAATCGCATCGTCCAGTCCGAGCGCCCAGAAGCAACCGTTGACCATCATCCGACGATAGCCGTCGTTCAGGAAGTCCTCGGGCGTGCCGTACAGCGACGTAAACGCCCGGCCCGATTTTCCGGAGGCCGATTTATAACTGCGGGTCCATTCCGAAGGCATCGGCGGCTTAGTGGCATCGACGGGCGAATCCGCTTGCATACCGTTAAGCGGTTGGGCCATGGTGAGTATTTCGCCATCGGTCGGCTTGCCGACATAAGCGCCCGCCTGCACCCAAATGTCTTTCACGCCGCGCAGAATCGGATGGCTCTTTTTGTCGTCGACAATCGTAATTCGCGTGCTTTGCTGATGATTTCGGCCGTAATGTCCGACCCAGGTCTGCCCGAGCACTTGGTGCCCAAAGCCGAGTTTGTATTCGTCTCCCTTGTGATCGAACGAGTACTTGGCAAATGGATCGGCCGCCGGCATTTTGAAAGCATGCGTTGCGGTGCGCATGCCAACCACCGGTCCGCCACGATTGAGATACGCGTCGAGATGTTTCATTTGCTCGGCAGGGAAGTCCTGAAATCTCAAAAAGACCACCGCCAGATCGGCCGTGTCTAAAGCGTCCATGTCTGGCATGTTCGAGTTGCCGATGGCGATTTCGCCGGAGCTTTTGTCGATGTCGAACAGCACGGTACATTTGAAGCCGTGATGCTTGGCCAAAATGCGTGCCAGTTCGGGCAGCGATTCTTCCGAGCGATATTCGTGATCGCCGGCCAAGAACACAATGTGCTTGCCTTTGCCAGGGCCGTGGTCGCCTTCGAAGACCAGCGGCGCAGCGCCTGCGGCGCTGATGGACGAGAAAGCGGCGAACACAGCGAGGGCCCAACTGACAGTTCTGATTGAGCGACGGACAAACGAAACGATGGGATAATGCATTGAGTTTTGAATTGCTGTGCCTGAGAGTCAGTAATGATTGACGCGGAATGCTAGTTTGGCCGTTGCGGATGTGCGCTGGCCGGAGTGAATCGCCCGGTGCGAAGTCCCCGATTTTGGCGGCAACCAATCGGTCGTTGCGTGAAGCGATATCTTCTTTCTTACTTTGCCGCGCGTTCGGAAGCAAGCGGCCCGGCAAATTTCTCGATCAGCCGCAATTGCGGAGCGGGGCAAATTGGGACAATTGACAAACTCAATCGCAAGTCGGGGCGTTCGGTTCAGATGGGGCATTTGAATGCGCCAAAGGACAGCGAGTGAACCAGACGGTATGTCTTGAGCGGCTTGGTTCGCATTGCAGCTAGCATTTTTTTCGCCGCGAACGCAACGCACGACCAGCGAAAATCTCTTGACGGCAACCGCATATCGAGCGAGAATCCCGCCCCACTCTCCTTTCTCAACATCCGTGTGGTGCCGTGGCCCGTCGTCGAATTCTGCTGTGTTTTGCGGCGCTGCTGGCCTGTTCCGGCCATACGCTCGCGCAGACCAGCAGTTTTGAACCCAGCTCACGAGACGCCGTCTCGGGCTGCGACTGGCCCCCACCGGACATTTGGGATCGGCCGATTACCTATGAAAATTTCTTCGTGACGCCCTGTGCGGCTGTCGCAGAAATCACGACCGCTCTGCAAACGATTCCGCCACTTCCGGCTGCCGAACTGCAAATTCCCGCTGCGGAAGTCTTTTCGCCGACAACGCAACAGGCGGAGTCGACGCTGCCGGCGGAGATTGCGCAAACGATTCCCTATTACGATCTGTTCGGCAACCAATTCTGCTACGGCAAAGCAGGGTTTCAGCCTTATCGCTTAGGTTGGACGTCTTACGATGAAGTCAGTTATGAGGCGAAAGCGCATGCCAGCGATGTTGGCGGCAATTTCCAAGACATCGCCTGGAATTCCTCCATGCGATATAGCCGGCTGCTGTTGCCGAATTTGGCGTTTGCTTGGACACCTGCCTGGAACAGCCAATGGTGGACGGGGCCAACCGACGTGGCATTGCCGTCGGATGTGGACCAAATATCGTCCGACTTCAAGCTGTTCACGTTTGGCTCGGAAGGTTGGGATTTCGAGCTGGGATTCACGCCACAGATTGCTAGCGACTTTCGGCGTTCATTGATCTCCTATGCGTATCGCTTTGATGGGCGATTTGTGGCCACCTACCGCACGTCGGCCCAGTTGCGATGGGCCGTTGGAGCGGCGTTTTGGGATGGCGTGCGATTTCCGCTGATGCCGCTCGGCGGCCTAGTATGGACGCCCGACGACCGCTGGGAACTGCGGCTGATGTTTCCGAAATCGCGAATCAGCCGTTATTTTGGAAAAGTGATGGGCCGCGATTTTTGGATTTATGGCTCGTCAGAGTATTTAACCGCAAGCTATCAAGTCGATATCGCCGATACACGAGTCAAAGATCAGGCAGAGGTCGACGAAATTCGCTGTTCGCTGGGATTTGACGTGGCCGGCGAAGGCTGGGCGATCTTCGCCGAAGTTGGTGGAGTGCTTGATCGACATTTTTATTTTCGAGATTCAACGCCCGATTTCATGCTCAACGACGCCTTGACGGCACGCATCGGTTTCGTTTACTGATACCCTGAAGATACGTCGCCAAACTTCGAACCGCACGAATGGCAGTTCGTTGGCGAAAGAATCCGCTCGCGGAGCGAGCAGTGGCAATCAAGGATGATTTCATGAAGACGCAAACACCTGTGGAAAAGTTGGTCGCCGGGTTGAGCCGCAGCAAGCTGGTCAAATTCTACCAGCATGCCGCAGAAGCCTATCGCGACTTGCATCTAAAAGAGTTGGATGTCGACTCCGTCGGTCCGGCTCGCGAAATGCAGGTCAAAGGCCACGACGTCATCAATTTTGGCTTCGATAGTTTTCTCGGTTTGGATCAGGACGTGCGTGTGAAAGACGCGCTCATCCGTGGCGCGCATACCTGGGGCACCCAATTTGGCGCTTCGCGGGCGTTTGCGAGCTGCCACGCGGAAGTCGAATTGGAAACCAAAATTGCACAATGGATGGGCACCGAAGCCGCCATCATTTACCCCTCTGTTACGCTGGCCAATGTCGGCGCGCTGCCCGGACTCGTCGAGCCAGAAGACTTGATCGTCGTCGATCAATTCGCCCACAATTCCATTGTGGAAGGCACGAAAATTGCGCGGGCCAATGGCGTGCGGGTGCTGACCTTCGCCCACAACGATCCGGCGGACCTGGAGCGCGTGTTAACGGAAGCGCGGCCGTATCGCTACGCCGTGATTGCCATCGACGGCGTGTACAGCATGAGCGGCGCCATTCCACCAATGGCGGAATTTAACGAAATCGCGCACCGGCACGACGGCATCCTTTACGTTGACGATGCGCACGCCACCGCCGTGCTGGGCGCGCATGGTCGCGGCACCGTCCTGGAAACCCTGGGCAGCTACGACAACACTCTGGTCGTTGGCTGCTTGTCCAAAGCGTGTTCCGTATTTGGCGCGTTCATTGCCTGCACGCATCCCGTGCAACGCTTGCTGAAGATGCGTTCCAACACCTACATCTTTGGCGGTCCGATTCCGCCGCCGTATCTAGAGGCCGTTTCGACGGTCATCGACATTCTGGCGTCGGACGATTATGCCAAACTCCGCGATCAACTCGACCTCAACATTCAAATGATGGTCAGCGGACTGCGTCGGCAGGATCTGGTGATTCTCGGTGGCGACTCGCCGATCGTTTCGGTTCTGGTGGGCGACGAAGAGGCCGCACTAAAAGCCGGCAAAATGATCTTCGATCGCGGATACTACGTGCAATCCGTCACCTTTCCAGCCGTTCCGTTTCGCGGAGCGATCTTACGCGTACAGGTGAACGCCAATCACCGCGCGGAGGACATTCTGGGACTAGTTCACTCCTTTGGCGCCATCAAGAGCGAGATCGCGTTTCCCAGCGCCCAGGCGCTTGCCGCGCGTGATGCGATTGCGATGAAGCACGCCGCTTAGCTGTGCGAATTCGAACATCCGTTGCCGGAAAAAGCCACGCTGGCCCCTCAGAACTCACAGATTCAACAACGGATGCGGCGCGAGCATCGCGCCGCATCCGTTGACATTTTGACGTGTCGGATTTGCCAAAAAAAACGCGATTCGAAATCACTTCGGATTTCGAATCGCGCTCGGGGATATCGTCAAAATAGCTTATGCGGCCTGTTTGGCCGGCAGTTCGCGAATTTTTGCTTCGACCAAGTCCAATAGTCGGCCGACGCTGGTTGCGGTGGCCAACTCTTCTTGGTTCATACGAATATGAAACTTGCCCTCGACGTGCATGATCAGGCTCACCATGTCGGCGGAATCAAGTCCGTAGGTTTCCACGATTTGCGTCGTGTCGTCCAAGGTTTTTACAGGCTCGCCAGTCTCATCTTCCAAGATTTGCGCCAAGGCGGCTTTGATTTCTGCTCGTTCCACGGCAGTGAACTCCTGTGCTAAGGTCGAAACGGTTCGGAATCCTAGTGCAGAGTCGGACGCCAAGCAAGCTCACTTTTACGATGAAATCGCTATAGGGTGGCCGCTACGGCTCGGGTAGGATCTGCCACCTTCGAATTCCGCAAGCTACGGAGACAAGATTTCGCCATGAAAACTGCCGCCGCTTTGATCGTTTTGATGTCGACCGCTGTTGCCGCCGTTGCGCAGGAGCCGCAAATTTTGCGGCAAGAGCAACGCGAGTTTCAGATCTTGGTCAAAGAAAAGCCATCCGGCAAAAGCCTGGTCACCATCGCAGATCGAGTGGACGGTTCAACGGCGGTCACAACCGATGCCGATGTCAGCGTCAGTTGGTTGTTTTATACGTATCACTATTCGTTTCATGGCGTCGAAGTTTGGAACGGAACGAGCCTGCAGCAGCTTGTCTCGTCCGCCAACGACAACGGTAAAAAATTGTCGGTGCGTGTCAAAACCGACCGCGATGTCGCAGCGATTGAGACCGGCGACCAGACCGCCAAAACCAGCACGCACATCACAACGTCGACCGGCTACTGGCGCTTGCCGCCCGGCGAAAAATTGCCGCGTGAGATCGACATCGTCGATGCCGACCGCGGCAACTTGAGCCATGCCAAATTGGAACTCGTTGGCGACGAAATGCTCGTCATCCAGCAAGAAAAAATTCCCGCGCGCCACTTTCGGCTGCGTGGCGGAATCGAAGCCGATATCTGGTTCGATCAGCAAGATCGCTTGGTCCGGCAAACATCGGTGGAGGAGGGCGAAGCGACCGAATTGCGGTTGGTTCGAAAATCGGTAATGGCACCGTCCACCACACAACGCTAGTCACCAGCCGGCATTCCGGAAAACCAAACATGACGAATTATCCGCCCAGCGAACCGCAAACACTTGATCTGGGCATTTTGGCCTACGGTCACGCGGCGCTGTCGATTGACCAGTGCAAAGATGTTCGCAAATCGGCCGATTCGCGGTTTGGGCTTTCGCCGCTGCTGCTGAAACATAGCGACGAGCAAGCGCTCGCGGCACTGGTGGCCGTGTTTCAGGCCATTGAGCAGAGCCCGTTGCCCAGCGATCATTTTGCCGATTGGGCGATTGTCTCTTGCGCGCGATTTTTGGGCCGCGCGGCATTTGCCCGCGTGCTGGAAAAATTCAAAACCGACGGCGCTTGGGGCGTTTCAGTGCACGTCATCCCGCACTGCACTGCACATGGCGTGGCCGGGACCGTTAGCATGGCGATCAAGAACCACGGTCCAAGTATCGGTATCGGCGGCGGACAGGACAGCGAAGATAACGCCCTACTTGCGATGGCAAGCATATTCGAAAGCGGTGCTTGCCCCGGCGCTTGGATGGTCTTGAGTGGTTGGAGCCCAGAACTACAGATTGCGGAGTGCGGCGCGCCGATCAGCGACTCGAAATGCCATGCAATCGCGCTTGCCATCTCGCCTCAAGAACTTGGCGCATCGCTCGGACAACTACAGATTTGCGGTATTTCGGCCACTAACGCGGCATTGGCGGCCGACGATCGAACATCGCCGGAACGCCAGTATGTCGGGCTGTTCGATTTTCTGATCGACTCATATTTCGGCAACACCTGGATGAGCAGTTCCAGTGCGCCGCTGCAAGTTCGCCTGCGCTTTGCAGAAGCGCTACGGCCAACCTTCAATCCACGCTGGTTACGCGCGGATCAAGCACAGCAAGATTTAACCGGTCACCCACGAGCACCTTTGCATTGGCCGACTGCGGCACGCCCGGTGAATCCCCTGCAGGACTCCGCAACTCATGACTGATATTGTGATCTCCGGTGTGGGCGTTGTTTCCGATTTGGGCAACAGCTTTACGCAACTTTCCCAAAACTTGTTGGCGGGCGTCACCGCGATTCGTGCGGTTACCGAATTTCCGGTGGCCGATCATCCCTGCCGGATTGCCAGCAAAATTACGGTTCCGCCAGCGCCGACGCTGCTTGATGCGGAGCGTTATGACGGGCTGTTTCCGGGCGAGCAATGCACCACGTTTTGCGCCGTCCAAGCCTTGGCCGACGCCGGACTGTGGGCAGAACGACGCCAACTGCGCGTAGGCTTGGTGATGGGCATCGGCGCAGATTTAATGCTTCGCTGGGACGAAGATCGTCGCCGCGGGGGCAATCTGATCGCTCGGCCGCTGGATGATCGCGGCTCGATTGCCGAATGCGTCAAAACCCTGTGCGAGCTGAACGGCCCGTGCGTTACCGTGGCCGCCGCCTGCGCCAGTGGCAATCACGCCATGGCCCACGCATTGAGTTGGTTGCGTCGTGGCTGGGTGGATATTTGCCTGGCCGGCGGTTGCGATCTGGGCGTCAACCCGTGCTCGCTGGCCAGCTTCGGAAATTTACGCGCGCTGTCGCGTAACAACGATTCGCCGCGGACGGCCTTTCGCCCCTTCGACCGTGACCGCGACGGCATGGTGCTCGGAGAAGGCGGTGCGGTATTTGTGCTCGAGCGCGGGCCAGATGCCCGAAGTCGCGGCCGCGCTGGCTACGCGGAAGTTGCCAGTGTCGGACTGACCAGCGATGCCCATCACCTCGTCATTCCCGATCCTTCCGCCCGGCAAGCTGGATTGGCCATTCAACAAGCGATTCGCTTGGCGGACCTCAAACCGCAAGACGTGGATTACATCAACGCACACGCCACGGGCACGCAAGCCGGCGATATTTGCGAAGCCCGGGCGCTGAAATGCGTTTTTGGCGACGACGCGCAACCGCTCATCAGTTCGACCAAAAGCATGACGGGCCATTATCTTTCGGCGGCCGCATCGATCGAAGCCGCAGCCTGCCTGACGGCCTTTGCGTACGACGTCATTCCGCCGACGATCAACTTGGTCAACCCCGACCCGCAATGCGATCTGAATCATGTGGCAAATGTTGCCCTGCCGGCTCGAATCAACGTCGCCATGTCGAACTCGTTCGGCTTTGGCGGTCATAACTCGACGCTCATCCTTCGCCGTGCTGGCTAAATGGCGAGCGGCACACTTTGCCTTTAGCCATGCCGGACCGGAAGAACACCTTTTCAAACGCACATTTTTAATTCCATGATGAAAATGCTTGCACCCGCTTGGCGTCGAATTTCGAACCGCGCCCTGCTGATGGCCATCGTGCTGATTGCGATTGGCGTTCCGGGCGCGGTGATGTCGCCATTTTCCGACACTTCGCCGGAGCTCTATTTTTGGCTGTGGTTTGCCTCGTTTCTGTCGATTGGAGCCGGCGTCGGCACGCTGCTGGGCAAAAAGATGATCGGTTGCCTGCTTGGGCTGGGCCTAGGCGTGGCGCTGTTCATTTGGGAATACGACGCCAAATTCTGAGCGGTTTGGTCCGGCAGCGGCGAAAATGGCGGCGGTTCGGCGAGCTTGAGGGCTGATTTGCCGACGCAGTGCGTCGGTGAGGCGGGTTTGCGTGGCCGACTTCGGCCGTGGCTGGCTTTTCGCGCGTTTGGCCTTGCAAACCGATTTCAGTCCGCTAAACTAATTCGCTATAGCAAAGGCAAATCGTCATAGGAAATTTCGGTAACAAATTTTTTCAAGGGGGTAGTGTTTTCGCCCGTCAGTTGGATGCTGGTCCATGCGGAGGAAACGCGGTAGCAGATGGCCATTACCAAAGAACGCAAACAGGGTCTGATTGGGGATTACCGGCGCGCAGATGCCGACACCGGCTCGCCCGAAATTCAAATCGCGATCTTAACTACCCGCGTCAGCGAATTGACTGAGCACCTGCGGACGCATACGAAGGATTACGCCAGTCGGCGCGGTCTATTGATGATGGTGAGTCGGCGTCGCCGCTTGCTGGATTACCTCAAACGGGTCGATCCGCAGCGCTACCTCGATATCATCCGTCGTCTCGACATTCGTAAGTAGACCGTCCGAACGTCAGCAAAGCAAAGTCGGTCATATGTTGCCGATGGCGTACGTTGAGCCCAACCGCCTAACGACGCTGTTTGTGCCTGAGAAGGCCGATTTGATTGGCGAGCTGACCGCTCATTGCGAGCGGCGGATTTTTGATCGCGGTAGTCTGGTTTTTCGCTCGCCGGCAGCGTGCCGCGCGAGCGTTACCCCGTCGCCAAAGGTCTGTTTCGCGTCGTAAAGCCGGCGCCCTTATCGGGCGTTTGCCGAGCGAAGGCCGTTTTTCTATTCGTCCGCAAGCTTATCGCACCTCCCGACTCAAGCAATTGTTGCTTGATCTGGACTGTCGCCATCTCGCGCGGGCAGCAGCAATCTGAGCGTTGAATCGCGATTGCCATTTGCGTTGAGCTTATGCCACCCACGCAGCTTGTGGCTGCCATCGGTACACACATTGTTTTGAAGAGCCGTCATCGTAAGTAGGAATGTTAACTTGAAAGTACGTGTAGAAAAACAAATTGGCGCCAATACGCTCTCCATCGAGACGGGCTATCTGGCCAAGCAGGCACACGGCAGTGTCCTGGTACAATATGGCGAGACGGTTGTCATCGTCGCCGCCGTCACCGCCGCACCGCGGCTCGGAATCGACTTCTTTCCGCTGACCTGCGATTATCGCGAACGCTCGGCAGCCGCCGGTAAATTTCCGGGCGGCTTTTTGAAGCGTGAAGGCCGGCCGACCATGAAGGAAGTGCTCACCTCGCGGTTGATGGATCGCCCCATTCGCCCGCTGTTTCCGCTGGGCTACCACGACGAAGTCCAAATTCAGGCGTCGGTGCTGGCCAGCGACAAACAGAACGACGGCGACGTGCTGGCCATGATTGGTGCCTCGGCCGCGCTGGGCCTCTCGCAGATGCCATTTCAAGGACCGCTGGGCTCGGTTCGCCTGGGCCGCATCGACGGTCAGTTCGTGGTGTTCCCCACGCAAGACGAACTGGAAGAAAGCGATTTGGATTTGATCGTCTCCGGCAGCAAAGACGCGATCTTGATGATCGAAGGCTTTGCCCGCGAAATGCCCGAAGCGGAAATGGCCGACGCCATTCTCAAGTGCCATGAAGTCATCCGCGAAATTTGCGAGTTGCAACTCGAACTGGCTCAAAAGGCCGGCATCGTCAAGCAACCCTTTGCCGCCATCCCGCACGATCCGTTGATCGACACGGTCCGGGGCAAATTCTACGACGCCTTGAAGACCGCCAAGCAAACCACGGGCAAACAAGCCCGCGCCGCCGCTGTCAAAGAACTCAAGGAAAAGGTCATCGCCGAGTTGATCCCGGATCCGAAGGCCGCCGGCGCCATTGAGGGCGGTAAGCTCAGCCACGCCTGGCATACCTTGGAAGAACATGTGGTCCGCGATTTGATTCTCGGCGGCACGCGGGCCGACGGACGCGATCACAAGACGCTTCGGGCCATCGAGTGCTCGGTCGACATTTTGCCGCGCGTACACGGTTCGGCTGTGTTCCAACGCGGCGAGACCCAAGCCTTGGTCACCATCACGCTGGGCACCTCGCGCGATGAACAACGCGTGGACGGACTGATTGATGAATACAACAAGAAGTTCATGTTGGATTACTACTTTCCCTCGTATTCGGTGGGCGAAGCCAAGCCAATCCGCGGCCCAGGCCGGCGAGAAATTGGCCACGGCGCCCTGGCCGAACGCAGCGTCAAGCCGGTGTTGCCGGATGTCGAAGATTTCCCGTACACGATCCGCGTGATTTCGGACATTCTGGAATCCAACGGTTCCAGTTCGATGGCCAGCGTTTGCGGTGCCACGCTGGGGTTGATGGCGGCCGGCGTGCCGATCAGCAATCCGGTGGCCGGCATTTCGATCGGCCTGGTGAAAGAGGCGGACAAGTTTGTCCTGCTCACGGACATCATTGGCGACGAAGATCACTTCGGCGATATGGATTTCAAGGTGGCCGGCACGCAAAACGGTATCACCGGCATCCAGTTGGATCTCAAGATCAACGGTATTAGCGAAGAAATCATCCGCGGCACGTTGGCCCAGGCCCGCGACGCCCGCATCGAGATTCTCCGCAAGATGTTGACGGCCATCGCACGTCCGCGGGCGGAAATCTCCGGTTACGCACCGCGACTGTTGCGCACCAAGATCGATCCAGAAAAGATCGGCGCGTTGATTGGCCCAGGCGGCAAGACGATTCGCGGCATTCAAGAGCGGACCGGCGCGGTGATCGAAGTCGAAGACGACGGCACAGTGACCATCGCCAGTGCCGACGCCGACGGCGCCAAGGCTGCCATGGCCGCGGTCGAAGGCCTCACGGCCAGCGTGCAAGTCGGTCGCATCTATGAAGGCCGCGTGACCAGCGTCAAAGACTTTGGCGCATTCATTGAAGTGCTGCCGGGGCGCGACGGCCTCTGCCACATCAGCGAACTGTCGGACGAGTACGTCAACAGCGTACACGACGTTTGCAAAGTGGGCGACTATTTGCAAGTCAAAGTCATCCTGATTGACGATCAAGATCGCATCAAGCTCAGCCGCAAGGCCGCGCTGCGTGAACAGGCCGCACCGGCCGAAGGCGAAAAAGCCTAAGCGAGCAAATTCGCTGACTCATCATCCAGGACCGGTGCCGGTGGCGCCGTTCCAACCAATTTTGCGACCAGCCCGAGAGTGAAAATTCTCGGGCTGGTCTTTTTTGTCAGGGGCCGTCGATGACCGAATCGCAATTCGCTCGCGAGTGGCAGGTGACCAACGCGCCGCACGGCCACGTTCTCACCAACTCCGGCGTCTGGTCGCCCGACAGTCGCTGGATCGTTTACGATACGCGTTCCGACCCGGCCGGCGCAACATTCGATGGCGGCCGCATCGAGCAAGTGAACGTGCAAACGGGTGAAGTCTATCTGCTGTACCGCGCCAAGGACGGCGCGCATTGCGGTGTCGCCACGTACAACCCGGTCGACGCGCAGGTTGTGTTCATTCGCGGCCCGGAACGTCCAACGTCCGACTGGGAGTATTGCGCCTGGCATCGCCAAGGCATGCTCGTCGATGTCTCTCGCCCGCGCGTGGCTGTAAATTTAGACGCCCGCGAATTGGTGTCTCTGCGGCCAGGCGCGCTGCGCGGCGGCAGTCACTTGCATATGTTCTGCCCCGATGGCCAACTCGTCGCATTTACGTACGAAGACCATCTACTGGCCACGCTCGATTCGAAAAATGTCGACTGCGATCTCAACCAGCGTAACGTGGGCTTGAGCATTCTCGACAGGCCAGTCGCCGTTAGTTATGAACATCCGCGCAACCAACACGGCGAAGCGTTTTCCGTGCTGCTCACGCACACCGTGCCGCGGCCGCAACCGGGCAGCGACCAAATCCAGCGCGCGTGCGAAGAAGCCTGGGTTGGCACGCACGGTTATCTGCGCTCCGATGGCGTACGACAAACGCGGGCGCTCGCGTTTCAAGGCACGGTGATCGATGGCGATGGTGAGGAATCACGCGAAGTGTTTGTCGTGGACTTGCCGGACGATCTGACGGCAGCCGGCGACGGGCCGCTGGAAGGCACGCCGACGCAGCTGCCGCGCCCGCCACGCGGCACCGTGCAACGAAGACTCACGTTTACCGCGGATCGCAGGTTTCCGGGGCTGCAAGGTCCGCGGCATTGGCTGCGCAGTTCGCCGGACGGCAGCCTCATTGCCTGCCTGATGCGCGACACGCGTGGCGTGGTGCAACTCTGGACGGTGCCAACCGCAGGCGGGCCGCTCACACAGATTACGCATAACATGTGGGATATCGGTTCGGCATTCACCTGGAGTAGCGACGGCCGTTATTTGGCGCATGCGATGGATAACAGCGTGTTCGTCACTGATATCCAGAGTGGCCTGTCGCATCGCGTCACGATGCGCGCTTCCAACACGTCCGCGCCGCGACCGGAAGCCTGCGTGTTTTCGCCCGACGGTCGGCAGATCGCCTACGTTCGGCCGGTGGTCAGCGCTAGCGGCACTTGGAATCAAATCTTCGTGGTCCGCTGCGATCTGCCCGCGTAGAAGACGTCGTGCTCGCAAGCTGCCGGTTGTCGACGATTGCAAAACGTCAAAGACGGCTGATTTCGTGAGTGAGATTACGATATCATGCGGGTGCCCATTCTTGGATTGCTGCACGAGATTACGGTTATTTATGATCATCTATTTGATCCGCCACGGGGAGACATTGTCCAACGCCGAAGGCCGCATTCAAGGGCAGTGCGATACGCAACTTTCGCCCCTGGGCATTCAACAGAGCGAGGCGCTGGCCGCGCCGTTTCGTACGGTGCCCGTGGATGCCATCTACGCTAGCCCGTTATCGCGCGCCATGGAGACGGCCCGGCCGCTCGCCGAACTGCTCAAACTGAAAGTCCACACCGACGATCGGCTCAAAGAACTCAACGCTGGCGTATTTCAAGGTCTGATGTGGGCGGAAGTGCAAGCCGGATATCCGCAAGACGCGGTGCGCTGGAGGAATCAAGAGCCCGATTACGTGATTCCGGGCGGCGAATCGCGGCGGATGCTCATGGAGCGCGGCCGCGCGGCGCTCGAGGCGATTCGCGCCACCAATCTGGCACGCGTGGTTGTGGTTGCGCACGGCGGCGTGCTGACCGCGGCCATGAAATCGCTGCTGGAAATTCCCGCGCATTTCAATCCGTTCAGTTTGTATAACGCCTCGATCAGCAAACTCACTTGGGCCGGTCCGGTCGAGCAAATTCGCTTGATGACGCTCAACCAAATCGATCATCTGCGGGCCGCAGGGCTGGAACGCGAAGACCGCACCGGCGATTTGTAACGATTGCAACCTTCGCACGATGGAACGCCGCAAACCTCCGTTGCCGCCGTGGTCGTGCAACCCTTGGCCAATCGCGTGTCAGGCGGTTATATTCTGAGTACGGTGCTAGCAGCGCCATCCATCACCTTCCGCCGCCGCCCGAAAGGATTCACGCATGTCCGTGGTCAGCACAGAGCGCGTTTTGGTCGTTCCCACCCAAATCTTTCGTGGGCTGGGGCATTTCCAGGGCTTTTCGATCGATTCGGATCGTTACCTGGCCACATTGCTTAGTCCGAGTCAGACCAGCTACATGGCTCGCAGCGAGGCGGAAACCGATCCCGCGTTTAAGCAGTTGATTCCCTACTGCATTTTTCAACATCGCGACGCTGCCGGCAAATTGTGGCTGTTTCAATACACGCGCGGCAAAGGCCAAGGCGAGGGTCGTTTGCATCTCAAGCGCAGCATCGGCATTGGCGGACATATTTCCGCCGATGACCACACCGCAGATGCGGAACTGACCTACCAGCAAGGCATGCAACGCGAACTGGCCGAAGAAGTGGCCATCGACTCCGAATTCTCCGAGCGTTGCGTGGGCTTAATCAACGACGACGAAAGCGAAGTCGGCCGCGTGCACCTGGGCGTGGTGCATTTGTTTGAGCTCGACCAACCGGCCGTGCGTTCGCTGGAAACCGATATCATCGAAGCTGGCTTTGTGCCGGTTGCCGATCTGCTGGCCGATCCGAGCCGCTTGGAAACCTGGTCGAAAATCTGCCTAACGGCGCTGTTCGGTGACGCATGAAGCCGATTTTTGCCCGGAGTTCGCTCCGGCAATGTCTGGCGCTTAAAATACAGGCATGATTCCGTTGCCGATTTATCTGGATAATCATGCCACCACCCGCGTCGATCCGCGCGTGGTTCAGGCAATGTTGCCGCTCTTCGAAACGACATTCGGCAACGCGGGCAGCACCAGCCACACTTTTGGCCACCAAGCCAAGGCGGCCGTCGATACCGCGCGCGAGCAAATTGCCGCCGCACTGGGCACCGAGCCGCGCGAAATAATATTCACCAGCGGCGCTACCGAAAGCAACAACTTAGCAATTCGCGGCGTGGCCGAGCGTCACCGCCGCCGCGGCAATCACCTGGTCAGCGTCACCACCGAACATAAAGCGGTGCTCGATCCCATCGCCAAGCTCGGACGCCGCGATTTCGAAGTGACCTGGCTATCGCCGCAACCGGCCGGCCATCGCAACACCGGGCAGATCACCGCCGAACAAGTGGCCGCCGCACTCCGCGACGACACAATCCTGGTGTCGGTGATGTTGGCCAATAACGAAATTGGCGTGCTGCAGCCGATTGCCGAAATCGCCCAAGTTTGCCGAGCACGCGGCGTGCTGCTGCATTGCGACGCTACGCAAGCCGTCGGCAAGTTGCCGATCGACGTGCAAGCGCTGGGCGCGGACTTACTGAGTTTTTCGGCGCATAAAATCTACGGCCCCAAAGGCGTGGGCGCGTTGTACGTCCGCCGGCGCGTGCGGCTGGATGCACAAATTGACGGCGGCGGACAAGAAGGCGGATTACGCAGTGGCACGCTCAATTCGCCCGGCATCGTTGGCTTTGCCAAGGCGTTGCAATTATGCCAGGACGAAATGCCAACCGAAACACCGCGGCTATTGGCGATGCGCAACGCGCTGTGGGACGGCCTGCATCGCGAAGATCCCGCCTGTTTGCTGAACGGCCCCGCGCTGGACGATCAGAATCTACGTTTGCATAACAATTTGAACGTGACCTTTCCGGGCGTTGACGGCGAAGCCCTGATCATCAATCTTCGCGATCTGGCCGTCAGTTCCGGCAGCGCCTGCACGTCGGCCAACCCGGAGCCGAGCCACGTGCTGCGCGCCATCGGTTTGAGCGAAGACCAAACGCGCGCCAGCTTGCGGTTCGGGCTGGGACGCTTCAATACGCCCGCGGAAATCGATTTTGCGATCGGTGCGATAGGCGATACCATCCGCCGGTTGCGACGATTAGCGTAGCGATTAGCTCAACAGCCATCTCGCAAAAGTTGATCCAGCGCGGCGATCAGCAAATTGATATGCGCCGTGTGATTGTAAAGATGGCACGAGACGCGAATGTGCCGCCGACCGCCAAATTCCACCACCGGAACTTCAATTTGCGCCTGCTGCCAGAGGGCACGCTGCAAAAGCCGCGCGCCTGTGGCATCCGCCGCGGCAGCGGATGAATTCGTTCCGGCGCCGGTTGGTGCCGGCAGCGGCATGTGGGCCATGCAGCCGTACCAGGCGGGATCGTCGGGCAACATCGAATCTTCGCCGGTAAGTTCCAGCAGCTTGCGTCGCGCATAGCGGGCCAGCCAATGTGTCCGAGCGCGGAACTGCTCCAAGCCAATCGACTCAAGAAAATCGATGGCGGCCGGAATGCTGAAATATGGCGAAGAGTCGCGAGTGCCGGACCAGACGAATTCGTCCGCCCAGGTTTCAATGCGCGCAGGCGAGATACGTCCCCAACTGAGTTGCGGCGCCTGCAGTTGACTCTGCCATTGGGGAGCGACGTACAAAAACCCGGCGCCAAACGGCGCGCTCAGCCACTTATGGCAACTGGCGGTGTAAAAGTCGCAGCACAGCGCTTCGATGTTCAATGGCAACTGCGCCACGGCATGCGGTCCATCGATGGCCACGGCGATGCCAGCGCGCTGCGCGCGGCGGCAGATTTCCGCAACCGGTAGCGTGACGGCCGTGGCGGACGTTATGTGACTGACGACAATCAGTTTGGTGCGTGGGCTGGCGGCGGCAAAAATTGCGTCGACCGTTTGCTGGACATCTTCAATCGGCCAAGGCAATTGCGCGATTCGCAGATCAGCGCCCACTCGCTGACAGCGGCGCTGCCAGATGCGGAACACCGCGCCGTATTCGTGATCGTTGATCAACACTTCGTCGCCTGTGTCGAGCGGAAAACCATCGGCCACGACGTTCATGGCGGCCGTGGCGTTTTCGACAAACACCAGCTTCGCTTCCGCGACACCGACAAAGTTGGCGAGCGCCGAGCGCGCGGCAAACCAGGCCGGTTCGAACTGCCGCACGAAAAAATCCATCGGCTGCTCGTCTAAACGCGCAATCCACGCCGCGCGGGCCGCACGCACCGGTTGCGGCGGCGGGCCAAACGAACCGTGGTTGAGGTACACGGTGTCGGGCCGAATCTGCCATTGCGACGCCACGTCGCGCCAAGCGGCATCGTCGTCAATTGCCAGCGGTTGAGACATGAGACGCCATTCGGCCCATTGCCAGGACGCTTAGCTGGTCATTTCCAGCGTTGCCCAAAGGCTGGGATCTTCGCGATACGGAAATTCGCTGCCACAAGAGAACGTTTGCTGACCCAGTTCGCGATCGACCACCGCATACTGGAAGCCCAGCTTGGGGTGTTCGGCCGGATCGAAACCGGTGAGCGCTGCCGCCGGCACAAAGCAGTCCATCGTGTAACCGCCCACACGCTTCGTGCTGGCCACACGCAATACGCCTGGGCGAATGGGCTTGGGATTCTCGCGGGCGCGATTGATCAGCAGTTGTTCGCCCACGGGTTGATCGAGCCGATGGCCGCCGCCGGTAGGCAGAAACGCCAAATGGTGACAAAAGCGGCTGGCGCGGTGGATGTTGTGCGTGTCGCGCGTGTCGATGAACAGGTGCAGGCTGTCGCTGTCTTCGATGCGATTGTCGCGGCACCACGGCGGTTGTTTTTTGCCGTCGACTTTGACGGAAAACATTAACCCGCTGTCGTTCCAGGCTGCCCGTAATTCGGCGTAGACCGGCAGTTCGTCCAGTTCAGCCAGACTGGCGAGGCGATAACGCTCGTCGAGATTTTCGACTTTTGGCCACCAGGCCCCATCCAAGCGCAACAGGGGTGCGGCAAACCGAAACAGAAAGCTGGTGGAGACGAGCGGTGTTGTCATGCTGTAGCGATTGCCGGCGACGAAGCTTGGCCGTTCGCAGGTCGAACGGCATTGCATTCATCTTAACGCCACACTGCTATTGCGCCGAGGCGCTGGCCGTTTTGGCAGCGGCTTCGCGCTGCGTGCTATTGGCGTCAGCATTTTTTTTGGCAAGTTGCACCAACTGCACGGCCTGCTTAATTTCCGCCGTAGTGAACATGATTTCGGAAGGGGCGTTGAGATGTTTGATCTTTTCGGCCGCCAATTGCTCGAAGCTCATGTGATTGTTCAAGTGCCAAGCGGCAATTTGCGTGACGCGTTGAGAAACCTTGCCTTCGACCATCAGCTTAATCGCCTCGCCCACTGCGGGATCAGTGGCGTAGCTATCGATGGGCTTGATTTCGTATTCGATGCGGGCATTCGGATCGGCCTTGCCGTGGTCGAGACAAACGCATTCGATCTTGAGCTTGGCAACTTTTTCTGGCGCGATGTTGAACGCAGCACCACCACCTTGCTGTCCACCACCACCGCCACCTCCGCCGCCGCCGCCAAGTCCTTGATTTTGCTGACCACCGCCTTGTTGACCGCCGCCGCGAGCGCCACCCTGTTGACGGCCCGCCTGAGCCAGCACCGGCACGCCGGCAAACGCGCCGGGAACCTTGACGCTCAACGGCTGATTGCCAACGTTTTTGATCATCAGGTGCGCTTCTTTGTCGTTGCTGGCGATGAACTTGACTTCAATCAGTTTGTCCTCCAGCGCTTGGAACAGATCAACGCCCTCGTTGCTCTTGTTCTTGCTGACGGCCAGATCCGCGGCGGACGATCCCGAACTGAGCCAAGCCAAACTCAACAATGCAAAAACGGTCAACAGGCTCTTGGAGTAGCGCGCGGTCATTGCTGATCCTCAGTTCTGAGAAGGTTACGCCGCGCACTGGGGGCGAAGCGAGTCGGACGAATCAGAGGCATCGTCCGGCGTTGTTTTGGCCGAATGGCCACTGCCTCAAACGGAGAGTCCAGCATAGTCTTGGGCGATTCAACTTGCCAGAACATTTTGGCGAATTGCCCATAAATCAAGTGACCGGGCCGGACAACCGTTGCCAGTTGACGCTCGCATACGCTCGCGCTAATCGTTAATAATGACCTTGGCCGAGCGACTTCCGACAACGACGTGACCCTGGGCGTGTTTTTCTCGATCGGTAAACGACCAGACTTGTCCGGCATGCGTTTGCACGAGCTTACGCGATGCCCCGGCCAATTCGCCGCGCGGTTGCGGCCTGCCCTGCTGATCGATCCAAAACAGCAGCAGCGGTTCGGTTCCCTGGTTTTGAAACAAGACCGTGACCGCACTTTCCGCTGCCTTCGACGCCGGAAGCGGCTGTTTGGATGCCACGACTGGCAATTGCTCCTCGGCAACGAACGTCGAGATGCCCGGCTGCGTTTCGTGCATGGCGGCGGGATCTTTGGGTGCCTGCGCGCGAAGGGCTTCGATTGTGGTCGCCTGCGATTTATCGCCCGCGAGATTTTTCCATTCGTACGGATCGGCGACGATGTCGTAAAGTTCCTCGCCACCGCCGCTGTAATGGATGTATCGGTGGCGTTCGGTACTAACGGCGTACGATTTCGGTGCCAGATGCGTCAGCGCGGGGTGCGCCCACTCGGCGTTAGGCGTTTTAAGCAGTGGCACGAAACTTTGCCCGCCAATGCCGGCCTTTTCGGGCAGACCGCACAAGTCCAGCAAAGTGCGGTAGAGGTCAACCAGGCCGACTGTTCGCGCGCAAATCGAGCTTGCCTGGGTGCCATCTCGTAGGCCGGGTGCGCAGCCCGCCGGCACACGGACCAACAGAGGCACGCGGTCGCAAATGCGCCACAGCGTGTACTTTTGCCAATGTTCTTTTTCTCCCAAATGCCAGCCGTGGTCGCTCCATAATACAACGATGGTGTTGTTGCGGTTGGGACCCTCGTCCAGCGCATCCAGCACCCGGCCGAGCATGGCATCGGCGTAATGGATCGACGCTAAATATGCCTGAATGCCGTTGGTCCACTGATTTTGCTGGCGGATGTAATCGAAATAGCGATTGCGGGCGATGCGTTGCCCCTCGGGTGGAACATCGTCAAGATCGTCCGCTTTGTAGCCCGGCCCCGGCGTGATTTTTTCCAGCGGAAAAGGCTCGAAGTATTTCTTGGGCACGAACCACGGCTCGTGAGGTCGATAAATGCCGCAGGCCAGGAAGAACGGTTTTTCGTGCTTTTTCGCAAGCTGTTCGCCGCACCACTTGGTCACCAGCCAATCGCCGCCGTAGTCTTCATCGGAAATGTCGAGCGCGCCCCAATCTGTTTCGCCATACTGCCAAGGGCCGCCGCGGGGCAAATTGAGCGGGCGATTCTTTGGATTGAACGTTTGTGGAAACGGATTATCCTTCTCCTTCGCCGGGAAATAAGCGTCCCACGACTGCGGATCGATGACGTAATGCAGAATTTTGCCAGAACCGGCCGACCAATAACCATGGCGCGAGAAATAATGCGGCAGCAACTCGGCATCGGGCATAACGTCGCGGAGCTTTTGCATATTGTCGTAAAGCCCCGAACGATAGGGAGCCATTCCGCTTAGCACGGCCGAACGTGATGGGTTGCACGACGGAGCCGCGCAATACGCATTGGTGAATAACGTGCCGCTCTTGGCCAGGCGATCGAAGTTGGGTGTACGCGTGAGCGGATGACCGCCGAGCACGCTCACCCAATCGTTGAGATCGTCAACGGCGATGAACAGCACGTTTGGCCGCAAATTCGTTTCGCCCTCGGCGGCGAGTGCAAACGAACATGCCAACATCGCGATCGCCGCAGCAGCAAGAACATTGCCAACCCAAAAAAACCGAGCGGCGCAGTTCCGTAATCCATTCATCGCAAAGCGTCCTCATCGTTTTTTTGTTGACTCCGCGATTATAGCCGCTTTAGGCCGCATCTTGCGAGCATGCTTGGACGTTTTTGTTTTGCCCGCCTGGGCGATTTTGGATCGCAGTTAAACCGCCGCTTCGACTATGCTGGAACGATTGATACCTCGAGTCGGATTGTCGGAAACATGCATCAACTTACGGTCACGACATCGCAGCCGCTGATGGAGTTTTTACTCCAATCGCTGGGGCAACCGCGCAAAAATATCAAAAATCTGCTCAAATTTGGCGCGGTGCTGGTCAATGGCCAGTCGGTCAGCCAGTTCGATCACCTGCTCAACGCGGGCGACCAAGTGCAGGTTGGCAATCTTCGCGCTGCGGCGGTCGCCAAGGATTTGCAGCATGCGCAGGTGCAGATCGTGTACGAAGACCAGTGGCTGCTGGTGGCCGAAAAGCCGAGCGGACTGCTCACCGTGGCCACCGATCGCGATAAAACCGATACGCTGTTTTTCCGACTGAGCGAATTTCTGGTCAACCGCGACCGCAGCCGACCCGAAAGGGCGCTGGTTGTGCATCGATTGGATCAAGGCACCTCCGGTCTTGTGCTGTTTGCCAAAACCGAACAAGTCAAAAAGTCGCTGCAAGATGCCTGGTCGCAGGTTGAAAAGATTTATCTGGCCATTGTCGAGGGCCGCCCGCAGCCGCCCGCCGGTGTTACCAAAAGTTATCTGATCGAAAGCAAGTCGCGGCAAGTTTACATTCACGATCGCGCCTCGCCCGAGAGTAAATTGGCGACAACCCATTTTCGCACGCTGCAAAGTCGCGGCGATTTATCGTTGCTGGAAGTCCGCATCGACAGCGGCCGCAAACATCAAATTCGTGTCCATTTGGCCGACCTCGGTCACCCGGTTGCCGGCGATGCCCGTTACGGTCACGGCAGTGATCCTTGCCACCGGTTGTGTTTGCACGCCCACCAACTGAGTTTTGTGCATCCCGCCCGCGGCGAGCAAATCACGTTCACGTCGCCCATGCCAGGCCGATTCGCCAAAGTCTTCGCCGCGAAAAGCTGAGCGCCGGCGACAATGACGACTTAATCCCGGGCGTTTTGACGTGCCGGCCGGCAGTGGGTACGATCTTGCTAACCGCTGTTTTTCCTTGCCTGCGACGTCGCAAAACATCCGCCAATCCCATATGTCAAAAAAATCATCGACACCGGTCAAACGCACGACCAAGTCAATGTCGAAATCAAAATCAAAATCCATAACGAGCCTCGATCGCGCCGCCGCAAATAACGCGACACTTCCGCCAGCGACGGCCGAGCCCAACCTCGATCGGGCGCTGCAACTGGCGATTCAACTGATGTCTCTGCCAGGGCTCAGCGGCGAAGAAGCGCAGGTAGCCAAATTCATCACCTCGCAACTCGTGGCCGCCGGCGCTGATCCACAAACGATTCAAACCGATCAGGCCCATCACAAAACGCCAATCGCTGGCGATGTTGGCAATTTGATTTTCAAGCTGCCTGGCACAATTCGCGGTCCACGCCGATTGCTGATGGCACACATGGACACCGTGCCGATCTGCCGCGGCGCGCGGCCCATCATCGACGGCAATTTTGTACGTTCGGCCGATCCTTCAACGGGGCTCGGCGCGGATGATCGCGCTGGCGTGGCGGTGACATTATCCGCCGCGCTCGAAATTTTGGAGCGTAAGCTGCCGCATCCGCCGCTGACGTTCTTCTGGCCCATTCAAGAAGAGATCGGGCTTTACGGCGCACGGTTTGCGCCACTCAAATTGCTGGGTGCGCCGAAGTTGGCGTTCAACTGGGACGGCGGAAATGCACAGCGCGTGGCGGTGGGCGCAACCGGCGGATATCGCATGGCAATCGATGTTCGCGGACTGGCCAGTCATGCCGGCGCCGCCCCGGAGTTGGGCGTCAGCGCCATTGCGATTGCCGGGCTGGCCATCGCCGAATTGCAACGCGGCGGCTGGCACGGCGCCATCGAGCGCGACGGTCGCCGCGGCACCAGTAATATCGGCGTCATTCAAGGCGGCGAAGCCACTAATGTGGTGACCGATGCCGTGGCGCTGAAGGCCGAAGCACGCAGTCATGATCCCAAATTTCGTGCAAAAATCGTGGCCGCAATCGAGAACGCGTTTCGCAGCGCCGCGAAAGAAGTCCGCAGTAGCGCCGGCAAAACCGGCAACGTCACATTCGATGGCCGCTTGGATTACGAGGCGTTCAAACTGGCGGACGACGAAGCCTGCGTACTCGCGGCAGAAGTCGCCCTGCGGGCAATTGGCGTTGAGCCACTGCGCGCGGTTTCCAACGGCGGACTGGATGCCAATTGGATGACCGCCCACGGGATTCCGACGGTCACGCTCGGCTGCGGGCAAATCAGTCCGCACACGGTGAGCGAACGAATGGACATTGCCGACTTCAAGCTTGCCTGTCGCGTGGCGCTGCGACTGGCCACCGGCAGTTGAAGTTCTCGCTCGGGCGGGCAAACTCGCGGTGCTGCTGCAAATTGCAACGGTCGAATTTATAATCAACACAGACGTTTCCAAAATCCCACACGCACTGGCACAATCCCAACATGTCCGACGAAACACAATCGGCCGACGGCGAAATCAATCCGGCCGAACTCAAACGCGCGATGCAAGCTTTCAAAAAGCGGCTCAAACTTACCCGCCTGGACGCAGAATCCAATCTCGGCGTCGGGCCCATGAGCGGTGGCAAGGGTTCTGGCATCGTCGCCATTACTCCGCCCGACCAATTTCCGCGTGCCATCTGGGAAGAGCTCGTCAAGCTAGGCCGGCTGAAACGCTCCAGCCACGGCATGTACGAGATGATCTGACCGGCGGCGTTTAAGGCAGTTCGAGGGCGGCGCGGAATTCGGCGGCCAGAAAAAATGAGCCGGTTGCACAGACCAGATCGTGGTCGCCCAGTTCGCCGCGAATCGCTTGCCAGGCCAGTGCCGGCGTCGCGTACACTTCCAGCGGCGTACACTTTACTTCGGCCGCCAGTTGCGCCAGTTGAGCGACCGGAAACGCCCGCGGATTGCTGTGATATTGCGTCAGCAGCACGCGATCGAACCGGCCCGCCAGCAGGCTCAGCATGCCGCGGACATCTTTTTCCAAGGTCGAAGCAAAGATCAGCACGCGGCGGTCGGCCGTAAAGCTTTCGTCCAACGTCGTCAGCAGCGCTTCCATCGAAGCAATGTTGTGCGCGGCGTCGATCACGATGGTGGGATTCCGGGCCACGACTTCCACCCGCGCAGGCCAGGGAAACGTGGCCAACCCGCTGGCCACGGCCGCGTCAGAAATAGGCCAGCCTTGCGTACGAAGTTCGCGGACGATTTGCACCACCAGCGAGGCGTTGGCAGCCTGATGTCGGCCGACCAAACCGATCTGTAATGGCTGCATTGGCGGTTCGCCCACAGCGCGGAAATCGATTTCGCCGGCGGTCGCCTGTTGATCGAGCAATCGCGGCGGTCGATATTCGAAATCGAAATCCACGCCCAATTGTTTGAGCGGCGCGCCACGCTGCTGGCAAATTCGCTCAATCACCGCGCGCGGTTCGGCGGCAATCACGCCGCTCACCACCGGCACGCCTGGCTTGACGATGCCGGCCTTTTCACCCGCAATCGCGGCCAGCGTCGAGCCCAGTTGCTGCGTGTGATCGAAGCTGATGCTGGTAATCACCGAAACGCGCGGCTGGCAAACGTTGGTGGAATCGAGCCGCCCGCCGAGGCCAACTTCCAGCACGGCAAAATCCACATTCTGCTGGACGAAGTGCAGCAGAGCCATTACTGTCGTCAGTTCGAAAAACGTCGGCCCAATCTCACCTGCACGCGTGCGGGCGTCGGCATCCATCATCGCCACCACCGGCTGCAGTTGCTCCACCAAACTGGCGAACTCGCCGGCGGAGCAGGGGCGGTTATCGATGGCAATGCGTTCTTCAATTCGTACCAGATGCGGCGAACTGAACAGCCCACAGCGGAAACCGGCGGCGACGAGCACCGACGACGTCATAGCGGCCGTCGAACCCTTGCCCTTGGTGCCGGCAATATGCACGATGGGCAGCCGCGATTGCGGATTGCCGACGGCGGCCAGCAACCGCGACATGCGTTCGAGCCGCAGCTCCGGTTGCCCTAGCGACATGGCCGAACCGCGTTCGTAATCGATCCGGCCGTAGAGAAAGCCAATCGCACGTTGGTAGCGAGCATCGTCAGGCAGTCGTGACATACAAGGCGTTGATGCTTCGCGCAGGCGTGGTTTGGTAAAAGGTCCGATCGGCAACGTCACCAGTTTATCCGGCCGATCCGCAATTGTCTGGTGGGTAACAATTGGGCAGCAAAAGAACATCGTGGCAGAGGTCAGGGGCAGAGGTCAGGGGCAGAGGTTAGGGGCAGAGGTTAGGGGGCAGAGGTTAGGGGCGGCGCGAAAATTATTTTTTTTGACGCCGGAGTGGCCGAGGCGTTTGCGTAACGCTTCAGCGCAACGATGTTTACGTCCGGCAGGACGCTGAAAAGACGCAGTGGACAGTGCGGACAAAGCCGTCGTCCGCGCGCGTTTTTCATGCTCGTCAGCGCGCACCGCAGGCCCGCCACTCCGATTTGCGCTCGCGCTAACAGCGAATTCAAGGCGTTGCAGCCAGTTTGCTGCGGGTCGCAGATCACGATTCGCATGACGACGTCACGGCGCAAAAGGACGACGATGCGTGAATACCGCGCCGCGCCCGCCAATGAATCTGCTCCCGCAGCGAATAACTTGCCAGCCGCGCAACGGCAAACGTTGCGCGCCGAATCGCATTTTCGCAAATCGGAGTGTGTGAGCGGTCGCCAGGCTGCTTAAACGCAGGCGACCGCCGTTCGAATTGTCAAAGAGCTTCAACGGGGGTTTGGCTAATTACTGCGGCCGCGTGTCGGTTCGATTTCGATTGGCCAGCGCACCGGCAAACCTACTTTTGTCAAGCAAACCATCCACGCGACATCCCTTGCCACCAGTCTCATGCTCGCAGGCGTTTTTGCCGAGAGAAAATTGAATTCGCCGTGTTTCGTTTCTCAAGCAACTTGCCTGAGCTTGCAAACTCGAAATTTCCCGCGGGTGTCATCACCTGCGCGTGCACGCTGAGTTGTCAGAGCCCTGGGTTGGCCTCAAATCCGTTGTCCCGCATTGGGCAGAATGTCCGCCCGCGAGATATATGAACATTAGTATACTGCATTTCCGCGCACATGTCAACGGCGCAAAAGTCGTTGTGACCGATCGTCCGCTTGGCTCGGGCCGAAAGTGGGCGGCATTTCAGTGAATGACGGCCGCCAGCAACAGAGGATGCATGTGGCCAGCCGCAAACGTCGCAGGCGGAATGCGCAGCCAGACCGCACGCGCGAACCGGGCAGCGCTCGAACTGATTGCAGCCCTGAACCGTCGTGCGTTAAAATGCGAGCCAACTGCGGGCGGGCATTTCGATTCGGCGATTACGCGACGGGAAATCGACTCGACCCCGATTCGGGCAGCGGCGGACCCCGGTGAAATCAACGCGGCCAGATAGGAGATGAACGCTATCCGGTTGCGTGGACATCCCATGTAATTCGAGCAGAGTGAATTTCAGCCGGGGACGCTCGGAGTGGCTTAAGCGCGACAAATCCAGCACGATTCGAAATGTTTTTCGATGCACTGCTTTTACATTCACAGCGATTGCGTCGCTATTGCTGAATTTACGTAGTCGTATATTTGCATTTCGTGCTTATCCCTTTGGCATACAGTTACACGGTTGGCCGTGCGTCTTTGTAAAGCGCGGTCTATCAACGGAGGCGCCCGGATTCTTATTTTGGGAGGCCAGTCCCTGGCTCTTTGCCGGGGATGCCGATATTTTCGATTTTCGTTGGTTGCCGTTTTTGGCCAACTGGTTTTTCATCGCAGCGTTGGCTTTGTCTGTGAGCAACTTTCGTTTTCAATGGCAATTCAGCTTGAGCGGCTAATTGTGGTTGACATGTTTACTTGGTTGCATCGCAGGATTCATCGTTGCTCAGACTTACTAAATGCAGCTCACTCCGACAGTATTCATTGCCGGCCTCTTGTACTGGCGTTTGATTACGCAGTTTCGAAAAGACCGTAACACAGCCGACTTCGACCGCTGGAACACCTCCGAGGTTCCGGAGAATTAGGGTCACTAAATAACGGCGGGACTGCCGGACGCAGCAGTGGTGCCCGGCGCGAATAAGGCAACGACGCGCGCAAACGCGTTTTACTCCGGCGAATCGGCCTGCAAGCGACGATGCCAGATCGGTCGGGGTGAGCGGTTCGCGCGACGGTGAGGGGTGACAAACGGCGGGCCGACGGCGATAATGGCGGGCAATTGCGGCAGCGTGTCGCGAGGGAGGTTCGCTCTTCATTTTCTGCCCGGCTGGCTATGTCTCACGTCAAAAAACTTCCTACCCGCGATCAAGTGCCTGCCACGGATTGCTGGAATCTCAGCAGTTTGTTTCCAAGCGACGAGGCTTGGGAAACCGAGTTCGTCCGCTGGGAGACGGAGATTCCGCACTACGAGCAGTACGCCGGCACGTTGGCTCATAGCGCCGCGCGGTTGGCCGCCTGCCTGAACTTCGATAACGCTTTCGAACGGGCCGCCGATCGGCTGAGTTCCTACGCGTTTTTGAAGACGGCCGAAGATCAGGCTAACAGCACCTACCAGCGAATGATCGGCCGCTTTCGCAGCGCGGCCAGTCGCGCAGGGCAGGCTGGCAGTTACTTGCGGCCGGAGATCATGGCCATTCCGCCCGCAACGATGGACACGTTTCTGACCGCGCCGGAACTGGCCGAACATCGCCTGTCGCTCGAGCGTATTTTGCGGTACCGCCCTCACACGCTGGGCCAGCCGGAAGAACGTTTGCTGGCGATGCAGGCGGAAATGTCCGAGGCTTCGAACCAGATTTTTCGCCAGTTGAACGATGCGGATTTGCGGTTCGGCGCGGTTCGCAACGAGCACGGCGAAAAGGTCGAACTCAGCACGTCGACGTTTTCTTCATTTTTGCAATCGCCCCAGCGCGGCGTCCGCAAAAAGGCGTTTCATCAGTTTTATCAGCAGTACACCGCGCACGAAAATACGCTGGCAGCCACGCTGGCCGGTTCCATCCAGCGCGATGTGTATTACGCCAAGGCGCGAAATTATCCCAGCGCGCGCGAGGCTTCGTTGTTTCTGGATCGCGTGCCGGTCAGCGTGTACGACAACCTGATCGAATCGGTGCATCGCCATTTGCCGGCCTTGTATCGCTATTACGATTTGCGGCGTCGGAAGATGAAGCTCAAGCAGATTCACATTTACGATACCTACCTGCCAATCCTCAGCGAATTGCAAAGCAAACATTCCTGGCAAGCGGCCGTCGAGATGGTGGTCAAATCGCTGGCCCCGCTCGGTAGCGATTATTGCGGTGTGCTCGAACACGGTTTGAATAACGGCTGGTGCGATCGTTTTCCGAATCAGGGCAAACAAAGCGGCGCATTCAGCGCAGGATCGTTCGACGGCGACCCTTACATCCTGATGAACTACCAGACCGACGTGCTGGATCACGTGTTTACGCTGGCGCACGAGGCCGGCCACTCGATGCACAGCCACTACTCGGGCAAGCATCAGCCGTATCAATATCACAACTACACCATTTTTGTGGCGGAAGTGGCCAGCACGTTCAACGAGCAATTGTTGAGCCGGCACATGATGGAACGGGCCGACAGCAAACAACAACGGGCGTTTCTGATCAATCGCGATATCGACGCCATCCGCGGCACGATCATCCGTCAGTCGATGTTTGCCGAGTTCGAAAAAATCACGCACGCGCTGGTCGAAGCGGGCGAGCCGCTGACCGTGGATCGCTTGAAATCCGAATATCGCGCCCTGCTGCAACTTTACTTCGGTGCGGAGTTCAAGATCGACGACCAACTGCAATGGGAGTGTTTCCGCATCCCGCATTTCTACCGCGCGTTTTACGTTTATAAGTACGCCACCGGCTTGTCGGCCGCCATTGCGCTGTCGCAGCGCGTGTTGGGCGGCAGCGGGCCGGAACTGCAAGATTACCTGGGCTTTTTGAGCGGCGGTTGTTCGCAATATCCGCTCGACCTGCTCCGTGGCGCCGGCGTCGATATGGAACTGGCCGGGCCGGTGGATACGGCGCTCGCGCATTTTGGCAAACTGGTAGACGAGTTGGACGAACTGCTGTAGATGCAACGAGTAACCCCGGCGCTGGCAAACGGCCGTGAGCTATGCGATGACATCAACCGCCATGCGCAGCGTGTGCTGCTGGCCGGGGGCGAGTTGCACGGCGTGCTCGCCGACGTTGCAGGTTTCCACGCAAATCATGTGCGGCCATTGCTGATCGCCAAAATCGGCCATCGCCTGGGCTTTGGCAATCCACGGATTCCAAACGACGGTGCTCAGCGAATGCTGCTTGGACACGCGAATTGTGCGGCGGAGCGCGGCGTCGTCGATCTCGACCGCGGCGGCCGTGTTGAGATAAATGCGATCGGTTTCGGCCGTAATGTCAATCTCGCCCTGCTGCACGTGCCGCCGATTGGCGGCGGTCTTGTCGATATATTCAACGCCGTCGAGTCCGCGCAGCCGCACCGCTTGGATTTGCCCTACGGTAAAATAAGCGTGCAGTGCTTCTTCGTAACGCAGTGGCTCGTTGCCCGTGTTGATAATGGTCAGATCCAACGCCAGCGTGGCGCCAAACGATGCTTGGAGCACGGCCTGAAAGTCGCCGGCAAACCAGCGTTTGCTGGTTGCGGCGCTGGCCGTGGCCATTCGCACCACCACCGCATCGTCCGCCGCGTGAATCGATTCCAATTGCCAGCCAACCGTTCGCACCACGCCGTGCGCCGGCGCCGTGGCGTCGTCGGCCTTGCCGGCAAACCAAGGGAAGCAGATGGGCACGCCACCGCGAATGGCCTTGCCGTCTTGCCATAGCGACTGCTGACTGACGAACAGCACTTCGTCCGCGCCGCGCGGATGCCAGGCGGTGACGTGTGCGCCGTGCAAGTAGATTTCGCCGCAGGCGGTGGGCGCGTCGATCTGTACCTTGGCCAGACCGCCATGGCCGGCGACGACTTGAGCGCGCTGCGGAATTCCGAACTGGGCATTCAGCCGCGCGATCTGGGGAGACGGATCCATGCGAGGTTACGAACCCGAGGTGGCGGATTTTGCGGCGCGGTTGGCGTCCGAAGCGGCGGCATCGCGGGCGGCCCGTTCGGCCAGGCGCGTGGCTTTTTCGGCCGCGCGATCTTCCCGCGCGCGATCGGTGACCCAGTCGAGAAACTCGCTGAGCTGCGAAGGAATTTCGGCCGCCGGTTCGGCTGAGGATTCATCGCCCCAAACCGAGTTGGGGTTCATGCTCTGCACCCACGATAGGTATTCCGGATTCCAACTGGTCTCGGGCGTTTTGAGTTCCGCCACGCCGTGATCGGTAAACGGACGAATCAGCCAGTCGGCATCGGCGGCCGATTGCGGACGCTCGCTGGGCAGCTTGGCCAGCATGTTGGCCACGGCGTCGGCCAGGCCTTGCGGAATTTCGTTGACCAGCCAATTGACCAATTGCGGCACGGTTTGGCGGTGTTGCTCGGCCAGTTGCTCGCGCTCGCCGGAAAACGGCGGCCGGCCGGTCAGGCAATGATAGAGCGTGCAGCCTAGCGAATAGATATCGCCCAGCGGATCGTTGGCGGCCAACGGCAACCACTGCTCCGGCGCGAGATATTCGCCGGTATCGATGGTTTCGTCATCCAAGTCCAATTCCAAATGGAGGCTGGAGCCGGTGCTGGACGTTTCATCGAGAAAGCCGAGCGAATCGCGGGCGTTGGTGAACTCCAGCAATTTCAGTTGTTCGTTGGCCGTAATCCACAGCGCGCTGGGCCGCACGCCACGATGCACGATTTCGTGCTGGTGCAAATGCTCCAGCGCGGCGGCAGCTTGCGACATCAGACCGCAGGCCTCGGGATACGGCAAGCGGCCCTCGCGCTTCAAACGGGCTTGCAGACTTTCACCGGTCAGATCTTCGAAGGCCAGATAGATGAGTTTGTCGGCCCGACCGACCTGGAAGGTTCGCAGGACATTGGGGTGATCCAACTGAATCGCCACACGAACTTCGCGCTGGATGCGCGCCAGGCCGAGCGGATCGTCGGAAAGCGTTTGCGGAAAGATTTTCAGACTGACCGGTTGATCGAACTCGCGATGCACGGCGCGGAATACGTTGCCGGAAGCGGTGGCCAGCAGATGCTCGCGAACTTCGTACGGCCCGCAACGAAACGGACCGTTCTGGCCCGCCAAAATCGCTTCGCCCTGAAACGCGGTCAAGCGGCCATGTTCGGCCAGCCAGGCAATGAGTTGTTCGCCTTCGTCGGTGACGGCCGCCTGTTCTTTCCAGGTGGCCACCATCGTGTCGATTTCGTCCGCAGGCCAGAGATCGCTGCGCAGAAGTCGCTGATGAATTTCGGAGATGGCGCTCATGCTATACCCACCGAGGCTGGCGATGTCGAGTCAAAATGCAGTTCCACCGGTCATTATCGCCGCGCCGGGCGGGGCAACGCAACCGCGCGCGGCAATTATCCGTAGGGCGGTTTAAATTCGTCCGAAACAGGCCAGGCACATGTCGTCGCTTTGAGCGCGACCGCCAACAAACCGCTTGACGTCGTCCAAGATGCGGCGTCCAAGCTCGCTGACGTTGGCCGCCTGATTACCCACCTGGCTCTCGAGCCGTTGCATGCCATAAAGTTCGTTGGCGGTGTTCATGGCTTCGCTGATGCCGTCGGTGAAGAGCGTCAGAAAACTGCCTGGCGCAAAATCGACGGTAAACGGCTCGTAGGTGTAATCGGCGTAAATGCCCAGCGGAATTCCGGCCAGGTCGCCACCGATGGCGCTGACGCTGCCGGCCTGGCTCCGCAGAAATGGTGGCATATGCCCAGCGTTGACCACGGTCACTTCGTTTTTGATGGGATCGAGCACGGCAAAAACCGCTGTGACAAATCGATCTTCCCAGCCGGCCTGACAAAAGCTGCTGTTGATGCGATTGACGGCCTTGGCCGCGTCGGGCTCGCTGGCCAGGCAGTAACGAACATCGGCGGAAAGTTTGGCCATCAGCAGCGCGGCCGAGACGCCTTTTCCGGAAACATCGGCCAACACCACGCCCAATCGGCCGTTCATCAGCGGGATATAATCGTAAAAATCGCCGCCGACCTGGTTAGCCGCTTCGTAAAAATCGAAAAAGTGATAACCGGCAACCTGTGGCGGCGCGCTAGGCAGCAAGCCGCGCTGCACGCGATGCGCCATTTCCAGATCGCGCTGCATGCCGCGCTGCCGTACGTCACGCTCGTGGAGCTGCGCGTTATCGATGGCAAACGCCGCTTGCGAGGCCACGCCGGCCAGCACGTCCAGATCGTCTTGCGTAAATCGGCTGCGCTGGTCGAGCGTATCGACTTGCAGTACGCCAATTGCCGTGCCCTCGCCATCCATCAGCGGCGCGCACATCATCGAGCGGATGCGGAAGTCGGCAATGCTCTGGCTCATTTCGAAACGCGTATCCGTGGCGGCATCGGCCGAAAGTATGGCCTGCTTGCTGGTCATGGCCTGATTGACGATGGTCTTGCTGATGCGAATGGTTTCGTCGTTATCCGCGCGGCGATGCCGCACAGCTTTGGGAATCAGCGGGCCCTCGGGCGAGGTTCGCAGCACGATAAAGCCACGATCGGCCTGAATGAAAATCTTGAACAGGCTATCGAGCAGCTTTGGCAGCACCTCGTCCACCGACAGTGCGCGGCTCAAGTTTTGCGAGATTTCAATCAGCGCCCGTAGTTTGGCCTCGGGGTTGACGTTGATTCGCGCGGTGCGCATGTCCGTGCTGACGTTGACGCTGGACATGATGGTGGAATTCGATTCGCCGTTATCGTCAACCAGCACCGTGCGGGCCAGCTTGGAATCGTCGACTGTTCTGCTGAGCAGTTCAACGGTGGGCGGCGGCGACTTGCGGTCGACAAACGAAAACAACAAGTCGCAGATTTTGACTTTGTCGCCAGTGATCAGTTTGCGCGGCTCTTTGATTTCCTGTCCGTTAACGAATGTGCCATTGCGGCTGTGCAGGTCTTCGACGAAATAATCGTCCCCCATCAGCGAGATTTGCGCATGCTGCCGACTGATGGCGCCCACATCCAAAATGATGTTGCACTCCGGGTGGCGTCCCAACACGGCGCGCGGCGGCACAATTTCGAATTCCAGGCCCGGGGTCAATCCCTGAATGACTTGCAAGACGGCCACGGACTTGCCCTTTTGGGGTTGGACGGCAGAACGCGAATTTTTTGGCTGGCCGTCGCGGGTTGGGCAACCGCCAGCGGCACGCTAGCCCTGCATTGTAGCCAGTGCAACCGCGTGGCGTACAGCGGCGCAAATTAGAAACGCCAGCAGGTTTTTCAACAGCGAATCATGCACCGCGGCTCGAAACCGATTCGTCGCCGCTTGCCCGCAGGTGCTAGACATGCTGCGCGACGCATCGTTGATTTTTGCCGTCAATGTGCGTCACATTTTGAATAACCTGGCGACGACGGGCTTTTTCCAACTCTGGCCGCTACGGAAGTAACGTATTGCGCCCGTCAACTGGCGTTCTGCCCCCTCTTGCCATAGCTCAGCCGGCGGCAAATCGATTAAGGCGTTTGTGGTTGTTGGCCGCTGGCGCTGGCGCCGGCAAGTTCGGGGTCAACGGCTTGCGTGTGCGATGCCAGGCCCTTTATATTGGTAGCCACGGTCCAAGAAAATCAACTTCGGTCAAAACGACCATTTTCGGAGCCTTAAGATGTCTCGCGTCGCGAAGAAATCGGAACTCTACTGCTTTGCTTTGGCGGTAGCCTGCATCGCTTACCTGACTGTTGGAACAACGTCAGCTCACGCAGCCGACGCACCGACCAAAACAGAAAAGGCTGACAAGGACGACAAGCCCAGTAAGGACGAGAAGGACGCCAAGCCGGAGAAGACCGAAACGCCCGACCAATGGGCCAAGCGGATTGAACTGTTAGGCATGCGCGGCGACGACAGCTTTGCCAAGGAAAAGGCCGACTTCATCGCCAAAAACCCGGACCATCCTGCCCGCTGGAGTCTGCGTTTCTTCGAGATTCTGCACGATTTTAAAGGTCGCGGCGGTGACGAAGCGGCCGTTAAGGCGGCCAAGGACGGCATGGCGGAAATTATGGCCGCCAAAGATGCCGACGCCACGGTTCGCGAGCGCAGCAGCATGGCCGTGGTGCAACTCAGCATGCGCGGCGCGTCGCCCGAAGAACTGACCAAGTTGGTCAGCGATCATATCGCCGCATTTCCGGATTCCAAAGCAAACGGCCAATTGGCCAACATGGTCGTTTCGTCGGTGGCTCGGGGCGACAAAGCCAAGGCCGCCGCTGCCCTCGAAAAGCTGTCAAAGAGCGACGTCAAGGAGATTGCTCAAATCGCCGAGAAAAAGCTAGCGCAAATCAAAGTCCTGCTGGACCTGCAAAAGTCGCCGCTGGAAATGAAATTCACCGCGATCGATAGTCGCGAGGTCGATCTGGAAAAGCTGCGCGGCAAGGTGGTGCTGGTTGACTTCTGGGCGACCTGGTGCGGACCGTGCGTGGCTGGCCTGCCGGAAGTCATTGAGCTCAACGAAAAGTATCACGACAAAGGATTGGAAGTCATCGGCATCTCGTTCGACAGCAACAAAGATCGGCTGGAGAAATTCGTCGAAGACAAGAAAATGGCCTGGCCGCAATACTTTGATGGCAAGCAGTGGGAAAACGTTTATGGCCGCAAATACGGCATCGACGCCATCCCCTGCATGTGGTTGATTGGCAAGGACGGCAAAGTGATTGATTTTGACGCCCGGCAAGACTTGCCCAAGAAGCTTGCCAAACTGCTGGACGAATGACGCAGTTCAGTTGCTGCAAAGCAACCAACCGCTGCTAACTCACGTTTGCCGGTGTGCCATCTTGGCCGCCGGCTGCGGTAAACAACCGCAGCGTTTGCCGCGTGGCGGCCACGTCGTGCGCGCGCAAGATTTGCACGCCTTGTAGTGCCAACGCACAGGCCAGCCCCACATTGCCAAACGTTCGGTCGCTGACGTCTGGCCCTAGCAGTTTGCCGATGAAGCCTTTGCGCGAGTAGCCCACCAACAACGGGCAGCCAAGCTGGTGAAATTGCCAGCAATGGGCAGCCAGCGTGAGATTGTGCTGGTGCGTTTTTCCGAAACCAATGCCCGGGTCCAGGCAGAGGCGTGCCGGCGAAATTCCGGCCGCGAGCAGTGCGTCGCGCCGCGTCAGCAGGACATCGAAAATCTGCTGCACGATATTTTCGTACTGCGGATTGTCTTGCATGGTTTGCGGCGTGCCTTGCATGTGCATGGCGCAGACGCCGACTTCGGTTTGCCGAGCGAGCGCGATCATTTCCGGATCGCCGGACAGCGCGGTGATGTCGTTAATGATCTGTGCTCCGGCGTCGATGGCGGCCCGCGCCACCGAGGCTTTGGAGGTATCGATCGACAGCGGCACGCGGGTTTGCCTGGCCAACGCGGTGACCACCGGCAGCACGCGTCGCAATTCTTCGCCGGCAGCAATCGGGGTGGCATAGGGCCGCGTGCTTTCGCCGCCGATGTCGAGCAGATCGGCGCCGGCCGCCACGAGTTGTAGCGCGTGGTCAATCGCCTTGCCTGGGTCAAAAAATTCGCCGCCATCGGAAAAACTGTCAGGCGTAACGTTTACAATGCCCATCAGCCGCGGTAGAGCCGGCAAGGTGAGCGTTTGCGTCCGCAATTGCCAGGCGGCGGCGCGGCCGGGAAAACGCTCGGCAAAAGTTTCTGCAAACAGGGGCATCGTTAAGTCAGTGGTCGGTCGAGCGCACGTGATAGGAACTCGGCTTGCTGCGGCATCAGTTGCTGCAGCGCTGCGGAATCGAATTGCGTTTGCGCGTCGATCTTGGCGACGTGCGCCGCAGGCGCGGGCCAGTCCGGCGACACAAACGTGGCGGCGGTCAGAAAGGCGCCGTTGAAGTTTGCGCCGCGCAAGTCCGCGCCGGTGAAGTCCGCGCCCTCCAAGTCGGCGTTGACCAGCGACGCGCCTTGCAAGTTGGCATGCGGCAAGTGCGCGTTTGACAAATTCGCGCCGTCGAAACAACTGCGTTGCAGATCGGTATGAGAAAAATTGGCGTCCCGGAGCAGCGCCGCGCGGGCGTTGAGACCAATCAGCGTGTGGCCCGCGGCGTCAAAGCCACGTAGTTCGCGCCCAGCCAGATTGCGCGAGACTAACAACTGAGCAACCTGTCGACGATCCAAATCGCTGGCCAAATATCGCTGCTCGGCCCAGGGGTCCGCGCCGTTATGGTAGCCGGCCGTTGCTTCCCAATGACCGAGCCGGTCGTGTTGTAGCAATTCGATCCGCTGCAGCCATTTCAGACTTTTGTAGAAGTAGCGCCCCGGCATGACCAGCCGAATCGGCCCGCCGTGCGCAATCTCCAGCGGTTGTCCCTGGCAGCCAAGCGCCACGATCGCCCCCAACGAAAGTGCGTCGGCCAGCGGAACCGACGTACTGTGCTGACGCGCGCTGCGGGCAATCAGACTGACGAATTTCGCTTCCGGCAACACGCCCACCGCGTCCAACAAACGCTCCAGCAGAACGCCCGACCATTGCATGCAGGGCTTAGACCAGCGGGTGACGCAGTGGATATCGACCGTGGCGGACAGTTGCGGCAGCGATTGCAGTTGGTCCAGCGACCAGCAGCGCCCGCTCTGCACCAAGCCGGCGATGGTCAGCGACCAGGGCTGGTCACTGGCGGCCGGCAATCGTTCGCCCACGATTGGCCAACGCGCAGGCGCGGCCAATTGTTGTCCCGGCGGAAGGATTTCTGTCATGTCGGAATGAGGACGGCATCTTGCCTGCCACGGTTGACGCGCGGGTTTGGTTGTCGCCACGGCCGCTGCGGGGCCAGAGAGTTAGTAATCTTCGTCGCTACTGTTGTCGCTTTCGTTGTTTGTCGCGCGACGGTTTGTGGCATTGCTCGTCCATTTAAGCTCCATCTGCTGACGCAACTGATTCAACCAGGTTTGCGCCACTTGGCGGCGGTCGTCGCTGCCGGCTTGGGCATCGCGCGAATATTGATCGCGCGCGGCCATGACGCTAAACGTGATCTGCAACATCGCCTCAGGCGACTGTTTGACCAACTGCACCACGTAGTAATCGGTGAGCGGCTGATTGACCGCCACGCCGATGCCGTCGGGACTGAGGTCGTAACAGGCTTTCATGAAATCGAGCCCGGCGTATTCCACGCCCGAGACTTCGGAAAGTCGCGGTTCAGCCGCTGCCGTGGTGCTGCCTACGCTGCCCTTGGTGAGCCAGGTGAAGGGACCGAGTTCCTTGGTGATGGCTGGCGAGTCGGAATCGGCTTTGACGTATTCCTCCAAGGATTTCTTGCTCTTGCGAACTTTGTCGGCGTAGCTGTCCGCGAATTTCTTGGCCAGTTCGCGGGCCCGCTCTAACTTCCACAGGTTGGTGACTTCGTCATCTTTTTGCAAATCGACAAAGGCCGGCACGCGTTCCGCTTCCACGCCTGTATTCCACGAGACGTAAGTGCTGCCGCCATTGTCACCCGAGAGCATCGGCGTAAAGAGCGTTTTGCTATCGAAGGCCATGTAAGCCAACGGCCGCTGATTGTACGACTTGCCGATGTCGTAACTTTTCACCAGTTCTTCCATGTCGACCAGGCTGGTCTCGGCCGGCGCATCTAGGTGGTACTTCGTGCGAATCAGCGAGAAATCTGCCGGACTGAGTTTTTTGGTCTTGCTGCCACGCGAACTGAGATACTCGCGGTTGTACTTGGTCATGACCTTCTGCAAGTCATCCATGGCTTCGCGCATTTGTTTTTGAGCCAGACCGCGGGCCAGAATGTCGCGAATGGTTTTCTTATTCTTTTTGTTGAGCGGCTCGTACTGCGAGTCTTTATCGTCCGGCACGTCGTCGGGATCCGGCTTCTTTTCTTGCAAGCCGGCCGGCGGCTTGTCGCCGGTTTTGGCTTCATCGCCGGTTTTGGGATCGTCGGTCTTCTTAGCGTCATCGGTCTTTTTGGAATCGTCAGCTTTGGGTTCTGACGGCGCGGTCGCGTCGTCTTTCTTGGCGTCGTCTTTCTTGGCGTCGTCAAGGTTCAACAGCAGTCCCGCCGTGGCAACTTCGAGCAGAGAGTTGCTCTGCGTATGGGCGGCCAATCCGGCTGCGAATGCGCGAGCCTGACTTGCACCATCCTTCTTCGCGGGCGAGGAGGTTTTTGCCGCTGGCGTGGCGGCTTTGGCGGGCACCGACGCGTCGGGTTTCTTTTCGTCGGGTTTCTTTTCGTCGGGTTTCTTTTCGTCGGGTTTCTTTTCGTCGGGTTTCTTTTCGTCGGGTTTCTTTTCGTCGGGTTTCTTTTCGTCGGCCGATTTCTCTGTCGCA